>CALEZT010000087.1 GCA_937927975.1 uncultured Phycisphaerales bacterium
GTCGCAGACCAGGTAGATCTGGTGCGGCGTGACCGCCTTGGCGACGTTGGCCACCTGGGTCATCATCTCTTCGTCGATGTGCAGTCGGCCGGCGGTGTCGATCACAACCACGTCCCGACCGTTTTCTTTCGCGTGCTTGACGCCGTCGCGGGCGACCTTGACCGCGTCCTTGGTGCTTTCGTCGGTATAGACCGGGATGGCGAGCTGTTCGCCCAGGATGCGGAGCTGTTCGATGGCCGCGGGTCTCTGGAGGTCGTCGGCGACCAGCAGGGGGTTGCGGCCCTTGGAGACGAGGTACTTGCCCAGCTTGGCGGCGGTGGTCGTCTTGCCGCAGCCCTGGAGGCCCGCCAGCAGGATGATCGTCGGTCCCGGCGAGACGAAGTAGATCCGCGTGTCCACCGGCCCCATGAGCCGGATCAGCTCGTCGTGGACGATCTTGACCATCATCTGGCCGGGATGGAGGCTCTTGATCACCTCGGCGCCGATGGCCTTGTCGCGGACGTCCTTGCAGAACTGCTTGACGACGTTGTAGTTCACGTCGGCTTCGAGCAGCGCCTTGCGGACGTCGTTCATGGCGTCGGAGACGTTGGCCTCGGTAATCCGACCTCGACCGGAAAGCGACCGGAAGACCGAACTGAATTTTTCCGTCAATGACTCGAACACAGGAAGCCTCTCGAGTTTCCTTCTGGTAAATGGGGCAATCCGCCGGGATGATACGACGGCGCACCCATAGACGCTTCATTATAGCGGAGGCAGGGGGTTTTGCAAGACCGGCTCCGAGGAAACTTTTCGACCGGGCGTTGCGGCGTTGCGGACCCCAACAAGGCCCTTGACCGGACGGGGGTTCGATTGCATGATAGAGGGAGTGTTCCCCGTCGGTGGAGGGATCTGTGGATGGGTGACGAGGTCGCCGGGCCGGGATGGTCGGTTTCGGCGGGGAATGAGGTTTTCTCCGGAGGCAAGTCATGAGATCAGGGGAGGGAATCGTCGCTATTGCCGGTATTCTCCTGGCTGGGGCTCTTGCCAGGGGCTTGGAATACGACCTGGTGATCCTGGGTCCCGATGCGGTCTGCGTGGCTGTTTCCGAGGGGAGGCAGGCGGGTTGTGTGGAAACGACAGACGCCAATGGCGAGCGGCTTCAACGCGCTGCCATCTGGCGGGACCCCTCGCGCGAGAGGGTGGACCTGCACCCCAAAGGGTATCTGTCGTCGCAGGTTTGGGATGCGTCCGGCGGGCATCAGGTCGGAATCGGCGACAACCGCGCGTTGCTCTGGTCGAGCACCGCTCAGAGCGCGGTCGATCTGAATCCCGTCGGTTGTGAGTATTCCTGCGCCTATGGCGTCTGGAACCACCAGCAGGTGGGGTTCGGCATGTCGGAATCCGCTGGCGAACGCGCTCTGCTCTGGACGGGCACTCCCGAGAGCGTGGTGGACCTGCATCCGGCGGGTTTCGCAACGTCGCGGGCGGGGGGCGTCTGGAACGGCTTTCAGGTGGGCTACGGCGTCCCCCTGGGCGGCGGTGAGACCGATTGGCGGGCCTTGCTGTGGTTCGGGACCGCTGACAGCGTCGTCAATCTGCACCCGCCGGGTTGCCGATGGTCGTACGCTTGCGACGCTTGGGGGATCTGGCAGGTGGGAGCGGGCGTCCCCTTTGGCGGGGAGGGCATGCGGGCCTTGCTCTGGTCCGGCGCCGCCGACAGCGTGGTGGACCTGCACCCGCGAGGGTATCGCTGGTCGTACGCCGTGCGGTGCTGGGGAGATCGGCAGGTGGGGGTGGGAGACGATCGCGCTCTTCTGTGGTCGGGTTCTTCACAGAGTGTGGTGGACCTGCACCGGTTCGTGCCCGCAGAGTACCCCTGGTCGGGGGCCTTTGGGATCGATTCCACCGGGCGGGTCGCAGGATACGTCGCAAACGACTCGGGCCGATACGCCGCGGTATGGGTTCCGCGAGTGACGCCGGTCTACAGATGCCGATCGCTGGGGCACGCGGGGCATCTGTACACGATCCTGGGAGGGGAGGTGGAGAGCCTGCTGATGGACCCGAACGGCGCCTGGGTCTTCGACGGGATCTTCTGCCACGTGCCGCCGGACAGTCTCGATCCGAACGCCATGCCGGTCTATCGATTCAAGGCCCGCGACAACCCGGCCCGCTTCTACACGATCGACCGAGCCGAGCGGGACCAGTTCTTCAAAGACCGCCGCGACACGTGGACCTACGAGGGGATTGCGTTTTACGCCTATCGTCCGACTCGTCGGCCTGCCTCTTCTGTCGCGGTGCATCGCTTCCGATCCGATTCGGAAATCTGCTATCTCTACACTCGCGACGAACGCGAGCGCGCCCAACTCTCAGAGCCGAATTCCGGCTGGACTTACGAAGGGGTCGCCTGGTACGTCTGTGAGTGAGAAGGCGTGGCCCTTTGCTCTGCCGTCGGGCATCAAAAACCAGCCATCGCCAATCAACGACGCCTCACACGCTCCAGTCCTGGGAGGTCTTGATGAGTCGGTGTTGCATGAAGATGCCGACGGCCATGGGCGCCAGGATCATCGCCGGGAGGAACCACTGGTGCTCGAAGACGAGCGTTTCGAGTTTCTGGCGATTGATCATGTAGCCGTACATGACGGCCAGGAGTCCGACCGTCATGAGGGTGCTGCCGCCCAGGCTGGTGAAGAGGATCACCGCGATCTTGAAGACGATGAACGAGATCATGCCGCCGGCGATCAGGCCGACCAGGCCGCCGGCCCAGACGTACTCCTGGGGCAATCCGACCGCCAGCCACACGCCGGCAGTGAGAATGCCGCCGGAAGCGGCCCCCAGCGCCGTCACGCCCCAGCGCATCAGGGGAATCGAGAAGATGGCGAAGACCAGCACCGAGAACGTGGCCAGCCAGACCACGTTGCCTGTGACGAGCCGGTCGTTGATCCAGACGCCGACGCCCAGGCCGATCAGTCCGAAGCAGATCGTCACGAGGATCTTGAAGATCCGCCAGCCGTAGAACAGGCAGACGACGCCGAACGAGATGAACGTCAGCGCCTCGACCAGGTCCAGCTTGCTGACGTGGTTCCAGAGGACCTTCAAGGGAACGATGTTCTTGTCCGCGGACTGCTGTGTCGCCACGAGGACCGTTTGCAGAATCTCCGTCAATCCGTTCATACCATGCTCCTGGGTCTCTGCAACGAGGAGACCTCCTCCAAAATGTCACTGTAATTCCGTGGCAACATCATCGTGCATTTCACCGGTTGCGCCAATCCTCTTTCGATCTTTCCCTGCGCGAGCGGGATTTCGATCCACCCTCCCGATCCCTGCCCGACGGAGGGCACAGAAGCAATTGCTCCAGCGTGCCGAACGCGCCCATGCCCAGCAGCGCCAGGCCATAGAACGCCCCTTGCTGCTCCATCCGGGCCACCGGGGTCGAGCCCTTGTAGACCAGCAGCAGCGTCAGGCCCGCGAAAACCAATCCCGATCCGACCAGCGAGCATGTCAGCGCGCCGGCCATGCGAGGCACAAGCAGGGCCCCGATCAGCAGTCCCACGCCCACACCGGCCAGGGCGGCCAGATCGGCCGGGACCCATCGACGGGCGATCGCCCGGTCCAGGACGTCCACGACATCCAGGACATAGGCTTGGACTACGTCCAGGCTTTCCTGGACGGTGAATCTCGTCTCCGTTTGTCGGAGCGTCTGGCTGCTGATTAGCAGGCCGTGCTGCTGAAACAGTTGGCTCCTGGCCTGAACGCCGAACCCCACGGAGACTCCCAGCAAGGCCAATACGACCGCCACAAACAGCCTGGGCGCTCCGGCGGCGAACGCCGCGATCCCGCCGGCGGTCAGGGCTGCGATGAGGAGGTTCTGTCCGCCGACGAAGAACATGGCCAGGCCGCCGGTCAGGGCCCCGGCCAAGCCTGGGATCAAACGCCTGCGGCACATGCCCGCCAGCCAGGTGACCAGTCCCAATCCGGTCAGAGTCAACCCCGGCAGCACCAGCACCGCTGGACTGAACCGACTCGCCACCTGCTCGAAGCTCTTAAGAATCTCGACCATTCAACCACTGCCATAGCCTGCTAACCAACCGGGCGGACATTCCCCACCCGGATTCACAGTCTGTTTATCGGCCCCTGTGGTCTCTTTTCGTTAGGGAGCGTTCCGTCTGAAAGGCAGAATTGCGCCGTCGTCACAGCGCAGAGGAGGACTTCGCGAGGAAACCGGCCTGGATCACAGGACCGAGCGAAAGCCCGCCAAAGGGAGGAATGCGGATGATAGGAATCGAACCTACACGGCCTTAAGGCCACAGGCACCTGAAGCCTGCGCGTCTGCCAGTTCCGCCACATCCGCGAGAACTCAGAGCATTATCGACAGAACGTCTCTTGGCGTCAAGCGTTTTTTTGGCAGAGAATTCCTGGGTACTGCCTGTGGCATGTTCTGCACGCCTGCGAACGCGCAGCTTCTGCCCTTTGCGAGGGCTGGAAAGCCAGAGAGAGCAAGACCTCGGAGTCTTGCCTGGAGCGTCCCTGAACTTGCTCTCGGGCGGCTGCGTACCAGTGAACAAGCCGTGCGGCAGGCCATGCGACGCATCGTGCCGCGGCGAATTTGGAACGCGGGTGTGCAAGCCGGACTCCTTTTCATCGCCGGCGCTGGAGAATCACGCTGTTCTCATCCAATGAAGCTCCTTCCGACAGGACGCACTGTACGGGAGCCTTCTCTCACGGAACGAGTTTGTCGGAGGCGGGGCCAAGGTCCCTCTCGACAAATCGACTTTTTGAAGGGATGGAAGATGAACGTGCCAAGAGCTTTGATTTGTGCACTGTTGCCGGCGGTCCTGTGGACCTCCGCGCAAGCTGCGAGCATTTCGTGGATCGGGGGCACGACGCCGCCGGCTCAGTGGACCCTCAGTCCTGCCAATCCAGGGCCTTCGAGCACCATCCAGTTCACAGGGCCCACAGGGGTCTACTCCAACTCCTGCATGGCCCAAGGTGATTTGGGAGGTACGCCGCAACTGTCGATCGATCCGGTGGCGAAGGTGATTCTGATCTGGTTCCAGGGGCCGGCGCCGGAGGTGTGCCCCAAGATCTACATGCCTGTGTGCGGGCTGGAAGGCGAGTTCGGGCCTTTGGCTTCGGGCGAGTGGATCTTCGCGAGCTTGTCGAAGACGCTGGACTTGAACATCGCATTCACCGTCTCAGGCCCCGCTGTCGCAAAGACGTATCGCGTTGACCGCGACGCCCCTGGGCCGGTGCGTGACGGATCGAACTGGACCCGTGCATTTCTGACCCTCCAGGACGCCTTGGCGGTCGCCGGAGAAGGCGACGAGATCTGGGTGGCTGCGGGGGTCTACAAACCCGATCAGGGCGGTGATGCGGCGTCAGGGGACCGTCTGGCCACGTTCCGGCTCCTTGAAGGCGTGGCGATTCGTGGCGGCTTCGCCGGCTACGGTCATGCGAACCCCGACACGAGGGATTTCGCCTTGCACGAGACCATCCTGGACGGGGATCTCCAAGACAACGATCTGTGGGGCCTCTTGAACGTGGACGACAACAGTTACCACGTGGTGACCGGCCCGGCGGGCGAGCCCCCGGCCCTCCTGGACGGTATGACCATAACGGCCGGCTGGGCGGATGGAGCTTACCCAAATCATTACGGAGGCGGGCTTTACAATCCCGGCGGCAAGCTCGATATCCTCGACTGCACGTTCCGGGGCAACACGGGTGTCTGGGGCGGCGCCGTGATGAACCTGGGCGGCGAGGTCCGCATGGTCAACACGCAGTTGATCGGCAATCGCGCCTTGATGCTGGGCGGCGGACTCTACAACTACAGCGGCGACGTGGCGATCCACAACGGTCGGATCGTCGGCAACAGCGCCGATTTCGCGGACACCGTCGGCGGGGCGGCCATCTACAACCTCGACGGCCTCCTGACGATCGTCAACAGCACCGTCGCCGACAACCGCGCCGCCGGCGGCAGGGCGATTTCCAGCTTCAGTTGGGGTCTGCCCCTGGCGACCGAGATCAGGGTCGCCAACAGCATTCTGTACAATGGGGGCAACGAGGTCTGGAGCAATCACGCCTCGGCGATTCAGGTGACGTACAGCGTCGTCCAGGGCGGCTGGTCCGGCACGGGCAATCTCAACGTCAATCCGCAGTTCGTTCTGCCGGGAAGTCGGGGCATCGAGGGCGAGTGGTTCGATGGCGACTACCGTCTCAAGAGCGGATCGGCCGCGATTGACGCCGGCAGCAATGCCGCTCTCGTGCCCGACGTGCTCGACGTGGACCGCGACGACAACAGGGCCGAGCAACTCCCTCTGGACCTGGACCGCAAGTCCCGGATCCAGGGGACCCGCGTCGATATGGGCGCTTATGAACGCAGCGGCGCGGTGGCGCCTCCGATGGACATGGACCTGACGGTCTGCATCGGGGGCAACTGCATCAAGCTACTGCCCGATCCGAACGTTCCGCCTTCGGCCCATGCGTATATTGGCCACACGAACGTGGGGATCGAGCTGAACTTCAAGGGCAAGCTCTCGGTGACAGTGACGCCGACCTCGCCTGCCGGCGGGACCTGGACCGGATGGGTGGTTCCGGATGTCGTAGGACCCGGCGCCGTCACCGTCCAACTCTGGGTGCGGGTCGAAGATCTGGACATCTCGGCCCTTCCCGGCGGGGCGAAGAACGTGCAGGTCGCGGAGGTGAAGCTGTTCGTGGTGCCTGTCTTCTAGGGTGGGCGAATCGAAGAGGTTGACAACGGGTCCGGCGGCGGTTTCGAGCCATAAGCCGGGCCCTTTTCTTTGGTCTGTCGGTGTTCGCGGAGGAACGAGTGCTACTTCCGCCACTCGGGCTTGCGGACCATCAGCGGCGGCATCAACTGTGGAGGGCGGCGGTGACTGCCCGCCGGGAGGCAGGATCGATTGCTGGGATACCAGCGAATGGTGAACAGTTTGGTCTTCAGGAGGAACGCTTCTTTTCTCAGTCTGCTGAACATATGTATATCAGTCGATTTTATAAGGACTTATGGACTATCACCCTCCTCCCTATCGGTCGAACGGGCGGGGTACTTTGGCCGAAAAAAACGAGAGCGGCCTTTTTGAAGCCGCTCTCGGATACCGCGAAAGCCAAGGGCCAATAAGCGTGGGTTCTTACCGCCGGACCGACACGCCCCGACCGGCCAGGTAGTCCTTCATCTGCTGGATGCTGAACGTGCCGAAGTGGGCGATCGAGGCCACCAGCACCGCGTCGGCATGGCCCTGCTCGATGGCGTCGTACAGGTGTTCGAGGGCGCCGGCCCCGCCGGAAGCGATCACAGGAAGCGACACCGCGTCGGCAATCGCACGGGTCATCGGAATGTCGTACCCGGTCTGTTTGCCGTCGGTGTCCATGCTGGTGGGCAGGATCGCGCCGGCCCCCAGGCCCTCGACCTTCCTGGCCCATTCGACCGCGTCGATTCCTGCGCCGGTGGTTCCGCCCTTGACCATGACCTCGAAACCCGAGGGCAGGTTGGGGTTCTTGGCGGTGTCGATGGCGACGGTGACCTTGTCGCTGCCGAACCGGGTGGCGGCCTCTCGAACCAGACTGGGATTCCGCACTGCGGCGGTGTTTATCGAGACCTTGGAGACGCCCAGGCCCAGGAGTTCTTCGATCGCCTGACAACTGGAAATGCCTCCGCCCACGGTCAAGGGGATGGTCGTCCGCGCCACCGTTCGCTTGACCGCGTCGATGAAGGTCTTTCGTCCCTCCAGGGTCGCGGTGATGTCGAGAAAGACCAGCTCATCGGCCCCCGCGGCGCTGTAGGCGGCGGCGTTTTCCGCCGGGTCGCCCACATCCTTGAGATTGACGAAATTCACGCCTTTGACGAGCCGGCCGTTCTTGGTGTCCAGACAAGGGATGACTCTGCGGTAGTCCATCTTGTGCCTCCACGTAGTTACGGGATTCTGCTGGGTTGATGATTCACATGCCGGGCAGTATAGATTGTGGAGCGAATCGCGTCGAGGAAATCCCTCGACTTGACTATTCGTTGGCGATGTCATACCTTCTCCAGGTGAATCCGGGGAATTGAACCCTGGGGTAGATTCGCGTGTAGATAAGGGACCGAGCCGATCGCAACCCGGCTGGCGCATCGTGAAATCAGCCGGCGACAGGAGCTCAGAAAAGGGCGTTAAGAAAGGAAACAACACATGGCAAAGACCGAAATGCCTCATCCGGGGCACGATAAGCACCTCTGCTACCTCAATAATCTTGGTTTTCAGATCAGCAACCCCGAGGAGTACAAGGAACTGGTCCGCAACGGCAAGTTCATGTGCAAGGTCTGCGGCCGGGTCGCCGCCAGCGACAAGAACCTGTGCAAGTCGGTGGAATTGTAGTGACAGGTCGCGCAGGAACCGCGATCTCGGTGCGATAGTCCTTGAAAGGCCGCCGGGGATGACGCCGGCGGCCTTCTCTACATCTGACTTGTGCGAAAAGGGGGGTCTGGACTGTGATCAAGTTGGTGATGGTCAGGCATGGGCAGAGCATCTGGAATCTGGAGAATCGCTTTACAGGCTATGACGCGTCATTGCCTGGCCGATGAGGAAAAGGTCAAAGCCGCCACGGCGTCGGTGGCCTCGCAACTGACCGCCGGTCGAAGCGGCCGGTGAGGAAAGGCTGTGCCTTCGGACTATGTGTCCCAGTTGAGCCGTTCCTCGTATCTCCAATAGAACCGCCCGATCAGGTGCGCCAGCACCAGCGCCAGGTAGAACGTTGCGAACACCAGGAGATACCCGAGGAGCCATCGCTCGTCGAGCAGGCAGTCAATCACGAACGGGGGCAGGCGGTACAACGCGCAGCAGAATGCCGCCAGGAGGCAGTAGGGCAGAAACGTGCTGAACAGCGAGCTCAGCAGCAGGAGGGGATTCAAGGCCCGCAGGGATTCGAACAGGGTCACCGCGAGCAGGGCCATCGGGAAGAGGAATCCGCCCAGACAGTAGAGGACCCAGAAGAGAGGACTGGTCTGGTCGCCATGGGTCAGGAGGAACGCCGGAGCGACGCACGCGGCGGCGCAGGCCAGGACCGTGAGGGATTGTCCGATCAACTCGCCGATGCCTGGGGTCAGAGCGGTCGTGTCCAAGGCTCGAATCCCTCCGGCGGCGCTGTCACGGATGCACTCGGTGACGTACCACGTGACGTAGAGCACGAACAGCAGCAGGGCGCACCAGTGCGCGATGACCGATACGATCCAGGGAATCAACCCCGGCATGAAGACCAGGGCCAATGCTCGGGTCAACTTCACGAAGACCCTCAAGATCAGAGGAATCACGGCGCCGAGCGTCAGGATGATCAGGCTGGACTTGCACAACGGATACAGGAAGACGTCGATGACCCAAGGCAGCGGTCGTTCCAGCGGCTCGTCTCGCTCTCTCAGGACGTAGTCGCCCTGGAGGGCCCTGAGTTTCTCTTTCTCCTCTTCCGCGTTCCGTGGGTCGGCCGCATGGGTGGGGATCGCGTCGAACAACAGAGGGTTGCGAGGAGATGGGGATTCGATTGTCTCGGATACGGCCCCAAGCGGTTCCGCTGTCTGTTCGGGCATGGTCGTCGGGATGACCAGGACCTTCTTGCACTGAGGGCATCGGCCTTGCTTGCCCGCCTTTTCCGCGGGTACGGTCAGTCGCCTGCCGCAATGCTCGCAAGTGAATGTCATTCGCCACGCGCCTCAATCCAGTTCGATGCACGATCCGCGCCGCCTGTTTCAGTATACCACAAACGGTCCGCGCCTCCTCCGACAGATTCTATCGAAAAATGTTTGCAGGATCGGGAACCGCGGTGGTAGAATAGCGGAAAATAGAAGACGAGAACGAAGGCGGGCAGTGACTCTATCATAATCGTTGACCGTCATCATCCTATTATCGGTGCAGTGCCTTTCATATCTTGCCTCCCTTCGCGACTGTCGGGCGGCCATGCTGTTTTCGCGTGGCTTCTCCATGGACGAAGGCCCACTTCGGACGTGACGGCAGTCTCCATGCGCGCCGCCACCGCTCGGCGGATGAGTCATATTTCATAATCTCATATCGTTGAAGGGAGAATCGTATGGGTACGCACAGTCGGATCGG
>CALEZT010000088.1 GCA_937927975.1 uncultured Phycisphaerales bacterium
AGGCCGGAGTAGCCACCGCTTTTTCAACCTTCAACTACCGATGGGACAAACTCCTTGTTCTTCCCTTGCGGCAAAGAACCTAGCCAGGAAAACAAGTTGTGCCGCAGCCAAGAGTCCGTCGAATCGAAAGAGCGTCATAAACTACTGTGTGGCAAGATGTTACAGTGGCCCAGAATCAAAATCGAGCACGGAAGACAACGTTTCGCGGGGTTGTAGTACAGAGAACGAAATGGGGAAGATCGTTTCACGTAGGCCTGTTCTTCGGCCTGGCATCCTGCAAGCTTCCTTGACCTGCCATCCGCAAAGGGCTACCCTAGCGGATGGAACGAGGTGCAGAATGCAGGACTATCGAGCAGAAATGACAGGCGAACGCGGTGGAGCACTGGCAGTTGAAGGGGTGCGGCCCGATGCCCGGCTGGCAACCTGTGACGTCACGCCCGACCTGATCGCCTATGTGGTCGAGAAGATCGTTCAGTCGATTGGACCGCGGCAGATCATCCTCTTTCGCTCGCGCAGCCGGGGACAGGAGACAGCGTCCAGCGACCTCGACCTGTTCGTGATCCAGGACACCGGCCGACCGAACCGCCAAGTCCGCCGGGAGATCGAGCACCTGCTGTGGGGTCGGCGGTTCCCGGTGGATCTGATTGTCGCAACGCCCGAACAGGTCGACCACAACGTAGCCGACGGCAATCCCTTCTACACGCAGCACATCCTGACCGAGGGAAAGGTCCTCTATGAGCGGGGGGCAATGACCGGCCGAGCGAGACGGTGGATCGGTGGCTGCGCTACGCCGAAGGCGATCTGACCGTTGCGGAACATGAGATGCAGCGCCCGTCGCCCGTTTACCATACGGTCTGTTTCCTCTGCCAGAGTGCTGCCGAGAAGTTCCTCAAGGGTTCTTGATTTCGCGAGGGTGGACTCTGGAGAAGACACACGATCTCATCCAACTGCTCGGCTGGTGCGCCGATTACGACACCGAACTGGCATGCATGATCACCGAAGGATCGCTTTTGAACGAGTACATCGTGGCTGGCCGCCAATCTAGAAGGCTATGAAACCCTGCACCAACAATTCAGCGTCATGCTCGACCCCACTGTATTCCACTACGAATTTTCCGAGGGCGATCTGACGCGGATTCAGACGCTTGTGAATGAGCTTCGAGATCTGATTGTCGCATCGGAGGAATTGGAAGAGCGTCACAAGCGCCGTGTCCTCGGCAGACTTGAGAAGCTGCAATCCGAGTTGCACAAGAAGGTGTCGGACCTATCGTGGTTCTGGGGCGAAATCATTGAAGCGAGCCTCGCCGCAAAGATCATCGGGGAGAATGCCAAGCCTATTGTGGACAGGATACGCGAAATCGTCGGCATCGTTTGGCCGGTGGAAGCACGTGCCTTCGATCTGCCCAGCGATACCCCGTTCAAGCTACCCGGCTAGACGGATGGAAGGCTCGGCCCAACGTCCCGACCATCTCTCGGGGGAAGGCCGGAGGCCGGGGTCAAGTCTTAACGATTAAACTGGCTCATCCCGGGGGCCGAGGAACCTGCGTCTTGTCTCGGATAAAGTACCTGACACCGTCGCATTCCCAGACTCCGTGGCCCCGTGGCTCCGTGTGAGAACCACGTCCTTCTCTTGCCGTCGCCTGCGGAGAAGAAATCGGCCGCCAAAGCACAATCGAACGGCAGCCCCCCGGAGTTCCCATTTCAGGATGCTTGCCGCCGCAGCCGCGTTCCGGCATATCCCAAACCGAGCATTCCGAGCAGAGCGGCACCAGGCACCGGAACCACCGCGGCTGTACCAGTGAAGCTGGCTTCGTAGAACGCAGCATATGGCGTACTCACACGGTGATTAGAGACTATCTGGAAGCCCACTGTCCGGACGTTGGCAGCCGTGAAAGCGAAAGTCTGCATGGCAAAGGTGTCAGTAGCCTCACCGCCGAAGACACCGATTTCTTGAGAGGACGAGTCGTAGAGGTTGAGTACGAAACCTTTGACGCCATCACCATCGTTCTGCATACTGCCCGCGTTGTTCCACAGATTGAAGCCCGTGAGATCGTACGCGGCACCCAAGTCGAATCTGACGGTGTACGGCCCTGTGAAGGTGCCTGTTTCATACCCGAGAGCCAGCCACTTGCTCGTGTCGGGGTTGCCGTCGATTACATTGGCAATGGCCGATCCCAGACTGACATACGCGATTGGATCAGTAGTTATGCCACTAATGGGCGTAAGGTCGGCAGCCGCAACACCTTGAATCAAACCGACGGCTAGCAGAACGCCTGCTGGCAACAGAGTAAAACCGCTATTTCTCATACACAGCTCCTCTCATTTGCCAATCAAACTGTATCACTCTTCCTTGCCAACTCTCTAACATGAACTGGCACATTATCCGGGGGCAGGTCAAACCACCCAACCACATTCCGGAATATTCCAGACCGACAAGCCGAGCGACAGTCCCTATTTGCTATTGCTCACGGCTCAAAACTCACCAGCCTCAAACCAACCTGTCGGGCTTCAATCTCACGATTGCTTATCAGATCGATCAACAATGATTCTACTGTTGGTTCCGGACAACTCAAGTAGCAAAAGGGCAAGAATGCTGCGAAAGTGGAAAAATACGTACAAATACGTAGGGAGCGGGCCGAGGGACAGTCCCTATTCATCACTATTTGTCAGGGCGATCTGGGCGTCTTTGCGAGAGCCGAGCGACCCGCAACGGATCGTGAACCGCGAAGAACAGGCGGATCGCAAAGCGTAACCCATTATATACATTGAGGTTAGCTCCTTTCTCGGTGAACTCCATGTCTCAGTGGTGGACCATTCCATCTTGTAGGGTGTGCCGTGCACACCATCCACCGGGCAGGCCCGCTCAAAGCCATGCGTGGCGCCGCTTCCATGCTACTGGCTCAGAGCGGAATACCTCTTCCGCACGCCGCTTCGGGCGTGCCGGAATCATGGGAGTACGCAAAAACCGGAGGAACCCCAAAATACGTAGTCAGCACAGTAGACGCAAGCGGAAACGGGGCAATACAATGGGGCAACTCGGCTTACTGTATTCGCCGTGCAGACTCGCGCGAACAAGCCTACGGTTCGCCTTGTAGTCCCGCGCGAGCAAGATAGAGGATGATCGCACTCGTGTCGGATCTGTCGATTGGCAGTTGTTCTATTTGGAAGGGAGAACGCATGGTTGCGTCGCACTCACGCTGTATCCTGGCCTTCACGTGTCTGTGCCTTGGGATTGCCGGCAACCGCTGCCTAAGGGCAAAGGAAGACGTGCTCTCCGAGGGGCATGGCGTCCCGGCCGACGACAGGAAGCTCTACGGGTCTTTTCAGACGGGCTTGAATCGATTGATCGAGGAGGGCCGGAACATCAAGATCGAGACAATCGTGGGGCAGTTGCATCGCAGCAGCCATCCAATGGCCTTGCCCCATATTCCGACGAGGAAGATGGCCCTTCCCGAGTTGTACCAGAACTGCCGCAACGGCGTGCTGGTCGTCGGACATCTCTACAACTGCACGGACTGCGGACGACAACATCCCAGCATAGCGGGTGGATTCGCCATAACTGAATCGGGGGTGATCGTCACGAGTTATCATGTCGTCAATAGGCCAGATTCTCTGGTCATGGGAGCCATGACAGCCGACGGCAGAGTGTTTTCCGTCAAAGAAGTCCTGGCCGCCGACAAAGAAGGCGATGTCGCCATTCTACAACTCGATGACTCGGGTCTGGCGCCTCTGGCCCTTTCTCCCGAGGTGTCCGTGGGAGCCTCCGTCGCTGTAATCGGGCATCCGGCCAACCAGTTTTACACCCTGACTCCGGGCATTGTCTCCCGCCATTTCGCGCTCCAAATCAACGGCCGGCAAGTCCCTTGGATCGCGTCAACCGCCGATATCGGCGCCGGCGTCAGCGGGGCGCCGCTACTGAATGAATGCGGGGTGGTCCTTGGGGTGGCCTCTCGAACCCGATCCACCCGCCCCACGAAACCGGAAGACCATCAGCCGCCTGCCTCGATAACAACCAGCTTGTTCACGCCTGCCGAGGCCGTCCTGCGTCTGATCCGCGGTCCTGCATCGAATGCCTCGGAGAGACCCACCCCCGCCGTCGCGGACCACACAGACCGCGCACTGCTCCCACAAGTTCCGCCTCTTCAGCCTCAGCCCGCCGAGAACGCGGTTCGTACCCCCATGACGGGCCCCGTCTCCGTGGCGACTTTTCTGAAGAGGCCGTCGACCGAGAAGCCCGGATTCGCCATTGCGAAAGAGAACCTCGAATTCTCCGAGGATATGCAGCCCTGCGTCGAGAACCTCAAGAAGATCGATGGGGCCATCGTGAAGTATCACGAGGATCATGGCAAGCCGCCCGACTGGCTCTCGGATCTTGTGCCAGACTACTTGAGTGCGGAGACGCTGCTGTGCCCGAAAGACCCGGCACATGCCTCACTGTCGGCACCCGATCCTAAACTGCCCTGCAGCTATTCGTGGCAACTGTCGTCGGCTTCGTCTCCCTTCATGGAGAATCCGGTACCCTATCGCACCTTCAAGGAACGACAAGTCCCGATGTATGGCGGTGTTGTACCCATGGTGCGTTGCATGCATCACCGCGACAGCAGAATCCTGAATCTCTCTATCGACGGCCGGATTTACTGGAGCCGGCTCGTTTGGGAATCGTTGTTTCAACCAGCGATCCCCCAAAGCAACGTGGAGCGACTGTCGAACAGGCCGATGGTGCCCGTGTCCAGTTCAGGATCTCGTGTAGTAGCCAAAGTGTCCCTCGAACACACCACAGACCTACGTGAATGGGGGATAGGCTACTCTCAACCTCTCGCTATTCACCTATCCGCGGATGAACCGCCTCAGACCTGGCGATTGCCACAGATCGATGATGCCGTTCAGAGACGCTTCTGGGCTCAGCAGAGTTTCGGTCGCAAGACCACGATGAACATAGTTGTTCGCACCCCTCACAGCCCGGAGGCTGGTCCCTGGGATGTCTTTGTAGCCTTCGACACGGACGTGGATTTCAGCGAGAAAGTGCCCGTTACCATTCGGACGCGCTCAGGCGAGAAGATCGAATTTGCCGTGGCCTATGAGGCTGTCGCCAAGCAGCCATATGCCATTTGGATTTCTCCGAACACGTCGAATGCTGGACGTTATTCGCTGGCCTACCACCGAGCCTGCATCCGAACGGGCACAACCGATGTCTTGGGGAGGCAGTATGGGATCGCATTGATCGATGACGACGGGGACGGGCTCTATTCCCATTCCCAAGGTACGGCGGTGCTCATTAGCCGCAAGGTGGATGGACATAGGACCCACGATAACCGTGCCACGGCTGATTCTCCCATCCGGATTGGGGAGTCGGACTACTTCACCATTGAGATCAGCGACGACGGTTCCTCGTGCCTGCTGCGAGCCGCAGAGTATGGTATTCTCGCCGGCTCCGTGATGCAGGAATCTCTCCGCACTCCCATATCTCACGCACGGGTGAGAATAACCCCGTATGAATTCGAGGCGTCCACCGACCCCAGCGGACGATATGAGATGCGTCTACCTGTCGGAAAATACTACGAAGCGGAGATATCCGCCCGGGGATACATCCCGCAGCACATCCGCCGAATCCCCTGGATTTCGAATGGGACCGCGGCGAACCTGAGCGTGAATCTCAGCTTGGCCAAGATGCCCCGTAGTGGAGAGGTGACTCTGTATGACGGTGATTCATTCCATTTCCTTTCTGGCCAGAGACACAAGCACACGGGTGGCGATTTCTATTTCCGCTGTCACGAGAACCAATCCAGGTTCTTGGCGAATAATGTCCATCAGGGCGGGTTAGTAGATCTGGGGCCGTTGCAGTCGTCCTTGGACGCTGTAAGACCTCCGATGGCAGAATACAGCCGCTTTGGGGTCCTGGCTGTCATAGGGCATGTCTATGTCTCACCGGCAAGACAAGGCGAGTACGGCTGCCACATCATATTCAGAGTCACGGAGATCAACGAGGGCAAATCGTGCACGCTGAACTACTACTACAGGCAGAGTGAATCAAGCCATTGACCCTTTGCAGAGAAGGCCGAGGGACAATCCCTATTTATCCCCTTGATCCCCAAGCCGGTTTGTGGGGCGTCGAGGGGGCAGTCTTTGCTTATCCGACTGGCGGCAGCCCAGGTCCCTCCAGGGACTGTCCGGACTGGCGGCGCCGATGCAGGGAGAAAGCGCGTCGAGACGGAAATCGCCGTGTTCGGGATCGACGAACCGCGGGTCGGCGCTGATGTTGCCGTTGCCGGCCCATTCGGCTGCGACGATGTCGCAGTAGCTGATGTGGATGTCGGACTGGACATAAGGCGACTGAACGTACACAGGCGCCGTAGCGTCCACGATCGAGTTGGTCACGTAGAAGAGGATTCTGCCCGTCTTCACGCCGGACTTGTTGTGCGACTGGATTCCCACATCCAGAAAGCCCGGCGATCGGGTCGTAACGACCGTCGTGTGATCGATCTGAACCACGGTGGTCGAACCTTCATGGCTCTTGGCGACGATGCTCGCGAAGGTGGGGTCTTCGGGGGCCAGATTGTTGCCGACGACGAGGCAGCGATGGATCGCGGTTTCGCCGCCGAAGACGCTGACGGCCTTTTCCTTGCAGCCTCGAACGATGCAGTCTTCGATGAGGACGTCGGAGCCGAGGGTGTCGATCCCGTCGTCGTCCATGCCGGCAACGACGCTGCGGGCCAGCCTGCACAGTTGCCCCGGAAGCTGGCTGTGAATGTAGATGCCGTCGGCGTCGTCCCTGGCGCGCATCTCCATGATCCAGCCGTCCTCGAACGACACCGACGTTTCCGCGATTTCCGGGCCCATCACCGAGCGTGCCAGCAGCGTGTGCCGGAACGTCAGTTCCGTCCCGCGCGCAGCCTGCATGATCTTGCCCGCGTGGTCGGTGATCGAGGCGTGGTCGAATACCAGGGTGGACCCCGACGCCCGGACGGCCGGCCCGGAGTTCGAGTGTCCGACCTTCGGCGAGCGTCCGGCCTGCATGATCTCCGTGTAGCGGTACGTGGAGGGTCCCGCGTCGTTGTGGTGCAGTTCGCCCCAGTTGCTTCCGGGCGCAAAGGCCGTGAACGTGACCGGGGAGGCGGCGACGCCGAGCGACTGGATCGCCCCTTGCACGTCGATGTCCGTGCCCTCGGTCCCCGAGGCGGCCCCATCGATCAGCACGAGCGTTCCTGGAGACAGCGTCAGCGTGACCCCGGCGGGAATCGTGAGGTCGCCGCCCTGGACGTGGTACACGCCGCTCCAGGTCTGTGATTCGCGAAGGCTCCCGGAGACGACGTGAACCGGCCTGCCCGTCCAGTCGGCAAGCGGGACCGTCTTCTCCAAACCCTCGGCCGACACCGTCAGCTCGAAATCCCCGCTGCCGGTGAAGGTCACCAGGACGCTGCCCAGACCGTTGCACAAGACCAGCCGATCGATGGAAGCCTCGATGGCCGGGTTGCCTGATACCGACAGAACCGCGTTGGCATCCCAGACGTCTTTGTCGACGGCGCCGTCGCGCCCTGTGATGTGAACCCGCACCAGGACCGGGATTCCGGGCAGAAAACTGTCCCGGACGATCAGGTCCAGCTTTGGCGTGTTCGGATCAGCCACAGCCTCGGCAAAGACGCCCGCCTCCAGTGACAGAACCGCAGAGACCGCCCAAATAGAGACGATGACAACCAAGCGTGTTCTCAACCGCATCCTCCCGTTCTTCCAGAGGACCCTTAGGACAGTCCTGACATACAGCCGAGTCTATGCTATTATAGTGACGAATGTCCGAAGAGTCAAATCGCCGGCGGAGTCCGTGCGCACGGCGGCTTCCGCACGGGGTCTGAGCAGTTCTGTCGTCGAAGCCAGGCACGCCCGAAGCGGTCGTGCGAAGGACATCTTGCCGCTGTGGGGCGGGCCTCAGTGCCGGACCTGCACATTTCACATTCCGAGCAACCGGGTGTTGTGCTTGGTTCGGCTCACGCGCGGGTGGGGCCTTTGCGGATTGTCCGAGTTTCGCTTTCTTGCGGATTTCCGACGCGGATGCGACGGGAGCCGGGCCACCGTGTCGTCACAATCGGCGATAGCGCCGTCGCGATTACGTCATTGACAGTCCATGCAGTGCGACTATAATGATACTGGAGCCTCTTCAAGGGAACATCAAGGCAGCATCGTGCCGGCCGCAGGAATCACACGGCCTGCGTTCATACAACGGTTTTCTGAAAGGGGACGAAGATGAAATGGAAACTGGCAGGGCTGGCAATTCTCATCTGTCTTTCAGCGGTGCCCGCGTCTGAGGCCGCGGTGAATGTGGCGCTCAATGCGGACGTGACCTTGCACGGCACGTTCTTCACCGACGGCTGGGGCGCCGGTCTCACCGTGGACGGGGCCACCGTCGTCGACGGCGTCTTCTTCCCGCTGTGGCATCAATGGGACCAGGGACCCGTGTGGTGGAGCGGCAGCGACCCGTGGATCGAGATCGACATGGGCGGTCCCCAAACGATCAGCGGCTTGATCGTGCAGGCTGACAACAACGACGGTTACCGCGTCTCGGCGTGGGACGCCGGATCGAGCAGTTGGACATCCATCTGGGAACTCCCGATTGAATACAATTGGGGCGTATTCACGCGTCCCAACAAGAACGATGATACGGAGGTCTTCTGGCTTGGCTCGTCGATCACGACGGACCGCCTTCGCGTCGAAGGATATGGCGGTGATTCGCTGTATGCCGTTTCGGAAGTGCAGGCGTTCAGCGTGATTCCCGCCCCCGGCGCAATCCTGCTCGGCGCGCTCGGCGCCGGCATGGTCGGCTGGATGCGGCGACGCAGAGCCCTGTAGGGATCTTGAATCCCGGCGTTTTCGGGGCTGCTCCCTCGTGGGCAGCCCCTTCTTCGTCTTGGAGTCTCCTTCGCAAGCTCCAAGGGAGGGGCTGAGAGACAGTTCCTATCTGTCGCCGGCGGGATCGGCCTCGGCCAGATCGATCGCGCAGCGAAAACCGATCGTGGCGCAGCGGTCCAGGCCGGGCCACATCAAGAGGAACTTCGCGGCGAAATCGCAACGTTGCAGCCCGCCGTCGGCGTACCAGTCGGAGCCCTTGGCTTTGAAGTACGAGCCGCCTTTGAGGATGCAGAATCGTGTCCGGCTGTCGCTGCGCTCGCTCTCGGTCCACTCCCATGTGTTGCCGCACATGTCGTAACAGCCGAAGGGCGAACGGCCCTCGGGGAACGTTGTCACGACGGTTGTGCCGCCCGTGCGTCCATCATTGCATCGGCCGTCTTCCCAGGCGTTTCCCCACGGGTAAGCGAGTCCGTCACGGCCCTGGGCGGCGTATTGCCATTCCTCCTCCGTGGCCAGACGCTTGCCCGCCCAGCGGGCGTAGGCCCGCGCATCGTCCAGGTCCACATAGACGACCGGATGGTCCTCCAGGCCCGCCGGCGCCCGGCCGTGGTCCCAATGCTTCAGGAAGTTCTCTCCGTTGAGGGGCTTGTAGCCGCTGCGACGGAGGAAGTCCGCATACTGGGCGTTGGTCACGGGCGTCAAATCGATGGCGTAAGGCGTCAAACGGACCTCCCGCTCGAAGCGGACGACCTTGTGCAGGTCGCGACTCGGTTCGGCGGCGGGTCCCTGGCCGGGGACCTGATAGAAGCCGCACTCGCGATTGCGGTACTGCGTCTTCATGCGTACAGATGCGGCCGGAATCGCGACCATACCCTCCGGAAGATCGTGGGCTGCATACGGAAGGGTCGGGCGTACCGGTCGGAGTGTCTCCTGAATACTCGAAGCCGCCATGCTCCAATCCGCACACCGGTGAATTGCCGCCTGGTTCGCCAAGAAAGCCGCGAGATCCGCTCCCACCGCCTCGCGAGTGCCTGCAAGGAATGCGCCGACGCCGCGAGGCCCGATGCGGCCGTCGAGCGCCGTTTGTCCCGCTTGTTTGCCGGTCACCTCGCGGCCTGCGATCAAGTCGAAACAGACCTGGCCCTCGATATGCGGGACGCAAAGCAGCGTGCCCTCGACCGGTCGGTCCGAGCGATTCACGAGCGTCCACAAACGCAGGCCGTCCCCCTGCCAGAGGCTCGCGTAGACCGCGTCGTGCAATGTCGGCGTCAACGGCGTCCAGTCCTCGCCTGCGAACAGGCGGACGTATCGCCTCTGGATCGGCAGTATGGACCGAAGGATCGAGCGATCCCGCGGGCTCCAATCGACGGGCGTTCCAAAGACGTTCTCCCAGACGAGCAGTCCGCTGCCGTTCATCCAGGCCATGTGCAGCTCGGCGCTGTGATCGCGGTCCCAGCGGCGGATCTGGTGCATCATGTGTCGCCGCTCGAACCATTTGTTCCAGAGAACGCCGGGGGCGTCGCTGTCGGCGAACCACTGAGCCCAGGACATATGGTGGTCGGCGATCCGCTCGACGGGCAGCGTGAGCTCCGACTCCAGGACCACGCCCGGACGCACGGCGTCGAGCCGCTCGCGAAGCTCCTGCATCCCCTCGTGCAGCGTGTCGAGGAAGATGCCGTCGGCGTCGAGGGCCGCGACGAACTCCGCGAGCATTTCGACGTCGGACTTGGATTCGCGTCGGGTTCCCGTATCCCAGGGGTTGTAGTCGACGAAAACCTTGACGCCCCGCTCGTGCAGGCTGCGGCTGAGCTCACGCAGGCCGGCCAGGCCGCCGGGCATATCGCGATAGAAGTCGAACTGATTGCGGGCGTCGAAGCCGATCCTCGGATACGCGTGCCACAGGACGATGGCGTCGTATCCGCCGAACTGCGTTTGTCCCGCATCAAGGTATTCCTCGATCGTGTAGCGCCGGGCGACAGGATCGTAGAACCGCTGGTCGCACATCATGACAAAACAGCAAGAGTAGCACGACGGAACCCATGCGAAGACGGGATGCCGATAGGCGTCATCGCGATAGGCCAGACGCTGCCTCGCCTGCTGCCGAGCCAGGGTGAGCCCTTCACGCCAGGAGGGCCATTGCGACGGGTCCGACGGCGCGGCCACGAGAGGCTTGATCTCCACCGGTCGAGACGCGCTCTGATCCGCGTCCAGCAAAGCAATAACGACTCCCATCATCAACAGCGTCATCCGTTCGCCCTCTGTCATTTGTCACGATCGCTCGGCACACAGGCAGCCCATTCCTGCCCTGCCTGGATCATTCTACGCTTGATGCGAGGGCCGGCCACTGAATTGAAGGCGGAAAGCCAGAGTGCTCCACGAGATTTCCGCGAGGGCCGGATGCAGGCGATTGAAAGCCAATGAACTGGATCTCTCGGAAGGACGCCACGAATCTGCCTTCCTGGCGTTCTTCGCAGCCTGGCGAGAACGGGGCTTCGTCGGGGCCGGGGACCTGGTTCGGGGTTTTCGCTTGACGGGGGCCCGGCGGGCCGTAGATTGGCGGAATAGGGACGCCGGGTCGGGCGTCTATCTGTGGTGACTGAGTCGGGACCGGCCCGGCCATCCTGTCAGGAAGGAGCAGAGCATGTCGATGAACCGTCGGACGTTTCTGAGCAGTTCCCTCGCGGCCACAGCGGCTTTGGGCTTTCCCCAGGTCGTGGGCGGCCGGCAGAACAAGACCTATCGCACGGCCCTGATCGGCGCCGGGTGGTGGGGAACGAACATTCTGCGCGAGGCCGCGGCGTCGGGGCGGTGCAAGGTCGTCGCTCTGGTGGACGTGGACAAGCGGCAGCTCGCCAGGTGTGCCGAGGAGGCGGCCAAGTGGACGAGCGACGTGCCCAGGCAATATGAAGACTACCGCGAGATGCTGGAGAAGGACAAGCCGGACATCGCGATCGTCGCGACGCCGGACCATTGGCATGCGCTGCCGACGATCGCGGCGGTCAAGGCGGGAGCCCACGTGTACGTGGAGAAGCCCATCGGGCACACGATCATGGAGGGTCGGGCGATGGTCAACGCCGCCCGGTCGGCCGGACGGGTCGTGCAGGTGGGGACGCACCGGCGGATCTCGCCGCACAACGTCTCAGGCAGGAAATTCCTGCGAGAAGGCAACGCGGGCAAGATCGCGATGGTGCGGTGTTTCGTGCTCTACGGCGGGGACGGGCCGGAGCAGCCGAGGAAGAACGTGGAGCCGCCGAAGGAGTTGAACTGGGATCTGTGGTGCGGGCCCGCCCCGCTGCGTCCGTTCAACGGCGGCGCGCATCCGCGAGGTTTCCGCAGCTACCTCGACTTCGCCAACGGCACCCTGGGCGACTGGGGGGTTCACTGGTTGGATCAGGTGCTCTGGACGATGGACGTCAAGTGGCCCAAGAGCGTCCACTCGCTCGGCGGCCGGCCGATCAAGGGCGAGCCGATCCTCACCGCCGAGGAGCAGACCACCGACGCGCCGGACCACCAGGTGGCGACGTACCAGTTCGACGGCCTGACGATGACGTGGGAGCACCGCCAGTTCGCGGGCAATCCCGCGGAGAAGACCGAGAACGTCGGCTGTTTCTTCTACGGCACCAAAGGCACGTTCCACATGGGCTGGAACCAGGGCTGGACGTTCTACCCGACGAGCCGGGGTCAGCAGGAGATCCACGAGGCCCCCAAGCTGAACCAGCCGGACAGCCAGAACATCAAGGAGCTGTGGGCGGACTTCCTGGAAGCGATCGAGACGGGCCGCCGGCCGGTTAGCGACATCGAGGAGGTGCACTACTCGACGAACCTGAGCTTGCTGGGGATGCTCAGCTACAAGCTCGGTCGCAGCGTGCAGTGGGACGGACAGAAGGAAGTGTGCGTGGGCGACGCGGAGGCGAACAAGCTCCTGCGTCGTCAGTACCGAACGCCCTGGGTATATCCCGAGGGATGAGCGGAGAGAATCCGCCTGTAGTACTGGAATCGAGCGAACTCGTCGCGACGTGATCGCGACGGGTCGTTACCACCCCATCCGCGAGAAGAGCGCGGGGATGGTGCGGAGGAGGATATAGAGGTTCAGAAGCAGGCACCGCTTCTGAATGTAGAGGCAGTCGTACTTGACCTTGTGGGCGGGCTTGAGATCGTAGAGACCGCGGATCTGGGCCAGACCCGTGAGCCCCGGCTTGACCGCCAGGCGAACGCCTTGCAGCGTCTTGTGACGTTCCACGAAGTAGGGCCTCTCCGGCCGGGGGCCGACGAGACTCATGTCGCCGCGCAGAACATTGTAGAGCTGAGGCAGTTCATCGAATCGCATTTTGCGGAGAATCCGCCCGATCGGCGTGACGCGGCTGTCGTTGCGCGACGCCCAGACCGGACCCACGTGCTTCTCCGCCTCGTTGATCATCGTGCGGAACTTGTACAGCGTGAACGACCTGCCTCGCAGCCCCACGCGCTCCTGGCAGAAGAACACGGGCTTGCCCGCGGTGATGCGGATCAGAATCGCCGTCAGCAGAATCACAGGCGACGCCAGCACCAACCCCGCCAGCGAGCCCACCACATCGAGGCCCCGAATCAACCGCTCGGTCGTCGGAGAAGCCTGCGTCGCTGGAACGAAGCCGGCTCGAACGCGGAAAACCCCCGAGGACGCGGGATACATCGCGGAGCGAGACCGCAGGCCCGACAAGTGGCCCTGCGATGCTGTGCGATCAACCGCCACGGTGGTTGTCATCCGTCCCAAATCCATCTCACGAACAGTCGCTCTATCGCCCATGCCTATGTCCCACTCCTTTGCACGTCCACATCGTACCCAGAAGAGCGCCCAAGCCCGATCCCCGGCCCCCTTCACCCTCGACCCATCGAAGGGCGATTATAGGCGGAGGAACCTACCGCTGAAAACAAAAAAAATAACACATGAGCCGGCCCATTCTATCCCCCCCCAAAATGCCGGCCTACTCAATTATCAGACAATCTTCTCTGCGGCTTTGCAGAATTCTCCCGTCCCATGAGAATTGACGACTCCCGCCGCCAGGCCATGTTCGGCCCCGCACCCCGAAGGCGTCACCGCCGCAGTTGAAAAAATCTTTCTGTCTCCGACCTTGAATACCACAGAATCAGGTCCGATAAGACTCATAAGACGCTCGGCCGAAGCAGACCGCCAGGGGTTGCTCCGCGATTCTTCGGGGAAAACCCGCCCGTCCATAACCTTCATTTCCACAGTGACTTACAGCGACGACTCTGCCGCACGGTGCGGGACGCTCCGAAAAAACTTCTCGCCTATCGGACTTCGATCTGCGTCCCTTGGGCGACCTGTCACCCACATCGCAGCCGCCGAATCGGCTCGGCCTATTGACAAACGGACAGAATTAGTCTATATTAAGTCCATCACTTGGGGGATGGATCCTTACAGCCGTATGGGTTGCCGCCTTCGGCCTCCACATTGGAAACCCGGAAGCCCGCGTCAACCGGCAGACACCGACCGTCAAGGTTGTTTGCACAAGAAAACCGCGCAGACACTGCACAGAGTTGTGAGGAGGAAACAGATGAAGAGAGCCTTATTGATTGTGGGGTTGAGCCTTGTCGCAATGAGCTCTGCCCAAGCGGATCTCACCTGGTACATCTACGATGGTCACCAGTATGCGTTGACCGAGACGAGGGGTAATTGGGATCAAGTCCGAGCGGAGGCGCAGGGCCTGGGCTTCGACCTGGTCAAGATCGAAGACGCGGCGGAGAACAACTGGCTGGCCCAGACGTTCCACGGCGCCGACCCCGGTGGTCCGTACGCGAGCCCAGACAATATTCCTCAGTACTGGATTGGCCTCTACCAGCCAGAAGGCTCCGCTGAGCCCGCCGCAGAATGGACGTGGGTCGACGGCACCCTTCTCAGTGGTTTCGACGCATGGGGCTACAATCAGCCCAACAACATCAACGGCGGGGCCGAGTGCGACTGGGGAACACTATGGGGCTGGGGCAACTACCTTGGCACCCAGACCTACGGCCAATGGAACGATGCCTCCTATGTGCATAATTGGCAAGGCATCATTGAGGCACCGCTCACCGTGCCGGTGCCCGGCGCCCTGCTGCTGGTCGGAGTCGGAACGGGCCTCGCATCGTGGCTGAGAAAGAAGTCCCTCCTCGGCTAGGTCCGATTCAGCAGAAACACCTCGGTAACAACAACAGCACTATGCACTCAGGGCATGGTGCTGTTTTCTTTCTTGGTCTCATCGCCAGACGATGACTTCCTCCAGAGAACGTCGTGCCGAGACTGCGACAGCGAACTCCTCCAAGGGTTTGCCCGCAGCGATCAACAGAACGATCGTTTCCTCGGGCGTTATGCCCAGAACACGTCTGGACAACCTGTCCACCGGTGGTTCCTTGCTCCAGTTGAGACAACAGGACACGAGACCCTGCGAATGCAGAGCATAGACCAAGGTCATCGCGAACATCCCGCCGTCGATCCAGCACTGATACCGTTCCGCAGCAGACTGGAAACACGCGAGATTGGACGTCACGACAAGAAGCCTCTGCACCTCCTCGGCGAAACCGTTGGCGGATCGGCTGGCATCCAGGGTCTGTCGAATTGCACGTGAATCGCGAACGATGTAAACGCGGCAAGACTGTCGATTGCACACCGAAGGCGTAAGCTGGGCAATCCGAACCGCCTCGACGAGTTCCTCATCCCGAGGAGGCTCGTGCGAGAACTGGCGAACGCTTCGGCGTACACGACAGAACTCCCGAAACTGCCCACGGATTCCGGCGTACAGTTCGTCACGTGTCATTCTGTCGACGCCCCCACGAGCTGACGGATCCGAGGGGACGTCCAGCGTCCGGACGAGATCGTCCAATTCCCGTGTCAGCCGTTCGTCGCCGGGATTCGCTCGCTGGCAGGCCTGCAATACCCCGATGGCGACCTGCCAGGTTCGATCGATTCCATATCGTGCAGCATACTCCCGCAACAGGCGCAAAAGCACTACGATTCGGTCACTTCCGACGTCCGGCTTGGCCCAGGACCATGCGAGCCCCTTTTCGATCGCATGGCAGTGCACCACGATTAACGCCCGCAGTTTCTCCTTCGTGCCTGCCGTTCTCACGGCGGCAGAGTGCCTGCACATGCGACGGAAGTCATACAGGAAACCGCAAAACAAGACCGCCGTCCGTTTTGCGCGTCGCAGGAAATCAGGAACCATGGAATTTGGCATTCAAACCCGCGTCCCCAGTCAGCGTGCTGCCGCCCCGAACGCAATATCTGCGTCGCGCGCCGCCAGTGATGTGCGTAGGAACTGGAGCGAGGCCGAACGAGCCGATTCAAGCTCAGCCGACGCGTGATCCAGATCCTCCCGTTTGGAGGCCATCCCGACGAATTCCTCCACATCCACACGATCGACCGAGCGATGCACAAGCCTCAGCCGCCGCAAGAGATCGGTGATCTTCGCACCGCTGTAACCGGTAGTGACGGCGGCAAATGGCCTCCCGAAGTGGAGCGCAAATGCGAGACCATGAAAGAGATTCGTCACCACGAAGGAGGCGTTCCTGAGGATCGACAGCCACTCCGTCGGTTCAGGATCGAGAATACTCTCGTCGGCAGCGGAATCGAACTGGAACATCGAGACGCTCCGGAGTCCCAGAGCGAGCGAGACCATTTTCAGCCGTACACGATCACGGACGGAAAGAGTTCCACAAATGACCATGTACGGCGAGGCTGGAACCCTGCAGCTCGCGGGAGCCTCCAACTGGCCGAAGTCATGCAGAAAGATCGGATCCAGGACCAGATCACAGATCCGTCCCGTCGTCTCCAAGATCAGACGCTGCGTGTTCTCGTCTCTGACGCTCAGCGCATCGTAGCGGCTCAAGAAGGAGGAGACCTTGACGGCGTAACGACCGAACGAATCCATCGCCCCGCAACTCGGCGCATACGCGATTCTACGAACCCCATCCCGAGCGTGGGCAAGGAAGAACGCAGAATCATGTTTGCGGTACGTCCAGGGTTTTCCCCAACACCAAATCTGATCGCTGCCGCTGATCAGAGCATCAACTGTCGCGTCAATCCCCGCGATGTCCAAGCCGGAACGAATGCGCCTCTTGGACAAGGGCAACTCCCGACGGACGAACCGCTGGATGCGGAGAATTCGCCGCATCTCCGGCATCCAAGGTCTCGTTCGCACAGCCGCCCACAGATAGTGGGTGGTCGCACGCCACGGTCGATAATCGAGGATCTGCGGGTCATGCCCCAGGTCTCGCACTGCGTGCGAGAGCGCATAGGCCTGGAGCACCGCGCCGTAGTTCGGAACATGATGAAAGGTGAGAATGCCGACGCGCATGTCCCTGACGCACACGGAATTCGGAGGCGATCACGCAATTCGCAAACGAACTCGCATCCGTTCCGGCAGGCGAGCAGCCAGGCCCGTCGCCGCCACGGTCCAATACAAGAGGCTTCTTCCGAACCAGGGCTCACTCCAGAAGCTCTCTTGAAAACACGCTTGAGCCTCCTGTTTTCGGCCGTAGCGCAGATGTTCCACGCCCTGAGCATAGGCCAAACGCCCGAGGATCCGCCGACGTGTTCCTGGTGCCAGGTCCGGATCCGCCTGCAACGCCCGATTCACGACCGATTGCAGATTTTCGATCGTCGACCGGGAGGCCCTGGCTCCGTTGAAGGGCTCCCAAGTGTAGTCCGTCAACACGGCAGGAATGTGAACAAAGGAGAACCCTCTGGCGATGCGAATCCACATATCCCAGTCCTGCGCACGGCGCAGAGGCTCGTGAAACAGCCCGCACACATCAAAACACTCCCGCCGGCACACGATTGTCGAGGTCAGAGTGAAATAATGGAGCAGAATTCTTGAGTAGGCATTCCCCACAACATGTCTGCACCGTTCGACACGCACCAGCCGCCCGTCGGCAGTGACGGATCGGTAGTCCGAATAGAAGAGGCCCGCGTCGGGATGCGCTTCGACGGCCTCCTCGGTTCGGGCCAGTTTATCGGGATGCCAGAGATCGTCGGAATCCAGGAACGCGACGTACTGACCGCAGCTCTCCCCAATTGCGCGATTCCGAGCGGCTGCGGAGCCCTGATTGGATTGCCGCAGATAGTGGATTCGTTCCCGGTAGGGTCGAAGGACCGCCTCCGTGCCGTCGGTCGAGCCGTCGTCGACCACGATGATCTCGTGATCCTGACAGGTCTGCGCTAGCACGCTTTCGACCGCCCGTGCGACGAAGCCCTCGCGGTTATACGTCGGGATGATGACGCTGTATTTCGCCATTCGGCCCCGCCTTCACGCCGAACCAGTTCCCCTGGAGACGTCCAATGGATCCACCGCATAGACGCCGCATCCGGCCTCCTCCTGCATTCCATTCCTGTGAAGTCGGCATCTGCAGCGGCACACTCTGGCGGCATACTTGCCCAGCGAGACAGCTTGAAGCAGAGTCCCTTCCACTGGCCCGAGCGTCCCCTTCTCCTGCAATTGCCGGAATACATGCAATTCCGCCCTCTCGGTCTTCCACAGATCGCGACTGAGGCCGGACTCGCCATACGGCGCGTTGTACCGATATCCCAGCGGCAATTCCAGGCGAACCACCTGAAGTCCGCTCGACACGATCTCCAGAAGCAACAGGCGATCCTCCGCATAGAACTTCGTCGAATCGAACCTGTGCTTCAACTCCGTGCGGAACATCAATGACGACGGCCACAGCAGACAGGAGAACAGCTTCAGTCTCCACGCGGAAATCGCAACGCAGGGACACTGCGTCACCAGGGGTCGCATTGGCTCCTGACCACGCAGGTAGACGATGCGATGGGCAGAAGCGACACAGTGGGGGTGTTCGGCCATCCAACGGGATTGAATCTCGAGCTTCTGGGGATGCCAGGAATCGTCGGCGTCCAGAAATGCGATGTGATCCCCCGAAGCCAGATCCCAGCCGGCGTTGCGGGCCGCGGCCGGTCCTCGATTGGCGCGCAGCCTCACAACCTCGATCCGCACGGCCCGGTCGCGATCTCGAAATGCCCCGGCGCACGCCGCCGTCCCGTCCTCGCTGCTGTCGTCCACGACGATGATCTCGCGAGGAGGCGACGTCTGGGCGAGAACGGAGGAGATCGCCCGATGGAGCGTATCCTGAGCGTTGTAGGCTGGAATGACGACCGTGACACTCACACATCACCCCGTGCAAGAAAGCGTTAGGAGCGATTCGGATCGCCCGGGCGAAGCGAACGCGAGACGCCACCGGTGGCAGCAGCCTGGCCTGGCTCCACGGCATCAGGACCGACGCAGGGTCTGCACAGAAGCTGCCTCACCCTGCAGACCAGCCGGTTGCAGAAGAAACCCGCGGACACGCCCATCCCGTTGCGATGGAAGGCCCGCGCGATCTCGCGATTGCCCTGAACGATCCCTCGGATCGTGTTGGCTCGGCCGCCCGCCCGCATGCGAACGAGGGGCCTGGGAACGTACTGCACGCGGATCCCGTTCTTCTCGATGAAGCGGAGCATCAGCTCGAAGTCGCCAGCGATCCGATAAGCCGGGTCGAATCCTCCCAGCGTCCGGTACAAGGACGTCCTGCAAAAGAACGTCGGATGAGGCGGCGACCACCCCCGCCGGAACGCACGAGGCCGATAGGCCCCCGCCCGCCAATAGCGGACGATCCGATCGGCGTCGCAACGTCCCACGTAGACGAGGTCTCCGTATACGCCGTCCGTGTCGCCCGCGCGCATCGCAGACACGACGTCGCGGATGACGCCGGGCGAGGCGTAGACGTCGTCGGCGTTCAGGAAGGCCACGACATCGCCGCCGGCCAGAGCGAGCCCCTTGTTCATGGCGTCGTAAATGCCCCGGTCCGGCTCGGAGATGAACTTCTTGATCCGCCCGTTGTACCGGCCCACGATCTCCTGCGTCCCGTCCGTCGAGCCGCCGTCGACGATGACATGCTCGACAGACTCATACGTCTGTTCGCGAACGCTGCGAATCGTGTCCTCGATCGTGGCAACGCTGTTGAAACAGACCGTGACGATGGAGACCTTCAGCCCATTCGAAGCGGGCCCCGACGAGCTCTGCCCGCAGCCATGAGCCCGCCCGGACGGCGTCTGAGGAGAAAAGACATCATCCATGTTGGCTGACCCTGCACTCGACAAAGACACTCGGACACCGTAACGGAGCAATCTGGCCGATCAGCTTGTCGCACGCCCAGAAGAACGGCAGCGTGAAGAACAGCAGCCGCGGAACCGGCACATAGTGATTCCCGCGGAATCGGACGATCTCAAGCCCCGCGGCGCGACAGTGATCTCGAATCACGCCGGGGCTGTACCAACGCGACGTAACATCGCGGCTGAGACTCCTGCCCCGCCAATTGACGACCAACGCCGCCGGCAACAAGACGCTGCTCAGACAGGGAAAACTGAAAACCAGCGTGCTCTGTGCGCCCATTCGCGAGGCAATCTCCCGAATGGCTCTCGCAGGGTCGGAAAGCCGGCCCAGGACATTGACCATGACGACGAAATCGTAGCCACTCAGATCCAGGTCGCATTCGAACACCGACATGACCCGAAACTCCGGCCTCGGGAGATCCGCTTGCCTGCGGAAGCGATCGCGCGCGACGTCCAGCATCTCCTGGCTGATGTCCGTGGCGGTGACGCAGGCCCCCCACCGTGCGAGCGTCTCGGTGATTCGTCCCGTGCCGCAACCGATCTCCAGAACTCTCTTGCCCCGCCAATCCGGACAGAAGGCCCGCAGGACCTCGACCTGCCTGCGATGTCCCCAGCCTCCGGCCCATCCGCTGAACCGAGCGTGATCATATTGCCTGGCGGTCTTCTCATAGAGCCGAAAGTCGCCGTCGGCAACCATGGGTTTCTCAGTCACAACGCTCCTTCGCCTTCAACAGTCGCTCGTACAGCGAGATCATCCGCTTCGCGGAGACACTCAAGGACAGCTCTTTTGCCTTGCGTGCGGCAGCCTGGGCGACCGCATGCCGCCTCTGAGGGCTGGCCGACGTGGACCGAATCGCAACCGCCAGGTGTCCCGCGGAAAAGCCTTCTGCGAGGGTCCCCGCCCTGCCGTGGTCCAGAAGCTCAGGACAACCGCCGACGGGGGTCGCGACGACGCACTTGCCCATCGCCATGGCCTCCAGCGCCACCATCGGGTAATCCGAGGGCCCACGACTGGTCTCCCAGGGAATCACCAGAACATCCGACTCCGCGTAGAGATCCTCGATTCGATCCACCAGGCCCACGAAACGCACCTGTCGATCGAGCCCCGATTCCGCAATCAGTCGAACCGCATCCCGATGGCCTGCCTCGTACTGCTTGACCCCGCTCTGGTTTTCTACCGCCGCGACGAGAAACGTACGGACCCCCTCGCCGTTCAGGATCTTCACCGCGCGGATCAGTTCGAGCAGTCCCTTCTCTTTCGAGGCGTTTCCGACGTACAGCAGACGCAGCGAGTCGCCGTTCCCGCAGAAATAGCGAAGTGGCCCGGCGTGTTCCTCCGGTCGAAACCGCTGCGTGTCCACGCACATGGGAATCGACTCGATCCACTCCGGACGGACCCCGACCCGCTCGATGGACTGCCGGACGTTGTCCGTCACCGCCACCACGCGGTCCAGCCGTGTGAAGACTGCGCGAACGAGGGATGGACGTTCCCACCACCTACCGTACACGCCGCCCCGCGCCCCGAGAGGACAGTAGAGCGAGTGCAGACGAACGGACCCCGATCCCTTCGCAGCCAGGGGAACCCAGGCATACGGATATGTCCCCGAGTGCGAATGGACGACGTCGAATCTCCTCTGGTTCGCACGGTCGGCCAGCGCACGGCGGAGAACGCGGATCGCCGCGATCCCTTTGCCCATCAACCCGACTCCCGTTTCTGGAAGGGGCCGCGCGATCCCGTCGAGGGGATGTTCCCGCAGACACGCCCGAGCCTCGTCCGACATGGGGGCCAGCAGTTCGATCTCGACGCCCTGCCGCTTGAGTTCCATCGCGATCGAGGTGCAGTTCGCCGCACAGCCGCCGATCACGACGCCGGCACCCCCAAGATGCAGCCGCGGCAGAAGGTAGCAGATTCTCAAAGCCATGCCGGTTGAACCCACATTTCCGCAGTCTTCATCGGTGCCCTTCCACGCGGAACCGCCTGCTCAGCATCCCATATCAATGGCCTTCTTCAGTTCGGCGACTGTGCCATCGCAGCATTCATCCCAGGAATAGCGAGACGCCATGGCAACCGTGCGAGCCTTCATCGCACTGCGCCGCTCATCCGAAAGAGCAAGTACGTCTGTGACACACTCAGCCAGCGCGGCGGAGTCACCCGCCGGATAGAATTGCGCGCTGTCACCGAATATCTCGGGCAAGGGGGGATTCTGATTCGAGATGCACAGGCACCCGTAGGCCATCGCTTCCAAAGCGATGTTGGGACACGCCTCAACCCGACTCGTCATAATGAAAGCCGAGCAGTGCCTGTAGCACCAAGCCATCTCTTGCTGCGTCAGCGTGCCCAGAAAATGAACATGCTGATCCAGATCCCTCTCCCGGACGAGAGCGCGAAGGCCTTCGTAGTATCGCTGCATTCCCCGGCCCACGAAGCCGGCGACGACTATCGACGGACACCGGCCTCGCTTCTTCAGAAGATCCCAGGCGGAGACAATGTCTTCGATTCCACGGTAAGGGTAGATGCTGCCGGCGGCAAACAGAAAGCCCGAACGCCGGCAGTCGGGAAGACCCGCAGGTTGCCGAGCGAATTCGCCGGATAAGCATTCAGTCCCGTGATACACGACCCCCACACGGTCCGCGCAGACGCAAAGATCGTTCTCCAGATAGCTTCTTACGAAGTCGGAAACGGCTATCACCCTGCTGGATCTGCGAACCGAATGGCGCATCTGCGCAAGTCGGGCCCGGTTCTTCGCCCGATCCAAAATGTGCTCAATACAGGATCGCGTGGCAGGCATCATGTTTCGGACCATGGTCACCACGGGAACACCATCGAGCCTCCAATACCGCGCAGTCGGAATGAAAATGACATCGGGAGAGAACTTCTCGATCTCTCTTCTCGCTTTTCGGCCAACCTCCCTGCCCCTGGCCAGGAGCGTACAATTCAACGTCAGCCATTGCGCGGAGGGAATCCGCCCCCCCCAATCCGCGACGCCCACAGTCTGCGGCAATCCGACCAGAAGAGCCTCAACCTCAGGATGGGCAGCGAGTCGGGGAACAAGAGACTTCAGGTAATTCCTGTAGCCCCAGCACATGTCGCCTGATGTGATATTCAGGATGCAGATACGCACGGTCTCACTCACATACATTTAGATGACATAACATCCTGGCGTTCTATATGTGCAAAACGCGGATGGATACGCAACCGCAAGGCAAGAATGACTGCCGAAAGCAGTACTAACCGGATGAGCAATCCGCCAACATGGTTCTGGAACTCCCCAAAGAGCAAACTGCCCGGGATCTGCGCAACACTGGCATATATCAGCACCAGATACACACAAGTCAATCCACTGGACCTGTGGATGTACGCGGAAGCGTAGCCATAGAAGCGTACACTGAGTAGGATAACGAGGGCGAGCATGGAAAAGCCCCACAGGATACCAACTGGGTAACCGAAATTGAGAATACTCTCCGCTACTATACCGGGGCTCATGTGGGTGAGGCCGGTGTAATCATAACCCAACCAGAACTTAGTTAGGACCACACCTCCTGACTCGAACTTCTCCGGCCAGATTTGCCGCGGGACATAATTCGTCAACGGCGTAAGAAATGTCTTGCCGTACTGGAATTCCGAGAAGTCGTCAGCAAAAATTGTGTTTAGGGGGTCAATGCCATAAGAAAACATCTTAAGGTTCACAATCCCCCCCCGCATATCCTTCAGACTATCCAGATCATGCAATGCGGTCAGGTTATTGCGGATGGCACCGAGAAGAGCGGCTGAGACCAGAAGCACCGCGCCCCCAATGAAGGCAGACCTCAGCTTTATAGGTCCTCTGAGATAGTTGACCGCGACCATCATCAGAAGTACTTGGCCTAATATGAACCCACGCGAACCCTGCAACGCTGCGATCACGGCAAATAGAAGTAGATGCGCAACATACAGCGCCCACCAGACACCCGCTCGCCGCTTGATAGAGATCAAGCCAATGGCAAAATAGACCACATTGATCGGTGAAATGAGAGTAATCAGCATGAGCAACGCGCCCATTCCTCTCCATTCAACAACGCGATGTGAAATGACTCGTGCCAGAGACGCAAAGCCCCCTGTGCAATGGATCAGGTAGAGTTGTGAAAGAAGGGGGACCACAGAAAGCAGCCATAAGACAAGGGTGAAATGCGGAGGGACAATCCAAGAACGTTTCGGTGGAATCCGAGAAAACTGGCGGGAAGAAACAACAGATGCCTCGAGCATAGAAAAGAGCATACCACCGAAAATGAATCCCAGATATATGACATAAATATAACCAAGCTGCTCTGATAGAAAGATATCCACGAAGAATATCAGTAGGTAGGCGTGGTAAAACTTGCCTGGGGAGAAGACATCCCTATTGGATGCGAAACACAATCCGAGCGCAATAAGCAACAGGATGAAGATCATCAGTTGAACCAGATTTCGATCCCCTCAAGCACTGTTTCCGCTCTCTTCTCCCAAGTGTATTGGTTAAGGAATGTCCTGTATGCATTGTCCGCCAAAGACTGGCGGAACAAATGGTCGTCGCACTTCCTGATGGCGTCTACCCATCGGTCAGGGGCATCGGGTTCAACCAGCACGGCTGTTCGTTCATTTAAGACCTCTCGCAGGACTGGCAAATCCGATGCGATGATGGCTCTGCGAGATGCCATGTACTCGAAGAGCTTCATCGGTGACATCCAAGGGACCGTGTTCAGATGGCTGTGGGGATTGACGATTACCTTCTGATACGGCATCAGCAGGACGTCACATCTGGCACAAGCGTGATGAACGAAAGCCGGCTCGATGAATCCATGCCAGCAGACATTCGCCGTCGCTCTTCTTCGCCAGCGCGCTGTTTCGCTATCGCTTCCGCCCACGATATGGAAATCATAGTGCGGCAATCGCCTCGCGCACTCGACGACGATGTCGATTCCCCGCCCGGGGTACAGGTGTCCCGTATAACCAATCTGGAGCGTGTCCCGGCACGCCGGCCACGAGAGATCGGCGTTCGCAGAATCCCTCTGCACGATCGCAGCATCGTGGCTCACGATGATCTTCTCCGCCACATCCTGTTCCGCCGCATAGCCATTCCGGAGCGCCTGGGATATCGCAACGATGCGAACCAGGTTGGGGTTCTTCCACAGGGAGGCTTCGAGATGCCGGATCAGCCGATTATACGGCATGGCATGCGCCTCATAGACGACTCGAAATCCCATCCGCACCGCCACTGATACGCCGTAGATATCCCGGGCATAGATCAGAACCTTCTGAGGATCATACCGCCGGAGGCAGGCGTATACCCTGGGCAATGCAAGGATTCCTGCCCCTTTGAGCCACCTGACGGGGATCAGTGCCAGTTCGAAGTTCTGTCGCACCCCGTAGTATTCATACACGTCTCGCATCTGAGCAGGCTCGAATGTCTTGCCGATCAGGGTCACCTCGTGGCCGTTCCCGGCGAACGCCTCGCACATCCGCATCACCTGGATGCTGTTGGCCCGACGCGAAGGAATCACAGAACCGGAGAGATATACGATCCGCATTGGGCCTGCTTCTCCTGGGCCTTCAGGTTAATCTCCAGCGAAGCGAGCAACGTCAGCGCATCCGCATGATTGCCCCGCCGTTTCTGGTGACGGTCCCAGATCGCATCGATATCGATCCAATCCACAACACCACGCTTCTTCAGGTCCTGGACGCTTTCACAGACTACGCCTTTCAAGTCCCGCCGCTCGCGGAGGCCGCGATCGAAGTCAATGTAGTTGATGCTGGCCGACGTCCCCCAATGGATCCACGGAACGAAACGCTTCGCGGCGGCCCGCATCCGCAAGCCCTGGCGGCGCAGAATCTGCCTCCATCGCGGTGAAGCCAACGGCAGACCATAATTGTTCTTCACCGGCAGCGAAAAGAGTTTCGGATAGGCGGATTTCAACACTTCCTTGTACAAGAACTGCTTCTCACGATAGGTCCGTGGAACTCCCAGAATGAAGCTAACCCATGCGGGATGAAGAAAGGGCGTACGATATCTATAGCCCCTCAGCAAAACAATGGGCTTGATATAGCACTGCTGCCGAACGCCAAAATCAAGCTGGTCATCATAACTCAGGATTCCAGAGCCATATAGTGGAGAGGCACGGAGTGAGTCTTCCAACTGGATGTATGGCGGTAGTAGATTGACAGAATGGGCAAATCGATTCCAAGCCATGAAATGGGATCGGGCTTGTGCCCAGGATGTACTGCTCCGTGGTGGAAGATGCAAACCGGTAAGGGCCTCTCCCATAAAGCCACTCCAGTATACACACTCGCGGCCAAATCGAATTCGCATCAGGTGAAACAAATATCCTTCAAACAATGGGACGGGCCGCTCGCATTCGCCTGCAAAGCGAACAAGCGCCTGACTATCCCAAGACACCTTAGACAAGTCGATCCGTGTATTGGCAACTCCTGCTTCCTCTGCAACTAATCGTCCAATTTCGAAATCCCATGTGCCTGGCGTACCAAAAGTCACAGTCTGGATGTGAGAGGCCTCAACAGTTTGAAGAAGTCCGCCCAGAATCGCTCGCGAATCCATGCCGCCACTGATAGGAACAACGTGCATGGCAGCATTCGCTGAAACTTTCAGCATAGCTTCACATGCACCGGACAATTTATCTATGCCCTCACAGACTAGCGCATGCAAAGACACTGGATGTCTGGATGATTTTCTATCGCGAGTGTCCTCCTCCACGGAGATCGGAAGGTCGATCTTTCCCCCTGTGACATATCCATAGTGCAGGAACTGGCAGACTGACTGATCATTCTCGAACACCCGCGTTTCACCTGCCGCATCCATTATTGCCATTTCTGGATTATGATAAAACACACGTACTGAACATCCTCGCCCTTCCTCGGAGCTTCTATGATTTCGCGAACACCGAACACCCCCTTACCCCACGTGACGATGAGATAGGGCATCATGGCAATGTCCGCCCCGAATGGATCCAACTGCGTGACAGCCGATGCACTGTGGCCCGAGCTGTGCTCGAGGATGCAAATCCCGCCCTGTCTTAAGCAGCTCATCCACGCAGTGAGGCATCTCTCGGGATCGTAGCTGTGATCGAATGCGTTGGAATAAATGAAATCGGCCGCGGCCATCCATTCGGGTTTGACCTCGTGGAAATCCCATTGAATCGTATTTGGAAACTGATTTGCCGTGTCGGATATCTCGGTGCCTAACACTTCACAGTTCAGGTATTTTTTGAACCACGACTGCTCCACACCACGCCGAGTACCATGACACAATCCGAATTTCGGGGCTCCCACGATACGTTCAATGTAGCGAGACAAGAAGGCGATGTTCTCTTCAATCACCCAAACCCTATCAGCTTTCCGCTTGTTGCCCTCGGTTTGGATCTGTTTGTATTTCTCGTAGTCGAAACTACCGTCTTTCCGCAGATACCTGTAGAGGGTATAGCCCGCTCTCTGCTGCCGGTCTGGATCGATGAGGCGGATATCATAACCGAGTCTGGCCAAAACCCTCTTCAGGCTTCCAGATAGCAACTTGTTCATGCTGCCGTGCACTCCTGCTCTATTCCTTCGTATTCCTCACATCACGCATCACTTCTACGCAGGATCGTACCGCCTGTATTGTTCGTCCAAATAGACCAGCGCCAATCCACGTTCCTGCCATGCCGTTCACCCTCTGAGTGGGAAGCCGATTCGCCCAGGACTCAGGGCGTCGCGAGCCAACCGCTAACAGATACACCGCGGAATTCCTATGTGGGCTTATGGCTTCATAGACCATGGACAATCCATTTTCTTGATACAACCTTCGCAGGCACGTCGGCGTAAAGCGCCAATAGTCTTTCCAATCGTTTGATTCGTGCTGCACCTGTGCGAACGGGACAACAACGACCACAATATCCCTCGATAGCTCGCAGAGATTCGCGAAGGCTTTTCGAACATCGAAGATGTGCTCAAGCGTTGTGTGATTGAACACCACATCAAACCGTCGCACGAGTTCCTCTGGGACGTCGCCCACTAAGTCAAGCAAGTACTCATTTGCCATATTCTGAAATCCACGATACCCTCCATAGTTGGTGTAGGAATAACTGGTTGCGTTGGTGAAATAGTCCTGGTAGTGGTGGCCTTCCTTGTCGCGGTCATCCCAGGCAGAGACGTTGACCACATCGCCTGTGAAGAGGGAGGCCAGCCTGACCAATTCCCGGTTGGACCAGTGCCGCGCCAATCTGTACATTCTATCTGTGAACATCGCTATGACTCTGTTTGGGTATGCAGATGCTTCTCGACGGCCGATGCATCTGATCATTCGTACACTGCACAAGAACAGTGAGACAAAATCCCGTTCAAACCCGCCGAGGTGCCGGAACAAGAGACAGCCGGAGATAGTACATCATGAGAAGCGGCCATGAAACATAATACACAACATAAGCCAGAGATGCCCCGGTGATGCCGAAATATCGAACAGAAGGAAACAGGATGATGAGATAGATAGTGGTAGCAATGATCTGTGCCTTGAACGAATTGCGGGGCAGACCGATCGCAAGCATGGCCGGCTGGAGAGAAAACCCAAACAACGCAATAACCGACCCAAGCAGGTAGATCACCGTAACAAGATATGCTTGATAATATTCTGGCCCTACTGTCCAGACAATCAGCCTCTGGCCCACAAGAACAAAAGCCAGCCAGCCAATCACGGCTACGACTCCGACGATCGAGGTGGTCCGCTTGATAAGCACGCGGAAGGCCCTCTTCTGATCTTCCGCCCAGAGGCGGGTCAGTTCCGGGTAGATGGACTGGTAGAGGGGATCGACCAGTCGCGGCAACACCTGGGAACATTGCTTGGCCACCTTGAAAACACCCAATGCCGCCGGGGTGGTCAGAGCGGCGATGATCAACTCATCCGCTTCTCGGGACAACATCCGAATGGTCGAATTCAGATTGGTTGTCCATACGTAATCCCAGATTCCACCAAACCTCGAGCAGACGCCTCGCAGCGGCTCCTTTATGACGCTGCAGATCGCTCGCGAGCGGAGGACCCACAGCGAGGCGCCGAGTTGGTACAACTGGCCCACGATCCCGGTAACCAGATAGACAAGGACAAAGCCGAAGAGACTCTGTCTGGTCATCAGACACCAGAGAACGCCGACGAGTCGGATGACGGCGCTGAGAATCGCCGCGTAGCTGAGCAGATCGAACCTGTCGAAAAGACGCAAGATACCGACGGGCGTCCCGCCAAGACTAAAGAGAATCAATACGCTGTAGAGCACCAGCAGTGGGCGAAGGGACTCGCTCCAGCCCAGCAGGCTGATGACAGGACCGGCAAGCACCATCGCCAGGACCGTCCCGACAATCGCACTGCCAAAGTCCAGACAGAATCCGAACTTGATCAGTTGCCGCAGGCCGTGCATGTCCTTCTTTGCCAGGGCATCGCTGCCGAACTTGATGACGGCCTGCCAGGCGTTGAAGGTGACCAGCTTGCCGATCGTCAACTCATAGACGAGGACCAGGGCAAGGACTCCGTATTTCTCCGGCCCCAATGCCCGAGCAGTCAATACGGTCGTGGCCAATCCCAGCACGGCCGCAACCACGTTGGCCGACAGCAGCTTGCCAGCGTTGACAAACAACCGGCGAAAGACGTCGTCCCGAAACCAGGACAGGACCCTCCGCCAGTTCAGAATGACCCAGTTGGCCACCGCTTCCATCCGTATCAGGCTTATCTCGTTGCCATCTTCAACGTCGTGATCCAGATCGCCATTCATCAACACGACGGCGGACTCCGTCCCCGTCGGTTGCACAGCCTCGACACAACCAACCTACCCCTTCGGGTCGCGTCCTTTCGCAGATCCGAGCCTCCTGTGCGAGAGTGCAATCCTCCAGCGATTGTCTGCGCCGTCCGCAAGAGATCGGCTTATGCACTCCTGTCTTTAGTCACCGTCGCCACGTCTGGCGATCCGTGCTTCCTCGCATCGATGGGCCCCTCCTGGCGACTGCGCGACTGCACAACGTATTCTCGCGTGAACGCCCAAAAAGTGCCAAGCAAGAACGCCACGACGCCCGCCAGCACGCCTTTGACAACTGTACCCCGGGGCATAGGAAGTTCCGGGACGACCGCCTCATCGAGAACCTGGATCGTGGGCATGCTCCTGGCTTCCTCGATCTTGGCGACTTCGTACTGCTGGATCAGCAGTTCGTACAAGGTCTCCTGTACTCTGGCCTCCCGACTGGGGATACTATCGATTCGGCTGAGCTTCTGCTCCACCTCCCTGAGCCGTCCTTCGAGAAAGACCCTCTTGCTTGTGGCCTGCCCTCCCGAAAGCCGTTTGTTCTGGCGATCGAGCTGCGTCACGTACGCATATGCGATCGCCGCAGCACGGTTAGGGTCGCGATCGCGGACGGCAATTCTGACTACGCCATCCTTGGTGCTTTCAAGTTTCGTGCTCTTCTTCAGGGCTTTCCTTGCGTCCGCCCGATATGGCACGTTTTCATAGACTTCCATCAGGCGACACTCGTCGATGATGCTGTCGGCGACCTCGCGACTGGAGAGGATCTCCATGTAGATTCCGGCGACGCTGCCGGTCAGGCCGCTCAGGGCATTCCGCAGCAAAGGGCTACCCAGCGATCCCATGCCTCCCGCCCCCAGGTCCTTTTGAAGGGTGTCCAGGGGAGGCACGATAGTAACACAGGATTCGTACCAACGGGGTCTTGTCAAAGTGATCGCCACGGTCGCAGCCATTGCAGCAATGCACAGAACGGCTATCCACCATCGAGCCCGCCAGATCACCTGAATATACTGAAACAAGTCGATGTCCTGGTCTGCCGGACCTGGTCCGACAGACGGTTGAGGTTGGATCTGGGATTCCGTCACAGCGTTTCACCCTTCATGCGAGCTATATCGCGAACACCACGCCGGCGGCGACGGCGATCTGGAAGATAATCTGGGTGATGTCCTTGGTCAACCGGAGATTGAGATATTTGTCGACCTTGCGGGGCACCACGACCGTGTCTCCCGGCTCCATCCGGTGGCTCAGGAAGCCGCCGAAGAACCAGGAGTTGTTCTGCGAATCCCAGAACAGGAGCTTGCCGCGATTGCCCTGCTCCATGCTGACGACGGTTCCGTCGGCCTTGATCACGCTGACCTGCTTCTTATCGGCCTCTTTGGTCATGCCGCCGACGCGTCCGAGGTAGTAGCTGACCGTGCCGTTCTCCTCGTAGAGCAGCGACGTGGGATTGAAGACTTCGCCCACGACGTGAACCACGCCGGGAGTCAGGGGAACCGTCAGCTTGTCGCCATCCTCCAGCTCCATGTCGTATCGCGAGCTCTTGAATTCCTCTGGAACGTCCAGTCGCACGACGACGCGTCCGGTGATCTCGGCGGCGCGAAGCCTGGCCAGAAGCGCCTTCTTGGTCTCCATAGCCACCTGCTCGATCTTGGCGCTGTCGGCGTCCAGGGATGCGCTGATCTGCTCCTGGGCGCTCGACAGCATGGACTCCTCGATCTGGCGAATCAAGTCGTCCAGGCGGCGCCGCTGGATCACTCTGGCGCTCTGGCGGGTGAAAACCGCGCCCTTGAGGTAGGCATGGTCGGTATACCCCCCCGCCCGCTCGATCAGCGAGCTGAGGGTCTCGCCTTTTCGGATCGGGTATCGGCCGGGGAAGCGCACTTCGCCGCCGATCACGGCATTCGCGTCGAATACGAGGTCGGGGATCGGCCGCACGACGACGTGGTCGTAATCGCGGAGCAGGATGTTCTGCTCGGGATCGCCGGCCAGCGCCTTTTCCAGGTCGATGTCGATCTTCTCCGTGGCCATCCCCTCCTGGCTGATGTGCCGGCGGGTGATTTCGGACGTGCGGAGGTATGCGTTCTTGTGAAGCCCGCCGGCCGCGTCGATCAGGTCGCCGATCCTCATGTCGGGAATCAGCCGATAGACGCTCGGTTCGAAGACCATGCCCGAGATCGTCACTCTCCGCGAGGTCCGCTCATTCCATCGGAACACGCGAATCGTGTCATATTGGGCGAGTTCCAGATCCTGAGATTGGTCGCCGGCCAACAGCTTGCCCACGTTGAAGGGGATCACGACGGGATGCAGGTCCGGCGGGACCAGCCGTTCGATCTGGGCGTACTCGGTGTTCGGCTGAGGCAACAGCAGGTCGTAGGAGGTCAGCACGCCGCTGAGCCGCATGCCGGGCTTCCACTCGCGTTTGCCCGTCCGGACGACGTGCCCTTCCAGACGGATCATTCTCTCCTGCCAGGGGGGGACCGCGAAGACCTTCACGATGTCGCCATCCTGCAGGACCATCGCATTCGGATCGGACGGCGCTGCGCCGGCGTCGCCCCGCGAGAGGTCGAAATCCACGACGATCTGTCGCTCGTGGTTGTGGACTCGCTCGACCTGGACCCGCTGAAGCCATCCGGAGAACGCGACGCCGCCGGCCAGATCCAGCACCTGATGCAGAGTCATCGGGCCGGTCATTTCATAGATCGCCGGCCTCTTGACGTTGCCCGCGACTCCGACCACCGGTCCGATCAGCGGGATGAAGATCGTATCGGCGTCCTGAAGACGGACGTCCTGGCTCTTGTCGCCGCCCATCAGCAGATCGTACAGATCCAGCGAGATCGGCTCCTGGCCGCTTCGCGACAGGCGGATCTTGCGGAGCGTTCCGTTTCGCGACGGCCCGCCTGCGGCGAAGATCGCGTTGATCGCGGTCGAGAGCGAGCTGACGGTGTACGTCCCCGGGGCGGTCGCCTCGCCGACGACAAACACCTGGATCGTCCGCAGCCGATCCATCGCGATCGACATCTTGAAATCCGTGAATTTGCGGGACAGCTCGTGGCGAAGGTAGCTCTCCAACTCGCCGAACTTCATGCCCCAGACCCGCAGGGCCCCCACCTCCGGCAGCACGATCTGCCCGCTGCGATCCACCTGTAACGTGTGTTGCGCGTCCACACGCCCCCACAGCGTCAGCGTGAAACTATCGCCGGGACCGATCACATAGTCCGGTCCCACGGGCACATTCGTCACCGGAGCGAAGGTCGAAACCGGGGCGCCGAACATGTCGTAGCCGAACTGCTTGAGCTTGAGCGACACGTCATTGACATCCAGGGAAGCGTCCCGCGACAGCAGCAGTTCGATTCTCGAAGGCGTCTGAGGCGGCGTCGGTCGCGTGCGAAGGTCCGGCGGAGCGGCTTCGTTCGGTTCGGGGGATTCCGCCGATGCGACGCTGGACCTGAGCCGCTCACGGGCCAGTTGCGCCAGCCGATCGTTGGACAGACCGCTCGAACCGCTCTGCGGCCGATTGCCGAGCCCTGGGACATCGAAGAGCGATTGGGCCGTCGCAGACCACGTGCCCATCCCCCCGGACAGAACCAGCACTGCGACAACGAACCGAAAACCCAGCCCCGGCGATGGCAAGCAGGCTCTCATTGACACACTCCTTTGTGCTCTCACGAAAACGCCAGGAAGCCCAACCCGCTCCCAGACCTCCAATTGCCTATTGAGACAACAAAACCCCTGTACGCGACATCCGTCCGGACCGTCGCTGTTGTCTGCGTTCACCCGATCGAACCGCGACTATCTTAGCGCGTACGGCCTCGATGTCAAGAGGATTTGCGGGTCTCATAAGAATGGGACTGTCGTTTGTGATGACAACCTCTTGACCCGGCAGGGCAAGTGGTTTAGTCTTCAACTCACGGTCTGGAGTACCACGAGTCTAGTCACGAAATGGATTATGCAACGGATTGCATCGGCTCTCATCGTCATCGCGCTTGCGGCCCTGCCGTCGTCCGCTCTGGTTTCCACGAATGTCCCGCTGGGTCATTGGAGCTACGACGCGGTGGACAAGCTGGCCAACTACGGCCTGATCGACAGCGCCATGCTGACGATCAAACCCTTGTCGCGGGTCGAGATGGCCCGCCACGTCGGGCAGGCGATGCTGACTCTCGACCGAATGAACGACGCGCCCCCCCTGCTCCAGTCCATCGTGAATCGGCTCAAGCTCGAGTACCAGGGCGAGTTGATCCTCATCGGACTGATCGAAGGCTGGCATGGGGAGTCCTTCGTCAAACCGCTGGAGGATCCGTACGTCGCCTATCTGCATGGGCGACGCACGCCGGACATCGAAAACGTCAGGGGCGATGAATTCCGGCAAGGATCGAACTACCGCGCCGGATTCGCGACGCGAGGCGCGATGATGGACCGGCTCGCCTTCTACCTGCACCCCGAGTACGTCGATTCCTCGCAAACCGACGGCGAGGTCGAACTGATCGAAGGCTACGGCAAGGTCATGATCGGCCCGTTCGAAGCTCAAGCGGGGAAGGACTCTCTCTGGTGGGGACCGGGGCGTCACGGTTCCATGCTCATGAGCAACAACGCGCAGCCCCTCACGATGCTCAAGCTGACGAATCCGCAGCCCATTCAACTCCCCTGGATCTTCCGGGCCCTGGGTCCGGTTCGAGGCCAGTGGTTCCTGGCGCAATTGGAGGATGATCGCGACTTCCCGGAGGCCAGGCTCTCCGGCGTGCGGATCGCGGCCAAGCCTTCTCCGCTGGTGGAATTGGGACTGTCGAGGGTGATCATGTTCGGCGGCCGCGGAGCACCGCGGGTCGATCTGCTCGACTACGGAAAGATGTTCCTGTCGCTCACGGAACAGGCTGAAAACAATCAGTTGGCGGGATTCGACGCGTCGTTGCTCATTCCGTTGTGGAAGAGCGCGCCGTTGCGGTCCGTTCGCCTCTATGCGGACCTCGCGGGCGAGGACGAGGCGGGCTGGATGCCGAGCAAATGGGGCGAAGTGTTCGGCGCGCAGTTCAACGACATTCTCAAGACGGGCAGGACCGACCTTCGCGTGGAGTACGCCAACAACCACGTGTCGGGTTTCGACGATCTGTTCTATACGCACAGCCTCTACACGTCAGGCTACACCTACAAAGGCAGGATCCTCGGACACCATATGGGCACCAATTCCTCGGATCTGCTCGTGCAGCTTTCCCACTATCTCACCGAGGATTTGGTCCTGGACCTGTCCTTCGACCGGCAGACCTCCAGCCTTGGCACGAACGCGGAAGCGTCTCGGAACCTCTACGAAGCCGGCTTGACTTTCTTCATGTCAAAGGCTTGGCGAATCGAAGCCGCCTATCGCTATGAAGACGCGGATTCGGCGGGCGAGAAGGACAACCATATCATCCAGGTGGGATTGATCCGCAGGTTCTGAGGAATCGGCTCGCAGGCATCATCCGGCGATCGTCTTCCATCCCTGGTTCAATTCGTCCAGAAGACGGATGACGTCCTGAATCATGTTGGGATCGCGTTTGGCGTTGGCCCGGCCCAGATGGCGATTCATGAACAAGTACAGGCCGCGAAGATTCTGGGAGAGTTCGCCCCCGGCCTCCATGTCCAGCACGGCGTTCAACTCGCTGATGATGTCCTGGGCGCGGTTGATGTACTGCCCTTTGGCTGCGTAGTTCTGGGCCTCCAGTTCCTTGATGGCCAATTTGAGGAACTTGATGGCGCCGTCGTACAACATCACGACCAGACGGCCCCTGCTCTGCGTCGTTACGGTCGCCTGCTGATATGCCTCCAGTGCCTTCATTCTCTTGTCTCCTGTAGCCTGCGCGTCCATACCGGGGCCCCGAACGCGCCGTGCGGCGTCCGGGCCCCGCCATCCGTGGCGGAAACGGCTTGCGGCGTCTGGTCCCTCCCCCGCGAGGAGGGGCCTGCCGCGACATCAACAGGGAGATGACTGACGCATCGGGCGTCAGTCATCCCCCGTGATTGTCTTCACTTACCGGCCAGACCGATTACCTCAGCAGCGACAGGGCCATCTGCGGGATCGAGTTGGCCTGGGCCAGCATCGAGGTGCCCGCCTGCGCCAACACCTGGTTGCGGGTGAGGGTCGCCATTTCGGTCGCCACGTCGACGTCCGAGATGCGGGATTCTGCCTGGCTCAGGTTCTCCGCCTGAATGCCGAGCACCTGTCCGGTGCTTTCGAGACGGTTGATGTAGTATCCGAATTTCGCTCGGGCCGTGTCCTTGGCGACGATGGCGCTGTCCAGCGCGGTGATCGCCGCGCGGGCGCTTGCGGCCGTGGTGACCGCCAGGGCGCTGATGCCCAGACCGGCCTTGGTCATCTTGCTGCCCGCGATGTCGATCTTGTCGGTGGCGCCGCCGAAGTGAACCGAGACGGTGGCCGAGTTATCCAGCATCTTGATGCCGTTGAAATCCGTCGCCGAGGCGATACGCTGGATTTCGTTGGCCAACTGGTCGAACTCGTTGTCCATGATCACGCGCTGGGCCGATGAGTACGAGCCCGTGGAGGCCTGCTCGGCCAACTGCTGCATACGAACAAGCAGGTTGTCCTGAACCTGCATGGCGCCTTCCATGGTTTGCAACATGCTCACGCCATCCTGGGCGTTTCGCGCACCCTGCTCCAGCACGGCGATGTCAGCGCGCATCAACTCGCGGACAGCCATGCCGGCGGCGTCGTCGCTGGCGCTGTTGATGCGAAGGCCGGACGACAGTCTCTCGACCGACGTCGCCAAGGCATCGTAGCTCTGCCCCAGATACCGGGCAGCGTTCGCCGCCATAAGGTTGTTCTTGATTGCTAACATGCTTGCGACTCCTTAAAAGAAAGACCCCAATACGGCCCTTTACGAAAGCGCTTGCTTCGCGTCTATACAAAGGTTGTTGGCCTTTACGCTCATTATCGATGAAAAGATGGGGGACTTAAGGGACTTGCGCACCCGGAATCCGGAGAAACAGGGCCAGCCCATAAAAAAACGCCCTCGCGATAGTGATAGGCCCCGCCACGACGCTCGGGGAATCGCGAAAAGACGCAGAAAAATTTTTGCGTCCGAATAATCTCACCGTTGAAGCCGTCGGCGAGCCCCGACCCAGCCGGCGGGATTCCGCAGAACCCAAGGCCGACAGTTTTCTCATGGGAATCCCGTCGGATGGCCGATAATGCCGATGCAGTAGAGGTCAGAAAGCGCGATTCACGTCTCCGACGCGGCGAACGCCGGGAACGAAGGATGGTTCCGGGTCGCGTTGGGAACAGAGCGTCATCGATTGAGAAGCTTGTTGTCTTATGGGAATACGAAGCCTGCTCCAGCCGGCGCATGACAAAACGCTGCTGGTCTTCAATTGCCACGAACCCTGGGTCCACCAACTCGGAACGCTCGGCTGCAACCTTGACATCGTGGTGAATTTGCCGGGCAAGTACAACCGGGGATGGGATGAGCGGATGAGGCCCGTGCCGCCGCGTTCGCGCCTGATCTCATTGCCCCAGGCCCTGGAATCCCCGACCCGCTACTACTGCATCATCGCACACAACACGACGGACCTGCTTGACGTGCGGTTCCGGCCCGAGCCCAGACTGCTCGTGCTCCACCATTCGCTGGAAGGACGCCTCTGCGAAGAGAACTCCCACATCGATCCCCAGCGGATGAGGGACATGCTGCGTATCTACGTGGAACTGATCGGCGCCCACGTCGTGGCGACCTCCATGTTCAAAGGGGAATCGTGGGGCTGCACCGAGGACATCGTGCATTTCGGCATCGACGTCGAGGACTACCCTCCCTTCGAAGGGCGCCAGGCGCGGGGCATTCGAATCTGCAACTTCATCAGCAGCCGTCGGCACATCCTGATGTGGGATTTCCACAAGCAGGCGTTCGAGGACGTTCCGGTCACGCTGGTGGGCCACAATCCCGATCTCCCCGGCGTCGAGGCCGCGAGGGACTGGAACCATCTCAAGACCCTGCTCCAATCCCACCGCTTCTACATCCACACGGCCGACCCGCGGTTCGAAGCGGGGCACAACATGGCCACGGCCGAGGCCATGGCCGCGGGGTTGCCGGTGCTGGGCAACCGTCATCCCACTTCGCCCATCCAGCACGGCGTCTCAGGCTTCCTCAGCGACGATCCGAAGGAGTTGCGACGTTATGCCCACATCCTTCTGAAAGACGAGAGTCTGGCCCGCAGAATGGGGCAGGAGGCGAGAAAGACCGTGATCGAGCGGTTCTCCGCCAACCGGTTTAGGCATAGCTTCCTTCGTTCGATCCAGATCGCGCGGCGCAAATGGTGCGCAAGGAAGGTCGAACCAGGCCAGGGCATCGCCCCTCCTTACCACCAGGTCACACCTCGAGCGTGAGGCCCCCTGGAGGACCCTAAAGCAACACGTCGATGCGTCCCGACGCCGCGGAGATCTGCGGATCGTGTCCTGACGCGTCCTGACGGACCGAATGGGGCTCTCCCAGACCCTGCGACCACCGAGCCTGCGACGCAGGAGCGTGCTCGCGTCCCTGGCCGGCCCCCTGGTGCTGCTGCCACGTATCCTGCGTCAGATGCTCTTCTCCGAGGTTTTTATCGGGCTGATCGGAGGTGACCACCTCAACCCGACGGATCTGGATCCCCGCTTCCTGAAGGCCGCGGACCATCTGAGGCAGGGCCCGCTCGATCTCCCGCTGGGCCTCTCGCGTGCTGACTTCCAGAGTGCCCGTGAGGTTCGCTCCTTGCTCCTGGAAACGCACAACGACCGTCCCCAGTTCAGGAGGACGCAGACGGATGAAAACCTCCCGTTCGCCCGGCGCACCGGAAGAACGGAGCGAATCGAGGATCTGATCGTTGACGCTCTGGACCGGATTCCGAGAGGTCCCAACCTCGACGCTTGACGCACTCTGGGGCGAGGATGGAGTCGGCTGTGCCGTCGCTGCCGATTCCACGCTTGAAACTGCGTTCGAGACTGCGCGGAACTCCGTCGTGACGGCTCCTCCGTCCTTCACGCCGGTCGAGAGGCCTTCCTTGCCCTCGGGACGGACGGGTTCGCTCTTGGATTGTTCCGTGCGAGCGGTCGTACCGGCCTTGGTCGCGACGCTCGGGTTCCCCTCCACCGCAGACGCCTGGGCCGGCACGCTTTTTCCCGACTGTGCGGCGGCATCGGAAGCGACTGTCTGCTGGCCCTGCAACGATGGCGGTTTCATCGACGATTGCGACGGTTTCTCCGAGGCAACGAGAGGATCGCCGGCGGGCTTCGCTTTGACCCCTGCGGAGATTTCCTGTCCAGGGGTCGCCTGCGACGACGAATGAACGGCTTTGGAGGGAGCGGTCGCTTGGGACTGCTCCGGTCGGAGCTCGGATCGGACGACTGGTTTGCCGCCGACGGTGGTCTGCGGAACCGGTTCAACGGTTGTCTCCCCAGGCTTCTGCTGCGTAGCGACGGGACCTTGTCGGGCTGCCGTCACAGCAGTCAATGGAATTGCCTTTCCCTGCGAAGCTGCGACGGCCGATGCCGGCGCAGCCGCAGGACGCGCGATTTCCGATGGCTGGGCCATGGATGCCTGGCGGACCGCCTGGGTCCCCGATGTCCGCTGCGACGTCGCGGCCAGAGTTGCGCCGTCCTGACCGGTCGAAGCCTGCTCATACGCCACCGAACCCCGCTTGACGCTCGTCGGCTCAGCCCCCTGCTTCCCGGCCTTCGCGTTCAGGATCTGCACGCCGGCCGAGACCGAACCAGCCTGCCGCGGAGTCAAAGGATGAACGATTCCCATGACCGACCAGGCAGCCTGCACATCCGCCGAGGGGGCTTCCTCGCTATGACCGGCCGGACGTTCGGCGTCCCTTGACGACTCCGTCTGGCTCTGCCCTCTGGCGGAGCGGTCCACAGAACGGACCTTGTCCGGCATGTTGTCGTCCGGCGTCTGCTCCCTGGCAGCCTGGGCCAGAGGCAGCACATCGGCGAATCGCTGCTGGGGTTCATCGCCCGTGGATTCGGACGCTCCCTTGACGCCGGCGCCGGCCGGAGAGGGGTTCACCGCGCGTGTGTTGTCGCCGATCAAGATCGCAGTATTCATGGTCGATACCCTTTAGAATAGCAGGGGTTAAGCAATCCGCGTGCCAGAAACCGCCCGGTTGCGGATCGACCGAGAACCTAATCACTTATCCAAAAAAGACTTGCAATCCAAGAGCAGCAAACCCCTCAGCCCAAGAATCCCCCCTGGACAGAGACGGATGCCGGAGGTTTGTTCCTTCGAGGGGAGGATTTTTCCGCAGATCGGCACCCGCCGCGACGACGGTCGGTGTCCAATAAGTCACCCGCCTGTATAGAAACCGGACGCGCCGCAGGAACCCCTGCTCGAACCTCGTCGCATCCCGATTCTTCGGGCCACCAGTCGGGCCGCAGCTTCCCAGGGGTAATCTCTGGATTCGATTCCTCCGTCGTAGAGAATCCGTTGTTCTGGCACGCACGTTGCTGCTTTTAGGCCGGCACATGGTTTACACGGGGATTCCCGACAGCCGGGTTCGGCGGGTCGGGCCCCGCAAGGGAAAGGCCTGAATATGGCGAACTCGATCGACATCGTCAAATTGTTGGAGACCGGAATCCGGGCGGAAGGACTCCGTCAGAGCACGATCGCCAGCAACATCGCCAACATCGAGACTCCCGGCTATCGGCGCCTCGACATCCGATTCGAGGAACTGCTGGACAAGGCGATGAAATCCTCCGACTCCGCGAAGGCCGACGACTTGGAGCCGGAGGTCTATCAGCCCAGGATGACGCCGCTGAAGTCCAACGGCAACGACGTCAACCTGGAGGCCGAAATCGGCGAGATGCTCAAGAACTCGCTGCGTCACGCAGCCTACACCCGACTTCTGCGAAGGAAATTCGCGCAGATGGAAACCGCCATCGGCGTTCAGGGGTAGTCGGCCATTCGACATCGTCAGAGAACACCAGACGATCACGTAATAGAAAGGATTCGACGCGATGGCAGTGGAAAGATTGTTCGGTCCGGTCGACATCTCGGTCTCCGGCATGCGGGCCCACGACAAGTCCATGGAGGTCATCTCCTCGAACATCGCCAACGCCCGCACGATCGACGCCGGGCAGGGGCAGCCTTACCGCCGGCTCCAGCCGATCCTCCGGAGCGAGAATGAAGGCGTCAGTGGCGTCACGGTGGAAGACGTCGTGCCCGATATGAGCGCGCTGCAGCGGATCTACGATCCGGGCAACCCCCAGGCCGACGCCCAGGGTTACATCGTCATGCCCAACGTGCATCTGCCCGTGGAGATGATGAGTCTGAACGTCGCCAGCCGGGCTTACCAGGCCAACGCGGCGATCCTGAAACGTTACCAGAAGATGGTGGAGACAACGCTCGAACTGCTCCGATAGGAGCGTCCCCTCGCGATGGATCGCGTCGGGGCCCCCGCATTGAGAGGGTCTACAGATGATCAACTTCGATCCCAACGTCAGTTCCGGCATGCCCAACATCCAGGCGCCGATGCCGCAGGCCCCGTCGGGCCCGGGCAAGTCGACCTTCGTGCAGGCCGTCGAGACCGCAGGCAAGTACGTGTCCCAGGTCAACGAGCTGCAGAACGCATCGGACGCCTCCATCCAGGACCTCCTGACCGGCAAGACCAGCGACATCAATTCCGTGGTCTCCGCGGTGGCCAAGGCCGACGTCAGCTTCAAAGTCCTCGTCGGCGTCCGGAACAAGCTGATCGAAGCGTACAAACAGACGATGAACATGCCGCTATAGAGGTTCTTGATGGCTGATGTTTGATTGTTGATCGCAAGTCGACAATCACACATCGAAAATGGATGCTCATGGAGTATCTGCAGAAGCTTATCCTGATTTGGCAGAAGATCAGCCTGGTGCAGCGGGTGCTGCTGGCCGCGGTGGCGCTGGCGGCTCTGCTGATCGGCGCGCTGCTGGTCCATTGGGCCCAGAGGCCCGATATGCGGATGCTGTACCAGGACCTGACGCCTTCCGAGGCGGCCAAGATCATCGAGAAGATCGGCGAGAAGAAGATCGCCTATGAGCTTCGCGACGGCGGCGGCACGATCTACGTCCCTCGCGAGTCGGTCTATCAGATCCGCCTGGACCTGGCCAAGGACGGGCTTCCGGCCACCGAACAGAACGGATACAAACTCTTCGACGACGAGAAGATCGGCATCAGCCCCTTCGTCCAGAACGTCAACCTCAAACGCGCGCTCCAGGACGAGCTGTCCAAGAGCATCCAGATGATCGACGGCGTGGCCCACGCGAGAATCCACATCGTCACCCCGGAACAGAGGCTCTTCAGTTCCGACGCCGAACAGACGACGGCCTCGGTCGTCCTGCGTCTTCGTCCCGGCTATCGTCTCAGCGGAACGAACATCGCCGCGATCACTCACCTGGTCTCCGGGAGCGTCAAAGGCCTCAAGGCCGAAAACGTCACGATCATCGACAGCGACGGCCGGCTCCTCTCGGGCAAGGGCGATTCCACCCTGACTTCCGGCGCCAGCACCGCGCAGGACTACAAGGAACGCGTCGAACAGGGCCTCGTCCGCAAGGCTGAGGACATGCTGACCCGCGTTCTCGGCCCCGGCCGGGCCACCGTCCAGGTCAGCGCCGTGATCGACATGAACAGCATCAGCACGATCACGGAAACCTATGACCCCAAGGCCAAGGTCGCGACGAAGGAGGAGGTGACGAGCAATTCCGAGGTGGGCGCCGGACAGAAGACCCCTGGCGGCTCCACCAAGAAGGATGAAACCGTCATCACCGAGTACCAGGTCGGCAAAACCGTCAAACAGCAGACTGTGCTGCCGGGCGAGATCCGCTCGTTGTCCGTGGCGGCCTTCGTCGATCTGACGACCGACGCCAACCAGCCCGGCGCGGACGGCCAGCCGGCGATGATCATGAGCCTGGCGGATGTCGAGCAGGTCATCCGCACGGCGCTGGGTCTGAAAGAAAGCGATTCGCTCAAAGTCGTCAATGCCCGGTTCCACCGGTCGACGGAAGCCCTCGTCGAGGAGGTCGAATCCCCTTGGCCTGGCTATCTGGCGATGGCTCGTCAGCTCTCGCTGGGGCTCATGGCCGTCTGCGCCGTGGTGGTTCTGCGGGTCTTCAGCCGGGCCCGGAACAAGGCTGCGTTCGCAGCGAACCAGGGCCAGTTGGCAGGCGCAGGGACCGAAGGCCTGCTGCCGGCGGGCGAATCGATCGCCGAACCGCTGTTCGTGCGACGTCAGATCGCCAGCGCACTGAAACAGAATCCCGACCAGGTCAGGCAGATGTTCCTGAGCTGGATTGAAGAGAAGGAGTAGACCGACTGTGCCTCTGACAGGCAAACAACGGGCCGCATTGCTTCTGACCACGCTGGACGCCGCTACCGCCGCTGAACTGCTCAAGGGCGTCGACGCCAAGACCGTGCAGGAGCTGGCGGTGGAATTGAGCTATCTGGACGCCGCGGGCCAGCGGAGCGACCGGCAAAGCGCCGACGTCGCCCGCCAGTTCGCCAGGTCGCTCCAGAAGGACACCGCCTTCAGCTTCAAGACCTTCCTCAAGGAGATGCTCCGCAACACGGTGGGAGAAGACCAGGCCCGACGAATCCAACAGGAAATCCAGGATCTCTTGCAGAAACGGGACCCATTCATGTCCATCCGCTCGGCGGATCTGCCCAGCCTTCGAGCGGCGCTGGAGGCCGAGCATCCGCAGGCCATCGCGGTCGTCCTGTCCGAGTTGCCCGCCCGGCGGGGATCGGAGGTGCTCGGACAACTCGGCGAGGACGTGCGAGTCAGCGTCATCAGCCGGATGACCAGCGTCGGCAGCGTCACGCCGGAGGCCCGGATGAGAATCGCCCAGATGATCCGCACCCGCCTGGAGGCTGCGGGAACGCAGAACGCCGGCGCCATTCAGGCCCGCCCCGAGCAGGCCCTCCGCAAAGTCGCCGTGATCGTGAGAAACCTCGACAAGGAGGTCCGCGACGGCGTGCTCGAAGCCATTGGACAGAAGGATCAGGAGGCTGCGGAGAACATCGCCAACCTGATGATCATGTGGGAGGATCTTCCCATGGTGGGCGACCGCTCCCTCCAGCAGGCGCTGCGAGGTCTGGACGAGCGGCAACTGGCCATGGCGCTTCACGAGGCATCCGACGAATTCAGCGCCAAGATCAAATCCAACATTTCCGAGCGCGCCGCGACCATGGTGGCTGAAGAAGCCTCGCTGATGTCCTCTCCGAAGAAAGAGGACGTGCGCGAGGCGCGGGAGAAGATCGTCGCAGCCATGCGGGAACTCAACCGCAAGGGCGAACTGACGTTCGAGGAAGAATAGCCGATGCCGGGACTGCTGACCATCCAACTCGCTCGACGAATCGCGGCCGTTCGCATTCCCGTGGCCGCGCAGGCGGACGACGCCTCCGCTTCGTCGCAGAGTCCCGACACGCTGGCGGCCGACCGGATCGAGAGTCTCATCCAGGCCGAGAGGGCCCGCATGGCTGCCGAGCTCGATCGGCAGAAGAACCAGTTCTCCCAGTCCTGCCAAACCGTCAACGCGATCGCGGCCAATCTCGAGAAGCTCTATCAGGAGACCCTGGCCAACAACCCTGCGGACATCGTCAAGCTCGCGGTCGAAATCGCCCGCAAGATCGTCCACCACAAGGTGGCGCAGGGCGACTACGACATCCAGGCCATTGTCGAGGAGGCGCTCAAGCGCGCCCCCACCCGCCAGGAGATCGTAATCCGCTTGAATCCGGAGGATCTGGGCCCCTGCCAGCGATACCAGCAGGAGAACCCCGGGAACCCGTTCGCCGAGCTGACGTTTACGGCCGACTGGAGCATCGGACGGGGCGAATGCCTCGTGGAAACCCCCAAAGGGATCGTCAAATCGTTCATTGAGGAGCACCTCGAACACATCCGCGAGGCGCTCTTGAAAGTGGAATAGCCCATGCCGGAAACCCTGAGCCGCCGAACGATCGATTTCGCCAAGTTCCACTCGGCCCTCGACACCGTCAATCTGATGGACTGCCAGGGCTACGTGGTCCGCGTCACCGGCTCGACTGTGGAGTCGGCCGGTCCGGTGCTCGGCCTGGGCTCGCTGTGCGGGATTCACACCCGCGACGGCCGACGCATCCTCGCCCAGGTGGTGGGGTTCCGTCAGGACCATCTGATTCTGCTGCCCCTGGAGCACATCGAAGGGGTCTCGCCCGGCGACGCCGTCACGGCCAGGACCACGCCCCGACACATCCTGCTCAGTGAAAAGGTGCTCGGACGCGTGCTCAACGGGCTGGGCGAACCGATCGACGGAAAAGGCCCCTTGCCCGAGGGCGACAAGTGTCCTCTCGACGTGGAGAGCCCGCCGCCGTTGAGCCGGGAGAAGATCACGCAGCCATTGGCGCTGGGCATCCGCTCGATCGACGGCATCATGACCACCGCCAGGGGCCAGAGAATCGGCATCTTCGCCGGCAGCGGCGTCGGCAAGAGCGTCCTTCTGGGCGACATCGCGGTCTCCAGCGACGCGGCGGTCAACGTGGTGGCCCTGATCGGCGAGCGGGGCCGCGAGGTGCGGGAGTTCCTGGAAGAGAACCTCGGACCGGAAGGCCTGGCGCGCAGCGTGGTGGTCGTCGCCACCAGCGACACCCCTCCCATCCAGCGGATCAAGGCGGCCTTCGTCGCGGTGACCATCGCCGAGTACTTCCGCGAGAAGGCCCAGAACGTTCTGTTCATGATGGACTCCTTGACCCGGTTCGCGCAGGCCCAGCGGGAGATCGGTCTGGCGGCGGGAGAGCCTCCGGCGACGAAGGGCTACTGCCCGAGCGTCTTCGCACTGATGCCCCGGCTGATCGAGCGATTGGGCTGCTCCCGAGCGGGCAGCATCACCGGCATCCTCACCGTGCTGGTCGAGAACGACGACCTGACCGACCCGGTGGCCGACAGCGCCCGCAGTCTGCTGGACGGGCACATCGTCCTGTCCAGAAAACTGGCCGACCGGGGGCACTATCCCGCGGTGGACATCCTGCGGAGCATCAGCCGGCTGATGTCGGCCGTGATCACGGACGAACATCGCGTCGCGGCCCAGAAGCTCCGCGAGATTTACGCGACCTACGCGGACGCGGAAGACCTCATCAACATCGGCGCCTTCTCGCCGGGCAGCAACCGGCGGATCGACGGCGCGGTCAGTCTGATCGACAAGATCAACGAGTTCCTCATCCAGCCGGTCCGCCAGAGGACGCCGTTCGAGGAAACCGTCAAGCAGCTCCTTGCGATCACGCGGGCCTGGGACAGACTGTTGACCGGCAAGAATGGATAATGAATGAAACGATTCGTATGGCGTCTTCAGCGGGTTCTGGACGTCAAGGCAAAAGAAGAGCAACTCCGGCGGACCGAGCTGTTTCGGCTCACCGAACTCCTGACCGCCAAACGCGGCGAAATGCTCATGCGTCAGCGGGTCCTGGAGAACCTGCTGGCGGACCTCCGGAACGACCGGTCGGCCGAGCGGTTGAACTCGCAGGCGTTCGTCCTCCAGCGCGTGGCGGTGGACGACCAGCGAATCCGCAAGCTTCAGGAAGAGATCGCAGACCTGGGGGTTCGACACAAGGAGAAGACCGCGGAACTGTTGACGGTGCGGCGGTACAAGGAAGGCCTTGAGAAGCTCCGGGCCCAGGCGCAAGAGGAGTACATTCAGGAACAAGAGCGGCTGGAGCAGAAGGAACTGGACGACAGGACGACCGTCTCCTGCGCCCGCCGCGAAAACGTGGAATAGGCGTACGAAGAACTGCCAGATCGGGGAATCGATGCCGCCAGACGGCTTTATGAGGAGCAGAACAGGTGAATAAGAAGGTCATCATCATCGCCGCGATGGTGGGATTGGCCAGTTTCGCCGGGGCATTCGCCACCGGATGGTTCACCCGCCCGACTGCCGCCGCGGCCTCGGCCTCGGAACCGAATCAGCAGACTCCCCTGCAGGGTGGAACTCCCGCCACAGGGACGCTGCCCGGGGTCCCGCCGGCGACTCTGTCGCCGACGCTGTCCCTGCCGGTCGAGCAGGGCTCGGGCACGCGCAGCATGACCGAGGAACAGCTCAAGGAGCTGGTCATCGAGGTCCGCGAGAAGATCCAGCAGTACAACCAGAAAACCGCGGAGCTGGAGAAAGAGAAAGAACGGCTCCAGATCGCCCAGCAGACGCTGAAGAAAGACATCGAGGCGCTGAACAATCTGCGCGTGGAACTGGCCGCGAGCGTGGCGGACGTCAAGAGCGAGCGGGAGTTGCTCCTGAAAGCGCGGGTGGAAGTCGCGGCTGCGGAAAGGGCCAATCTGTTGGCCATCGCAGCGGCCTACGACAAAATGGACGCCACAGGCGCCAGCCAGATCCTGACCAATATGGCCACCGGCGCCTCGAAGAGCGGCGGCGCCGCGTCGGTCGCAAACCTGGAGGACGCGGTCAAGATCCTGTTCTTCATGCAGGATCGAACCAAGGCCAAGGTTCTGGCGGAGATGGCCAACCAGGAGCCGGCGCTGGCGGCTCTGTTGAGCCAGAAGCTCAAGCAGGTCCAGGAAGGAAAGTAGTCATATGGATATCGCGACCATCTTGGGCATTGTCTCCGGATGCGGGGTCATCATCTGGGCCATGGCGCTCGGCGGAAGCCTGGTGATTTTCTGGGACGTTCCGTCGGTCGCCATCACCGTCGGCGGCATGCTCGCCTCGACGTTCATCCAGTTCTCTCTGCCCCAGGTTCTGGGCATCTTCTCGGTCATCAAGAAGACCTTTGTCACGAAGATCCCGACGCCTTCGGAGTTGATCAAAAACATGGTCGAATACGCGACGATCAACCGGCGGGACGGCGCCCTGGCCCTGGAACAAGAAGTCGGAAAACTGAAGGACACTTTCTTCGCCAAGGCCCTGCAACTGATCGTCGACGGACAGGGCCCGGACGACATCCGCGAATTCCTTTCCATGGAAATCCAGTACATGCAGGACCGCCACGCGGCGGGCAAGAAGATCCTGGAATACATGGGCGCCGCTGCGCCGGCGTTCGGGATGGTCGGCACTCTGATCGGCCTTGTCCAGATGCTTACGAACCTCTCTTCGCCCGACCAGATCGGCGCCGGCATGGCGGTGGCTCTGTTGACCACGTTCTATGGCGCCGTCATGGCCAACCTGATCTTCCTGCCCCTGGGAGGCAAGCTCGCAATCTACTCCAAGGCGGAAACGACGGCCAAGGAAATGATCATTGAGGGCATCTGTTCCATCGCCAAGGGCGACAACCCGACGATCGTCCGCGAGAAGCTCCAGGTGTTCGTCTCTCAGGGCAAACGGGCGGAGAAGAAAGCGTAGGCCGACATGGGAAGAGCGATGAAAGAGACGCCCCCGGAAGAGGTTGCCGGCGCCCCCCAATGGATGGTCACGTTCAGCGACTGCATGAATCTCTTGCTGACGTTCTTCGTCCTGCTCGTCACGTTTTCGGAGTTCAGCCAACAGCCGGAGGATCGAATCCTCAACTTCGGAAACGCCATGCGTACAGTCTTCGGCCCCCCCGTCGAGAAAGCGAAGCAGCAGGATGAAACCTCCATGGTCTCGCCACCTCGAGTGGTGAACATAGAGCAGCCCATCCACGGCAGCGAAACCCCCACCGAGTCCAAGTCCCTGAGAGCAAGCAGCGGGACACTGAACGAGGATCTTCAGACCTCCACCTACCGCAGTCACAAGGTGTTCCTGATTCCCTCGCGAAAGATGTTTCTGGGCCGCGGAAGGGCGCTTTCGCCCGATGGACGCTACTTCCTGGCCGTGATGGCCGCTTTTTTGAAAGATGCGCCGGGCGGAGTCGTCATCAGCGAGAACGGCCCGGAGAGTCCGACCGTTGGCATGGACGCGAGCCTGTCCCGAACTCTGGCCGTACTGGAATACCTCGTCACGATCCAGAATCTGGACCGGCGCAAGTTCAGCGTCGCGACGGAGAGCATTGCCCCCCCCGAGGATGCGACCGGCTCGGCCGTGACCTACCACCGGGAGGAGCGGATGCTCGAGATCGTCCTGTTGGAAGGGAGCGTGCAATAATGGGTAAGAGAGCCGAGGAAATCGCTCCGGCGGTCCCCCTTTGGATCATCACGTTCTCGGACATGACGACAAACCTCCTGACCTTTTTCGTGCTGCTGCTGAGCATGGGCCACATGCGCGACGACACGCTTTTCGACGAGGGCAAGCGAATCTCGGTGGCCTTTCTCGAATCCGTCAAGGTGGGATTCGGGATACAAAGCGCCACGGAGTTCGACCAGTCGAAGATCAAGTACAACATCGACCAGCCGGAGCGTCCCGAAGGCATCACCAAGGACGCTCGAGAGGAACAACGCAAGAGGCTCTTCCAAATCCTGCAGCGATCTATGCAGACCCAACCCTCGCAACTGAAAGGCGACCGAGTGGAATTCTCCGTGGCCAGCGTGAGGTTCCTGCCGGGGCAGGCCGTTCTGGACGAAGGCAGTGAACAGTGGCTCTCCCGGTTCTGTCTGAACGTCCGACAGAACCTCGAACCCGCGAACAACATGCTCTATGTCGTCGGACTGCCGGAGCACGGGGTCGCGGAATCGCAGGCTCAGATGCTCGCGGCCCGTCGCGCCCGCGTCGCGGCCGACTTCCTGCGTCAGAACCTTGCCTCCCCGTCCGGTCAGAGCGCCGGGGCCGCAGGCTGGCGAGTGTTCTGGTGGGGCGCGGGACCGGGCGCCAGTTGGGCGGGCCAGGACTCCACTCTCCCCGGCCAACCTCAGATCCTGATCGCCGCGATCAAGACCAACGACTGACCTGCGTTTGTATAGTTTCTGGACACGATCGGATCGTGTGGGTCCGCCCGGCCGATCCGCCCCCCTTTCCGCACGCACGAGATCGCCCACTGAGCCCGCGGCACGCCATTTGCAGCATCCAGGGGCGACGGCGCACCATGCGCGGCCCGCCCGTGAACGGTCGCGCGTGCGACGGGACGACATCGAGGTCCACACAGAAGTGAATGCAAATGCGAAAAGAATCGTTGCCCTGTGCATCCTGCTGATCGTCTGCGGCGGCTGGGCGACTCTGGCCTCTCGATACGGCAGCCAGGCGAACCGGGTCTTGACCCAAACCCCGGCGGAGCTCGGCGCCGGAACTCGTTCTTTCCTGAGCGATCCGAATGCCTCCGGATTGACCTCGACCGGCTTGGACAATTCGGGTCTGTTCCTGCGAATGGCGTTGGCGATGGGCGTCGTGGGCGGACTGGGCGGTCTGGCTCTGTACATGTCCAAAAGGGTGCTTCCGCGGGCGATCAACCCGCCGGGGCGGGAAATCCGCATCATCGAAACCACCTATCTGGGACCCCGCAAGGCCCTGCACCTGGTGGAGGTGGGCCCCCGACGACTGCTCCTGGCCAGCACCACCGACACCATCAGGATGCTGGCCTCGCTGGATGGCCTGTCGCCTGAGATCGACCAGGAGTCTGTCGACGACGGGGGAGAGATGTAGATGCCCAAGACAGAGAAGACCCAGCATGGATACACCGAGACGGCGTCCCCTGTCGAGAGACGCGACGACGGCGTCGATCGTCCCGCTCAAGGCTCTTGCCCCCTCCTGCGATGGCTTCTGGGCATCCTGGCGGTGGCCATATCCGCGCAGACCCCGGCCGCCGGGCAGATCGACACCGCGATCCCGCCGGCCCTCCCTCCGACGACCGCAACGGCGCCCGCTCTCTCCGCCAATGCCATGCCCAACGTCGGCGACATGATGGGCGTCCTGGAGAAGGCGACGACGCCGCAACCCGGCGCCACCGACTGGTCCACTCCGGTCAAGCTGGTGGTGATCTTCGCGGCCCTGGCCATCCTGCCCAGCCTGCTGGTCATGATGACGTCGTTCACGAGGATCGTGATCGTGCTGTCGTTCGTGCGGCAGGCCTTGACCACGCAGAACATCCCCCCAACGATCGCGCTGATGGGCATGGCGATGTTCCTGACCCTGTACACGATGGCGCCGACCTACGCGAAGATCAACGCCGAGGCGGTCCAGCCCTATCTGGCGGACCAGATGCCGGTGGACGGCGCCGCGATCAAGGCGGCCGACTGCCTCAAGGAGTTCATGCTCCGTCAGAGCCGCAAGAGCGATCTGGCGCTGTTCGTGGAGATGGCCAAAGCCCCCGCGCCGGCGACCCCGAGCGACATCCCGCTGCACATCGTCGTTCCGGCGTTCATCATCAGCGAGTTCCGCACGGCCTTCGAGATCGGGTGTCTGCTCTTCATCCCGTTTCTGCTGATCGACATGGTGATCGCCAGCGTGCTGCTCAGCGCAGGCATGATGATGCTGCCGCCGGCGATGATCTCGCTGCCGTTCAAACTGATCCTGTTCATCCTCGTGGACGGCTGGGGTCTTCTGGCCAAGAGCCTGAGCCTGGGATTCCGGTAAGGAGACGCAAACAGATCCCATACATCCCATGAGTCCCATGGGTCGGCAACGCAAGCGGGTAAAGGATTCGAAAGCCTATGGACAGCAGTTTTGCCTTGTACGTCGGAAGACACACCCTGGAGACCGCCCTGCTGGTGTCGGCGCCGATTCTGTTGACCTGCATGATCGTCGGTATCGCGGTGACGCTGTTCCAGGCGGTCACGTCTATGCGGGACATGACCCTCACGATCATCCCCAAGCTGCTGGCCCTGGGGGTCGTGACGCTGATCTTCAGCGGCTGGATGCTCCAGGTCACCTTGCGGTTCACCGTCGAGATGTTCACTCTGATCCAGAATATCCAAGGGAACTGACCATGCGCGACGGACGGCGGACAGAGCCGATCGAACCTCGATCCTCGGCGATCCATGATCGCCCGTCGGTGGTGATCTGATGCTCGCGATCGTGCTCGGCTTCACCCTGGTGCTGACCCGAATCTCTGCTTTCTTCGTATCGCTTCCGGTCTTCGGATGGCCGGCGATTCCCATCCCCATCAGAGGACTGATCGCCTTGATCCTGTCGGTGTTCTTCTACTTCTGCAAACCGCTGGCAGTCGATCCCGCAGGACTCTCAACCCCGGCCGCCATGGTCCTGCTGGGCGGAGAAGCCATCTACGGAATGGCCCTCGGGTTCATCGCAACGATGCTGTTCGCGGTCGTGCAACTCAGCGGACGGATCGCGGAACAGCAAATGGGCATGACGATGGCGGAGATCGTCGATCCGCTCCGCGGCGAGAAGACCGGCGAACTCTCGAGTTTGATGGAGATGGTCTTCATTCTGCTGTTTCTCAGCGTCAACGGGCACCATATGCTCCTGTTGATCATTTCTAAGAGCTACGATGCATTCCCGACGGGGACGGTTCCGACGCTGAATCTGCTGGTCGAAGGCGTGGTCGGCGCCAGCTCCGCCATGCTCATCGCCGGACTGCGACTGGCGGCGCCCCTGCTGGGGGCGTTCCTCGTTCTGATGGTGACGCTGGCGATGCTGGCCCGCCTGGTGCCGGAGATGGACATCCTGACGGTCACCCTGCCGGTCCGCATAGCGCTGGGTCTGTTCCTCATGGCGGCGTTCCTGCCGTTCGTCGGAGGATTCGTGACGGAGTTCGCCGACTGGATGGCCAAGCTATTGCCCATTTGAGATTTGTGATTTGCGATTTGGAGAGGAAATCTCCAGCCCATGCCGCCGGCCCAGGAGAAGACCGTCGATTCACAATCGCAAGTAGCGACTCGTAAAAAGTAGATCGTAGATTTCAAGATGGCCGACAAGCCCGCAGCAGAAAAAACAGAACAACCAACCGCGCGACGGCTCAACAAGGCGCGGGATGAGGGGCAGGTCCCTCAGAGCCAGGAACTGGCCGGCGCCGTGACGCTTCTGGCGCTGCTGGCGGCTCTGGCCGCCGTGGGACCCGACCTGATCCACTGGTGCAAGCTCAAGCTCCAGGAGGGATTGTCGGCCGGCAACGCCTCGGAATCGTTCGCCGACAGCCAAACCTTCCTTCATCTGGTCCACGGGAACACCGTCGAGGTCCTTGTCTTGCTGCTCCCGATTCTGGCCATTCTGACCGTCGGAGGCGTGGTGGCCAGCGTCGCGGTGGGCGGACTGACGTTCACCCCCTCGGCCTTTCGACTGCGGTGGGACGTGATCAATCCCGCCAATGCCCTGGGCAATCTGCTCAACAAACGCACTCTCGTCCACCTCCTGGCCTCTGTCCTGAAGCTCGCGTTTGTCAGCCTGATCGCGTGGCTCTATCTGCGGGACAAGCTGGAAGCCTTCGCGGCCCTTCGCTGGGCCTGGTCCACCCAGCTCATGGCGGCCATGGTCGAAATCATCTTCGGCCTGTTCGTGCGGATCGCCATCGGCATTCTCGTCATTGGGCTGGCCGACGCGTACTACCAGAAGTGGAACCACATCCAGGAACTGAAGATGACCCGCGACGAGGTCCGCCTGGAGCGCAGGGACACGGAAGGGTCGCCCGAGGTCAAGGCCCGGATTCGCCGGCTCCAGATCGAGATGTCCATGCGGAGGCTCCGTCAGGACGTGCCCAAGGCCAACGTGATTCTGGTGAACCCGACGCACGTGGCAGTGGCGCTGCGGTACGATCCCAAGACGATGGAAGCGCCCGTCCTCCTGGCCAAAGGCGCCGACCACATGGCCCAGAAGATCATCCAGATCGGGCGCTCCTACGGCATCCCGATCGTCCAGCGACCCGAGATCGCCAGGGCCATCTACGCCTCGGTCAAGCCGGGCAGGCCGATTCCGGAAGGATTGTACATGGCCGTCGCGGAGGTGCTGGCGATGATCTATCGTCTCCGCCAGAAACGCAGGAGTCCCCGATAGGGAGACAGGCTCCGCAGATCAGGAATGCGATGGGTCTCACATCAGAGCGGCGAACTGATTCTGCAGCAGGGTCAGACTCTTCTCCAGTCGAGCATACCGGGCGGTCAGCCGGGTTTCCACGCTCTTGAGGCGTTCCTCCTCTTTGTCGATCTGTTCCTGCAGGCGTTTGATTTGGCCCTGGACTTCGTTCTGATTGAGAGTCAGCATGCCGCTGGTCTTGTCCATGACGTTGTCCAGGACGTCTTCCATCGCCCCGGTGAATCCCTGCTTGACGCGTACCGTCGCTGTGAAGGTGCCGTCCTGGCTGAGATCCACGCTCAGTTGCAGCCCATTCTCCGGATGGAGCGGCCGATTGTACTCGTCGAACGTGTTGTCGCCCGTGACAATGTTGTCGTGGAAGGCGGCGTCCCGCCACACCGTGTCGTCTTCGGCCCGGATCCTCGCGCCGGTGATCGCTCCCGCGGAGACCGTCACCTCGACCTTGTACGCGCCGGCGGTCGTGTTCTTGCTCGACGCGCCGTAGAACTTGATCACGTTGCTGTCGGAACCGCCCGTCTTGTTGGCGCCGATCAGGTCCAAAACGCCGCGGTAGCTCTTCGTAAGCGCATCGGACAAGGCGTTGCTGTCGAGATTCAAGAGTCCGTCGCCGTCGAGTTCCAGGCCGATTTGCCCAGGCATCAGGAAGCTGTCGACATCGATCACGAAACCGCGGGTCCGCTGGATGAGCGTACGCCGCAGGTTGTTCAGGATGCTCGATATCGTCTGATCGCTCATCAGGGCGCCGCCCTCTTTCTTGTCCTTGTCGTAGCTGGTGTTCTTGTCCACGTAGAACGCCACCTCGTTGTAGGCTTCCACCCACGTATTGAGCGCCTTCTTGACCGTTTCGGTGTCGCGCGTCAGGCCCACATTGACGGTCCCGGTGTCGTACAAATGAAGCGTCACCCCTCGGATGACGTCGCTGACGGTGTTCGAACTGCGGGTGATCCACTCGTCTTCCCCCAAGGGATAACCGTCCACCTTGAGTTTTGAATCCCGAGCGGTCTGCGTCTGGACGAAATCGCCGCTGCCGAACCCGGCGAGATTGGCTGAAACGCTCCCCCCCTGCGTATACCGGCTCACCGTCGGCATCGTCAGCGAAGTCCCGCCCGAGCCGGGGTCGTACGTCAAGCTCAACTGCATCTGGCTGACCCCATTCGTCGCGTCGACCAGCCGGATCTGTCCGTTGACCAGAATGGCCTTCGCAGTGCCGGCGAAGGCGTCGTCGATCTCTTCAATCAAATGGCTGAGCGTGGTGCGTTCGGTGACCATCAGCGTGTTGCTGACCACGGTCCCGTCGTGGGTGGTTCCAGTGATGGTGATGGATTCATCCCCCGCCAGCACGCCGCTGAACTGATCCAGACTCATGATCTTCTGAGACAGTGAAGCGTCTTCCGTCCCAACTGTCAGCGAGGAGGTCGCCTGCCAGACCTCGGTGTTGCTGGCGTTGATCTTGATCGCGTAGTCGGAGCCGGCGTCGTTGCCGTTCAGGACGAGATGATAGGCGTCGTTGTAGGAGAGCAAACTTGCGGTCACGCCGGCGTTCTCGGGGTCGTTGTTGATGAGGTCGGCCAGCTCCTGCAGCGAGGTTTCGCTCGTCGTGGTGACCATCACCTCCTGGTTATTGTAAGAGTAGATGAAGGTGCCGGCGCCCACCTCGCTCTCGGCGTACTCCAAACCGCTGCTGTGGACCCAGCGTTCCAGCGTCGCAAGCTGCCCGACGACTACGGTGTGACTGCCTTCAAAGGCCGTGTTGTTGGCTTCCGCGGTCGCAATGTCGGTGTCGCTGGAAGAGGTGGTGTAAGCCCGCAGGCTGCCTGCGTCGGACAGGTCCGACGTCGCTTTCTTCAGCGAGTCGAGTTTGGTGCCCAGCTCGCTGAGGGCTTCTTTCTTTTTGGTGTAGGTATCCTGCCGACCCGTGTAGGCGGTGATCCTCTTGCGCTCGATCGCCATGAGTTGCTTGACCAGCGCCGAGGTGTCGATCCCGGTGCTCAGTCCGGATAACTTGAGTTCACCCATAGTCGATCTGCCTTTCCAACTGGACTTCTACAAAATGCATATTGGGCCTACTTTTAGGAAGGAACAATCTTGGTTCTCGATTTTTCCTTCCTAAACTTCAACTACCGTATAGACAAAGGGTTGCGTTGATTCTTCAAGGAAATTGAAGAATGAGATTTCCTTGAAGAATATAGGCCCACTGTGCATTTTGCAGAAGTCCAGTTTCCAAATAGGAACAAGCCCTCTCCGTCCCGACGGAGGGGCAAATCACACTCGTTCCTATTATCGTCCTAAAACCCGATGTTCTCAAATTTCGGGCAAGCCGCTCAAACCATGGCCACGCGAATCCGCTCCCGCTCCTCCCCCGACAGGCGAAGCGCCAGGTTGGGCGCGTTCTGAAGGAACCAGTCCTGAACGTCCATTGAGTCGCCCCGCTCGTCCAGGTCGCGGAGGAGTTTGCGTGCCAGAGGATCGTCGTGATGCTCGATCTCCCGATCCAGATGCGCCAGACCTCGCTGATGCAGGCCGGAACCGCACAAGGCCAGGGACCGGAGCAGATCGAATCCCTTGACCTGTCGCGGAAGATCCCGCCGCATCACTTCCAACCCGTTCAGGATGATCACGCAGCTAACGTAGGCCTTCTTGCCAAACGAGGACAGCGCTCCGGTCAACAGGTCGTTCACGAAATGGACCGCAAGCTCCTGGCTCTCCCACTCGATGATTTTGGCCTTGAACCGCGTGAGAAAGTCGGAGCAGGAGCAGTTGCGAAGTTCCGCCGCGACGTCCAGATCGGGCTGCTGCCTCCACTTCTCCCGGATCCGTCGAAGCTTGCACTCGCAGTAGTGCCGGTATCGCACCCGCCGGCCCCGCGGATCGAACACCGGCAGCGTCTGCGTCTGGCTGCTGGGATGGACGCGGATCAACGTCAGGGGTTCAGGGAGGTTCATCGCCTTCACCGAAGCGCCGATCTGCGAGTACAACGCCAGCTTGGCCGACCAGAACGCGTCGGCCGCGAAGGGGTTCTCGTCGTAGAGACCGATCGTGTCGAACAGCGATTTTCGGACGATGGCTGTGCCGTGGCTGAGCGCCGCCCGCCAGGATGCACAGGACGCGACGATCGTCTCATGATCGATCGGCAGTTCGCAGTGCTCGGTGCGATCCAGGCCGCGGAACGTTTCGAGGAACGTTCGGTGTGCGGACCCGACGATCCCCAGACCGGCATCACGGGTGATCGCCTCATGGAGCCGTTGGAGCTTCGTCGGGAACATGATGTCGTCGGCGTCCTGAATCACGATGAAATCCGCGGCGGCGCGCCGGATCGCGAAATTGCGTCGCACGTATGGGCCGCGATTGTCGGGGAAGTGGCAGGCCTGGATGCGAGGATCGCTACGGGCGAACTCCTCGATCATCCGGCGTGTTCCGTCGGTGCTGCCGTCGTCGATCAGGATCCACTCCCAATCCGTCAAGGTCTGCCCCAGGATGCTGTTCACGCACTCCTTCAGATACCGCTGCCCGTTGCGACAGGCCGTCACCACGGTGATTCTGGGCCGAGAACCGAGGCCCGAAACCCCGGCGACCGGACGGGAGACCGGAGCCGTGGAGACCGGGTCTGTTTCCTCTATCGAGGGTGCGCGGGGCGGACCTGCCGTCGGAGTCTCAGCCTGCAACCCCTCGACAAGACGATCACGCATCTGCGAGATGGACTGCCTCTGTGCCTCGGAGATCCGCACGTTCGGATTGGCCAGAAGCCGGCTGCAGGCGGCGACCGCCTGCTCGTGCAGTCCCATCTGCATGTAGCATTGGGACAGCACCGTGTGACAGGTGACGTACCGACCGGCAATATCGGCGCCGTCGTCGGTTCCGGACGGGATGCACCCCATTCGTCGAAGCTCCAGCCATCCGTCCATGCACGACATCGCCTCTTCACACTTGCAGGCAGCCAGTTCTCTGGCTCCGACGGCCAGAAGCTCCCCCGCCTGACGGATGAGCCAGGCGCTGCGTTGGTTGCGGTAGTCCGCGCTGATGTACCGCGGCTGCCGCGGTCCGGTCTCAACCAGCGATCCGTCGGCACGCAGCAGCCATGTGGCGCCGGTCGTCAATCCGTGATGGTCCGCGGGCCCGGCCAGAGTGCGATTCCTCGTCGCCTCGACGCCGTTCCAGGCCTCGTGACGGCCTCCGGCGACGTGCCCGTAGGCGTGATCCTGGTGCACCGCGGTGATCCATTCGGTGCCGTCGATCACAGGGATTCCCCGCTTGCGAGGATCCATGACCAGCCAGTTGTCCCAGGCGGTCCTGCCGATGGCGAACGGAGGAATCTGCGGCCACAGGCCCTTGCGAAAAACGAAGTAATCCAGGCCACACTCGGCATGCAACATGGCGTGCTCCTGGAGCTGCCTCTGGAGCGACACACGCCATTGGGGATCGCGGAAATCGATCTCGTCAAGAACCGGAAGGTCCCAACGCTGTCCGATGAGAAGGAAACTCGCAAGGCGCTCCTGCGCCGTCTGCACCCCCATCAAGAAGTCCTGCAGAAGAATCATATCGGCATTCACATAGGCCAGGACTTCATGCGCCGCCCGCTCCTGCGCCGCCTGGAAGAACTGGTCAACCAGGGGCGTTCCGAATTCGTTGCGTCCGACGACCGGGACGTGTCGCGCTCCCACCTCGTCGGCCATCTCGCGAATGCCGGGTTCGTCGCCGAAGAGGATGATCTCCGGCTTGGGATCGAGCCTGGCCCAACTGCGGATGGCGTTCTTCTGAATGATCGCCGTGTGGCCGGTGAAGGCCTTGGGCATGGCGAAGATCGTCAGCCCCTGCTTGTCGGCGCTGTCGAAATCGGTTGCCGGTGAGGGCGGAGTCTCCGATTGCGTCTCGGCAACCGCTCCCGCGAGGAATCGGTAAAACGGGGTATTCAGTTGCTGATTGACGGCCTCCAGGAAACCTAGCCGCAAGGCGTACTGTTCATCCAAGGACTTCGTCCCGCAGTACGCTTTCATGGCGTCATGCGTGGGCTTCTGGTATGACCTGCCGGCACCGGCGCTCCAGAGCCGCTCATACTCCAATTGCTCTTCCCACGTGCCGCAGGCATGGAGCGCCACGACACCGGCGTCTGCTACGATCTGGAAGCCGGCCTGTTCCAACCTGACCAGGGTCTTCCGGTCCACCTTGCCCAGGTGATCCGCCTCGAATCCACCGATCTTCCTCAGGGCTTCGACGTTGTAGATCTTGATGCTCTCGCGGACGCGGGACGTCCAGTCCTCCCACAGATGGAAATAGTAGATCCCGAGTTCCTCGGGCCTTGAATACGCCAGCACCCGTTCCCGCATGTACGCCAGAGCCTTCGGATGCAGGATGAAATCGTCGTCCACCTTGAGGAAGTACGGCGTCTCGCACTCCGCGACGCACTTGGCCATGGCATCGAGAAAGTTCATATTCGATAGCACGACCACCTTGTCCTTGAGATCCAAGGACTCCGCGATCGATTGGGCGGAGTACTTGAACGTGCTGCGGCCGTTGGTGAAACAGAAAAGGGTGAGATCCCGCTTTCTCCTGCGGCCTTGTGTCCCGAGGTCCAACAGCGGCAGCAGGTTCTCTCGGAAGATCTGGTTCTTCTGGTCTTTCGCCTTTTGTCCGCCGAACAGATGCCAGAGTTGTCGGCCTTGCGTCTCCCGGGTTCGCAACCAATGGGCGTCCCTCGCGACGCAGACGATGGGCACCTTGTTCCGGGCCGCCAGCACGGCGAACCAGAGGTCGCGGAAGTTGGGATTCGGGAAGTCCGGCGCCTGCGGCCGAATCGTGTCGGTGTGAAAAGCCAGCGTCCCGACCCCGCCCGCGTCAACGACCCCGTCCCGGCTGCGGCTGACCTCGAACCGGTACACGATCCGGTCCTGCCGGAAATCGGCGAACGGCTCGCAGAAATCGATGCCGTGAACCACCATGACCGTCTGACGCTGATGCGCTTCGATGCCCGCGATCATCCTCTCGACGTAATCGGCCGGGTAGTGAATGTCGTCGTCGAAGACGAAAACGTATCCATCATCCCGAGGCTCGAGCAGATTCCAGACTCCGCTGGCGAACAACTCGCCGGTGCGGCTCGTTTCGATCCGACTCACTTTCCGACAGGCATTCAGATCCTCCGGCACAGCTTCGAACTCGTTCAACAGGACGCGGATGTCGTCCACCTGACCTTCGATGTCGCGTATGACGCCCCGCAGCCCCTCATGACGCTCCGGGATCGACACGATCAACGCGATGCGTTTGCCTGTTTGCCGCTGCCGGCGGGGCAGAGAAGAGCGTTCGCCTGAGACCCTACCCCCTTGCTGCGGCAGTTCCGCCAGTAGTTGATCGCGCAGACGCGTGAGTTCCTCCCGCTGAACCAGCGGGATCTCGACCCAGGGCGCCTCCAGGAACCGCGTGTAACTCGCCACAGCCAGGTCGATCCGTCCTGTCTCCACGTGGCATTTCGCCAACGAGACGCACGCGGCCATGTAGCACCTCGTCACGCGAGCCTCATCGAGAGACGAGGCCGCCGCGGACCTGTGGGATTTCGAGGACAGCACCTTGTCCAGCAGCGACAGGGTCTCTTCCCACTTGCAGGCGGCCAGATCAGCCTTCTTGTGGCCCATCAACCACTCGGCCTGTTTCACCAGCCAGGCAATGCGGCGGCCCCTAAACGCTGGCGTGCCTGCTTCCGACTGCCGAAAGGAGACCTTCTCCAGTTGCCCGTTGTGCCGCAACACCCATCCGGCCCCTGTCGTGCAGGCGGACTCATCGAGCAACCCCGCCAGAGATCGGTTCCGCACGGCTTCGGGGCCATTCCAGGCGCCGTGTCGCCCGCCGGCCGCATGCTGATAATCGTGATCCTGATGCACGGCCGTAATGCAGTCGGTGCCGTCGACGACCGGGACTCCTCGTCTGCGAGGATCCGCGACCAGCCAGTTGTCCCAGGCGGTCCGCCCGATGGCGAACGATGGGATCTGAGGCCACAGCCCCTTGTGGAAGACGAAGTAGTCCAGGCCGCTCTCGGCATGGAGCATGGCCCGTTCCTCCAACTGTTGCTGCAGAGACTCTCGCCATCGAGGTGCCTGGAAATCGATCTCGTCCAGAATATCCACGTCCCACCGTCGGCCGATGAGCAGAAAGTCCGCGAGACTGCCTTCCACCTTCCGCACGGCTGTCATGAAATCCTGCAGGAGGATTATGTCCGCGTTGACATAAGCCATCGTCCCATGCGACGCGAGATCCTGCGCAGCGTGAAAGAGCTTGTCGACCAGAGGCGTACCGAATTCATTTCCAGCCACCTCGACCACATGCTTGGCGCCGATCTCCTCGGCCATCTCGCGAATGCCCGGCTCGTCGCCGAAGACGATAATCTCCGGCTTCGGATCGAGCCTGGCCCAACTGCGGATCGCATTCCTCTGGATCGTCCCATTGTGGCCGGTGAAGGCCTTGGGCATGGTGAAGATCGTCAGACCCTGCCCATAGGACGGCGTCTGCATCTTGGCGACGGAACGAGGTTCGGGCGTTCCAACCCGCCGGACCAGATCCTCATACAGTCGCCAATACCGCGGACTGCTCGAATCGTTCAGATTGCCCGACAGCACATCCCGAGCCTGGGACAGCATGCCCCCGCGGGCCAGGCACACCGCCAGGCCATACGAGAGACCCGGATCGCGCCGATCCTGTTCAAGGACCTTCGAGATCCCCTCGGCGGCGCCGCGAATGTCCTTCTGACGATACCTGTGAGCGATCTCTTGCATGATCGTCGCGTGTCGGGCGGAGACCGGCACGGACTCCAGGGGATTGTGATGCACGGATCCGTACTCTCCGCAGGCGGTTGCGTCGCGGTTGCACGAGAGGTATGCCTTCTGCCACACAAAGAACACGTGTTTGCTCCCCGGCTCGCGAACGAGCGGGATGCCATGCCGATTGACGAACTCCAGCAGCGGGATTGCCTCTGCGAAGCCCATGAACGAGCCGCCCTCATGATAGGGGGCGTAATGGCCGTGGAAACATTGCAGTTCGTCGATCTCGTTGCACACACGGTCTTCCAGAAAGGCCTTGGCGTTGTCTGGCGTCAGCCGCTCTTCGCTGAACCAAAGGTCGTCGACGATCACCAGACTGCCGTCGGGCAGCGAGGGCAAAGCCGTTTGGAGCACGTGTTTCATGATCGGCACGTTCGGCAGGTCGTGCGCATCCACAAAGAAGATCACCTCGTCCTGAGCCGTCCAGAGTCGGGAGAAGTCGGTCTGAAGGATGTCCTGCTCCAGGAGCGTCACACGCGAGAGATCCGCAGGCAGAAACTCCATCGTCTCGCGAAGCGTCTGGAAACTCAGGTCCACCGCGTAAATCCGGGTCTGCTTCGTCGAGGCGATCCACGTTCGAAGCGAAAGCCCGCCCAGCGTGCCCAATTCGACGATCACCGACGGATCGAGCTGTCGTGCGAGCGAGGCGAGGGAACACATCGTCCTGGCCGACTGGTCCCGGTAGTAGAGCCGATTCTCCCTGCGGGCCATCACGTCGATCATCTCCTGGAACAGTTCGGGACGGTCAACCGTCTCGGCAGCGACCGCGGTCCGCTCCGCGGGACGCGACCGATGGACCCTGGCCGGCGCGACGCGCCGCTTGGCAGCGACGCTCCGCACCGCGCGAAGACTCGACGGTTCCAGGATTTCGCGGTAGATCTTCAAGACCTTCTCGCTGCCTTTGTCGATGCTGAAGCGATTTCGGAACTCCACGACGTTCTGCTTCAGCGACGCGAGGTCCGCAGCGTTCAAGATGCGAGGCAAATCCTCCAGGTCGCGGTCCTGCAGGACGATTCCGAGCTTGTATCGCTCGACCAGTCCCGCCATGTAGTGATTGTCGCTGTCGATCACGACAGGCAGGCCCGCCCGCAGGTAGCTCAGAAACTTGTAGGCCATGAAGTAGTTGTAGTCCGCGCCGTCCATGTCCTTGGGACGCAGCAGAGTCGTTCCGTAGTCGTACTCGGAGATCTTCCTGACGAACACCTCCAAGGGCAGCGGCGCGCAGGAATGGATGTTCACGAGGCCGTGCCTGCGAATCACTTCCTTGAGCGAGTCGTTCTCGCCGGCGGCGCCGGCGTACGGATTGTTGTAGATGTACAGGTGCAGATTCTCCCGCGCGAAGTGCGGCGCCACGGTCATGAACGCGCGGTAGTACAGATCGTCGGGATTCGTCGAGGCCAGCATGCAGCCGCCGTACACCAGGCGGATCAAGCCGTCGCTCGACGAGGGCCCGCTGTAGACCGGCTCCTGAAGATACTCGGTCACCGATACGATGGAAGCCTGGCTGTCGTACTTTTCCGCCAGCCTTGTCGAGATTTCCTCGGAACACAGATGAATGGCGTGATCGTAGCTCCTGACGAAATGCTCCTCGGCGCCGCGGACTTGCGAGGCGGTGCTGTGCGTCTTGGAGAAATAGGCGTCGGACAGGAAGCCGAGGACCTCATAGAAGTCAATGACCGTCCGCCTGCGGTCGGGAATGTAGGGCGACAGGGGCAACGCCTGAATCCCCCACCCCACGTTCAGGTGCACGAGCGAGGGCTCCACGATCTGGAAGATCAGAGGCCACAGGTAGAAACACGGCTCGACGATCGTTTCGTCGAATCCTCTGTCGATCAAAGGCCTGGGCGAAAGGCCGATGCTCCGCAGCCGCTCGTCCCGTCGACGAACCGCCGCGGCCATGATGCCGACCGTATGAATCTCGCGGTACAGGGGATACAGAACAACATCGTGGCCGTCCAGACGCCTGCGAGTCTCCCGAACCGGATCGAACCGCCCCAGATCGATGAACTTCTCACGATAGTCGTTCGTCAGACAGCCCCGCGCTGCCTGGGCCGGCGTTCGGCCGGAGACGCTGAAAATCGGAACTCCGACCTCCCCAGCCCGCCCGGCGGAATAAACCGGGTACTGGCCGAAGATTCGAGAGTCCAGTTTCGCCAGCAGATCGTCCTCGACGACGAATCCCCTGAGATCCCGCGGCCCGGATTGCTTGAGCATCTGTGCCGTTGCATGCAGGCTCAGCACATCGTCGAGGTACAGCACGCATGGCTGACCTCCCATTTCGGCCAGCATCTCGCCGGCCCGCTGCGCCATGCGATCGACATGATACAGACAAGACCAGTCGGCCTGCTTCCGCCGCACATATTCTCTGTCCAGCGACGGTCCGGCCCGTTCGATCCGGGCCTCCAGATAGCGCGTGTACTCCTGCTCGGAGAGGTACTGCCGGCCCTCCAAAGACAGCGTCGCCTCATCGGAGGAGATGGATACAGAAGCCGGCACGCGACGGACAGCCTGCGGCTTGTTCGGAACGCTCACTGTGAGACGACGCCTGGCCGCCTTTTCTCCAAGTATTCGATCGTACAGGGCCGACACCTTCGCGCCCCCCCGATTGACCGCCCAGGAAGAGCGGAATCGCACCACGTTCTTCTTGAGTTGGCCGATATCCTGACGATTCAGAAGGTCAGGCATCCGATCGCAGTCGTCGTATCCATAGACCACGCCGAGACCATGATCGCGAACCAGATCGGCGATGAACGTCTGGTCCTCCGGGACCACGATGGGCAGACCGGCGCGAAGATAGGTGATGAACTTCGAGGGAAGGACATAGCCGTAGCTCGTGGGTCGGACCCCCTCGGGAGTGGGCATGCACATGCCGAAATCATACCGCGTGATCTCCCGAACAAAATCGTTCTCAGCCAGAGGCATGCAGGCGTGAATGTTGTTGCGTCCCGTCTGTCGAATCAGTTCCTCGACCCCCTTGGGCGCGCCGAACCCATAGAGATAAGGAGACGGATAGAGGTACAGATGGAGGTTCCCGCCGCAGTAGTACTTCACCATCTGGAAGAAGTTCCTGTAATGCGGGTCCTCGGGCCCCGCTCCCTCCTGCACCAGCAGACCGCCATAGACGAGTCGGACGATTCCATCCCCCCTGGCGGGCTGGGACTCGTAGAGCGGCTCCCGCAGGTACTCGGTCACCGAGACAATCTCTTTTCCCGGATAAACCGCGGCGAGCGAATCGGAGACCGTTTCGCTGCAGCGGTGGACGAATCCATGAAACCGCTCGAAGAGCGTCTTCTCCGAAGATCGCGTCAGAGCCAGAGGTTCCGAATGATGGCCATCCAGCGCATCGTCTCGAACGAAGGTCAACAGATCGTAGAAATCGATGATCGCATCTTCCGGGACAAAAGGAGCGAACGGAAGTCCCTGCGTCCCCCATCCGACGTTCACGTGAAACACATCCGGCGCCAGCGATCGGAACACCAGCGGCCACAGATAGAAGAAGGGCTGCTCGATCACCGCGTCAAACTCTTTCGAGTCTGAACCTTGCGCCGAATTCACCAGCAGCACGGTGGCGAAATCCGCGTTCTTGCGGATCTCTTCCGAGAGAGCCGCCAGAGTCTGGACTTTTCGATAGTCCACGTACAAGACCGTCCGACGACCCTCCACTTTGCGGCGGGTCTCCTGCGGAATCGAGAGTCGGGATTCATCGATGAAACGAGTCAGGAAGTCGTTGCCCAGGTCCCGTCCGTTGTCCCGGAACGGCCGATCGTCTGAGAGAGTGACCACGACCGCGCCCTCGGGGTCGCGCCAGTCGCTTGCTCGGCAAACCGAAAACGGCGAGAACCACTCGGGCTTGAGATCGCCCCAAAGCGAGTCCGCCGCCAGGAAGCCTCGAAACAGGCGGGCATCGAATCGATGGCGTTGCGCGAGGGTTCGAAGACACTCGAGATCCGACGGCCCTTGAAGGTACAGCCAAGTCGGGCGGTCCCGCTCGGAAGTCAGCAGTTCTGCCGCCCGCTCGACCAGCCGGTGGCTGCCGTATTGCTGACGCCACGCTTCGAACCTCTTGACGACATGTTCCCGGGCCAAAGCATCGGGAAGTGCACCGATGTGCTCCTCCAGGAAGGCTCTGTAACTGGCATCCGACAAGAAACTCATGCGTTTCACCTTTCAGCCCGTCACGGGCCAGAGATCCGGTACACCTTGTTGCCCGAGAGGAACAGGTCGAACACCTTGGCCAGATTCCGCACGAATCCCTTGCCAAGATCCGTCACGAACAGGCCGTCGTCGCGCATCTGGACAAGTCCGCGATCTGCGAAGGGTTCCATGGCATCCAATTCCCTGCGAAAATGCGTCCTGAAATCGACGCCGTGGGCTGCTCTGACGTCCTCGTAGGAGACCGAGGCCGAGCACAGAATCGATCCGATCACATCTCTGCGAAGGCGGTCCTCGCTCGTGAGACGGTATCCCCTGTGCGCAGGGAACTGCCCCCGTTCGATCTGGTGCGTGTACTCGTCCAGAGAATACACGTTCTGGAAGTAGTGGCCCTCCAGTTGAAACGTGCACGTCGGGCCGGCGCCCAGGATGTTATTCTTGCGATCGGGGGCAAAGCCGTTGAACGTCCGTCCGAGCGTCCCTCTTCGCTTGGCTTTGGCCAGCTCGTCGCAGGGCTTGGCGAAGTTGTCGATCCCGACGTGCTCCCACCCCGCCTCCGTCATGGCGTCCACGGTCTCGAAGAACAGCCACGCCAGGTCGGCGCCCTGAGGACGGGAGTATTTCTCCAGGAGCCTTTGATGTTTCCGTTGCTCCGGCACGTGCGCGTACTTGAGCAACGCCACGCGGTCCGGGGAAAGCTCGATCACCTGCTCGATGGTTCTGTGGAACGAGTCTCTCGTCTGCAATGGCAATCCGTAGAGAATGTCGAAATTGATGCTCTTGAAGCGACGACGCAACTCCGGCGTGAGCATCGCCTGGATTTCGTCGAGAGAATGCACCCGGTTGATGGCCTGTTGGACCGCTGGGTTGAGATCCTGGATTCCGAACGACAGCCGGTTCACGCCGGCGCGGTGGAAGGCGTCGAACTTCTCGCGGCTTGCGGTGCGGGGGTCCACTTCCACCGTGAACTCCTCGATCCGGTCTGTCCCCACGTGCGACTGGATCCTCTCCGCGAGGGCAAGGAACTCCTGTGGCTCCATGAAAGAAGGCGACCCGCCGCCGATGTGGACCGACTTGATCGTCTCGATCAGAAGGGTCCTGTCCAGACGAGCGAACAGAAGATCGAGATTCCTGTGCAGGGATTGGAGATAGCTGCGAATCCCTTCCCGGTCCGAGCTGATCGTCGCGTTGCAGATGCAGTAGTGACAGAGCCTCGGACAGAAAGGGAAGTGGACGTACAGAATCGTCGGCCAGGACGGGCCCTCCGACTGGGAAATGGCCCGGTCGAACTCCTCCCGTCCGCAGGTCTGCGTCCACTCCGACAGGGTCGGATAGCTCGTGTAGTAAGGTCCCGGCTCATGGAACAGACGGATGAGGCCTTCATCGAGAGCCTGCGTGAATCGAAACGCGGTCCTTGTTGGCGAAATCGTCATGGTCATCGTGGAAACCGTCCCGTCCGAAGATGGTCCGGAGACAATCCGAACCGGGTGAATAGATCGTTCCAATATGGCGAGGAGGCCAGACGCCCTTCGAGCCGTTCCACCAGTTTCGCATCCGTCCGGCCGTGGAGTCTGTGTCGCAGATATCCGTAGAAGTACATGGGAAACGGATCGTCCGGGGCAATCGCTTCGGTGATATAGCGAAGGTACATCGACAATTGCCCGAGCTTCTCCCGGCTGTCCAGGGAGAAGAGCCTCTGAAAATTCAGATGGAAGTTCATGTACAGCCAGATGGATTCGTGCAACGCTTTAGGCGGCACCGCGTCCAGATTCGCCCCTGCGAAAGGATCGATGCAAGGGGAGGCAAACGCCTTTTTCATGACGTGCTCCCGCCGCTTTCCAAAAGGCCCGCTGTTGAATCGAATCTCCTTTGTGTCGGTCGTTTCGGCCAATCCCTGTTTGACCATCAGATCGAAGATGGGCGTATTGGGCAGCGGCTGCAAGATGGTGATGTTGTACCAGTCCAGGCCCATCTGCACCGCCAGATTGAAGGTGTCCAGAATCATTCGATAGGTTTCCTCGGGAAAACCGACCATGAGAAAACCGCGAGTGTTGATCTGCTCGAACTTCTTGAACACCGCTGCGGCCCGGAGATAGTTCTCTATGCTGCTGGGCTTGCGGACACTCTTGAGGATCTCCGGATTGCCCGACTCGATGCCGACGTTGAGCCCGATGCAACCGCTCTCAGCCGCGGCTGCGATCAGGTCCTCCGTGCAGGAGGCGGCCACCACCCCGTTGGTGCAGTCCCAGGTCAGCCCCACGTTCCTGCGGACCATTTCGTTGAACAGACGGATGGCCCGCGTCGAATCGAAGAACAGATCGTCGTCGAGCCACATGAAATGCTCCACACCCCGCTCCCGCAGCGAGAGCATCTCCTCGATGAGAACGTCGATGGATTTGTGACGCACCCCTTTGCCGTTGAAGTTCCGAACGCTGCAATACGTGCAGTTGCCCCGGCATCCGCGGTTCGAGAGCACGGTGGCCACGCGGACGGATTGCCCTTTGAGACTGAAAAACGAGCCGATCGCTCCGCATTGCGACAGCTCCTCGATGTTCAGCAGATCGTGGGCCGGAACGATGTTCAAGTCTTCCTCCGACGGCGTGATCTTCCCGGTGAAATGAATCCGGGAGGAACCGGTATTGCTGTACGCCTGATAGAGAGCGGCGCCTGGGACCTGGCCGTTCACGGCCTGGACGAAACAGCCGAACGCCCGCTCTGCCTCGTAGAAGAAGAACAGGTCCACCATCGAGTACTCGTCGATGATCGCCTCGAACTCTTCCCGGCTCATGAAGCAGTTCGTGATGTGCACGCCGCCGAGGGACAGGGGCACGTCGGGCGCCAGTCGCTCGATCTCCTGTGCAACCTCCACCGTCGAACGATGGGTCTGCGTGAACATGCAGGTCAAGCCGACAAGGTCGGGCTCGAATCGTTCGAGCCCTTGGGACAGAGCATTCGTCCAGATTCTCCGGAAGTCGAACTCCTCCTTCGAGTCGTTCCGCCGACAAGCCTTGAGGACCTCGTGGTGGAGGTTGAGAATCTGCACCTCGATCCCATCCCGACGAAGATGGCTGGCGATCACCCCAACTCCATAGGCGGGATGATTCCAGTACCGGCCGCGACGGGCGGTGGCGTAATCGAACATCGTCTCGTCCCCCTCCGGCGGGACCACGAAAAGGACCTTGCGAACGCATCTCGCAGGAAACAGCTCGGAGAGTCGCTCCTGGATCAACTCCTCGAAGCGGCTGTCGCCCAAAGCCACCGCAACCTCCTGCGTCCCTGGAACACTCTTCTCTTTGAGCATGATCAATGGTTCCTTCCTGGATCGCAAGCCCGATTGACGTCCGCCATCGAGGAGGCACAGGCGTTCCAGATGCCCTCCAAACCGTCGAAGACCTGGCTCGCAGAATGGGGGTTCGCCTCCAGCAAAGTGTCGAGTCCAAACCTTGCGAATCGGTACTGCCAGTTCGACGAACCTTCCACGATGGTCCTGGCGTCTTCGAGCAACGTGCGACCACACGCGGGAAGACCCATCAGGACTCGGCCCAACCCTGCGAACAGGAGCATGTAGGGGTTCTTCGGGTAGGCCACGCGGACCGCGTCCAGCCAGGCGACAAATTTCTCGGGCCGGCCGCCGGGTTTCAGGTTCTTGTTTCCGACGTAGTTGCCCAGGAGATTGAACGTCAGCCAGATGTTCTTCACCATCGCTCGCGAAGGGACGACGTCGCCTGAGATCGAGAAGACGTCCGGCCCCAGCGGCAGGCTGCGGTCGTCCTGGATCTCGCGGTTGGGACTGTCCTTGCCGGGGATAAAGTCCGTGGCCCCGACGCCGTCGGTCTTGAGGTTCTCTGCGACCGCGGTCGGTTTGCTCGTGAACTGAAAGACCGTGAACGAGGACCAGTCCAGGTTCAGCCGGACCGAGAAGGCGAAGGTCTCCAGCATCTGGGCGAACGTTTCTTCCCCGAACAGGCCGATGATGTAGTTGCCGCCGACGAACAGCTCGGGATAGTCCTGGAGCATGTCCGCGACGTTGGCGAACGACTCGAGCGAACCGGGCTTTCGAATCCGCCGGAGCATCCGGGCGTTGCCCGACTCGACGCCGATCTTGAAACCCAGGCAGCCGGAGTCTCGCATCAGGTCGAGCAGTTCCCGCGTGATCGAATGGGTCATCAGGCCGTTGTTGGCGGCCCAAGTGATGCCATACTGCCTGCGCAGATCGCCGAGAGCCCGCAGGAGCCTCGTCACCGCGGCCCGGTCGGCAAGAAGATCGTCGTCGAGCACTTCGAAGTGCCGCACGGATCGCCGTTCGACAAGATATCGCACTTCTTCGATCAGTTCCTCCACCGGATGGGTGCGAGTCCCCTTGCCCATGAACGGACGGACCCCGCAGAATTTGCAGTTGCCTCGGCAACCCCGGCTCAGCTGGAAGACGCCGTAGACTGTGTCCTGACCGGCCATGCGGGAATACGGATTGAGGCTCCCGACACGACAGTACTGTTCCACGTCCACTGCCGAATAGGAATCGACCAGGTTTCCCCTGAGTTCAACGCTGGCGCATTTGCCGGCCGTCCTCAGCACCCGGCCCTCCGCAAGGAACGAGATGCCCGAAACCGGATCAGACGCATCGCATCGATCCTCGTAAGCATCCAGCAGATAGTTGAGTCGGTCCTCGCCCTCCCCTTCGACCGCGAAGTGGCACAGACCCTCCTTGAGGTATCGGTCCATCTCGTTGGTCGCGGTCGGCCCGCCGATCAGGACCATCTGTTCGCCTCGCGCCGTCACGTGCCGCAGGATCGCGGTCAGAGGATGATTCGTCGCGAACAGATCGGTGTACACGGTCAGGCAGGTCACGCCGACCAGGTTCGGATGGAACGTATCGAGCTGTTCATCCAGCGCATCGAGCCATCTCTCAGGATCGAAACTCCCCTGCGTAGCGATCCGTTGGAGCGTGTGCAGATTCAGATCGAGGATACGGACTTCGATGTCCCGGCCGGACAGAGATTCAGCCAATCGCTGAAGCCCCGTGGGCGGATAGGCGTAGTAGCCGCGATTGCGAATGACCTCGGGATTGATCGTATCGAAGAGGAACTGCGGCGCCTGGACCAGGAGCAGCCGCCGGCCCGGGCCGAACCGCTCCCGAAGCGACGCGGCGTACGTTCGCAGAGCTTCATTCGCATTCAGGATGTCTTGTGGCTCGGTCATATCGATTCACGCAACCGCGTAGGTCTTCCCTTCCCCGGCGTCGATGGGCACCAGGCACCCGCCCATCATCCCGGCCGCATCGGAACAGAGAAAAGCGATCAAAGGCACGAGTTCCTCGGCGTCGGCCAGCCGGCCCCGCGGCAGCCGCTCGGCGATGAACCGCTCGACCACTTCGGGTTTGTCGGCCTTGAGCCTCTGCCACGAATTGCCGGGAGCATTAAAACCGCCGGGCAGAATCCCGGTGACCACGACGCCGTGGGTGGCCAGGTGATTGCCCAGGCTTCGCACGTAGGCGGCCAGTCCCGCCTTGGCGGTGTTGTACCCCACGGAGGCCACGGCATCCGTGGAAGCGACCGAGCCCACGTGCACCAGATTGCCCTTGCCCCGCTCCATCATGGCCGGGGCCACGAGCCGGTTGATTTCGGCCGCCGCCGCCACGTTGAGGGAGAACAGCTTCAGCATATCGCTGGCGGAGATCAGCGGCTCCCGAAGTCCAAGCCCGCCTCCGGCCACATGAAGCACCGTGTCAATCTGACCCAGGAACGCTGTCGCTTCACGCACCGCTTCTTCCAACGCCGCTCCATCTGTCACGTCAACGGCGACGGCCAGGTGATCCACCGCATTATCGCAGGAGCCCCGCACCTCCTCCAGCGTCTCTTTCGACCGGGCCATTAGAACCAGCCGGGCTCCTTGCTCCGCGAACGCCCGGGCGCAGACGGACCCCAGACCTCGGGAAGCCCCGGTGATCAGAATCCTCTTGCCCTGCAGCGAGAACATCGACTTCACCTCACACGAACATCACGTGATCCGGGTCCGTGTCCAGGTACTCCAGGATCATCTTGTTCTTGTCGTTCACCACACAATGGTGGCAGCAGTGCTTCCTCGGATCGATCCGGAAGAACTGCGACTTGTCCGAAAGCCAGGCATCCCGGAACCGTCGATCTCGGATCGAGCAGATCAGTCCCTCGTCCAGGTTGTAGGCCTTGTCGTGGCACGAATAGACGTTCAGGTCGGCGCCGATGACCGGGTTGATCTGGATGTAAGGGCACCAGCCGTAGGACTTGCGGAACGTGGTCAGTTGCTCGCCGTAGCCGTTGAAGACCTCGAATCCCTCGCCCGCGAAATCCGCGACGGCCCGCTCGATCTGCTCGCCCACCGATGCGAAATAGGGCCTGTGGTAGTCGTTGCACTCGGCGCCGTCGTTGCTCACGATGCACGGCGACACCTTGACGCTGTCGGCGCCGGCGTTCTTGATCCGACCGATCGTCTCGTACACGTGCGACGCGTTGTCTTTGTCCACGATGATCACGACGCCCAGGTAGCAGGAGCCGCCGAGCTTGCGGAAATCCTCCAGGTTGCCCATCACCTTGGCGTACTCCTTCTCAGAGACCCCGCGATACTTGGCGTAGCTCGGGCCGTCCCAGCCGTCCAGGGAGACGCGAATCCACGTCCCCTTGGCCGCGAACAGCTCCGCAATCCGGCCCTTCAGGCCGGAGCCGTTGGTCAGCGTCGCGAAACGAATGCCTTTCTCCGCGAGCATCTGGACCGTCTCGGCCAGGTGCGGATAACACAGGGGCTCGCCCCCGCCGCTGAAGGTCACCGCCTTGACGCCCATCTCGGCGAAGTCCTCCACGATCTCCAGCATCTTCTCCCTGGGGATCTGGTCCTTCGCGGCCATGTCCTTGCCGAGTTGGATGTTCTCCTTGCGATAGGCGCAATACCAGCAGTTGTGGCTGCAAACGTTCGTCGGCTTGACGCGTACGTGCAACGGCGGCAGGACCCGCGGAACGCTCGCAGGCAGCGAATCGACCTTGTCCTTGTAGTGGAACACCTTCATTTTCGTGTACAGCAAACCCATACGCGTCGATCCTTCTTCAGCCTCGAACCAGGTTCAAGGACTCGGCCGTCGTAAATGCGTAGTCACCCGTGTAGCCCGTCTCGCGGAAGACCTCCTGCCACTCGCTCACGTGCAGGATGGTCGTCCCGAGCAGGGTCCAGTCCTCCAGAAGCTCGCGTCCCTCACGCGTGTTGTAGGCGCCGAGGGTCACGAAGCTGAGGCCCTTACCGACCCTCTGAATCTCGCGAAGGGCCTGCATCACCCCTCCCAGATTGAGCATGTAGATCGCGGCGTAGGCCATGACGAAATCGAACTGCCCATCCGCAAACGGCAGCTTCTCGTAGGGAGCCAGAACCAGGTCGCCTTTCACCGACTCCATCGCGTGCTCGATGGGATAGGGATGATTCTCGACGCCCTTGACGCATATGCCGGGCAGAGCCAGCTTGAGATCGTGCAGGAAGAAGCCCTTCTTGCAGCCGATGTCCAGAACCGACGAGGCCGAGGTCAAGCCGTAGCGAGCGACAAGTCGCGGGACGATCTGCGCCCATCGGCCGTCGTAGCGGAAACCGCCATAGCCGTTCTCCCGCCGGCCGTCGTAGTACTCTGCATCCAGACCGGCGGCCGCCATTCGATTCCGAATGGTCCGGAATCCCTTCTTCAGGACTCTCGGCGTGCTGCTGTGCGGATATCCGAGATCGAATTCTTCCATCAGTGATTCAGGATCTCCACGGGGTCCACGATCATGTTCTCTCGGAATTCCTCGCGGTCGAGGAAGGGGTACAGGTCCTCCATGGGCTTCGAGACGATCCGTCCGTCGGGTAGTTTGAGCGAGGAAACCCTCGGAATCAGGGCCTGCTCCGGCGGCATCAGGATCTCGCAGACATAGGGACCTGGATGCGCCAGGACCGCGTCGAGCCGCTCGTCCAGGGCCTTCTGGTCTGCGATGCGCTCGGACTCGATTCCATAGGCCTCGGCGAGCTTGACGATGTTCGGGCAGGTCAATCCGCTCGACGGATCGGAGCCGATGTAGCGACCGAAGTGGTTCTGCTGCATCAGCTTGATCGTCAGGTACCCTTCGTTGTTGAGCACGAAGATGATCAGCGGCAGCTTGTTGTGCGCGACGGTCTGGAGTTCCTGGATGTTCATCTGCAGACCGCCGTCGCCGGTGACGAGGATGGTCTTTCGTCGGCCCTGGGCGTAGCACGCCCCGATCGCGCCGGGCAACCCGAACCCCATCGAGGAGAAGCCGCTGGAGGTGAAGAGCCGCTGGCCCGCCTTGGTCCGGAAGGTCTGCATCGTGCAGGTGAAGCTCGTACCCATGTCCGTGACCACGACCGCGTCGGAACCGAGCTTCTCCGAGAGCCGGTCCACGAAGTGGAACGAATTCACCTTGTCGCGGTTGTCCCAGTACTCGGGCAGGCAAACCGGATACTTCTCTTTCCACCGGCGGCATCGCGTCCGCCATCCATCGACCGCGAGAACGAGTCCATCGCCTTCCACCTTGGCGAGCAGCGTTTCCAGGAATCGTCCCGCGTCGGCACAGATCGGCAGATCGGGCCGCAACGAGGGCTTCTTCAATTCGATCTCGTCGATATCGACCATGACCTTCTTCGCCGCCCGGGCGAAGAGTTTGTAGTTGTAGCCCACCTGAGGGATGGACATCCGCGAGCCGACGATGAGCACGAGGTCGGCGTTCTGGACCGCGAAGTTCCCCGCCCGGTCGCCCATGATGCCGCTGCGGCCGACGTAGTTCTCGTCCGCCGTGGGGATGATGTCCGACGTGGTCCAGGAGGATACGCAGGGAATTCCCAGCCGCTGAACGAGGTCGCGAAGCGAATCCTCCGCTCGCGCCAGGCGGACGCCATAGCCGTAGATCAGGACCGGCCGCTTCGCCTGCGAGAGCATCTCGGCGCACTGGGCGACGAGCCCGCTGAGAACATACTCTGTGCAAGGCTCCGAGGGCCCCTCGGGGGTGTAGCCGCGAATCTCTTCGGGATTGACGAGCTTGTTCTGAACATCGAGCGGGACATCGATCCAGACGGGCCCCGGCCGGCCGGTCGTCGCCAGGTGGCAGGCCTTCTCCACATGATAACGGATCGTGTCGGGGTCGGTGATCGTGACGGCGTACTTCGTGATCGGCCGGACGATGTCGATGATGTTGCCTTCCTGGATGCCGAACTGACGCAGACCGGTTTGGCCGATCAGCGTGTCGCGAGTGACCTGGCCCGAAACGTAGATCGCGGGGATCGAATCCACCCAGGCGCCGTAGACGCCGGTGATGGCGTTCGTCCCGCCGGGGCCGGAAGTCACCAGCGTCGCGCCGGGCACCCCACTGATGCGGGCGTATCCCTCCGCGGCCATGGCTGCAGCCTGCTCGTGATGCGTCGCGATGTACTCCATGCGGTCGCTGCCACCGAAGGAATCGACCAGGTGCATCGCCCCGCCGCCGCAGACGCCGAAGACGTGCCGCACGCCCAGGTCCGCGATCGTCGACGCGATGTAGTCGGATATCTTCACCACCTTCTTCTCCTGCTCGATCGTCAACACGGTGACTCCTTCGAAACACTCGCCTTTCGTGCTCTCCTGGAACTCGGCAAACAAAGATACCCGCCCGACCTCCATGAGAGGATTGGCATTCGTGGCGAGGGCGTCCCGCCCTTGCGCAGTTCGTGGCGAGGGCATCTTGCCCTCGCACTCCATGGCCGCATCGCCTGAAGAGCAAGGGCAAGATGCCCTCGCCACGTCGCATCCGATCACCACCACAAGCGATTCCGGCGAGGGGCAGTTGCGATCCTCGCGGATGGCTCCCCTGCGAACCGTGAAGACAAGGTTCTGGAACGTCCGTCGCGACAGCGTCTCGCCTTCCTCCGGCTCCTGGAGTCTGAGGATCTCCGTGGGATGGGGGACCATGTGGTCGGCCCCCTCGTAGGTCGCGCCGGCCCGGCCATAGGCGTCGCTCATCCGGCACAGGTCCTCCTTGAGCGGAGGCGACTCGATCTCCATGACCCAGATGCCGTTCTCGGAGACCGGGTCGATCGGCAGCACGCTGGCGGCCTCGGTCGAGTGGAACGCCCCGGCGTCGATATTCACCACGCCCATCCGGCTCAGTGGAATGCTGCCCTCCAGATGGTGGAACCTGGCGTCGCCGGAGAGCAGGATCAGCCCGGTTCGTTTCCGCGGATGGCAATGCATCGAGGTCCTTCGCTTGCGAACGATCTGGAGCATCCAGATCGCGACGTGCTCGTTCTCGAAGACCAGGTACTCGTACCCCCAAGGTTTCTTGACGATCACGTCCTCGTACGGCGCGCCGCGCACGGCGCAACGCGCGGAACCCTCGGTCTGCCCGCTGTGCTGCTCGTCGGCGGTTTTTCTCGTGACGGTATGGATCATGGTCAACTCTTAAGGGCTGCGATGACCGCCTTCATGAATTCGCCGTTGTTCTTGTAGTGGGGAGCGGAGATCAGGTTGCCGTCAATGACGAGATCCTGCTCCACGTACGCCGCCCCGGCGTTCCTGAGGTCGTCGGCGATCGACATGTAGCCGGTGACCTTGCGTCCCTTGACCACGCCGGCCGAGATGAGGATCCACGGTCCATGGCAAATCGCTGCGACCAGCTTCCCGGACTCCGCCATCTCGCGGACGAACTGAAGCACTTCGGGCCGGATGCGGAGCCGATCGGGAGACTCGAACCCGCCGGGCAGGATGACGCAGTCGAAATCGGACGCCTTGAGGTTGTCCGTGGACATGGTCGCCCGGGCCGGGACGCCGTACTTGCCGATCATGTTCTGCCCTCCCGGCGTGGCCACGTCCAGATGAAAACCCTCTTCCAGCACCCGGTAGTATGGATACACGAATTCCTCGTCCTGGAAGTTCTGGGCCACGATGATGACGACTCTCTTCATGCATGCCTCCTGCGGCTGGTCAGTTGCTCAATGGCTCGCGGCAGCTCGTGAAGACTCACGATGTGGACGACGTCCGTGTCGCTCCAGTCCATCACGCCGGACTGGCGACCGATGAAGTCGATGCCCACCTCAACCGCAGCCTGATAGTCGTTCTGCGAATCGCCCACGTAGACGCTCGCCTGCTTCTCCCACCCCCGGCCGGCCAACAGCTCAGCCACATTCTCCGCCTTCTCCTTCGGAGACCCGAGGATCTCCCGAAAGTGCTTCTCGATCCCGCGGGCACGGCACACCTGGCGAAGCTCCTGCTGATCCGAGCCCGAAACGACCGCAAACTCGAACTTCCCCTGGTGCCCTGCGAGAAACTCCAGCGAGCCTTCGACGGGAACGGCTTCGATCACCTTCTGTTTGACGATCTCGGAATACCGGCCCGCCAGGGTCGCGACCTGGTCCTCGGACGCCGGCCGGCATAGGATATTCTCGTAGAGGTGTCGGATCTTGCCATAGCGGGAAAGGCCGCCATTGGCCCGGACGAAGTCCATGAACCGCGTCATTTCGTCGTCCGGGAGATCCCCGAACAACTCCGTGAAGCCCTGGAACCGGATCTCGTTGGTCTCGGCCAGCACTCCGTCGAAATCGAAGATCACATAACGGTATCCCATGGCGATCATCAGATGAAATTCACATGCGGATGAGGGTGTTTCAATTCCCACAGGTACCGATTCACTTCATCCATGCGACAACCGATCCGACAGGAGGAAACGTCGAGCTTCTCCATGCACCAGCGCAAAGAATCTATGCGCTTTTGCCCCTGCCATATCTCCTCGAAGGTGTTCGCAGCGAGGTTCCCATACAGGAATCGCTCGTCGCCCAGGTAGACGCTGCACCCCCAGATATTGCCCCCGGCGTCCAGGTACGACCAGAAAGGCAACGCCAGGCAGCACCGGTACGGCCGGGTCCCGTCGTCCCACTTTTGCATCGCCTTGCGGCGGAAGATCACGTTGAAACTACGTGTGCGGACTTGATCGAGCTGCTCAGCCAGGTCCTCGCATTCGCTGTAGGAGACGCTCTCGAAGGTGCGGTGGAGGCTCTGCGGATGCTGGGAATATGGTTTCACGACCAGGTAGTCCATCCCCAGGTCGCGGCACCGCTCTGCCAGGCTCACCACTTCGTGCCGATTGTCCGGCAGCAAAAGAAGCTGCGCCCCGAGCGTGCAGGAGGTCCCCTGCTTCGTTCGGATGGCCACTGCCTGCTCGATATTTCTGAAGAGCCTCGTGAAGTCCTCGGGTCGCGTGCCATGGATCGCTGCGTAGGTCTGGGACGTACCGGCGTCGATGCTGATCTTGATCCAGGAGGTCGAGCCCAGAATCCGCTCGCTCACCTCGGGGGTCATCAGCACGCCGTTGGTCGTCAACGCCACGTCGATGCCCGCCTGTTCCTTGGCATGGACGAGGATCTCGACCATCCGGCGGTGCAGAAAAGGTTCGCCTTCGCCTGCGAACATGACGCTCTTCAAACCCAGCGATCCCATCTCAGAGAGACGCGTCTTGAGCAAGTCCGCGTCGAGAAATCGAGGCTTGTAGCCCATGAAGTCCAGGCCGCAGAAGACGCAACGATGGTTGCACGACCCAGCGGGCGAGATCTCCATGTAGATGGGGTAGACGCGTTCGCCCTTGAGCCACTCGCTCACGCGATCCACGTGAAAAAGGAGCTTATGATGATCGATCCGAAGGCCATCAGCGCCTATTGACGACTGATGATTGATGATTGACGATTCAGGCACGCCAGCCTCTTCCAATAATCCATAATCCATTATCGATTGTCAATCCCTGCAAAGGGACACCTGGTCCATCCAGTAGTGCAGGATCGCAGCGTGTCCCGTCTCGGCCATGCCGTAAGTGTTGGCGGGCAGCCAGAAATTCAACGTGCCCAACTGACGCAACGCGTTGGTCGGCAGCATCCCAGTGAGGGTGACCAGCGTCGCCTCCCTCGACACCGCGAACTCCGCGGCCTTGACCACGTTGGGCGAGTTGCCCGAACTGCTGATCGCGACAACCATGTCGCCGCGCTTGAGCCGCCTGCGAAGCGGAGCCAGGAAGACCATGTCGTAGGACATGTCGTTGGCCACCGCGGTGATCAGGGAGATGTCGGTGAAGACCTGTGTGTGCAGATCCGCGTTCTTGGCCAGATCCGCCGCGAAGTGGCTGGCCATCGAAGCGCTGGCGCCGTTGCCCATCAGATAGATCACCCGCTCGGCCAGGCGTACATCCTCCGTACTGTCGCACCAGAGTTCGAAGGCTTGGTCGCAATCCACGGGCATGTCGCCGTTGACCGTGGTTTGCATGCCGCACAGGCAGTGGCTCAGGGCGAGAGTCTGCTCCCCCCAACCGGGGGCTTTGGCGGCCCTAATCAGCTTGGCCGCGTTGACTTGCGGTCCATAGCTGAGCGATCGTGTCTGCGTGATGTCCTTTAACATAGTAGCTCGTCCCACCATCAGCGACCGTGCGAACCAGCATCGTCTTCCACGGCCGGAAGTAATAGCTCGGGCTGCTCTTGGCAGCCTCCTGCCGATAGTTGGAGGGCAAATCGTGCAAATCACATACCAGAGTCGTGAAGTCGCGCACTTTTCCGCCCCTCTGGACGGCTACGTTGCGGACCATGGCCAGGGCCTTCAAGAACACCTCAGGAGCCATGATCGCGCTGCCGAAGTTCATCACCACTCCATGTTCCAGTCGCTCTAGGACTTTGGCGAATATCAGGAAATCGCGATAGCTGGCGGCGCCCAGGGCCGCGCCGTCGCAGTTGGGATGCTCATGAATGATGTCAAAGCCGATGCCCACGTGGATCGTGAAGGGAATCCCCAGCCGCCAGGCGGTGGCCAGAACGCTGATGTCTTTGTGGGGATAGGTCCCTTGGGCGATCTCCCGGCCCAAGGCTTCGCCCAACCCCAGGTCCTCTCCGGCCGCGAGAGCGATCACATCGTTGAGCCGGCCTGTCTCCTCCCAGAGCCCGAACTGACCCTCCTGGATGTACCGGGCGACGCTCTCGGTGGTCGCGCCGATCAGGGCCAGTTCGAAGTCGTGGATGGCGCAGGCCCCGTTGCCCGCCAAGGCGGTGATCAAGCCCCGCTCCATCAGGTCGATGATGTACCGCTGCACGCCGGAGCGAAGGACGTGGGCCCCCATCATCAGAATCACTCCGGCGCTCTGCCGGCGGGCATCTTCGATGCGCCGGGCCACATCGACCAGTTCCCGGTGCGACACCTCGACCGGCATCAGAGGCAGGATCGCCGCCGTCGTGAGGTCGTGCCGGCGCTGATCGAGAGGCTTGACACGGAGGGCCGACCTGTCGAAAAGCGGAAATCTACTGGCCATGTCGTCTCATTTCAACAGGGAAGTCACGTACTTGGTCAGGCCGGACTTGTCTATGGCTTTCTGGTTGCCGATGATCTGGACCGCCAGGGCGCCGGCGGCATTGCCGAGAAACGCCGTGATTTCAAGCGGCGCGTTGAGCCGGGCCGCCAGGGAGCTGATGGCAAAGAAGGCGTCGCCCGAGCCGATGCTGTCGATGGCCCTGCTGGCGAACGCAGGCACCACGACGAATGCGCCGGCCAAATCGGACATGCAGGCTCCCTGCCTGCCCCTGGTCACAGCCAAAGCCTGGCTCTGGAAGCGTCGGGCGGTCTGGCACGTCAACAGACGAAGGTCCTTCTTCAAATCCCGCGTGTCGAGGCGAAGTTCGCGCTCCGTCAGGCTGATGTAATCGGCCCTGGCATACCGCGAGATCGTATGCATCGAGGCGTTGCCGGCGTTCACCTGCGTGTTCACCGCCAAGAACCGCGAATGACTCACGAGAGATTCGCACAGGGTCGGACTGACGGCCCCATGCCCGAAATCGGCCGAAATCGCCATGTCGTACTGCGGCGTCTCCCGCCGGACATTCTCGGCCAGGTCCTGATCCTTCTGGGCGGACAGACCCGAGTCGTCCATCGTGTAGATCTCGAGCCACTTGTGAAGACTGTAGCCGTCGAGATAGCGTCGTTTGACGAGAGTCGGCGCGCCGTCCTGAATCCAGAACTCGGGCCGAACCCGCGGATTCAGAGACGACTCGATGAACTGGCGATGATCGTCGTGGTCGCCGAGAACGGTCAGCAGCCGAACGTTGTCCACGAAGTTCGCGACATGGTTGGCCACAGCCAGCACCCCGCCGGCGAAGCGGTCCTGCGATCCGTACTTGACCGCCAGAACAGGCGATTTGCCCGAAGCCCCCAGCGGGCTGCAATAGCAGTACTCGTCGATGATCACGTCGCCGACCAGGAGCACCTTGAGTCTGGCCATTTCATCGACCACCGACAGGACCTGATCCAACGAATATCGTCGGCGGAACAAATCGAGATAGTCCTGTAATTCCTTGGAAAACAAAGAGAAGAAGCGGTTGATCAGATTCGTGGAACTGAAGACGATGTCCTCGGTGAATCGCAGCTCGACGCCGAGTTCCTTGCAGACCTTCTCTTCCTGAGCCAGTTTGCCGGTTCGATCCCCGTCCACCGATTTGAAGTCCGAGCCCTTCACATAGACGTGGGGCCGGAGTAGTCGAAGCGTTTCTTCCGCGGTAGGCCACTGATTCACCGCGACGAAATCGACAAAGCTCAAGGACGCGATGGCCTCGGCGCGAAGCGGTTCGGAAAACGCCGGCCGCCTGTCCCCCTTGTCCACGTACACGTCCGGCGTCAAGGTCACGACCAGGATGTCGCCGAAACTGCGGGCCTGCTCGAAGTATCGGATGTGCCCGATGTGCAGCAGGTCGAATACGCCGTGACAATGGACGATCTTCTTATTCGCATCCCGATGCGGCCGGAGCACGCCCGGCAGTTCGTTCAGCGGGAATATCTTGTGATTCTGACTCATATCGGTTTGGTTCTCGCGGTCGATCGCCCCACGTCAGCGTCGAGGGGGCAAGAAAGTAGATCGGTTTCGACTGGGCCGCCGTGCTCGTCGACAGAAGCAGGTTGGCCATCTCGTGGCTCAAATCGGCGACAAGAATGGCGTCATAATCCACGCTCTCCAGATCCGCCAGGCGGTAACAGGGGAGATGGTAGAACTTCCTCGCGGTCGCCGCCCCACGGACTTCGACAAAGCCGGCGATCCGGTCCAGCTCCAGTCCGAACACGTCGAAGAAGAAGAAATCCATCGCGTTCTTGCCGGTCCCGAGAATGATGATCTTTCGAGCCCGTCGAAGATCCGTTCCGAGCTGCTGGTAGTATTCCCGAGTCTGAGGCAAGTCCATGAAATGAAAGAAGTTCTTCTGATGACAGGCGGAACAACGGAAGGAGTACTCCACGACGCCCACGACGTCCTGCGTGCGGACAAGCTGCGTGTGCTGGATTCCGCATCGATGGCAACGTCCGACGAGATGGATCTCGCGGCTGCCGTTGCCGCCGGGACGGGCCACCAGCGTCATATCCCGCGTGCGGAATTCACGGTACTGGAACGAGAGGTATCGCCGGACCTGCTTGTAGACCGACTCCAGGACCGTCCCGGACGGCATGTCGCTGATGTTGAAGTAGGACATCTCCGAGAGCGAGGGCGACCGCCATGGCCATTCTTTCATCCGATTCGTCATGTAGTCCCACTCGTCGCCGATCAGCCCCTTCTTGAGGGCCCGGACGTAGATCGGGGTACCGGGGTAGACGCCCACGAGTCCGAAATTGGCGTCCATCTTGTTCTCTATGACGAAATCGAACGTCTTCTTCAGATCCTCCTCCGTCTCGTCCTCGTTGGTCATCATAAACGGAGAATCCACCATCAGTCCGACCCGCCGGGCGGCGTCGAGCGTCCTCTTGAACTGATCCACGGAACACCCGCGTTTGAGGGTGGGCAGGATGTTCTCCGACGCGCTCTCCAGACCGGCGCAGATCATGACACAGCCGGCATCCTTCATGATCGGCAGCAACTCGGTCGATTGGTCCATGCGGAAACAGCAGCTCCACGGTTTCCTCGGCCGGGTCTTCTTGTACTCCCGGCAAAACTCCAGAATGTCCTCGTTGCAGTCAAAGAAGATCTCAGTGGCGAACGTGATCCACTCGAACTGGTAGCGGCGATTCCATTGCTCGATTTCGCAAAGGATGTTCTCAATCCTGCGCGGCATGAACCGCCCGACGGTGGGCGAGCAGAAGCTGCATCCCCCCTTGCAGCCTCGCCCCGTCAGAACGGGCATCATCCGACCCAGCCCGGGAATGACGTGGTGACGGTAGGAGTCGATATAGCCTTGAAGGTCAATTGCCTCGTAGGCAGGCATGAAGTCTTCCTGATCCAGAGCCACGCGGCGGGGAGGATTCCGGACCACGTTCGCATCCGGACCCTTGAAAGCCAGCCCTGGAATGGACCCGTAGTCGGCGCCCGCGTGCAGCGCATGGAGAAGCTCGGGAAGACAGCGCTCGGCTTCTCCCACCACCGCAAAATCGACCGGCAGCTTGTCCAGGAGCAGATCCATCCGAGCGTTCTTCGTGATGTTGCCCCCAAGAACGATCGGAGTCCGCAAAGACAGCGACCGAAGACGGGTCAGCATCTCGCGGAACCAGTTGATGCCATAGACGAAGCCTCCTGTCCCCATGGCCAGGTATTCCCCTGCCGCCAGCTTACGCAGGTAGTGTTCGACGGGCAGGGCCGGCCGGCTCATGTCGAGAAAATCCGTTTGGATCTCCGCCTGCTTCAGACACGACAAGACATACCCCATGCCGATCGGGATGAACTGGAACGGGGGCTTGATCAGAAGGACTTTCTTCATCTTCGTTCTCCAGAGCCCTCGACTCGGGGCCGAGCGGTCACGCACAGATGCCACCCTCCCCATCGCTCCAGACGATGGAACAAAGCGTCCGGCATCCACCGGAACGGCCAGGCCTTGCGGTACTCGTACCGCTTGTACTCAGGGATGCTGTATGGGAAGATGTGCTCGACGCTCGCGGTCACCACCGAGAATCCATCGAGCAGACCCCGCACCGTCCTGCGAGAATAGCTGTATGTCACCGGACAGCCCGTCTGCGCCTCGGAATGGCGTGCGATCAACTCATCGAGCTTCCAGAAGGCCCCCTTGCCCTGCGTGAGCAATATCCACAGGACCTTGTAGGAGTAGCGATGGTACACCATCATCTTGAACACGCTCGCAGGTCCCGTGTATTTTCGAATCTGGGCGATTACGTTCTCGGGACGCGGCGTATGGTGGATCACGCCGAACGAGTAGACCAGATCGTATGTGTCCAGTGGAACGACCTCCGACAGCCGCTCGGCGTCGGCCCGGCAGAACGTGATACGGTCCTGCAAATCGAAAACCGCCGCGCGTCTCCTGGCCAAACCGAGGGATTCTTCGGAGAGATCGACCGCTGTGACCTGTGCCCCAGCTCGCGCGAAGCGGATCGTGTCGGTCCCGATGCCGCAACCGATCTCCAGGACCTTCTTGCCGTTCCACCGCTCGAACTCGGCAAAACGAGGGATGTGCGGCTCCACAAAGTACTTGCGGGCCTCGACTTCATCGAAGAACTCCCGGGTCCCGACCGGTCTAGGTGAGTGCCGGATGTTGCACGGCCGGGCGTCCCAGTACCGGCGTACGTCGTCGACCGTCCGGGTGCGAAATGGCTGCGCCAACGTCATACAAGATTCTCCCAGAAGTCTGCGCCGCGGTCCCGAACGCGCGATACTCGAATTTCCGGAACGAGGCGTTGCGGTAGATGCGCCAGCAATCGATCAGAAGCGGAAGAGGCCCGACTCGATCCTCCAGTCGCCCGATGTCCAGTTGGCTGTACTGCGGCCACGGCGTCAGCATGACCACAACCGAGGCGTTCGCGACCGCTTCGTACGGGCACTCGCAGCAGACGCCGCGTCCCTTGAGGACCTCCGAGGCGTTCGACAGGGCCTTCGGATCGTGCATCCGAACGACATAGCCGGCGTCGAGGAGCTTACGCGCCAGCACGACGGGCTGCGACTCCTCGACGATGTGGGTTCCCGGCTTGTAGGAAAGGCCCAGCAGCGAGACCGACGACCCGGGCAGCGCGTGCTCGCCGACCATGGCGAGCAGCCGGTCGACGATTTCCCGATTCACCTCCACCACCCTGGGACTGAGATGCGCCCACGTCCCGGCGTCCTCGGCGCATCGCTGGAACGCCAGGTTGTCCCTCGGAAAGCAGGGGCCGCCGAAACCGAGGCCCCCTTTGAGATACTTGCGTCCCACCCTTGCGTCGGCTCCGATCGCGGTGGTCACGACGTCCACGTCCGCCCCGGGAATCCGCTCGCAGATCGCCGCCAGTTCGTTGGCGAAGCTGATCTTCATCGTCACGTAGCAGTTGAGGCTCAGCTTGGTGATCTCGGCGTTGGTCAGATTCATCACCGCGTGGTAGGGATCGCTCTCGACGACCGAGGAATACAACGCTCTGGCGGTCTGAGCGGACCGGTCGTCCGAGGCCCCGATCAACAGCAGGTCGGGATGAAGAAAGTCGTGAATCACCGAACCCAAAGCCACGAATTCGGGGTTGTAGAGCAGCCCGAAATCCCGCCCGCACACCTTGCCCGTCAGCGACTCCAGCAGAGGCGCAAAGACCCGCTCGCATGTGCCGGGCATGACCGTGGAGACGACCCCGACGACGTGAAACGAGTTCTTGGCACGCAGGGCCGGCGCGATCCGCGTCAGAACCGCCTCCACCGAAGCGTTGGAGAACCGCCCGTCCGGATTGCTGGGGGTGGGAACCGTAATCATCGTGATGTCGCTGCTGCGGACCGCATGGCCGTAGTCCGTCGTGAACTCCATGTTGTGCCGACATCGGTCGAGAAGTTCAGCCAGGTGCGGTTCGTCGATCGGACAGAAGCCTGCGTTCAAGGCATCGACGTGGGAGTCGCTGGAATCGACGCCGACCACGCGATGCCCTTTTGCCGCGAAGCAGGCCGCCGAGCAGAGTCCAAGCTTACCCAGGCCGACCGAGGAGACCGTGAGTTGATGATTCGTCGCAGAGGAGCCGGGATTTGCCATAATCGATATCCTGTGTTCAACGATCCATTCCATAGGCGCCGATGGCCCGTTTGACCTGACGCAGTTGTTTCAGTTTGCTTTGCACGTCGGCCTGTTCGGCCTGGAGCATCAGCGTCAGTTCATCGTACGACCGCTTCAAATCGCGCCGCCGGGTTTTGGAGATGGCCGCCGCGCCCGCCTCGTGGCCTGTAATTCCCGCCACGACCGCGTTGGTCTGTTCACCCAACGACTCGACCCGCGAGAAGTCCCCTTTCCGCACGGCCTCCAGTTGCTCCTTCAACAAGCAGCACAGACGGATCGCCAGATCCTCGACTTCCCGTCCGACATCCTGTCTGCCCCCGCCATGCGCCGTCATGTCTGTCCTGCCCCCGCCAGCGTGTGCTCGACCTCTTCGAGCAGATTCGCGGCGTCCCGATTCGTCGGTTCCAGCACCAGCAAATCCTGAAGCGTGCCCTTGGCCAGTTCGGTCTGACCATCCTTGAGATACAGGGCCGACAGTGCGAACATCACGGAGGTGTCGCCCGGATGCATCTGGAGATACACCTGGAGATAGTAGATCACCTTCGCGAAAGAGCCCATCTCACACGAGACCTGGAACAACCCCAGCAGGGCCGTGATGTTGTTGTTGTCCAGTTCGAGCGACTTCATGTAGAGATCGAACGACTGCGGGAAATCGCGGCGCTGCTGGGCCACCATCGCCAGGCCGGTGTAGGCCTTGGCGCACCGCGGATCGAGCCGACAGGCGACCCGGAACGCGATCTCCGCGTCCTCCAGCCTGGCCTCCTGGAGGGCGGCGACGCCCAAGCCCACATACGGTCCCGGCTCGTCGGGTCCCAGCGCCGCAGCCTTCTCGTAGCAGCGGTGGGCCTGGCTGTAGTTGCCGACCGACGTGTAGCAATCCCCCAGCTCCTGCAACACTTCATAGTGCTGCGTCAGTTTGTGCCTTTCGACTTCGTTGGCGTTCATGCTATCCATACTGGTTGCAGTCCTAAACTCCCCCACGGGTCTGCTCGTATTGCATCCGGGCTTGGGGTTGCGGCGGTCCCGGCTCTTTGGCGTCCGAAAGCCCTTGCTCGGCCTGCCGGAGAAGCTCGATCGCCCCGGCGAAATCCCGCTGCCGCCGACGCACCTTCGCTTCCAGCAACAGCGTGTCGACCGCCGGACGCAACCGATTGACCTCGCGGCTCAATCGACCCGCCTGGGCGCGGTCGCCCGCCTCGAAGTACGCACGGGCCGCCATCGTTTTCATCCACAACTCATTGCCGTATTGCCTGCCCATCCTCTCGAACAATCGGGCCGCCAGCGTCCAGTCCCCTTCCGCCTCGGCCAGCTTGCCCTGCCGGAGCAGCTCGTCGAACTGGAAGGGCAGTTCCTCCAGACTGGGACTTCGCAGCCGAACCCCGAAGGCCGCCAGGGAACCCTCGATCGACAGGTGCGGATAAGCCGCTCGAGCCTGCTCCAGTTCGGACCGCCGCACGACGGCGCCCCACCGGCCCGGTTCGCATCCAGCCAACAGGAAACCCTCACGGTCCTCACGACTCTGCAGGATGGCGTGCACCGCGTCCTCCACCCACATGTCTTCGACGGGAATCCCCATCGAGACAACCGCCACATGTTGTCCCTGGGCCTTTTGCAGTGCTGCGTCCACGCGTTCATCCACCGAACTTCGGGGATCCACGGGAACACACACCACGTTGGGCATCTCGATGTCCAGCCTCGCCAGATCCGCCGGCGGAAGCGGAAGATAGAGCTGATAAGGGTAGAACGTATGCCGCCATATCCGCATGAGCGTCTGCCCGACTTCATGATTCAGTCGGTCCAAGGCCATGATGATGGCCAGTTCGCCCATCCTGGGCCAGGGCTTCGGCGGGTTCTTCGTCCGAATCGCCAGTACGTTGCGGAGGTAGTCTTCGGAATCCCTCCGCCGCACGTCCGAGATGCGGTCCGAGTTCTTGAGCGGACAGTAGAATTCCCCGGTAATCGACAGGACGTGATGAAAGTCCGAGAAGAACGCCGTGCGGCGGTTGATATCCCAATCGATCAGGATGTTGAGGTTCTCGGAGTACGGACCGGTCTTGTCGAGCAGGTCCCGACGATGCATCAGCGAGACGTGCAGGACGTGATTGAAATACAGCATGAGAAACCGGTCGAAATCCCTGCTGATCTCCACGTGCTTGCTCAGGACGACCCGCTCGCCGCCAGGCCGGACCTCGCAGTAGACGCGGTACAGATCGCTGTAGGCCGCATGGGAATCGGTCTGTGTCTCCAGGGCGCGGACCAGCGTTTCGACATGGTGGGGATACCATGCGTCGTCGTCGTCCAGATAGGCGACGTATCGGCCCTGGGCTTTGGACAGCGCCTCGTTGAGCGAATGAGGCTTGCCTCGGTTCTCCTTCCTGTCGATGAAGACGATCCGAGAATCGCGGAACGAGCGGACCACGTCGGCGACGTCCTCGCCCCCGTCGCGGATGACGAAGATCTCCAGATCGCGGTAAGTCTGCGACAGGGCGCTGGTCAGAGCGCCGGCCAGATACCGCCGCCGGTTGAACGTCGGCATCAGCACGGACACCAGCGGACCCCGTGCGTCTCCCCCGTTGGGGCGGAGCCGACCTGTCGTATCTGCGAAAGAGTTCGTCATCGCTCGTACAACCGCAACCTGTCAGGGCGTCGCCCGTCGCGTCTCGCGAGGCGATCGCCGGGTGGAAACCTCACACGAGACCTCGCCCGCAACGCGTCCGGGCCTGGATTCGATCTCGGTCTCGATCTGCTGGAGAATGCCGTTGACCCGGTTCAACTGCTGATCGAGCGGATATCGCTGCTCCACGAACCGGCGATACTGCTCCGGCTCATACTCGCGAGCCAACACGTGTTCGCAGAACTGCTCGGCGATGTTGAACAGGTGCTTGGGAGGGAACAGCTTGTCGGCCCCCGGGAAGTTGTGAACGATGGGCTTCAGGCCGCAAGCCATGCCCGCCAACAGGGCCTCGATCTGGTCTTCTCCGATGCCGCAGGCGACGATGTAATGCTTGTCGCTGAGCCAGCCGTTCAGTTCGCCGTACGAGGGCTCGAACGTGATGACGTCGGTCAAGTCCAACGTGCGGACCATATGACGGACGTACTGCTCCAGGATAGGGCTCTCGAACGAACCCGCGAACGACAGCCGGTATCCTGGGTCGAGGTAGTGCAGCTTCTGCATGCACTGAACCAGAAACGCGGGATTGGCCTGCATGGTCAGACAGCCGATGCAGGCGAGGTTCTTGCCCCGCTCCCGCCGGCGAAGCGCATACCGTTCGAGGTTGACGCCGTTGGGCACAACGACCAGTCGAGTTCGATTGTGAATGTCCGGCACCTGCTCGACCAGAACCTCCTCCACCGCGGAACTGCCGATCTGAACCAGGATGCTGACGTTCTCCCATCGCACGTCCTTGGCCCATCGATCGCACAGGTCCGATCTCCGAACGCTGACGACAATCCGGGCATCGCCTCTGAGCCTGGAGGCCTCCACAGCCATCGGTCCGCCCCCGTCGAACCAGGCGATGTCGCTCCATCGCAACAGGCTGGCCATGGCGTCGTGAGAAGCGTCGGACTCGGACACCAAGCCAAGACCCTGATAGTATTCGGTCTGGAACCGTTCCTGCACGAATTCGCAGATCTCGGCCAACACCCCGTCCCCCCCGGCGCCGGCGCGGAAGAACGCCACTTTGGGCCGCTTGCTGCGGATCACCTCGAGCATCGGCGTAAGCACTTCCTGCTCGGGCCACAGGCGACGAGACCGAAGCAGCACGTCGATGGCCAGACCCGCCCTCCCCTGATCCAGGAGCAACGTGGCGGTTCGGTTCAGCACGTCGATGCTCAGAATGCCCAACTGCTCCATGGAGTCGAACAACGCAACGGCCTCCGCGGCTCGCCCGCCGGCCAGATAAGCCTCCACCAGATTCCACACGATCTCCGCGCTGTCGGCCTTGACGCTTCGCGCCTTGATCAGACAGCCGATCGCGTCCTCAGTCTGCCCCAGGCAATGCAGGATCGCGCCGGCATCGTTGAGGGCCTGAGGATCATTCGGCGCCAGGCGCAGGTGCTCGCGGATGCAGTGGAGCCCTTCCTGGTGCCGGCCGGCCGTGGCCAGTTCCAGTCCCCGTTGATAATGGTTCAAACCCGTCTGAGTCGTCATCCCTTGTGCTCCCTTCTTGGCAACTGTCACAGGACGATCAGTATCCGCCCCAGTACTGCAAACCGCATGCCGACCCCAGAAAATGCGATCATGAATCCTCCCGCGGCGGCCTCCCTCTTCTCCGCTGGATAGAAATCACACGCCCGCGTATGCAAACCAGTCGGCCCTCGAACCAAACCCCGCCGTCAGTATATGAAATCCAGCAGCGACATGCTCATGAGCTTGCCTGCCACCGAGAGGGACATCTGGTAGAGCACCTCGCGGCGCGACAAATCGATCGCAATCTGCGCGATGTCGGCTTCCTGCAACCGCGTGGTCTCGTCCTTGGTGTCGAATTCCATGTCCTCCAGATTGTTGCTGAGCGTACTGAGAAAACCGATCTTCGAGCCGGTGGACACTTCCTTCTGAACCAGGAGATGGCGGACCTCCTCGACGGCGGCGACGCACTCGTCCACATAATTGAGCAGTTCCTGGGTATTCAGGCCGCGTTCGTTCTGCAGGAGGTCGCGCAGGCTGATCAGCGTGTTGAACACATTGTACGTGCCGGGAACCCGGACCAGCTCGATCCCTGTGTTGTTGATGCCGGTGGTGTCGACGTACAGGACGCGCCCCGTGCGGGAGTCGGTCACGGCCTGATTGGTCGATCCCCCCGCAGGCACGGTCACGAACGTGGCGCCGTCGTCGATGGAGATGCGGTAGTTGGCCCCGTCGTGCTCGACGGTCATCCAGACGTCGCCCTGCACGTTGGATGTTCCGGTCCCCGCGGCGGCGCCGCTGCCGCCGAGGAAGATCGGGGTCTGGCGATCGTTGGCGTGAAAGACTTCGTCTCCGACGTGGTAGCTCTCGATCTGCAATCCCGGCGCGACGTCCACATAGCGGGACGCATTGCTCCCCTGATACGCGACCGACACGATGCGTCCTCCCTCGCGATGGACTGTGTAAGGGGCGATGCTGGTGTCGTTGCCCCCGAAGAGATACTGGCTGGCGTGCTTGGTGTTGGCCAGGGACACCAACTGCTCGAGACTGTTGTTCAGCTTGTCGGCGATGCGCTTCTGCCCCTCGGAGTCGTGAACGCCTCCGACGATCTGCGTCAGCAGAGTCAAAGTGGAGGCCAACTCGGTGGACATGTCCCCGATGATCGTCGAGGAGATCTCCAGATTGCCGATCAGTTCCATGACGTTCTCTTTATAGCTCTGCAGGGATCGCTCCTGCGAGTTGAGCCCCAGGATCCGATAGGCGTCCGAAGGACTGTCGGACCCGCGGTTGACCCGGTTGCCGCTGGCTGCCTGCTCCTGCAATTGGAGAATCGCTTTTCCGTGCAGGCCCAGAGCGTAGGAAATGCTGCTGTAAATGCTGGTGAGTGATCCACTCATGATCGCCTCTCAAACCATGTCCATCAACGTGTTCATAACTGACTGAAGAGTGCTCAGGTACTTGGCCACCGCCTGGAACATCTTCTCGAAGATCATCAACTGGGCCGCTTCGTCGTTGATGTTGACGTCGCTGATTTCGCTTCGCCGGTTTTCGAGGTTCTGAATCATCGCCTCGACGTTGGACTGTCGGGACTCGCGCAGATCAACCTGCTGCCCGATGTTCGCCACGATGCGATGGTAATATTCGCTGGGGGTCATGCCGGTGAGGCTGTCCAACCCCTGGTCCCGCACGGCCGCCAACCGCAAGGCCGCGACGTTGTCCGTCAGGTCCGCGCCGTACGCGGTGGCGATCCGGTCCGGCGTTGCCGCGATGCCGTCCACCAACTGCATCTTGTCGGCGCTGTTCCCCGAGAAGAATGTGTTCATGCCTGCGGCCGCCAGAAACCCCGACGTGTCGGAGGTCGCCAGCCCCTGGGTTTGGAAGGAATCCCCTGCATTCAAGTCGCCGGTGCTGACGGAGATCTGAATGCCGTTGAGGAGTTCGATGACGTCGCCCGCGGCGTACCCGGCCCCGATGTTCACCGTACTGACGAGATCCCCGTTTCCATCGGTCACGTCGAGCCGGAGATTGCCGTTTCCGACGCTGCCGGCGCCCGCCACCGTGAAAGTGAACGTATCGTTCTGCTCCCCCCTGTAAATACCCGAGAGAGTAACCGTCGGGGGCGAAGCCGCGGTGAGCGTAGCAGCCGTCGGCTCCGGCACGACGGCCGGGATGAAATCGAACTTGGATCCCAGGTCGGCCACAATATGCAGTCGAGACGAGACAATCGAAGCGTTCAGGCCGGGAATCGCGTTGATCTTCGCGGCAATCGTCTGCGACGTGTCGAGCGGCGCGCCGGAGGCGTTCACGTCGATCGCATATCGGTCGATTTCCCCCGTGGCGGTGTTCGTCACGCGGATATAGAAGGTCCCGTCCGTCACGCCCGCGTCCTTGGCGACCAGCGAACTCGCGTCGAGGGTCCCGCCGCTGAGCTCCGTGAACGAGCCGTTGACGCCCAATCCCTGGACATGGATCTGATTCACGCTGGCGACGATCGCCTTGGCCAGATTGTCCAGATCGGTCGCGATCCCCTGGAGCGACTCGTTCTTCAACGTCATCAGGCCGCCGAGCCGACCGCCCTGCACGGTCAGGCTGTACCCGCTGCTGCTGCCCGCCGAAACCCCGAGCGAACCGTCGTCTCGAAGACCGACCTGAATCTGCACGGTGATCGCCCCTGTAACGACCGGAAGCCCCCCGATGGAGACATCGACGATGCCGTACTCGCGTTGCGTCGTCTCCACGCTCGCCAACTTCGCCAGTTCCACGATCAACTGATCGCGGTGATCGCGAAGGTTGTTGGCCTGCCCCTGGCTGATCTCGATGACCTGGATCTTGCCGTTGAGCTCCGCAATCTGCTGGGTCAAAGAGTTGATCGATTCGCCGGTGTTCTTCGCCTCGAGCACAACCTGATCCTCGAGGTTGCTCAGGGACGCACCCATGCGACGGAATTCGCTGCACATGACCTCCGCGGAACTGATCACGTCGTTGCGCCACACCCGCTCCAAAGGATGGGCGGCCAGCCCTCGCAAGGAGTCGAAAAACGCGTCGATGGTCGCGTTCAGGCCGCTGCCCTCGGCGAACTCACCGAACGTCGTCTCCACCGCGGTCAGAATGGACAATTCCTGCGAGATCTGCGCATAGGTGGAGCCTTGCTGCATGATCTCCGACTCCAGCAACTTGTCGATCAGCCGCGTCACGCCGGCAATGTCCACTCCCGCGCCCACCGCGTTCTGCGCCATCTTGCCGTAGGTCGTCGGAGTGAGTTCCACTCTCTGGCGATGGTATCCGTCCGTGGAGGCGTTGGCGATGTTGTTTCCGATCACCTCCAGCGCGCCGGACGCTGCGTTGAGACCACTGAGTCCTATCGAGAAATTCTGCATCGTTCCGTCCTGGTCGCGGCGTCCGTCCGCCCGTCAAAACTGCATGTTCAACAGCGCCACGCCCGTCGGATGTCGGGCGGTGCCCGTGGGACTGTAGGTTGTGCCCGTCTTGCCGTCGGGACCGAGAAAGACGCGCAACAACGACCGGTTGAATTTCGCGCAGTCCGCGATCAGCAGGCTCGTCAGAGTGTGTTCTCGCTTCAACCGGGCGATCAGAAGCTTCAGTCGTGTCTGGCGTTCCGCCAGGGCCGACCGGTCCGATTCCGCCAGCCGGGGCAGAAGTCCCGACAATGTCAGATCCCCTTCAGACGCCCCCAAAGCCGCCGCCAACTCCCGACGCAGCTCCTGCCGCCGACGCTCCGTGACGGCATACGCCTGTCCCTGTTCGTGGATTTCCAGCAACTGCTGCTGAAGCGCTTCGTCGTCGCGTCTGATCAGAAAACCGCGGAGCGCGTCGAGCCGCAACAGAGTGGCCTCGATGTGCCGAACGTCGTCGTCGAGCACCTCCAGCAACGCAGCCACTCGCGTCTGAATCGCCGGATCCGGTCGATCCCGTCGGGGGCTCCCTTTTGTCGTCGCCAATGCCATCGCTACAATTCCTCGTCAATGGATCCTGCGGGGTCCACGGGGCCCTGCATCTGCTTGATGTACCGGTAGACGTCTTTCCAGAGCCCGAAGCCGCCTTTGTCGGCGACATCCTGAGCGAGGTAAAGCCAGAACATGCCTCGCACCTGCTGCGATCCGCTGTCCTGGTCGTCGAAACCGCTGTCTTCGATCGAGTTCTGCACCTGTTCGAACAGCTTGGTCAGGAGGACCGATTCGAAGTCCTTCCCGATCTGCTTCTCCTTCTCGTCGCTCAAGGGACTCGACGCGGCCCGATCGGTGTTCAGCGTCTCTCCCATCGCCTGGGCGTTCCGTCGGGAACGGAGGGATACGCTGTAGGGAGTCCGCTCGGGCGCCTGCGACAGAGGCAGGGACACCGGCATTCCTATCGATTCGACACCGTCCATTCGACCACTCCTACATGAGGATCAGCTTCGCCTGCAAGGCCCCGGCCTTCTTCAGGGCGTTGAAGATCGCGATCAAGTCCCGCGGCGAGGCTCCGATCGCGTTGAGCGCCTTGGCCAGTTCCGACACGGTCACCGTTCTCTCCAAGGGGATCAGATACGCGTTCTGCTCCTGCACGTCCAGCGAGGTGTCCGGGATCACTTCGGTCGTGGCGCCGTCCGTGAAGGGCGTCGTGGGCTGCGAGACTTCCGCGGATTCCTTCACCTTGACCACCAGGCTGCCCTGCGCGATGGCCACCGAGGAAATACCGACGTTCTCGCCCACGACGATCGTGCCGGTGCGCTCGTTGATGACGATCGTCGCCGGCGCGTCGACGACCACCTCTTTGAGCGTGATCTCGTCGATGAACGGGACGATGCGCGCCGCGGTGATCTCCGGAGGAACGCCCACGCGGACTGCGCCCGCGTCGAGCACCAACGAGATCCCGGGGTACGTCTTGTTGATGACGTCGCTGATCCGCTGGGCGGTCGTGAAATCGCTGTTGCGGAGAGTCAGCGTGAGATAGCGCAGTCCGGCCGCCTGTTCGATGAAGGTGGCCAATTCGGAGCGTTCAACGATGGCTCCATCCGGAATCCGTGCGACGGTCTGATGGTTCTTCGAGAGCGTCGCCTGGCTGCCGGAGGCGGACCAGCCGCCGAGAGACACACCGCCCTGCGCCACGGCGTACACCTGACCGTCGAGCCCCCGCAGCGGCGTCGGCAGCAGCATGGCCCCTTGCAGGGTGTCCGCGTCCCCGAGCGAGGAGACGTCGACGTCGAGCCTCATGCCCTCGCGGTCGAACGGGCCCAGTTCGGCGGTCACCATGACCACCGCCACGTTTCCGCCCGTCAGATCCGACGGCGACAAGACCAGTCCCGAGTCGCGCAGCACGTTGGTCAGCATCTGGCGAGAGAGCAGCGTCTTGTCCCCCGTCCCGGCCAGACCGACCACCAGTCCGATGCCGGACAAGGGGTTGCTGCGAACACCCTGGATCTCGACAATATCCTTGATCCGCTCCCCTCGACCGACGCCGGCGAGGAGGAGCCACAACGCCATGACGGCAACGAAGGCGGGAATCCTGGAACCACGCGTCATCCTGATGCACTCCATGGGAAAACCGTTCGAGAATCGATCACCAGGGCCAGAGGACGTCGAAGATCCGCCCCACCCAGCCCGGCCGGGTATACGACGCCGAGATGCCGCTATTCTTCGTAACGATGTGGAAATTGGCGACCTGGGCGCTTCTGACGGTGTTGTCGAACGCGATGTCGCTGGGCCGAACGATGCCGCTGACCTCGATCGTCTGAATGTCCCCGGCGATGTTGCGGTCTCGCGTGCCGATGACGACCAGGTTTCCGTTGGGCAGCACGTCGAGCACCACCACGGTGACGCGATCCACGAAACTCCGTTCGTCCTTGTAGTCGGCCTTGCCCTTGAGCGTGTTGCTGCCGTCGGCGTCCATCTTGAAGCCGGGGATGCTCGGGAGAATGTGGTCGATGTCCAACTGGCCGTTGAAGTTGCTGGATCTCTCCGTCTCCTTCTGGAGGTCGCGTTTGGCTTTGTTGTCCACCGTGCTCTCCTCGGCGATCTTGATCGTCAGGATGTCCCCGATCTTCCGCGCGACATCGTCGCCGTAAACGGCCTGCATGTTCTTGTCGCGTTTGCCCCAGATCGACCCCGCGGACAGCGAGTCCGTCAGAGAGAGGATCGCGACCAGCGCCGCAAACACGATCGTTCTTGGAGTATTCATCGATTCCCTTTCGATTATGATTTCTACAGCGCCGGCTCGACGGTCCCGTCGGCGTTCACTTTGCACACGACGACGCGACTCGAATCGGCGTTCTTCACTTTGACAAGGTCCCCGGCCCGGCCCTCCTGCAGGGCGATGCCGTTGGCTGTGATCGTCAGGCCCGGCCGTTCGATGCGGATGACAACGCCTCGGTTGCGCTGGACCACGATAGGGGTCTGGGCCGCGACGACCAGATCCGCCCGGAGTTCCGTGTTCTCCGCCAGCTTGCGAACGGCGACGAGCCCGTACGGCGGCCTCCAGCCTGCGGGTTCCGGCCGTTCGGAAACGATCGTTTCGATCTTCACGTCCTCCGAGGTCAGGACCGTTCCCTCGGCAATCTCCCTGGTCGTCACCGCGCGCCGCACCTGGTACTTCAGACGAAACGACAGATCCCGCACGCCGACCTCGTTTCCGTCGGCGGTCACGACGATCTGCACGGCCACCACGCCGCGCGCCTGGCTCCGGATGAAGCGGGGCGTCACCTGCAAGTCCGCAACGTCAGACGACAAGATCACGTCCTTGGGCCTGACCGGAGACACCACGTCGTGAATCCTCGGCGCCGGCGGATGCTGACGCAGGAACGTTCGACCGATCTCGACGAGTTCCTCCGAGCTGATGACCCGGTGGAAGCGGCGAATCGCAACCGTCTCGGCGCCCGTCAGACGGACTCGGTCGGCCGGGATGCCGGAGGAGGCCAGCCGACTCAGAATCGTCGGACGATCCAGCACCGCCCGCTGTCCAGGGGTCGAGAGTTGGCCCAGGCCGATTCTGCCGGCCGCGGCCACCTGCGACGGATCGCCCCGAAGGACGCCGATCTGGCCCAGCGTCAGAAGGCTGCCTTGCACCGTGATTTCCCGAGGCAGATGGACGTGCAGCAGCGTCTCCGCAGACTCGGCCTCTTCCGCAACGAGCGACACCGCCGGCCACGCGACCACCGCCAACAACAGAATGCAGCAAAGCTCACGTCCCATGGCTGTCTCCTAGCGGAAGAGATTGCTCGTGTTGCGGAGCATTTCGTCGCCTGCCCGAATCGCGCGGGAGTTGATCTCATAGGCCCGCTGCGCGGTGATCAGATTCACCAGCTCGGTCACCATGTTGACGTTGGACTTCTCGAGGAATCCCGATTGGATCTCGCCAAAGCCTTCCTGCCCGGCCGTCCCGACCACCGGCGGACCGCTGGCGTCGCTGGGCGTGAGCAGGTTGTCGCCCTGGCTGACCAGGCCGGAGGGATTCACGAAACGGGCGATCTGAATCGTCCCGACGACCGAGCGGATGCCCTCGGTGTTCGTGACGTTGACGCCGCCGTCGGTGCCGATATCGACCGTCGCGGCGTCGGGAGGAATGGTGATCGCCGGTTCGATCTGGTATCCCGCCAGGCTGACGAGCTGTCCGTTCGCGTTGGTCGTCAGCGACCCGTCACGCGTGTACCGGAGATCGCCGTTGGGCATAAGCACCTGAAGGAACCCGTTCCCTCGGATGGCGATGTCCATGCCGCGCTGGGTGTTGTGGAATTCCCCCAGACTGAAGACTCGCAGCGTGGACGCCACGCGAACGCCGGTGCCGACCTCCATCCCGGTCGGAGCGTTGACGCCGGGGGCGATCTCCGTGCCGGGTTCCTTCATCTTGGCGTACAGCAGGTCCTGAAATTCGATCTGGCTGCGCTTGAAACCCGTGGTGTTGACGTTCGCCAGGTTGTTGGCGATCACGTCCACCAGGGTCTCCTGGGCCATCATACCGGTGGCAGAGGTGGAAAACGCTCGCAGCATATGCTTTTCTCCATCGATCACGGCCGACGCCCTGCGGACCATTCGCAGCCGTCGGAACCGTTCGTTTGTCATCTTCCGTCAATCATCAACGCTCGTTCATTCTCATCCCATGGCGACCCCGAGCGCGGCGCCCCCGGCTTCCTTCTTCACGGAAACCAGCTTCATGTTGGCCTCGTACATCCTCGACACGAGGATCATGTTCACCAGTTCGTCGACGAGCTTCACGTTGGACGCCTCCTGGTAGCCCTGCTTGACGACCACGTTCAAGGCGTCCGTCGGAGTGACGTCCTCGGGGGCCTGGAAACAGTTCTGGCCAACCGCCACGAGCTGGTTCTGGCCGTCGAGGAACTCGACAAGGCGGAGCTTTCCGACCTCCGCCTGGCCCGCAAGGACACGACCGTCTTCGGTGACGTACACGTCCCCAACGTCGGCGTCCGGCGGCACGATCAACGGCCCCGCGGTCCCAGCCACGATCCGCCCCGTTGTGTCCACGATCTGTCCGTTCTGATTCGTCTGAAAGACGCCGTGCCGAGTGTAGACCGGACCTTCCGGCGTCTCGATCACGAAGAACCCTTCCCCGTGCAACGCCAGATCCAGCGTCCGCCCCGTCGGCGTCAGGCTGCCCTGCGAGAAATCGAACACTCCCGGCGTATCCTCGGACTCGTCCCCGCCGGAGTCCTGAGAACTCTCCTGTGCCGCAAGCACTTTCGTGAAGCTGTTGCAGCGACGCTTGAACCCCACCGTACTGACGTTGGCCATGTTGTGCGCAACGATGTCGAACTCCTTGGTCAGGGCGTTCAGACTGGCGCTGACTTGGGCTCCGATGTCCGTCACGTCAGATTCCCCACATTAGGTGGATTCCCCGGTTGCGGCCGAAGCGGGCGAAGACAGACCGGCCGCCGGAATCACGCCGGGACCGTCCGGGTCTTCCTGCCGCGAGGAGATCTCGGCCGTGATGTACGCGAGTTCGTCCACTTCCGCGTCGGTGAGTCCCGTAAGTTCCACCGCGATCGACATCCCACTGTCCGTGCTGCGACCGTGCCGGACCTTGCCGATGGCCGAAATGGTGCCCCATCCGCCGGGCACCCCCGGCGCTATGCTGGAATCGAGCGTGAACACCACGAGAACTCGATCCCCCGGGTGCACGTGAATCGCAGCGTCAAGCAGCAATCCGGGACCCGCAAGTTCCGTCACGCGACCTTCCGTGAAAGTCGGCGTCTCGCTCTCCGCCCGGTTGCCGGCGCCCCATGAGACCGTCCTGATCCCATCGGAACTCATGTCCACCCGCGAGGCGCGCCCCTGTCGAAACGGCAGATAGGCGATCAACGCGTGACCGCGGACCGACACGCGAGGGAAACGCCGACGATTCGTGGACTGCACCGTGTCGCTGTGATTCAGGACCAACTTGCGACCGTCACACCGCACGGTCGAAGTGTCGAACTCCCAGGCCGACAGGCCGCTGTAATACCTCGCGCGCCAGGAGTCGCCGGGCCTGCTGACCACGGGCTCCTTCAGCGTGACGGCGAACTCGATCTCGTCATTTCTCATTACATCGCCGCGGACAACCGGTCCCTCCTGCGAGCCGCTGTGAACCAGTTCCACGGACCTGCCCACCGGGATGTCCCGGCTGCTGGCCTGGCCCAGGCCCACGATCCCGCCGACCGGCGAAGCGATCTGGAAACCCAGTTTCTCCCGCAGACGACCGATTTCCGCCCGCAAGTGCTCATTCTCATCGGGCGTTCGACTCCGCGTGCACTCGGAAACCAGCTTCAACGCGCCGCGATCGAACGCATCGACTGCGGTGAACACGTCGTGCGTGCGCCGCAGACCACTTCGCATGACGATCGCCAGCAGGATCTGCCGGTCGCGTGCGCCCAGCCCCCGTCGCATCGCGTTCTCCGAGAAAACCTCGCGGGTCTGGGCGCGCCGTTGCACCCGCCGTGTGTAGCTGACCCAGATCAGCAACACCACGAGCACACCCAGCAAAATCCCCGCCAGAACGGTGAAGCTGTCGTTGTAAGAACGGTCGGTGTTCAACCGACGCGCCGCTTCCCATCGCTCCAGGGGCGATAGCGTCAACAGGATGTGCTCGATCCACAGCATAGGTTCCCCCGACAATATGCGGCAGCCCCTCGATCTCGGGGACTTCGGGTCCGCTCGTCCTCAGTTCTTCGTCATCCGCATCAATCCCTTTCCGACTTACCGAATCAGACTCGTCAACTCGCGGAGAATGTCGTTGGCCACGCGGATGGTGCGTGCGTTGGCCTGGAAGCCGTTCTGAGCCTCGATCAGGCTCACGAATTCCGTCGCAACGTCGGCGTTCGATTTCTCCAGAGCGCTGCCATGGATCGATCCGGCGCCGCTGCTGCCGGCCTGGGTCATCACCGCCCCGCCGGTGTTGGCCGAAGGAGCGAAGTAGCCGTTGCCGGCGCTCTGAAGACCGGCGGGGTTTCGGAACAAAGCCACCGCCAGGGTCGCCAGGTCCTTCTTGACGCCGTTGGTGAAGGCGCCGATCAACACGCCGTCGCCGCTGACCGAGACCGCCGACAGGCTTCCCGCCTCATACCCGTTCTGCTCTCTCGCCACTGCGGTGGAGTTGCCCGCGAACTGCGTGAGCCCGTCGAACGAACCGACGGTCCCCAGTCCCAACGAGATCGTCTGGGTGTGCGTCGGATCGTGCGCGAAGGAAATGACGAACTGGGGCGTTTCAGTGCTCGGGAGCCCCATGAACGCGCCGCTCTGCGGATCGAAAGTCAAACCGTTGACCCGCCGATTCTCGGGACTGAGCTCCAGCACATTGCCCGTGATGGAGGTCAGAATCATGTCCCATGTGTTGATCGTATCCGTCCGCACGAGGGTCGCCGACAAGACATGCTTGGCGCCCTGCGTGTCGTACATCGCGATGTTCATGGTCTTGGATTCATTTCCTCCGACGGTGGTCATCTCGAGGTAGGCAGGGGTCTGGAACGAGCCGCTGCCGGAGTAGGACATCGAGAGATCGGTCCTGCTGTATCCCGCCTCGTTGTCCGTGATCGTGATCTTGCCGTTGGCCAACGAGGCCGTGGCGTCGGTCAACACGTTGTTGTTGAGGTGATCGATCAGGTCGCCCATCGTGGTGGTTCCCGTAACCGTGAACGTCAGGCCGGTGCTCAAAGGGCTTCCATCCTTGTTGTAGCCGGAAAACGTGAGGGTACCCGTCTGGACGCCGCCCAACTGGCCGCCTGCGCCGGAACCTCCGCTGAACTGAGCGAGCTGGTCGATCTGCGTGGTCGCGGAAGCTTCGATCCCGTCCGGCGTCTTATAGGCGAGATTTGACGAAAGCGTCTGAGCCTTGGCGGTGCCCACGGCGTCGGAGCTGAGGTTTCCGGTGAACGCAATCTCGCTGGTGGCCTTGGCCGGCAGCGCGACGTCGTACGGAATCCGAATGCTGCTGTCGCCCGTGACTTGGAACCCGTCGACCTCGCCCGCCAGACCGATGCGCTGCACCCGATACCCGGTGGCCGGATCGACCAGGTGACCGTTCTCGTCCACCCCGAAAGCGCCGGCGCGCGTGTACAGTTGCTGCTGGCCGTCGCTGACCACGAAGTAGCCCTCCCCTTCGATGGCCGCGTCCAGGGGATTGCCCGTGTTGACGATGCTGCCCTGGGTCATGTTCGGGGTGATGGCGCCGATGCCGACGCCGCTGCCCATCTGCTGCGGGTTAGTGCCGCCGACCTGAGCGGTCGGCTGGGACGCCTGCGAGAGAGTCTGGCTCAGCAGCTCCGCGAATCCGATCCGGCTGGATTTGAATGCGGTCGTATTCACGTTCGCGATGTTGTTGCCGGCGATGTCCAGCATCTGTTGGTGGGCCTGAAGCCCCGTCACGCCTGAAGACAACGCATAAGACATGTACGTCTTCTCCTATTCTGCAAAATGCGGATGTTCCATCAGTCCCGGATCGACACGACATCCGACAGGTTAACGTTCACACCGTTGACCGTGAGGACGATCTCCCCCTCATTCCCCACGCCGACCTCTTCCACTTTGCCGGTTCGGGTCTCGGCCTGGCCGATCTCGTTGAAACCAGCGAACGAGACCTCCCGACCGATCAGGGAACTGGCGTAGTTGCGTTGGACCGAATCGAGCACCTTGCCAAACGAACGGTTCAGATTCTCCATCTGCTGGAGCTGGGAGAACTGCGCCAGTTGCGCGGTCATATCCTTGTTGTCCATCGGTTCCAGCGGATTCTGATTCTGCAGTTGAGTCACCAGCAGCTTCATGTAGTCCATCTGGATGTCACTGGCGGTGCTCGTGGTCCCTGTCACAGCCATCGTTCATCGCTCCTTATAGAAGTAGACACATTCGAGCCCGCCGCGATATCCGACACGCGGCGTCCAACGGGAGGACTCTAGCAATGGGTGTGCCAGAGGTAAGATTTCCGCGGGAATGACCCAAGAGAAATTGTCAACCTCCGCGTAACACACCTGATCAGCGGTCTTGGCCCTCTGCGACGGGACGAACCCAGGAGAAGCCGCGATCGTGTGCGTCAGGAAGATTTTTCCCCACCCTGGAAAAATCTTCCATGCGCCGCGCGACTGCAGTCCGCGGCGTTGCGCCGGCTTCGTGACACGTATGCGTCCCATAAGAACCCCCACCCGCTTCCTGCCCCAATCGACCGCGTCGCGTCGCGGCCGACCGCGTTCTCGGACCGTCCCATAAAAGAACGTCTTGATGTCACTGACTCGCGCCGAAACCATCGAGTGACATTCATCGCGTCCAATAAATATTAAAGATGTCACGAACCACCAGTCGATCAGGGGGTTGTCTCCATCGAGGTGGCAGGACAACCATCGGTGAGCCAATGAATCAGATCATCGGGGAGATATGAGTCATCTGAAAAGAATCGTCGTCGTCAGCAAGAAGTCGCAGATCCACGCGGCAGCCCAGGAGCTGGCCCATGAAGTATTCGCGGCCGACGACCTGTCGGAGGCGACCGAGATCATCGCGACGGTGTCCGCGAACCTGGTGGTGTTCGAGGGTGCGTTCGCTCCCTCCCATCTGCAGGCCTGCCTGGCCACGACATTACAGGACCCTCACTCGGCCCCGATCGCGGTCGTGATTCCCGCGATCGACAGCCCCTTCAGCGATGAACAGTACAGGCAGGCGGGCCTGTGCGTCTGTCCCAGAGGGCAGGACGATCCTGTGAAACTGCGTGAGATCGCAGCGGCCGTGCAGGAAACCGCAAGAAAACAGATCGTTGAACAGGACGATGCGGAGTTCTTCCTCGACGAGACGGCCGCCTCGGTGACGATGGCCGGCCGAAGCCCCGCCATCGCCCAAACGCTTCGGATGATCAAACTCGTGGCCGCCAGCCGGTGCAATCCCGTCCTCATCGTCGGCGACACCGGCACCGGGAAAGAAGTCGCCGCCCGCGCCGTTCACGCCCTTCGACATCGGGACGAGCCGTTCGTCGCGGTCAACTGCGCGGCGCTGACCGCCACGCTGCTGGAGAGCGAATTGTTCGGCCACGTCAAGGGCTCGTTCACCAGCGCCGACCGCGACAAGACCGGACTGCTCGAAACCGCCGGCGGCGGGACCATTTTCCTCGACGAGATCAGCGAAATGCCCATGGAATTGCAGGCCAAGCTTCTGCGGATTCTCCAGGAACGGTCGTTCCGCAAGGTCGGGGGCGTCAAGGACATCGAGTGCAAAGCCACGATCATCGCCTCCAGCAACCGCGACCTCAAGAAGGAAGTGCGAGAGAGGCGATTCCGCGAGGATCTCTACTACCGCTTGAACATCTGCCCGATCACGATGGCGCCCCTGCGATCGCTGGCGCGACGAGAGGACATTCCCCTGCTCGCCCGGCATTTCCTCATGACATCGAACATCTGCTCGCACCGACCGACCCCGGTCGCGTCCATCACGAGACTCGCGCTCGAGGCCCTGTCCCGACACGACTGGCCGGGCAACGTGCGTGAGCTGCGAAACGTCATCGAACGCGCCATTCTCTTCGAAACCACAGACAAGATCGGCCTTTCCAGTATTGTCATCGACCCCATCGACGGAGAACCCCAGCCCTGTCAGAGCGCAGAGGGGCGCATGAAGGACTTCTCCCTCGAGAAAGCCGAGCGAGAGCTGATCGCCCGCGCGCTGCACGAGACCGGCTGGCAGAAGACGCAGGCCGCAGCCCTGCTGGGCATCACACGCGCCACCTTGTACGCCAAAGTCAAACAGTACAACCTCCAGAAAGACAAACGCGGCGTCGAGGATCTTCCCCTGGACGCCTCCGAGCCGATCGAGGCTCTGTCTTCGTCCCCATGCTGAAAAAACTTCCGGATTCCCCACGCCCCCCAAGCGTCCAGACGGCTGATGGCGTCCTGCCGTTCTCCCCAGCAGACCGATCCGCGCGATCCTCATCCGCGCGGACTTGACATTCGCCGATCCGGATCACCTTGCTGTCAGAAAATCCGCCGGCCCGTATAGAAACCTGACACCGCGGCGCCGAGACCCTCGAAAGCCCCAATCACATCCTGAGTTTCCACGGCCATGAGCCTCGTGGTTCCCGACACAGCATAAGACGGCGGGCAATTTGGCACAGTTGTTGCTCATAAGAATGTCATCGGGGCGCGCGCTGTACGCCACCGGTATCCGGACCTGCGTCCGGATGTCCCAGGAAAATCGGTGAACAGAAGAATGTTCGGAAAAAAGAAACAATCGAACCGCGGAGAACCCGGGCAGCCGCACACGCCGTCCGACGGGGACCTCTTTGGCCTTCCGATGGCCGAGCAGCCGGGGTACGACGACGTCTTCTCCTCGCTGGCCAACTTCGCGTCCGAGCCCGAGCCGCCCGTCCCGGCGGCGCCCAGACCCATCCCCCTGCGCGCGGGGCGCCCCTCCCTGCACCTGAATCGGCTGTCGAACGCGCAGAAAATCCTGGGACTGGCGATTCTGGTCACAGGGGCCGGTCTGGTCTTCGCTCTGGCGGCCCGGCTCGCCCACAGCGACGATTCGGACGGAACGCCGCAGCAACAGCAGGTGGCCGAACTGCCTGCGATCATCGGTTCGCCCGCGTCCCGGACCCCTGCGCCGCAACCGATCCCTCAGAGCGCCTGGGATTCGCGACGCGAAACACCCCGCCTGGGAACGTCGCCCGCTGAACCCGAGCCGGCGGACCTCATCGAATCGAGCATCCCGAGCCCCGAGCCGTTGTCGCTGCAACTGGCCGCCAGGCTCTATCAGAACCGCGACTACGAACACGCGTTCGTCGCCTACGACAGACTCCACCGGCGTCTCTCCGGCACGAACGAGAACCAGCCCCTTCGGGACTTTCTTCTTCTGCGGATGGCCCTGTGCAGCAGCAAGAGCGGGGACGTCGCCCAGGCCGACAACCTGTTTCGAACGGTGTCTCTGAGCCGCCTGCCGATCCTCCGAGCCCTGGCCCGCTACTACCAGGGCACGATGCTGATCGAACGGAAACGATACCTCGAAGCGGCCGGTCGGGCCTATCAGACGATCGGTCTGATCGGGGTGGCGGAGATCGACGACAAATGGGTGCAGGCCGTCCAGCAGCAGTGCTGGTTCCTGGTCTGCGAGGCGGTGTCCCGCAATCTCCTGTCGCTCAGCGACGCGGACGCGGGACTGCCGTCGGACCTGTGGGGCCGCCATCCCGATATCGACCCGTTCGTCGACATGGACGAGGCGCAGTTGCGGGTCTTCCTGGCCTCCGGGTCCGAGAAACTCGACGAGGCAGCACTGAGCCCGCAGATCCGCGCCGCCACCGGAAAGAACGCGACGGACCGCTGGGTGGTCGTCTGCAACGGCGCATCGATCGAAGAACTGCTGTCGCGATTTGCCTCGAACGCCGGACTGAACGTGCGATGGATGGACAACGGCAAGGCCAGCCCAGCCGAGGAGAACGTGAGAAAGAGACCCGTCTATCTCTACCTGTCCTCGTTCACGGCGCAGCAAGCGATCTCGGTGGCCGCCGGAGGCGTCGGTCTGGTCGCGCGACTCGACGACAAAAGCAACAATATCGACGTGCTCGATCCGACGTCCTACTCCTCTCTCTCCGACCACACCAGGCTGCTGACTGAGGAGTCGATCTCCCTGTGGCAGCGATTCCTGCTGACGGCCGAGACCGATCAGCGGGCCCCCAACGGGCACTTCACGCTGGCCCTGCTTCAGACGCTGCAGGGACAGCTCGACGAAGCCATCGGAGAGTTCAAGCTGGTCGCGAACCGATTTCCCAAGCATGGGTTGGCGCCGCGATCCTTACTGGAGTCGGGCAAACTGAAGGTGAGGCTTCGCGACTATGTCGGCGCCCACGCGGACCTCAAGCAACTGGTGGAAGTGTACCCGGGAACCGACCTGGCCGACACCGCATACCTTCACCTGGCCGATGCGACCATGAAGGCTGGGAAGTTCGAGGAGGCCGCGGGTCTGTATCAGAGAGTGTACAACCTGGGCCTCTCGATCGAGTCGCAGACCGTCTCGTCGCTGGGCGCGGGCCGATGCGCGTACGAGGCGGGAGACTTTGAACAGACCGCTCAATGGCTCAATCGCTACGTCTCGCTCGTGCGGGATCAGAGCCAGCCGGAGTTTCACGCCGCATGTCTGCTGCTGGGCAAGGCCTACCTGGCCCTGCACAAACCGCAACAGGCCCACGTGGCACTGAGGCTGGCGCTCAAGGGAGACCTGTCCCGCCAGCAATACGTGGAGACCGTGGGCGTGCTCGTCCGCGCCTCCATCGAGCAAGGCCAGCTCGTGGAAGCCCTTCACATGCTCGAAACCACCAATGGATGGCAACTCTCCCAGCAGGAGAGCATCGAGCTGCTTCTGCTTCGGGCCCAGGTGCTTCGCTCGATCGGACTGACGGACAAAGCGGCCTCGCTGCTGCAGGAAAAGGGGCAGTTCCTGCCGAGCCCGGAGCTCAAGGGCAGAGTCGCATTGGAGCTGGCTGCCTGCCAAATCAGCAATGGAGCCATCGAATCGGCCCGCAAGACCCTCAGCGATGCGTTCGCCATGGCCGAGCCAGGGCCCCAGGCTCAGCGAATCGGCCGGGAACTGGCCCGCACCTGCCTGCGTCTGGGTCAGGTCGGCCAGGCGATCTCCGTGTGCTCGCAACTGCTGGAGCGAGGAACGGCCGCGGACAGACCGGCGGTTCTGGACCTGCTGGCCGAGGCTTACCGCAAACAAGGGCAGTACGACCGCGCGATGGCGGTCATGCTGAACCAGTATGACAATGCGACGGACCCGAACTTCGTGCCAAAATCGCCGGGCGTCAATCTCGCCCCGTGAGAATAACGCAGGAATAAAGAAGGATAAAATACCGATGAGGACGACCCTTTCGAATTCGTCAGCGACAAGAGCATGCGTGATCCTGTCCGTGCTCGTCTGCGTCAAGGCGCTTCCGGCCGCGAACGCCAGACCACCCCGCGCAACCTCGCAGGAACGGCCGTCGGCCCATGCGGAGGGCGGGCTCAACGATCCCTGCGCCGTCGGGCCGACACTGCCGGTCGGGACCGTGTCTGCTGAGACCTCGGATGCAACCGTTACCCTGGCCAGACTGCTGGACCGCACGCGGAGCCAGACCAAGGCGTTGGAGAACGCCGGTCCGGTCCGGCGGGTGGGAGTCGCTCCCCGCGGGAACACCGACCCCAAAGGCCCGCTCTCGCAGGAACTCTGGTCAAACCGGATCGCGGCGCCGGAGGGAACTCAGGACGTCGAAGACAGCCTGGCTCTCAAGCGTCTGATCCGCCAGGTTCGATCCGTGAAATTCGCCAACAAAGACACCGGGCCGGCATTCACGGCGCCCGACGAGTCTCTCTCCAGCCCGCAATCGGCGGGGATCAGCGCGACCCCGGCCGCCGCAAGTTCGACCGCTCCAGTCGCAGCGGCAACCGATTCGACGATATCCACGCCCCCCAAGGCCCAGAAGACCCTGGATATGCTCCAGCAAAATCCCAGCCAGGTGCGGGATCCGCTCGACATGGCCGAACTGCTGTTTCTCAGCGGCCGACCGGCGGAAGCGGCTCCGTTCTACGCCAAGGCGCTCGACCGGATCAATCGAATCGATCCCTCCTACGATGCCGACCGGGCCTGGATTCTCTTTCAGCTCGGCAACTGCCTCAGGGAGACCGATACCGGCAAAGCCCAGGAAACGTACATGAAGCTCGTCTCCGAGTACCCCGAATCGCCCTGGACCGAGTTGGCCAAGGCCCACGGCCGACTGCTCACTTGGTATCAGAAGAGCCGGTCCGGTCCGGTCGCCGCCACGCCTCAACTGTAGGACTGAGAGCAACAGACTATGAATCAACGAGCTACGCAGTTATCCTCAATCCCTCATCACGCCGCGTCCGTCCTGATCGTGGACGATGAGCCGCAGACCATCCGGCTCATGCTGGAGGTGCTGGCCCGCAAGGGCATCAGCGCCAAGTTGGCCGGCGGACGCAAAGCGGCGATGGACGCTCTGGACCGCGTCCCGTGCGATTTGGCGTTTCTGAGCGAGCAAATCGCCGGCGTCAAGGGACCATCGGGCGGCTTCGAGCTGCTCGGCGCCATACGGTCCGTCGCTCCCGAAATGCCGGTGGTCATGATGGCCGGCCGCGCCGCCGAGCCGTCCCAAGCGGGCGACCTGCATTCGGGCGCCCAGGCAGCCGTCCGGGCCATCCAGGCCGGCTGTCGAGACTTTCTCCTGAAACCCCTGAATCCGCAGGCCCTCGAAGGCATTCTCGACACGCTGTTGCCGAACCGCCGGGTGGCGACCGCCGCCTCGGCCCAGGAAGGCGACCACTGCCTGTACCAGATCGTCGGCAAGAGTCCGAGAATGCTGCAAACCATCGCCTTGGCCGAGAGGATCGCTCCGACCTCGGTGCCGGCGCTGATCACCGGCGAAAGCGGCACCGGCAAGGAACTGATCTCGCTGCTGATTCACCACAGGAGTCGACGGGCGATGGGACCGTTCGTGCGGGTCAACTGCGCCGCTTTGAGCGACAGCCTGCTGGAAAGCGAGCTGTTCGGTCACGAGAAAGGCGCGTTCACCGGCGCGTACGCTCAGCGCAAAGGCCGATTCGAGATGGCCCACGGCGGCACCCTGCTGCTCGACGAAATCACCGAAACTCCTCCCACGTTCCAGGCCAAGCTGCTTCGCATCATCGAGCAACAGGAGTTCGAACGAGTCGGCGGCAACGACAACATCAAGGTGAACGTGCGAATCATCAGCACGACGAACCGGGACCTGCTCCACGAGGTGCAGATGGGCCGGTTCCGCCAGGACCTGTACTATCGTCTCAGCGCCGCGCGCATCGTGGCGGCCCCTCTCCGAGAACGACGAGAGGACCTGCCCGAGCTGACCTGGCATTTCGTCAATCTCTTCGCCAAAGAGACCCAGCGTCGGATCGAATCGCTCGACCCGATCATGATGGATATCTTCGCCAAGTATCACTGGCCGGGCAACGTCAGGCAGTTGCGAAATGTCGTTCTGACGTCGTTGATCCTGGGTTCCGGCTCGGTCTTGTCCCTGGCGGACGTGAGCTGGCTGTTCGACGAATTGCAGCCGCTGACGGAATCGCGGAAGATCGTCCCCGCGCGAAGCTCGACGATCGAAGATGAAGTCGCATCCGCGTTCACTTCGCCCGCAATGGCGCCCGCCTCGTCGACCGACGGGCCGACCGGGCTGGGAGGCATCCCGCTGGACGAAATCGAGCGTCAGGCGATTCTCGACACGCTGCGCCAAACCTCCGGCAATCAAACCCGCGCCGCCAAGGTCCTCGGGATCAGCGATCGCACCTTGCGAGAGAAGATCCGCCGATACCGCAGGCAGGAGTGCGAGGAGAGCCAGGAGGTCGTCAGTCGCATCCGACGTCCCCTGTTGCCGGTGTCCTGAAGCGAAACCGTGAGAACGAGCCTGTCGAAAACGAAGGACCACAGAAATGGCCGAACCAGGGAAGACTGAAAAAAACCAACAACCGGAGATCCCGCTTCCTGAGAAGACGGGTCCCATGGCGAAGATCATGCCGCTGTTGATCGTTGGCGGCGTGGTCGTGGTCTTCGCCGCTGCGGGTTTCATCGTAGGCCGGTTGTTCGGAACACGCGGACAGGCCCAGACCGCCTCAGCCGCGTCGGCGACCGAATCCGAACCGACAATCAAGGACGCCAAATCGAAAGACAAGAAAGCGGACAATTGGTTCTTTGAGCTCGACCCCGTCGTGGCCAATCTCAACGAGCCCGGCGTCACACGGTATGTCCGCATCACCCTGACCCTCGAGGTCACCGGCGCCTGGGCCGAGTTGGACGCCAAGCCCATCCTGGATCAGAAGAAGCCCCTGCTCAAGCACTGGCTGACTCTGTACCTATCGAATCAAACGATCGAGGACACGCGAGGCAAGACAAACCTGCTTCGCATGCAATCCAACATCAGCGACATCTTCAACCAGGGCCTGTTTCCGAACGCGCAGCCGCGCATCATGAGCATCCTGTTCAAGGAATTCGCGATTCAGTGATGAGTCCGTCGATTGACCATCTCGGCAAGACCCGGATCGGCCAGCTTCTGGCGGCCGTGGGATCGATCCCCGCGCAGGAACCCCCCGCCGGGGATCTGAAGCCCTACGACTGGCGGGATCCGCACTACCTGAATCCCGACCAGCTCAACCGACTGGCCGCGGTCATGAGCCAGGCGGCCGCCCGACTGGCCGACGTGTTCACGCGGTTCTTCAGCCGGGACTTCGACGTCTCCCCGACGGCAGTCGCCCAGCAGTTCGGCGCCGATCTGCGCCGTGGTCTCGACGTGAACGACAGCTACTGTCTGGCGTTCGGCCCGGACAAGGGGCCGGCCTGCGGCTTCTTCGCGATTTCGTCCCAGACCACGATCGGCTGGGTCTCCAAGCTGTTGGGCGACGCCGACTCCGCGGACAATGCGAACCGGTCGCTGTCGTCTCTGGAAGAATCGCTCCTGTCGGACCTCGTCGCGGCGGTGCTCGATGTCTTCCTCGCCTCGCTGGGACCGCACGAGACCCTCAAGAGCAGCGGCCGACTGAGCAAAGAAGAGCCCGCTGTCCGGTTCGAGCGGACGGAGGAGATCTGTCGAATCACATTCCAGGCCACGGAGGCCGGAAAGGACGAGCCGTCCAACCTCACCTTCGTGCTCTCCTGCGCCAGGTTGGCGACTCTGGTGGGCAAGACGCCGGCAACGCCCCAGCGGGCCGCCCCTGGGGAACTCTCGCAGGCTTTGATGGAGCACCTCCACCAGATGCCTGTCACCGTGACGGCCAGACTGGCCACGACTCAGATCGGGTTCCAGGAGATCCTGGACCTCGCCCCCGGCGACATCCTGCTCCTGGACAAGCCGATTCATGATTTGGTGGAACTGACCATTGAGGGGCGGACCGTTTTCCAGGGCCGCCCCGCTCAGTCCGGCGGGCACTACGCGATCGTGTTCAAGGAGTCGCAGACCGAACAGACAGACGAACCTTCCAGACCGAAGAATCCTGGCGAACCCAAGAAAGGATAGAACAGCCATGTCCGACACCGCAACTGCAGAAAATCCGGTCCAGCAGGATCAGAGCCGGACGGCCCCGCAGACCGACGGCAAGACGGTGGTCCAATCCGTCGAGTTTCCAGAGGCTCCGCAGGGCGCCGTGGGGACCGGCGCCGGCCAGTTGGACATCCTGCTGGACATGGACATTCCGATCACGGTGGTGCTCGGATCCACGCATATCCCGGTTCGACGGCTCCTGCAACTCGGCCCCGGCTCGGTTCTGCAGCTCGGCAAGCCCATCGAGGCCCCGGCGGACCTGTTCCTCAAGGATTCCAAGTTCGCGGAGGCTGACGTCGTGGTGGTGGAAGATCGTTTCGCGGTACGAATCCGTCAGATCGTCGGCGCGGCGGCCCAGGGATGAGAGAACAGGGTGTCTTACGAATCACAAACCATCCATAATCCGTAGTCATTGAGTCTATGGCTTCAGACCAATCCATTGCAGCAGGCTTGCCCGGCGGGGACGACGGTCTCCTGAACATCCCGTTCGCCTCGCACAGCAACACGATCCTGGCCTTGGGCCTGGTGGCGATCCTGGCGACTCTGATCATCCCCTTGCCCACGATGCTGCTGGACCTCCTGCTGGCGTGCAGCATTTCGCTGGCGTTGGCGGTCCTGATTGTGACCCTGTCCTCGAAGGAGGCGTTGGAGTTGTCCACGTTCCCTTCGTTGCTGCTGTTCACGACGCTGTTTCGTCTGTCGCTGAACGTGGCCTCGACGCGGCTGATTCTCTTGCAGGGCGACGCCGGCCAGATCATCCAAACCTTCGGCGGATTCGTCGCCGGCGGCAGCCTCGTCGTCGGCCTGGTGATCTTCCTGATCCTGGTCATCATCCAGTTCATCGTCATCACCAAAGGCGCCGAGCGCATCAGCGAAGTGTCCGCAAGATTCACCCTCGACGCAATGCCCGGCAAACAGATGGCGATCGACGCCGACCTCAACGCCGGGATCATCACCGAATCGCAGGCCAACGAGCGACGCAGCAAGATCGTCAAGGAGAGCGAGTTCTACGGTGCCATGGACGGCGCCAGCAAGTTCATCCGCGGCGACGCCAAGGCCGGCCTGATCATCACCGCGATCAACCTCCTCGGCGGCATCGCCATGGGCTACTCCCGAGGCATGGGCGTCATGAACGCCATCTCCACCTACTCGATCCTGTCCATCGGCGACGGCCTGATCAGCCAGATCCCCTCGCTGATCATCTCGATCAGCTCGGGCTTTCTGGTGACCAAGATTTCCTCGAGCCACAGCGTGGGCCAGGACGTCTCCCGACAGTTCCTCCGGACGGGCAAGCCCCTGACGACCGCGGCCTTCATCATCGGGGCGATGGCCCTGGTCCCGGGGATGCCCAAAATCCAGTTCCTGCTCCTGGCCGTCGGTGCGGCGATGGTCGGCAAGGTGGCCTCCAGGCTGGAGAAAATCCCGACCAAGACGGCCTCCACCCCCGCCAACAAAAAGAAGACGGACAAGGAGCCCGTCGAGGACCTGCTCGACATGGATCGCGTCTCCGTCCACGTCGGCGTGCGCCTGATCGGCATGGTCGACCCGCGGAAGAACAACACGATCTTCGACCGCATCGGGGCCCTGCGCCGGCAGTTTGCCCAGCAAATGGGGATCGTGATCCCGCTGGTCCGTCTACGCGACGACCTCAATCTCGAGCCCAACGCCTACGAAATCCGCCTTTGCGAGATCCCGGTGGCCAAGGGGTTCCTGGAGCCAGACATGTTCCTGGCGATGGACTCCGGCGTCGTGCAGCAGAAGATCGACGGGATCAAGACCGCCGAACCGGTGTACGGACTGCCCGCCCTGTGGATCACCGCCGCCAAAAAGGAAGCGGCCGAGCTGGCTGGGTACACGGTCATCGACCCGGAGTCGGTGTTCATCACCCATCTGTCCGAGACCCTCAGGCGACACGCCGACGAGATGCTCACTCGCGAAGACGTGCAGGTCCTGATCGACCGGCTTCGGAAGAATCAGCCCTCGCTGGTCGGCGAGGTCGTCGGCACCGAGGGCGAGGTCTCTTCCGGCATCCTCCAGCGGGTGCTCCGGAATCTGCTTCGCAGCGGGATTCCGATCCGCGAATTGACCGCAATTCTGGAAGCTTTGGCCGAAAACGCCTCCAAGACCAAGAACGTGAACGTGCTCACCGAGATCGTACGGAAGTCCCTGGCCCGGACGATCACGGAACAGTACAAGGACGCCAAGGGAAAGGTCGCCGCCATCGCATTCGATCCGGTCTTCGAGCATCAGTTGACCTCTTCGCTTCGCCAGGAAGGGGGCGAACTGATCCTGGGCGTCTCGGCCGAAACGGCCATCGACCTGAATCGCAAGGCGGCCGACGCATGGAAATCGGCCATGGACCAGGGGCGGGACAAGGTGGTCCTGCTGTGCGACGCCCGCCTGCGGGCCCCCCTGGCCCAGATGCTGGCGCGAAGTCTTCCGATGCTCCCGGTGGTGGCGTACGACGAGATCGTGATGGGAACGGACGTAACGCCGGTAGCGACGATTTCAGTGGCCTTGGATGAAATGACGATAAGGAGCGAATAAGGATGCTGCTGCCAATCCGAACCATCGCAGTCAGCACGGCTGTTCTTTGTTTCTTCGCCATAGGGATTATCGGCTCGGTCGGCGGCTTGTCGTCCTTCACCTGCTGCAAGCGGGCGCTGCTGGGAGCTGCGGTGGCATATCTCACGGCAGGGACCGCCGGCAAGGCCGTCAACGCGATCCTGGTGCAGGCCATGATCGCCGGTCAGGTCAGTCAGACAAAGAAGAGGGAGCAACCGGGTGACCGTAAGAACTAAAAACATGCCCGAAACCCACGTGCAGGATGCCGCTGCCAGGCTGGCCGAAGGATTGGCCGCCCGGGGCCCGGCGTTCGAGGCCCCCGACAACGGCGACCACCTGCGAGCCGCGGCCGTACGCGCCTACAACGGGCACAAGCATCGCGCCATCAGCGACGAGGAGATCGTCCAACTGCTGCCCATGGTCCGCAAGATCGCACGCCGGGCGGTCAGCTACATCAAGCCGCCTTTGTCGTTCGAGGATCTGGTCTCGGCCGGAACCGTCGGATTGCTCAAGGCCGCCAGAGATTTCGACTCCTCGCATCAGGTCGAGTTCAAGACCTATGCGTACATCCGGATCAAAGGAGCGGTGCTGGACGAGTTGCGACGGGCCTCCCTGCTGCCTTCCGGGGTAAGCCGCCAGATCAAGACCGCACGGGAGTTGTGCCGCCAGATCGCCGAACAGACGGGCAGCGCCCCTTCCGATGACGAATTGGCCCAGAAGATGGGCCTCTCCGTCGAAGAGGTCGGCGGGCTCTTCGAAAGCGCCCGCGCCCAGCACTTCGTATCCATCGACACGATCGACCAGGAGCAGCCGGCCCTGGGGAATCTCCTGGCCTGCGCCGACGCGCCCACCCCCGACAGCCAGTTGGCCAGAGGCGAGCTGATGGAGCAACTCACGAAAGCGATGCAGGAACTCGATGAGCGCAGATTGCAGATCATCATCCTGTATTACCAGCAACATCTGACCATGAAGCAAATCGCGGAAGTTCTCGAAATCACCGAATCGCGCGTCAGTCAATTGCACGCCAGCGCGCTGTTCAGCCTGTCAACCCGATTGGAGCAGTGGAAAGATGACGGATAGCGATTTCACCCTCATCAAGCCGATGGAGACCGTCCACAACATCCAGGCCCTGACGCCGGACAAACAGCGGGAAGAGCGCAAACGCCGCCGGAAGCCGACTCAGGAGCAACCGGAGACAGGGGGCCCCCCCCTGAACGAAACGACCCCGGACCAAACGTCCAACGACGGCGGCGGTCGGCATCAGATCGACTATTGCGCCTGACGGCTTCCCTCTCGAAACCGCAGGACTTCAAGAAGTGAAAGACAACGGAATGTCCAAGACCACACGACATGTTCTCAAGGCCGCCGAAGTCGTGGTGAACGGCCCGCTTCGGTTGAGCATCGATTCGGCCCCGGAAATCCGGTGCGGAGGACCGCGACCGGCCGCGGCCGGCTCCACGGTGCGGCTGGTCGAGAGCCAGCCGGAATACGCCATTCTCGAAATCACCTGCCCGTGCGGCAGATCAACCCAGGTGCGATGTGACTACGCGGCCGCGAATCCGCCGGCTGCTGTGACGGAGAAGCAGACATGACCCGAACGGCCAAACTAATCACCGTATCGTTTGCAGCCCTCGCGATGGCGATCGCCGGTTGTACGACGCCCCAGAGCCCGGCGGCCGGTCCCAGGACTCCCGCCGAGACCGAAGGGGCGGCCAAACGGTTCCGCGACAGCCCGCTGGAAGGCCGCACGGCGGTCGAATCCGCCATCGAACTGTCCGAGAAGTACGCCAGACTGTCCGACCAGACCGTCTCCTTGAAGCAGGAGAACCAGCGGCTCACCAACGAGAACGAAAACCTGCGGCAGCAGGTCACCAGCCTGGACAGCAAGCTCAAACAGACCCAGAAGGAGCTCAGCGAAGCCAACAACCTCTTGATCGAGATGCTCAATGAGCTCAATCACTGGAAGAGCAATATCCTGGGGTTCCGCGGCGAGATGCGGGACGCCGCCAAGGCTCAACTGGAGGCGTTATTGAAGGTTCTGGAGATCCTCGGCGGCGAGGCGGAGGCCGGAATCCTTCAGCAGCAACACACCGGGACGCTCAACCTGGACACAAGCAACGCAGGGGGAGCCGACGCGGCCGCGATGTCGCAAAGGAGCGAGCCCAATGGATTCTAGCAGCGCCCGTCGGGAGGAAAGGACCGTAGAACTGAAAGAGAACAATAGGGATCGCGTCGAGTCGCGACTGTTCCGTCTGCCCCCCTTCGTGCGTTCCTGCCTGCTGTTGCTGCTGGCGACCCTGACGCTGGGTCCGATCAGCGGATGTGAATCCGCCAACAACGAAGGAATGGCGGGCGCCTATTTCCTGGACTCCGGCAAAGACCTCGGATCTCTCGGCCGGGTGGCCCTGGTGGAATTGGACAACACGTCCGCCTATCCGCGAATCTCCGAGGAGATCACGCAGGCTCTCTACCTGGAGATTCAAAAGCAGCAGCTCTTCGGGCTGGCGGTCGTTCGTCAGGACGATCCGGCGTGGCGTAGCCTCCAGGAGAATCTCGATACGCTCCAGGCCATGCGTCAACTGGTCGTTCTGCGGGAAACCCTTCGCAGCAACGGCCTGCTCCTTGGCACGGTCACGCAGTATCAGCCCTATCCGCACATGGTGATCGCCCTTCGTCTGAAGCTGCTGGACCTGACCGACGGCCAGCTCATCTGGGCGACGGAACAGATCTGGGACAGCACGGACAAGAACATCCAGAAGCGGATCAGGCAGTACTACAGCAGGCAGTTGAGATCCAGCGCCGCGCCGTTGAAGGAGGAACTGGTGGTCGTCAGTTCCCTGAACTTCTGCAAGTTCGTGGCCTACGAAGTGGCCGCCACGCTTCAGCCCCCCAAGGAACGTTAACGGACGCACCCCCGAACGGAAGAATAATGGCCCTTAACAACGTTGGCAGCGCATTTTTTGCAGGGATGACCTTAAGATTTCCAGGAATGATGCGAAAACTACCTGTAGCAGGGCCATGAAGGGATCAGAATATGATTGAGAACATCAAGAACAACCACGTCACGCAGATGCTGGGGCTCACCCCCCCTGCTCGCAACGACGCTGCGAGCCAGTCCTCGGGGAGTGATCCGGACGCCACGCTCCAGGTCGATTTCGCAGACATGGTCAGTCGGGCGATGCAGACTGCCCAGGCCGACGCGGACGCGGTGACAAAGGCCAAGGACCTGCTGCAATCGGGACGCCTCCTGACGCCCGAGAATATCCGGTCCGCTGCGGAGAACATCCTGATGTTCGGCATCTGACCCACTGGCAAATCACGGATTGCGCCGCGGGGCCCGCCATGGATGGCGAACAAGGCCCCGTTTTTTTCTGCGCGCACGGTGGAGAAAACGCGGAACGGGGTCCCTGATCCTCAGACGTAACAGTCCAGAAGAGTGCCCACCGGCATTCGGGCCAGGTCGGGCTTGGCGGAGGAGGCGAGCGAGATCCCTTGGCGACAACCGCCGTATTCGCGAACCCGAACGTGGACGTGGATTGGCTCTTGAGACTCGGCAACGCGAGGCCCGTCCGTACGATGCCCGCACAGCCGCTCGGCCGGAGGCAGCAGGTTGCGATCAACGCATTGGAGGCCCATCAGGTTCACCATCATTTCATCTCACTGAACACCATCCTATCAAAGTGACTGATTCGGTTCAAGCACCTCGCCCTCCACCGCGACAACCACGCGCCCTGCACGACCATTCCTGCATCTTGAGTCGTGGCGTTATCGGACATACGTCCGGATTTCCGGAAAGAAAAACGAGGCTTCTTAAGATTCTGCGCACAGCCGAGCCGATAGAAACCATAGGCAATACACGGTCAACACCCGAAGCATAGAGGATCGGATGCGTATCATCCTGCAGTGTCCGAGATGCAGTTCCCGCTGGTGGCTCGACGGCGATGCGGCGGATCGTCGCCTGCGCTGCCGCAAGTGCGCGCTGCTGCTGAAGGTCCCCCGCCTCGATGAGTTGCCCAAAGCCGCGGAGGTCATCAAAGACGCCAAAGACGAAGTCTATGTGGATGACAACGGTCGGACCTACGGCTGATTCCCTGCCGCCATCAGCCTCCCCACAGTAGAGTACCTCCCCAAGAAAGCCCCTCAGCCGTCATTCATCCTTGAAATCATCCTCCGGCTCCTGCTCATCCGCCAACTCCTCGTCCTCGTCGGTTTCTCCGCTGGCGTCGACCTGCTCGTTGAACGTCCATTGGTGCAGGGCCTCGATCAGCATGGCCGAGCCGATGGTCTGCGAGGCTTCCTCGTTCACCTCCGCCAACGCGCGAGCCAGCCAGTCGGCCAGACCGGTGATCGCATTGACGCAATCCTCGAACTCCAGATTCACCGGATCGTCCGTACCGACTACGGTTCCGTGCTCCCGCACATCGACGACCAGTCTTGCTCCACGACGCGGCATATGTTCCATAGGACAACGATCTCCCAGAAATCCGACTTTCCACTCTCACTCTGACACATGTGTTCCAGGCATTGTAGCCGCCGCACCACAGGCGGGCAAAACGAAAAACACGTTCGGCCCGACATCTCAGGTTGACACGTCACAGAGAACCGACCATACTCGACCGCCATGAAACGATTGCCTGTGCTTGTGCTGCTTCTGGCTGTCGCAGGCTGTCAGGGTGGCACGGTTGGAGGCCTGAGTCTGAGCGTCGGGTCGTACGAACGGGGTCTGTGGTTCGACCACGACCGCCAGCAGTACCAGCCGAACGGCTTCGGCCTGCGGCTCGACCTCGTCGCAGGCAAGATGATCCGCCCGGTGCCCAAGTTCTGGGAACCCGCAAACAACCCCTGGCAAGGCGGCGAGCCCTGGTTCGTGCTTCGCATGCCGATGATCGGCCCGTTCCTCTCCATCGCCATAGGGCAAAGCGGCGCGTACCTGGGATTCAAGACTTTCAGAGTTGAGGACCGACATCGCGCACCCGAACGATATGGCACTTGGATGCGCCAGGACGAATTCCCCGAACCGAACGACGTTCGCGTCTATCTGCAACCGAGCGCCACCCTGCGACGGACTCGATGGAAGTGAAAGGGACAGCCTTGATACCGAAGAAGATCGAGCTGGAGTTGCCCGCTTGGACGGAGCCGTTCCTGGCCCGACTCGGCGAGGCGTTCGATTCCGCGGAGGCAAGGATGCGTCTGGCGATCGAGCTGGCCGATCGGAACGTCCAGCGCCGCACAGGCGGTCCCTTCGGCGCCGCGATCTTCGAGATCCCCAGTGGGAGACTCGTCAGTGTCGGAATGAACCTGGTGGAAGCCTCGCACTGCTCCATGGCCCATGCGGAGATGGTCGCCATCGCGATGGCGCAGCAGACGATCGGAGACTACGATCTGGCTGGGAATGGAGCTTGCCGCGAGCTGGTGACGAGCGTCGAACCCTGCGCGATGTGCCTTGGCGCGGTTCCCTGGTCCGGCGTTCGACGGGTCCTGTGCGGCGCCAGAGGCGAGGACGCCTGCCAGATCGGATTCGACGAAGGGGCCAAGCCGGCCGACTGGGTGGGCGAGTTGGTCAAGCGAGGAATCGAGGTCGCGCGGGATGTGCTCCGCGACGAGGCAAGGGCCGTGCTTCGGCGCTACGCCGAAGAAGGCGGCACGATCTACAACGCCGGCGCGGACGCGTAGTCTACTTCAGCGGCAGAGCGGAATTGAGGGGAGGGTTCTTCGGCACAACCGGCGTGTTCGGGTCCGCCTTCGTCGGCGCCTTCGGTTGCGCGGGCACGATGCCCAGGTGTTTCTCGATGCGAGCCAGACGCTGGTCGATCTGCGTCAGTTTGGCGTCCATCGCGGCGACCTTGGCGTCGAATGCATCGACCTTGGTCGTGAGCACCTTCAGATCGGCGGTGAAACCCGCGAAGCTCCGCTCCGTGAGGTCCATGTGTCGTTCCATGAGCCGCTCGTAGGCGCCGATTGCGCGGGCCGCGTCGGACTGGGTGGCCGGCACGCCGTAGACTTGAGCCTCGACCTCATACCCTTTGCGCTCCCGGCCCGTCGAAATCGACAGGCTCAGGGCGATCACGCCGAAGACAACCGCCGCAACGATACGATAGGTTCCACGATCTCGTGCCATCTGAACACCTCAACCTTTCCCAAGGATGGACGCAGCGACGCCGCTGAGGCCCGCCCTGCCTCTGGTATCGGCAGACGGAGAGCGAGGATTTAGATGGCTTTTCGGACTTTCGCAGAAATCCGCACGGGCTCAGCCCGCGTCGGCAGGCGGCACAATGGGTTCCCACTGGATTCGGGCCGCGCCGAGAATCGTGCCGGTGGCGTAGGCCAGATCCACCAGAGAGATCTGATACTCGACCAGAGCGTTGATCTCCGAGCTTTGGGCATTGGCGAAGTTGAACTGGGCGTCGAGCACTTCCGTGCTGGTGCTCATGCCGACCTCGAACTGACGCTTCTCCGCTTCATAGAGGCGTGCGTTGACGATCGTGTTCTGCCGGGCGGCCAGAATCCGCTGCCAGTTCGCCTCGACCTGATCGACGACGTTCAACACCTCGGTCTTGATCACGTCTTCGCGATTGGCGCGGGTGGCCAACAGTTGCCGACGAACATAGATGGCCTGTCGGAGCCGTTGCCTGGCGACCTGGTTGCCGATGGGCACTCGCATTTGCAGGCTGACCTGGTGATCCGTGAAATCGCTGTCCAGAAGCATGTCGAATGAATCACTCTGGGCGGCGCCCATGCCTGTGATGTTGTACGTGTAGCCCAGAATCGCCACCGGAAGCGTCTGGTTGCGGTAGAACTCCACCTGATTCTCGCCCTGCAGAAGCTGCAACTGCAACTCCAGCAACTCCATCCGGCTGTCCATGGCGACCTGGACGAACCGCGAACGATCCAACTCGTATCGAACGGGGTCCGGCTCTGTCTTGGGCACGAGGATCGTCGGGGTCTGGACATCCAGACCGGCCTTGTTCACTACGCGCTTGAGTTCACGTTCCCGATCCCTCAGATTGTTCTCAGCCATGATGATCGCTTCAAGCTGCTGGGCCATGCCGGCCTCCGCGCGAATGACCTCGATCTCCGCGCGCTGACCGCCTTCCACGAGCCGCCGCGCCCGATCCAACTGGGCCTGGCTCAGTTCGTACTGCTGTTGCCTGAGTTCCAGACTCCTCCGAGCCGCGTACAGGCGCCAGTAGACGCGGTCGATGGCAGCCAACAGAGTAACCACGTCGAGCCGGGCCCGCGCATCGGCAATGTCCCTGTCGTACTTGGCGATCCGAATCGAGTAGGTGCTCACCCAACGCCCCGCGTTCTGCAGCAACGGCTGACTGATCGAGACCGACAGATCGGAACCGTAGTACGGATTGAACTGCGTCCCGATCGCGTCGGTCTTGGTCCTGCCGTCGGACAACTCGAACCGAACGGTCCCCCCGGTCCGAAGCGGAACTTCGACCCCTGTCGCCCCTCGGAGATAGTCGCTCTGAGAGCCTGTGACCTGATCCGAAAAACTGATGGAGGGGTTGTCGGTCTTGCCGGCGTTGAGATTTGCGTAGAAAGTGGACTGGAACTTTGCCTCCTCCTGGCTCAAGCGGGCCGCCGCGATGGTCGGACTGATCAGACTGGCCTTGAGCGACAGGTTGTTCTCCAGAGCCAGCATTCGGCACTGTTCGAGCGACAGATCCATCGTGGCAGAAGGGACACTTGGCTCGGCCGCAACTCGGTTCGGTTCCGCCTGGTCGAGCTTGAGGGGCTGGATCTCACGGATCTTCTCACGAATCGGAGCCATCTGCTCCTTGTCATAGCCGGCCGAGGGCTTGTGACATCCGGACAGGCACAGAAGCAAAAGGCAAGAACCACGGAACAGGACTTGCGACAATCCGGCCATCTTGCGTTCCTTCCCTCTTGCGTTCCTACGTTTGTCATTCATGCCTGAGCGCCTCGATAGGATCCAACCGTGCGGCCTTGATGGCCGGGAACATGCCGAAGAACACGCCGACCGAGCCGGCGAAACCGAAGGATATGCCGATCGCCCACAGCGGGATGTAGGCCATGCTGAGGAAGTCGGCGTTGGGGATCTTGGAGATCAGGGTCGTCAGGCCCTGGCCGATCACGATGCCCATCAGGCCGCCGAACAGGCACAGCACCACCGACTCGACGAGGAACTGGAGCAGGATCGCCGAGGGCCGGGCCCCCACCGCTTTGCGAAGGCCGATCTCGCGGGTCCGCTCGGACACCGAGACCAGCATGATGTTCATGATCCCCACGCCGCCAACCAGCAGGGAGATTCCCACGACGCCGCCGGCAATGGCGGTCATGGTCGCGGCCATCGTGTTGAACTGCTTGAGGTACTCCTCGATGACGTCCATCCGGAAGGTGTCGGGGTCGTCCGGCTGCAATCGGCGGGTCTGTCGGAGAAAGAACTTCAGTTCGGCCTGGGCCTCCTGGGACAACTCCGGCTTGCGACAGGCCGCGATGATGTACATCCAGGGGTCCCACAGACGCCAGGCGGTAGGGAACGGAATGAACACCTCTTTCGAGTCGCCCATCTGGCCGAACATGCCGGATTCCACGCGGGTCTCCACCACGCCCACGATGCGGTAGCTCCGCCGGTCGATGATGATCCGCTTGCCGATGCAGTCGAGATCGAGTCGCAACTCGTCACGCACCGCAGGCGTAATCAGACACACCTGCCACCCGTTCTCCTCGTCCATCAGCGTGAAGGGCCGCCCCAGGATCACCGATCGATTCTCGATCTCATGCCACGAGGGGTTGATCCCCGTGATGCGGGCGCTATCAATGCTGTGAATCCCGTAGCTGACCTTCTTGGATCGATTGGTCATCATCGTGAAATTGGCGATGGAGGGACAGCGTTCGAGGAGTCCGTCGAAATGCTCCGGACGGAAACGAATCGCGCGCCAGTTGAAGTTCCGGAACCGTCCCTGTCGCGGCCAATCCGGGTTCACGAAGATTTTGTTCGTGCCCAGCGTCTCGAAGTCCTTGAGCACCTTGGCCTTCAGACCTGTCAGCGACGCAATCACGGCGGTGACGGATGCCACGCCGATGACGATACCGATGGTCGTCAGGGCCGAACGGGTCTTGTTCGCCCAGATCTGCCCGAGCGCCAGCCGGACGCTCTGCATCAACAGGACCGTCAGCACCAAGGGGGCCGTCAGCAGCCGAAGCATCTATGTCTCCTTGTCCACGATGTGAAACTCAAGGCCCAAATCCAAAATCCGAAATCCGAGACAAATCCAAAGCACGAAATGCAAATGACCGAAACGCTCTCGCAAGCCGGGACGCTCGTTTTGGATTTTGGGTTTTGATCATTCGTGCTTGTTTCGGATTTCGCGCTTCGAATTTCGGATTTCGAATCTTCCCGCCTGCTCAGGCCGCTCCTGTCGCGACCAGCCGGTTCGTTCCCGTCAGTTCGTCCGCGACGATCCTGCCGTCGCGCATCCGCACGATTCGTTTGGCATGGTGCGCAATGTCGTCCTCATGGGTCACCATGATGATCGTCTGGCCCTCCCGATGCAACTGCTCGAACAGGGCCATGATGTCCAGACTCGTGCGGGTGTCCAGGTTGCCGGTCGGCTCGTCCGCCAGCAGGATGCTGGGCTTGTTGACCAGGGCGCGGGCGATGGCCACCCGCTGCTTCTCCCCGCCGGAGAGCTGGTTGGGACGATGCTTCATCCGCTCGCCCAGGCCGACCTTGGCCAAGGCCTCCCGGGCCCGGGTCCTGCGGTTCAGCCACCCGTCGCCGCCGGCGTAGATCAGCGGCAGTTCGACGTTCTTTATCGCGTTCAATCGCGGCAGCAGCTCGAACGATTGGAAAACGAACCCGATCTGCGCGTTGCGGACGCGGGCCAAGCCTGCGGAACTCAGACGCGTCGTGTCGCGCCCGTCCAGTTGGTACGTGCCGCCGGTGCAGCGGTCCAGGCAGCCCAGGATATTCATCAACGTGCTCTTGCCGGAGCCCGAGGGACCCATGATCGCCACGTACTCGTTGCGTCGAAGCACCAGATCCACGCCCGTGAGGGCATGGATGTTCTCCACACCGACTTTGTACGTGCGGGCGACGCCGGTGAGCCGGATCACGACATCATCGCGGTTTGTTGACATCGTTGACGTCCCCGGCGGCCTTCTTCTTCGCCTCTTCCTCGGCCTTGGCCTCGCGCTCGTCCTTGACGAGCTGATCGTGCTTGAGTTTCTCCAGCTCCTTATACGGCCCGACGATGATCTTGTCCTCGTCGGTAAGCCCCGAGTCGATCACCGTGTGTGTCGTGTTGCTGGCCCCGATCTTGACCAACGTCGCGACGGCCTTGCCGTCTTTGACGCAATAGACGACGGACGTATATGCCTTCTTCTTCTCCTCCTCGCTGAGCTTGTCACGCAACTCGGCAGGGAGTTCGTCCACCTTGCGTCCGAGAACCGCCTGGCTGGGCAGGACCATCACGCTCTCATGGGTCGCGACTTCGATGTCCACATCGGCGGTCATCCCCGTGAAGACGCGTTCGTTCGGATCGATCAGCAGCACCTCGGTCTCGTAGTACCGGGAGCCGTCGGTACCGATCTTGCGGCTCAGCGCGATCGTCTGGACGACGCCAGCGAAGACCTTGTCCGGCCAAGCCTGGATGTTGACGCGGGCCTTTTGCCCGACCTTGAGCTTGCCCACATCCGCTTCATCCACCTGGGCCACCACCAGCATCTCCGAGAGATCGCCGACCTCCATGATGACGGTGCCAGGATTGTTCATCGTGCCGACGATGGCCATTTCGCCCACCTCGGCTTCGATCCTCGTGATCGTGCCGTCGATGGGCGCGGTGATCGTCGTGTAGCTCAGCGTCTCCTGCGCCTGCACGATGCCGGCGTCGGCCACCTCCAGGTTGTGCTGCAGCACCCTGAGATTCAACTCGCTGGATTGCAGCGTGTGCAGAGCCGACTCGTACTGCGATTGCAGTTCATCCATCTTCAGCTTGACCGCATCGAACTCCGCCTGGCTGATGTCGTTAGTGGCGACCAGCCTCCCCTGCCTTTGAAGATCCGTCTTGGCCTGTTCGAGCCTCGCAACCGTCCCCAGCAAACTCGCTTTCTGACCGGCAATCCGCGCCTTCTCAACTTCGATCTGGGCGGCTTGGCCATCCCGACTGGCTCGAGCCGACCGCAGCCTGCTTTCGAGATCCTTGGAATCAAGCTGGACGAGGATCGACGCCGGAATGGGGGAATTGGCGTTCGGATCCCCCTTGGTCACCAGGGCCCCCTCCTCGTGCGGAAGAGCCACCACGCGGGCCGATACTTTGGCGCTGATTTCGACCTTCCGCTTGGGTTCGATCTCGCCGGGAGCGGTGACGAACTCGATCAGTTCCGCCCGCTGGACGGGTTCGACCCGAACGATCGTGGGCTTTTCGCCGCCGGACTTGCGTCGCATGACGACGAAGCCCCCCGCCAGCGCCACCACCGCGAGAGCCACGACAATGACAATCAAGATGCGAAGCTTTCCCACACCTGCGCCTTTCTCAAGCAACCAGCCAATCGAGGACCGCGGACCCGTCCCGTCACTACTCTATAGACGCGCCAGACCGATATTCATTGCCGTCTCCGATCAGGAAAAAACCGTTTTCCTCACGTGCCGCCCGTTCCGGCGATCCGCGGTCCGGCCTTCGGGAACCGCCACATGGCCTTCTACGCACGGTCCATCGCAGAGGTTACAGTCTACCAACCAGAGCGGTGCGCGGAAAGGGCGTTCTCGACGCCAGGCGACTCCGACGGAGAGTATCACATGGGTTTGTTACCGGTTTGTTACAGGCTTATCTTTTCTTGATGATCGGCAGAGTGGAGGCAATCGCACTTTCTCTGCAAGACACTTGAGAGACGTTCTGATATCCGTTAGACTGATGTTGGACACTGGACGTGAAAAGACAGGCAATATCACGTTAGGATAGGGGATTTGCGATGGCAAATGAGTCTATGCGAAGTCAGGGTGTTTCTCTTGATCGTCGTGGTTTTCTGGGTCTTGGGGCCGCGGCCGTGGCTGCTACGGTCGGGACGGGGCAGGCCGCCCAGGCAGGCGCGTCGCCTGCGGTCACTCCGCCGATGGGCAAGCGGATCCTGCTTTCGTGCAAGCTGGGCATGATCGCCAAGGAGGTCGAGGGCAAGAAGCTGACGATTGCCGAGCGGCTGCGGATGGCGGGCGACGCCGGGTTCGACGGCGTGGACTTCGACGAAGCCGGGAGCTTCACACCCGAGCAGGCGCGGGACGCGGTCCGCGAGTCCGGCGTGTTCGTTCATAACGCGATCAACCACGCCCACTGGAGCCAGCGGCTCACGAGCGCCAAGCAGGAAGAGCGGGACCAGGGCCGCAAGAACATCGAGCACTGCATCCGCGTCTCGCACGCGGCCGGCGGCAGCGGCGTGCTGATCGTGCTCGGGCGGGGCAACGACGGTCCGGAGGAGGAGATCGAGGAACGCGCACGTCAGGAGATGAAAAAGATGCTCCCGCTGGCGGCCTCGCTGGGCCAGATGATCCTGATCGAGAACGTGTGGAACCAGATGATGTACGATCACGACAAGGGACCCGAGCAGACGCCCGAGCGGTTCATCAAGTTCGTGGACAGCTTCAACAGTCCCTGGGTCGGAATGTACTACGATGTCGGGAACCACTGGAAGTACGGCCAGCCGGGCGACTGGATCCGCGCGTTCGGCAGGCGGTGCGTGAAGATGGACGCCAAGGGCTACAGCCGGGCCAAGAACAACTGGACGGAACTCACCGGCCCGGACGACGACCTGCCGTGGGCCGATGTCCGCAAGGCCCTGGACGAAATCAATTTCAGCGGCTGGGCGACCGCGGAAGTCGGCGGCGGCGACGTCAAGCGTCTAACCACCGTGCGGGAGCAGATGCAAAAGGCGTTTCTCGGGTGAGAGATCGTGGCGAGGGCGTCCCGCCCTTGCGTCGCGGGGGCATCTTGCCCCTGCTTTTGCCCTTGGCCTTCTGCGAAGAGCCCCAACCGAGGGCGGGACGCCCTCGGGACGCAAGGGCAAGATGCCCTCGCCACGACGGACTTCCGTCCGATGCACCCTGTGAGGATGACTATGGCCGTGCCGGAATCCAGCCCACGCGCCGAGGATTCTCCTCTGCATGAACATCGGAGCAAGGGCCGCGGAACTCGACGCAACAAGCGTTGGTACCAGCGGACGTCGGTGACCTTGTGCGTGGCGGCAGCCCTGGCCGTCGTCGGGCTGGGCTTCGTCCACGTGATCGTGGGCGTCACGAGCTCTTATGGGCTGCCGTTCGACATCGTCGTGCGTGAATCGTTCGGCTATCGAGAGGCGATCGTGGACGCCGGGAGGATCGAGTCGCTCCCCTACGCCGCGGCTTGCTTCAAGTATCCCTTGAGCGTCGCGGCCCTTCACAAGGGAGGCTACACCGACGGCGGTCCCGCATTTGAAGCGAGAATGGCATCCTGGCAGCGCGAGTGCGTCGGCAGATGGCAAGCTCAATTCGAGTCGTCGCTCGGCCGGCCAGCCGTCTGCCGACGGGACCACCTGTTGGGGCAGGAGCAGGTCCCGGGCAGCGACCCTGAGAGTTCGCGGGCCTGCAATCAGCGGGGAATCGCCCTCGCCAGGAGCGGCGAGTACCAGGCGGCCCTCGCGGAGTTCACGCGGGCGATTCGAAGAGACCCCACCTGTGCCGACGCCTTCTACAATCGAGCCCAGGTCTCGATCGAGATCGGCAACCTGGGCCAGGCGGCGTCCGACCTCGGCACGGTCGTCGAGATCCGGCCGGGATTCACGGAAGCCCGCATCCGCCGGGGCCGGCTCTACGTCGCGATGAACGACCGTGACAGGGCCATCGCAGAATTCACCAAGGCCGTCGAGATCGATCCAAAATGCGGCGAGGCGATCTTTCATCGCGGCCTGGTCCACTTCGTCCGGGGCGACTACGAGAGGGCTCTGGCGGACGTGCAGAAAATCGAGAGCCTCGGCCAAGTCGTTCCGACAGAATTCACGCGGGTGCTTCGCGGAGAATAGCGGTAGGCATGGCCCACCCGCCGCCATCGCCCTATCGGCAGATCCTCACCGAACTGCGGTTGCGGAAGAGTCGCTGTGCGGGGCGTCAGCGTAGGGTATGCCTCGCACACCGTCTTCACCTCATCGCGACTCCATGAGCTCGATGAAATCGTTGAAGAGATAGTTCGAGTCGTGCGGACCCGGCGAGGCCTCGGGATGGTACTGGACCGCGAAGGCCTTGAGCTTCTCGCAGCACAGACCTTCGAGCGTGTTGTCGTTGAGGTTCATGTGCGTCAGCTCGACATCCTTGCCCGCGAGCGAATCGAGATCCACGCAGAAGCCGTGGTTCTGGCTGGTGATCTCGATCTTGCCGGTGCGGAGATTCTTGACCGGGTGGTTCGCGCCGCGATGGCCGAACTTGAGCTTGTACGTCGTGCCGCCGAGCGCCAGGCCGAGGATCTGATGGCCCAGGCAGATGCCGAAGATCGGGACCTTGCCCAGCAATGCGCGGACCGTCTCGATCGTGTAGGTGACCGCGGCGGGATCGCCCGGCCCATTGCTGAGGAACACGCCATCGGGCTTGCGGGCCAGGATGTCCTTGGCGGTCGTCTGCGCGGGAACCGCGGTCACGTCGCAGCCGTGCGAGACCAGCAGGCGGAGGATGTTCTGCTTCATGCCGCAATCGATGGCAACCACTTTGTAATTGGCCTGCGGCGGCTTGACGCCGGGATTCAGGACATCGACGACGCCCTCCTTCCACGCGTAGGGCTTGTCGCTGGTCACGGCCTTGACGATGTCGCGTCCGACGAGGCCCGGGTACTGCTGCAGCTTCTCCGCCAGTTTCTTCACGTCCGTCTCGACGGCCGAGAGGATGCCGCGCATCGCGCCTTTCGTGCGGATGTGGCGCACGAGCTTTCGCGTGTCGATGCCCTCGATGCCGACGATGCCGTTCTTGGCGAGGTACTCGTCGAGCGTGGCGACGTTGCGCCAGTTGCTCGGATAGGGGCAGTTCTCCTTGACCACGAACCCGCTGACGAAGCTCTTTCGCGACTCCCAGTCCTCGGGATTCGTGCCGTAGTTGCCGATGAGCGGGTAGGTCATCGTGATGATCTGCTCGTGGTACGAGGGATCGGTGAGGATCTCCTGGTACCCGGCCATGCTCGTATTGAACACGACCTCGCCGCACTTCTCGGCCTTGGCGCCGAAGGCTTTGCCTTCGAAGAACGTGCCGTCCTCTAGCAACAGAATCGCTTTCACGATGATTTCCTTAACGGACTAAATCCGAAATCCGAATTTCGAAATCCGAAACAAATCCAAAAACCCAAATCCAAATGACCGAAACGCTGTCGCAAGGCGGGAGTCTCGTTTTGAGCTTTGGGTCTTGGTCATTTGTGCTTGTTTCGGATTTCGTGCTTCGAATTTCGTGCTTTCCTATTTGTAGTACAACTGGATCGCCTTGACGCTGATCTTCTTGCCTTTGAGGGCTTCGATCGCCTTGACGACCGCCTCGGCGCCGCGCATGGTCGTGACGTAGGGGACCTGCCGGTCGACCGCGCTGCGGCGGATGTGGAACGAGTCCGAGATCGCCTGCTTGCCAACCGCGGTGTTGACGATCAGGGCGATCTGCTTGTTGATGATGGCGTCAACGATGTGCGGCCGGCCCTCGCTCATCTTCAGCGCGAATTCCGAGGGGATGTTGTTCTTGATGAACTCGATGCAGGTGCCCTTGGTCGCGACGATCTTGAAGCCGAGGTCCCGCAGCCGCCGGGCGAGCGCGACCGCCTTGGGCTTGTCGCGGTCGTTGACGCTGAACAGCACGTTGCCGCCGGTCGGCAGGCTGTTGCCCGCGGCGATCTGGCTCTTGGCGTACGCGGTGCCGAAATCCTCGGAGATGCCCATCACTTCGCCCGTCGAGAGCATCTCGGGACCGAGCAGCACGTCGGTACCGGGGAACTTCAGGAACGGGAACACCGCCTCCTTCACCGCGTAGTGGGCGGGGACGATTTCCTGGGTGAAGCCCAACTCCTCCAGCGTCATGCCGGCCATGATCTTGGCGGCCAGCTTCGCCAGCGGGACGCCGATCGCCTTGCTCACGAACGGAACCGTTCGCGAGGCTCGCGGGTTCACCTCGAGGATGTAGATCTTGTCGTCCTTGATGGCGTACTGGACGTTCATCAGCCCCTTGACGTTCAGGTTCGTCGCCAGGAGCTTGGTCTGGCGGATGACTTCCGCGATCAGCTCCTTCTTGAGATTCACCGGCGGGATCGAGCAGGCGCTGTCGCCGGAGTGAACGCCGGCCTCTTCGATGTGCTCCATGATGCCGCCGACGACGACGATATTGCCGTCGCTGATGGCGTCGACGTCGAGCTCGGTCGCGTCGCCGAGGAACTTGTCGATCAGGATCGGATGCTCCTCGGAGGCCTCGATGGCCTCCTGAACGCAGGCCTTCAATGCGCTCTCGTCGTAGACGACCCGCATCGCACGGCCGCCCAGGACGAACGAGGGCCGGATCAGCAGCGGATACCCGAGCTTGCCGGCGATCTCCAGCGTCTGTTCGTAACTGGTGGCCGTGTCGCTCTCGGGCTGGAGCAGGCCGAGCCTGGTGATGAGCTTGTTGAACCGCTCGCGGTCCTCGGCCAGGTCGATGCTGTCGGGCGAAGTGCCGACGATCTTGACGCCTGCCTTCTCCAGCGGCACCGCCAGTTTCAGGGGCGTCTGGCCGCCGAACTGGACGATGACGCCGTCGGGCTTCTCCTTCTCGACGATGGACATCAC
>CALEZT010000089.1 GCA_937927975.1 uncultured Phycisphaerales bacterium
TGCCCGTATTCTACAAAGCCCCCAAATTTCGCGCCAGAAAAATTAGTCACACCCGCATCGCCGGCGAGTTTCAGCGGGGGCTCAGGCATTCGGCGTTTCGATGTTCGCAGGACCGCTCGGATGCCTGGCCCCCGCTGACTTTTCAGGGGATTGTCATACGTGGTCACGCACAGCCAAAGGGACGCAGTGCAAAGGGCGTGGCGTCCCTTCCCTCATTCCCGCCGACTGTGCGGCTCGGTGCGGCACTCGTCAGGATTCAGGGGGGGCACGCCCGACCCCGTTTTCCCCGACGCGTCACTCCGCCAGGATCTCGATGCCGCAGATCTGCGGATTCTCGACGTTCGGCGTGAAGCCGATCACCAACTGGCCGTTCTCGACCGGCACGCCCTTGTACTCCTTGACCAGCGGCTTGAGGAATCCGACGGTCTTGAACAAATCCAGGTCTTTCAGCACCGCCTGGCCGGGCACGCTGACCGAGAAGACTCTCTCTCCAGGTCCTGTGATGCCGTCGAAGGCCTCCGCGAAGTGCAGACGCACGGTGTACTTGCCGTTGGGAACCGTGAACTTGTACGCTTCCACGCTGTATCGCTCGGTTTCGTAGATCCGCGGGATGTCCGTCCCGGTGATGCCGACGCCTTCGCGGTCCAGGGTCGAGCCGTAGACGGCGCCCCAGGTCTTGCCGGCCTCCAACTCCTGGTCCGCGGCCCAGACGTTGCCGAGCTTGTCCTTGTACGGCGCGAAAGCTCCGCAATCCACCCGAAGCACGAACTTCCCGGCCGGCTCTGCGACTGCCGCTGCGGGAGACGAGGGCGAGCGGCCGCCGTCCTTGAACAGGAGCTGTGCGAACTCGTGCAGGCTCCGCCGCCAGGACTGCCACTCATGGGCGGTGTTCGAAGAGACGTAGAAGACGCTGTTGATCCCGGCTTGTTTCAACGCTTCGACGTTGGCCTTGGGGTCACCGCCGAAGCCGCCCCGGCCGCCGCCGCGGCTCTCGAGTTCGCGGCTGCCGTAGCCGACGAACACCAGCTTGACCTTTTCTTTGAAGCCGGGTGCGTTCTCAATGTCGGCCGGGGAGATGCTGCCGCCGCTGAAGATGCCGATATGCGAGAACGTCTGGGTGTTGGCCAGCGTGATCGCCCGAGTCTGCATGCCGCCCATGGACAGTCCGGCCATGGCCCGATGCGGCTGATCCGCCAGCGTGCGGTAGTTGGCGTCGATATAGGGGATGATGTCCTCCAGAAGAGTCTTCTGGAACCCCTCGGCCCAGCCGGCTGGGGGCCACGTGCCGCCTTGGCCTCGGGCGGGCGGGCGTCCCCCCATGCTCCACGTGCCGTTGTCCATGACGATGATGAAGGGTTTCGCTTTGCCCTCGGCGATCAGGTTGTCCATGATCAGATTGGTCTTGCCCTGGTTGGGCCAGCCGGTCTCGTCTTCGCCGCCGCCATGTTGGAGATACAGCACGGGATAGCGGACCGTGACGTCCTTGTCGTAGTCCGGCGGCGTGTAGACGAAGCAGCGACGGGTGGTCTTGTTGACCTTGGAGTAGTACAGATTCTGGCGAATCTGGCCGTGGGGGACCTCCTTGAGGGCGTAGAAGTCCTGGTCCTTGGCGGGGCACTCCACACCGCTGCCCCAGCGGCCGGCGCCGTAGAAGTACAGGCTGCCCGGGTCCGGAACGGCAGCGCCGTCGATCCAGATCTGATAATAGTGGAAGCCTTCGTCCTGGGGCTTGGATTCGCCGCCGGTCCAGACGCCGTTCTCGCCCTTGGTCAGGGGATACTTCACAGCCCCGATGTCGAGTTCGACCTTCTGAGCCTGGGGCGCGGAGATGCTGGTGCGGACCCTGCCGTCCGAGGTGACCTGGGGATACTGCCTGCCCGGCTGATTGAGGGACGAGGGTCTCCAGTCGTCTGCATCCGCCGGCTGGCTCGTTTGCGCCAGGCTCGGCGGGCTCGACAGAAGTACCGACAAAACGAGCGCCGTCAGCTTCCATTTTGCAGCCACAAGATCACATCGCATGATACACCTGCCTTTCCTGTCAATCGTAACTGTTGGGGACCGGCCTACACTCTCTTACACCGCTCGGAAGCATCAGGAGTGAGACCAAAAATGGAGATCGGATACGTTTTTCTTGTCTTTTCCACATTTTTCGTTTCTCATCCTACCAGTCCCGCCGGTGTTAGGAAGAGAAACTGAACGAAGACAGCATGGATCAGGATCGACGCACATGGAGCTTCAGGAGCCCTCTCGGGCGGGACCGGTAGGAGACGTATGCCTGCGTCTTGATGTCGGTGCTCCTTTCAATGTCGTGCTGTCTGGGGAATCGTTCTTGCCGCCAGTTCAATGTCAAATCCAGAGGGTATCAAGATGAAACGAGGATTGCTTCTGCTGGTCGCACTGCTCTGCTTCAATACGGACGGCTTTTCTCAGGACCCGAATTTCTACGTCTTCCTGTGCTTCGGGCAATCCAACATGGAAGGCTTTCCCGGCGTGGAAGAACAAGACAAGGCGACGGTGGACAAACGCTTTCAGCTCTTGGCGGCGGTTGATTTTCCAGGCCTGGGCAGGACCAGGGGCAACTGGTACGATGCCGCTCCTCCCTTGTGCCGGGACAGGACGGGTCTGTGCCCTGCCGACTACTTCGGCAGAACCATGGTCGCCAACCTCCCGGAACACATCCGCGTCGGCGTTGTGAACGTCTCGGTGGCCGGCTGCAAGATCGAGCTGTTCGACAAGGACAACTTTCAGACGTACGCCTCCACGGCCGCACCATGGATGAAGAACATCATCAAGGAATACAACGACAATCCCTACGCGCATCTCGTCGCGATGGCGAAGCTGGCTCAGAAAGACGGGGTCATCAAGGGGATTCTGCTGCATCAGGGCGAGTCCAACACGAACGACAGGCAATGGCCGGCGAAAGTCAAAGCCATATATGACAACCTGATGACGGACTTGAATCTCGACGCCGCTTCGGTGCCTCTGCTGGCAGGCGAACTCGTGAATGCGGATCAGCGAGGCGCCTGCGCGAGCATGAACTCCATCATTGCAGAGCTGCCCAAGACCATCCCGAATTCCTTCGTCATTTCCTCGAAGGGCTGCGCCAGCCGTCCCGACCGCCTGCATTTCGGTCCGGCGGGCTACCGCGAACTGGGAAGACGATATGCCGTGAAGATGCTCTCCTTGCTGGGGCGCCCGATCGATGAATCGAAGGAGTCGGAATCGCGGTAGCGACCTGGGCGAAGACCGCCAACGACCACGACGCGGACACAGCAATTGCAGGGAAGGGCAGCTCGATGAGTCTTCCTTCGAAACAGGACCTTTGGCAGGCAGACCACCCTGTGTGTGTCTTACGGCTGTGAGTCCTTCGAGGTCTGATCGCTGCTTGTTCTCTCTCCAGATGAGCGGATGGTTGTTGGAGTGGCCTTTGCGCCGGGAATCCAGTCTTCCTTCAGTCCATGCCGATTGTGGACTTCGTCCCGCAGTTCCAGAGCCCGTCCCACTGCTGCGTGCGCCCGGTCGGTTCGCAGAGACATCATGAATCTCTCCAGAACGTCGCGACGCTCTTCGTCCGGCGCATCGGCCTCGTCGAGCGTGGTCATCAATGCGTGGATTACCGACGGCAGACTCTCATAAACGTAGTACACGTCCATTCCCCCAGCGGATCTTCTGCCGGCCACTTTCCACCGACGCTCCTCAGGGATAGGGATGCCCAGCCTGCGCACCTCTTTGGAGAGCTTGGATTCATAGATCACGTATTGGTGTGCGGCGTCCAACGTGGGCCTGAGTCCTCTGAAGTCGCCGCTGTTGATGTCGATGTCCCGACCGATGAAACCTCCAGTCGACGGACCGTTATCGCTTCTCTGCGGGTTCTGCGTTTCGGCGTCGCCCGAGGTCGGCTCCGGCGAAGCAGCATTCGCATCGGCATTCGAAGAGACGGCAGATGTAGAAGATCCATTCTCCTGGGGAGGCCGCGAACACGATATGCTCAGGGAAAGGACACCTGTCAATACAATCAACAACGGGTTCTTCGCTTTGTTCATACAGGACCTCCTTAGCTTGGATCATTATAGAGTTCTCCGGGAGGGGAAGGCAAGGAGAACAGAGACAAGAGGCTCATCCGGTTTTCGTGTACTCTTGTGGTTTCGGCACGCCCCAAGTGGCGTGCGGAGGAGATTTTCCGCTTTGAGCCAATAGCATGGAGGGGCGATCCGTGACCGGTGATCCGAGACACCAGCCATGGACCACCAGCTAGGCGTACGCAGCACGCCGTCCATGCTGCCGGCGAAAAGCGCAAAATCTCCCAGGCCCGCCCGCTTCGGGCGGGATCGAAGTACGCGAAAACCGGATGAGCCAGACAAGAGTGGACGCAGGCGAGGCGCGTCGACAGTTGCAGTTGTGTCGCCGGAGTCCGGACGGGCCTATTTGTGAAAGGAAGCTGGCGTCCACGGCGACAGTGGCAGCGGGTCATTCGCGCGTCCGCAGGAGCCGTCCACCGAAAGGAAGCAACAGACTGATCCGGATTCCGGTGTTGCACGCCGGGCATTTGTCGCGTTTTGTCGGCAGCATGAAAGGGTGCTGCGCGTGCCCCAAAGGACGGCAGAATCTCCCTCTGTCATGCTGCTGGCAAAGAGCGGCAAATCTCCTTCGCACGACCGTTTCGGGCGTGCTCTCCCTGGGACTCTGGCTACCCGGGAATTTGCACAGACACGGCCTCGGCGGCCGAACACTATTGCGTAGACAGTTTGGGGAGGCGGCTGTAGGATGGTCGGTCGATTGAACGGTATTCCCCAGCGAACAACGGAACAGGTCGCTTTGCGGATTGGTGATTCGGAAATGGAAAAAGACAAAGAGTTGACGGGCAACGGGTCGAACGGGAACGAGAACGGCGGGAAGCGCGGGCTGGATTTCATCCGGCAGATGGTCGTAGACGACAATCAGTCGGGCAAGTGGGGCGGGCGCGTGGCGACGCGGTTCCCGCCGGAGCCGAATGGCTATCTTCACATCGGCCACGCCAAGAGCATCAATCTGAACTACGGCATCGCCTCCGAGTTCGGCGGGCAGTTCAACCTGCGGTTCGACGACACCAACCCCGAGAAGGAAGAGCAGGAGTACGTCGACTCGATCATCGAGGACGTCCGTTGGCTCGGGGCCCAGTGGGACGACCGGCTCTTCTACGGGTCCGACTACTTCCAGAGCATGTACGACTGGGCGGTCGAGCTGATCAGGAAGGGCAAGGCCTACGTCTGCGACCTGACGGGCGAGCAGGTCCGCGAGTATCGCGGCACGCTCACCCAGGCGGGCAGGCCCAGCCCCTATCGCGACCGGCCGGTCGAGGAGAACCTGGACCTGCTCGAACGGATGCGCAAGGGCGAGTTCCCCGACGGCTCCAAGACCCTGCGGGCCAAGATCGACATGAGCCACCCGAACCTGAACATGCGCGACCCGATCATGTACCGCATCGTGCACGAGACGCACCATCGCCAGGGCGACAAGTGGTGCATCTACCCGATGTACGACTGGGCCCACGGGTTCGAGGACTCCATCGAGGGCATCACGCACTCGATCTGCACGCTGGAGTTCGAGAACCATCGGCCGCTGTACGACTGGTTCATCGACGCGGTGAACGAGGGCCGGACCGACGACGGCTCGGGTCCTTGGGGCAGGAAGATCCACCATCCGCAGCAGATCGAGTTCGCCAGGCTGAACCTGACGTATACCGTCATGAGCAAGCGGAAGCTGCTCAAACTCGTCAAGGAGAACTACGTTCGTGGCTGGGACGACCCGCGGATGCCGACGATCTCCGGCATGCGCCGTCGCGGCTATTCCCCCTCGGGCATTCGCAACTTCTGCAAGCTCATCGGCGTGAACAAGTTCAACAGCACGGTGGACGTGGCCCTGCTGGAACACTGCCTGCGCGAGGACCTGAACAAGACCTCGCCCCGCGTGATGGCGGTTCTGCACCCGTTGAAGATGGTCATCGACAATTACCCGGAGGGACAGGTCGAGGAGCTGGACGCGATCAACAACCCCGAGGACCCGTCCGCCGGCACGCGGAAGGTCCCGTTCGCGCGCGAGCTGTACATCGAGCAGGAGGACTTCATGGAGGAGCCGCCCAAGAAGTTCTTCCGGATGGCCCCCGGCCGGGAGGTCCGCCTGCGATACGCGTACTTCATCACGTGCAACAGCGTCGTCAAGGACGCCTCAGGCAAGGTGGTCGAGCTCCACTGCACTTACGACCCCGCCACCCGCGGCGGCGACGCCCCCGACGGACGCAAGGTCAAGGCGACGCTGCACTGGGTCTCGGCGGCGCGGGCCCTCAAGGGCGAGGTCCGTCTCTACGACAGCTTGTTCACGAAGGAGAACCCGGACGAAGCCCCCGAGGGCCAGGACTTCACCGCCAACCTGAACCCCAACTCGCTGGAGACGCTGACCGACTGCTACGTCGAGCCGGCCTTGGCGAACGCGGCCCCGCTGACCCGCTACCAGTTCGAGCGATTGGGCTACTTCTGCGTCGATCCCGACAGCACGCCGGACAAGCTCGTCTTCAATCGCACGGTCACCCTGAAGGACACCTGGGCCAAGATCCAGGAAAGCCAAAAGCAAGGGTAGCGATATGAACCAGTGGATCGTTGATGAAGAACAGGTCGTCCATGGCTGAAGAGGGACTACGCATTCTGCTGGATCAGAATGTCCTTGTTGCCGTTGTCGAATCAGGGTGTTCGCTGGCCCCTCTCAGCAGGCCCTTTGATATGTGAACAAAGAGTCTCAATCGTGTTGGGCACGTCGTCCGCTGACAGGACTTGTGACGGCGAAGCGAGCCTGTCGTTCTCGCCGTTGCCGCCGCCGGTGAAGAGGCGGTAGTGCGGCGCGGGTTGGCCGTCGATCGTGCGGATCATGCCGACGAGGCCGATCTGAGCGGCTGCGCTCTGAGCGCAGTTGTTGGGGCAGCCGGAGACGTGGATTCGAACGTTCGACAGGTATCGCCCCGCGAAGGCTTGCCGGATTCTGTCGGCCGTGGCCCAGCAATCCGCGAGTCCCTGAGGGCACGTCGTGCAGCCGGGGCAGGCCACGATCACCGGGGCCCTGGTCATGGCGGCCAGGTCGTCCGGCAGTTGCACAGGCCTCGGACCATACAAGTTCAGTCCATGCTCGATATCGACTCGCAAGGAGGCGCCCACTGCTTCGCCCGCGTCCGCCAGGCGCAGGGCCTGCTCCGGCGTGATGTTGCCGTTGGGCAGTTGCAGACGGCACTGGCGTGTCAGGTCGTTTCGAGCCGGGGGCAGGTCGATCCGGGGCCAGGAGCCGCGGCCTTTGACCTCGGCGATTCGCCTGTCGAACTCGGTCTTGAACGGGTCGTCGCCAAGTCTCTCGCGAACGTGTCGCAGGCGTGCCCGTCGCCGGTTCTGGCGATCGCCGTGCTCATGGAAAAGTTCAATCGCCGCCAGGCACGCTGGAAGCACGTCCTCGACGGGCATGCTCTCATGAAGGCGGATACCCAGCGAGGGCTTGGGGCCGAGCGAGCCGGCGCCGATCAGCGTGAATCGGCCGTCGGACCGGGCGATGAAGCCCAGGTCGTTCAGCCAGGGTTTGGCGCAGGCCTTCGGGCAGCCGGAGAAGCTGATCTTGAACTTCCGCGGGAGGGTGCGGATCATCGACTGTTGTTCCAGATGTCGATCGACCAGCCGGGCGAGCGGCAGGACGTCGAAGCCGCCGGCGCAGAGGTCGCAGCCGGCGCAGACGGCGACGTTCCGCACGGTGTCACCGCCTGCGCCCAGAACGGGCAAAGATACCTCGGCGACGCCCTGTTGGACGGCTGCGATGTCGTCGCCCCTGACGTTGTGCAGCTCGATGTCCTGGCGCGTCGTGACGTGCAGCGGAGAATCGTCACAGTAGCTCGCCGCCAGTGCGGCCGCGCGCCGCCACTGGCGCCAGTCAATCCGCCCCCCGAGGACCTTGATCCGTTGCATATACAGATCCTTCTGTTTCTGGGGATAGACGCCCAGGATGCGCACGGCGCCGGGCGGCGAGGTCATCCCTTGTTCGAGTTGCGCAGCCATGAACTCACCTCTGCTGGACGGCTGCTTTCAACGGGCGGGTGTGGATGCCGCACTCGCCGCCGCACTTGCTGGTGCCGATCCATCGTCCGGCCCGCTCGTCGATTCCGAGCGAGATCTTGGTGCACGGCGCGCATCCGAGCGAACGATAGCCCAGAGCGTAGAGCGGATTGACCGGCACCTGGTGCAACGCGAGATACTGCCAGATCTCCCGTTCGTGCCAGATGAGGATGGGGTTGAGCTTGATCAGGCCGGGATCGCGCTGTTCGACTTCCTTGAAGTCCGTGCGGGTGCGTCCTTCGGTGCAGCGAAGACCCGTCACCCAGCAGGTGACGCCCATCTCCTCGATCGCTTGGCGGGTGGGCTCGACCTTCAGGATGTCGCAGCAGCGGTCCGGGTTCGTTTTGTGGAGGTCGGTCGGGATCTCCGCGTCGTTGCGGAACACTCTCAACTCAGGGTACCTCGCGACTTCCTGGTGCATGAACTCGACCGTCTCGCAGGGCTTGTATCGAGTCGTGACGACAAAGCCTCGGATGTCCGGGCTCACGCTCTTGGCCAGGTGCCAGACGGCGACCGAGTCCTTGCCCAGGCTGTTCGCGACGACCAGTCCGTCGCCATGCTCGGCATACGCCTGCCTGATGAGTTCCCGCGATCGCTCCACCTTCTGAGCGAAGTTCAAGCCGTCCACCAGTCGGGGCACATCTTCGTTGATCAACTCTTCCAACTGCATCGTCATCTCCTTTCTCATGCTCATGCGAGCGTTCAGATTTCATATTCCGGCGACTGTGCCTTCCCGATTTCCAGGCGGTTCCAGGCCCGCTCGTGGACATAGAAGGCGCCGACCTTCAGAAGGGTGTCGAGAATCCCGATTCGGGCAGCCAAGTCCAGGTTTCCCGTGAGGAGCCAGGCGATAAGGCACGTGATGACGGTGCCGCCCGCTCGCCACGTCACAGCCTTGAGGATGCTCCTGAAATGCGTTTCCACGTGCCAGACCTTTCCTTGTAATACCGTAGATATGCTAGGATTATACTGCAAGAAGAAAGGCGAAGTCCTGACGCTTCGCCAAACTCACAATCTGACTTCACATGAACTATAATCTACATAATGTTCATTGAGATAGTGATATTATGCCGACCACAAAAGATCAATGCAAGTCTTTTTTCGAAATTTATCGCGAGATCTTCCAGGTCCTGTCGGGCAACTGAGGCCAAAACACGGAGTCTGTGATCAGGAAACGGCTCGGCGCAGGACGGGGATGTTCATCAGGATGGACGTGATGAGGTAGCCCAGGGCGAAGGTGACCAGGGGCACAACGAGCACGCCGAGCAGGAAGCTGCCTTCGTTCGTGTGGTTCCTCAGAGCGTGTTGAAGGCGGTTGAGGATCAGGGGGTGCAGGGCGTAGATCCCCAGCGTGGTCGAGGCGACCCACTCGACCGCCTTCTTGGGAAAGCCCGTGGCAGGCGCGCCGAGGGCATCGCGACGTCGAGCCATCCAGAAGATCGCGATGGAGGGCAGCACGATCGGAGGGGTGAAGAAATCGAAGAGGAATCGCTCGCCGGGACCGACGCCGCCGTGTCGTGCGACAAACAGCGGGGCGAAGGCGCCCAGATAGACCACGCACAGAAGAACGCCCAGGACGACGTACTTGGCGGGCGGCATTCTGCGGGGATCCAGCCGGCCCAGCTCGAAGCCAAGCAGATAGAACGCGATGTACGGGATGAACAGGGTGAAGATCGACCGCTGGTTCTGCCAGAGGACGTTGTCCGCTTGGCCGTGGGCGTTGGCCAGGACCAGCATCATGACGATGACGAACACCCGCTCTCGCGGCGCGGCGTGCCGCACGACCGTCCGCAAGATGGGCGTCACGAGGTACAGGCCGACGACCATGTAGAGAAACCACAGGTGGTAGTAGGGGTCCGCGGTGAGGATCAGTTCGAAGATCCTGCTCGCGGTCAGGTGCTCCTTGTCGATGAACGCCCGCACGAACAGGTACACGATCGACCAGACCGCCAGCGGCACGCCCACGCGGATCATCCGCTTGCGGTAGAACTCGCGCGGGGGCTCCTCCCGCGAGGGGTCCAGCAGCAGGGCGCCGCTGATCATCACGAAGACCGGGATCGAGCAGAAGCAGGCATAGAAGATCGCGGTCCCCAGCCACCAGTTGAAGGTCAGCGGGGTCAGAGGCATCGTCAGGCCGATCGTGACGTGCGCCGTGACGACCAGGTAGATCGACAGGATGCGGAGCTTGTTGATGTACTGGATGCTTCTGGATCGTTCCTGGGGCACGGCCGGGTTCCTTCAACCATCATTGCCTTCGCCGACGCGCGCCGGGAAGAGGCGTATCAGTCGCTCGATTGTAATGCGATAAACGGGCAAATCAAGGGGGCAAGCCAACCGCTGAGAAGGGCAAGTCCAACACGGCAGGGTGTCGCGGGGCCTGATCTGGTCGCTCCCTACAAGTGAACTCGCGTTAAACGACGCAAGATGAGGCCCCGCAACAACTTGCGAAAGAGTTGAAGTGGACAGGGTAGGAATCGAACCTACGTAGGCTTACGCCAATGGGTTTACAGCCCATCCCCTTTAGCCGCTCGGGCACCTGTCCGAACTTCCAGCCGCAATCGACGCGGCCAGAACAGTATTAAAGCGAAAACCTCCGTTCCTGTCAACCCGTCCGGCAGATTTTCTTTTGCTCGTCTGGGCCCGCTTGCTCGCGACCTTCCCCGGCGTCCCAGGCCGGCAACGCCAGTTGCGCGTACATCTCTTCGCGGACTCGGTCGGCCGCCTCGTTCGGACAGGAATTCATTTGGGAGGCGATTTCTCTGAGCTTATCGAAGGGGTAATCATTCCTCGCTCGTCGCAGCGCCTGCTCCAGGTCGGAGGCGTCGGGACGGAGGATAGGCGAAATGTCGCGGATCTGCCGAATGACCGTTCCCGCCTCGACCAGTTCATCCGGCACAGGGGTGAAGACAAACGGCTTCCCGAGCAGAACCCCATGCACGCCCAAGGACGTGTGGTCCGTCAGGAGGATGTCGCTGGCGACCATGCAGGGCACCCAGTCTTCCCAGGGTTCGCGCAGGAGGAAACCGTCCTGTCGCTGTTCGCGGAGATATTCGCCCCAGACTCGCCCGCCCGCGGGTTGGGGGTGGTACTCGATCGGGTGCACGCTGAGGATGAATCGATACTCGCCCTTGAGTTCTCGGGCTTTGGCCAGAATCGCGTCGCCCATGCGATGAAAAAGGCTGTTCGGCCCCCACGTGCTCGTGACGAACACGACGACCTCGTTGGGTTTGAAGCCCAGCCGGCTGCGGAATTCCTCCCGTCGGCCGGCCTCCGCGAGCATCTTGTCGTCGCCGGGGCTGCCCACCACCGCCACGACGTTCTCGAAGGCGGGATCCATGTTCACGGCCCACTCCTTCACCGTCCGACTGGGCACGAACATACGCGCATATCGGATCCGGCCGTCTCGACTATAGGCCTTGGGTCCGAAGGCGTAGAGCGTTCCGCCTTCTCGTTTGCCTGGAAAACCGTGCGAGATGCGGACGATCTTGTGTCGGCTGTCGGTCGGAAGGTCCGGAAAAACATGCTCGGCCATAACCGCCACGTCCCATCGACCCGCGTACGCCCAGAACCCGCGGACCTGGCGCACGGGCAGGGCGCTGCGAATTCGGTCGAACTCGCCGGGACGATGCTCGGGACAGAGAACGAGGATGTCGAAATCCAGACGCGGGTCGGACTTCAGGATGTCCCAGATCTCCGCGAGGTAATCCACCTGCACTTCGTGGGTGCAGATGAACAGGATCCGGCGCCGCGCTGCGTCTCGCGGCAGAAGACCGATAGCCGACCTGGCAAGGGCTCTGGCAAGGGTTCGCACCAGGGTTTTTGCTCTGTTCTCCATCCCATCCTCATAGATGTGGCATCATGGTTGTATCGCATGAAGACGCGCGTCGGTCATTCCGGGCGCAGGAGAGCCTCTCGCCACTGCTGTCCCTCGGCGGCGCCGCAATCCATCCCGGTCTCGCGGTTCAGCAGGATCATCTCCGCGATCGCCAGGTCCAGCGGCGTCGTGATCTTGAAGTTCTGCTCGATCCCGGGGACCAGTCGAACCGTTCGCCCATAGTGCAGCATCAGCTCCGTGTCGCTGGCGGGCGAGTAGCCCTCGCGATGGGCCCGCTCGTGACAGTCGCGAAACGCCTCCGTGCGGAAACTCTGGGGAGTATTGATCAGCCGCAACCGCTTGCGGGGCACGATTCGTTCGGCGAACTCGTCCCCCTCGCACAGATTGTACTCGAGGGGCGTCGCGGTCGTGACGCAGTCGTAGTCCTCCGCCGCCACCCGCGCGATCAAGGCCTCCGTGACGAACGGCATCACCGCGTTGTGCGTGATCATCCGCTCTCGCTGCACGCGACGCAGCCCGTTGCGCACCGAATCGGCGCGGGAGTCGCCGCCGTCCACGAGCACGTAGTTGGAGATGCGATGCGCTCGCAACGTCTCGTCGGTGCGGTCCTTCTGGTCGGGGGCGCACACGATGTACTTGGTCCCGACATATTCGAGTCTTTCGAACACTTCCAGGCCGTGAATCAGGATCGGTTTTCCGGCCAGTTCGATGAACTGCTTGGGCAACGAGTCCCTGGTCCTCGTTCCACGTCCTGCAGCCAGCACAAGAAGATCTAGTGTATCCATGTATAATGCCACAACGCGACCATGAGGAACCAACAACGCACAGCGGGGATAACATGGCGTGAACCCCATCCACCCAGCACCACCCAACTCTATCCGATCCTCGCGGCTCATGCAAGCCGAATGCCCCTCGGGGGTAAGCGGAGCGTGGCAAGGGCAGACCCGCCGCGAGGCTTGGCTACCTCTCAGCGGTCAGGCAATCGTCAGGCACATTCCATCGGGAAGTAGGCCTTGGCGTTGCGGAAGCTGATGTCCTCGACCATATTGCCCAGCAGAGGCATGTCGTTGGGCAGGAGGCCTGCTTCGACGTCGTTGCCGAGCAGGTTGCACAGGATCCGACGGAAGTATTCGTGCCGCGGGTAGGACAGGAAGCTGCGGGAGTCGGTCAGCATGCCGATGAAGCGGGACAGCAGGCCCATGTTCGCCAGGGTCCGCATCTGGTCTTCCATGCCGTCTTTCTGGTCGAGGAACCACCAGCCGGAGCCGTACTGGAGCTTGCCGGGCGTCGAACCGTCCTGGAAGTTGCCGATCATCGTCGCGAACACCGCGTTGTCGCGCGGGTTGAGGTTGTAGAGGATCGTCCTGGGCAGCAGACCCTGGGCGTCCAGGCGGTCGAGGAACTTCGAGAGCGGGCGGGCGATTTCGAGGTCGTCGATCGAGTCGCAGCCGATGTCGGGGCCGAGCTTCCTGAACAGCCGCGTGCAGTTGTTGCGAAGGGCGCCGATGTGCAGTTGCTGCACCCAGCCCCGCTCCGCGTCCATGAGTGCGAATTCGACCATCATCGCAGACTTGAACTGCAGGGCTTCGCGGGGGCTCAAGGACCGGCCGGTGCGGATCTTGTCGAAGATCGCCTTGATCTCGCTGTCGGTGTAGTCCTCGGCGCAGGCGGTGTCCAGGCCATGGTCGGAGAGCCGGCAGCCGTGGTCGTGGAAGAACCCGTGGCGGTCGCGCAGGGCCTCGATGTACTCGTGAAACGCGCCGATCTCCACGTTGCACAGTTCTTCGAGCTTGTCGATGAAGACGTTGAGCTTGGGCAGGTCCTCCACGGCCATCGCGGGATCGGGTCGCCAGGCAGTGTGGACCTTGACCTCGAAGCCGTCCTGTCGGATCTTGCGGTGGTGTTCGAGGGTGTCGAGGGGGCCTTCGGTCGTGCAGACCAGGCGGACGTTCATCTTCCGCATGATGTTGCGGACGCTGAACGCCGGCGTGCGGAGCATCTCGCTGCACTCCTCGTAGATCTCCAGGGCGGTGTCGGGACCGAGTCGTCGGCCGGTGATGCCGAAGGGCCGGCGAAGCTCCAGATGCGTCCAGTGATAGAGCGGGTTGCCCAGGCAGGCGGGCACGGTCGCGGCCCACTTCTCGAACTTCTCCCAGTCGGTGGCGTCGCCGGTGACGAATTTCTCGGGGACGCCGTTGGTCCGCATGGCCCGCCATTTGTAGTGGTCGCCCTCGAGCCAGGCCTTCGAGAGGTTGTCGAAGCGATGGTCCTCGGCGATCCGGTGGGCCGGGAGGTGGCAATGATAGTCGTAGATGGGCATCTGGGCCGCGTGGTCGTGATAGAGCTTCCGAGCGGTCTGGGTCTGGAGCAGAAAGTCCTCGGTCATGAACGGGCCTGCCATGGTTCTCCTTTCGCAACGGTGTCCGCGTCGGTTCCCGCGGGCGCGAATCCTCTGCGGTCATTCGTCCTGGGGCTTCTGGTCGCTGCCGGGCCGTTTGGGCGGGCCTTTGAACTCGGCCATCTTCTTCGCCCAGTCCGACACTTCGGAACTGGTCTTCTTGCGCTGTTGGGAGTACTGCTTGGGCTGCGTCGCCTCTTCCCGGTCGAGCTTGCGGTTATACAGCCAATACGCGATCCACCCGCCGCCCACGACGAGGACGCCGATCATCATGAAGATGCCATACCAGCCCATGGTGTCTTCCCTTCAATAGTTCCAGGCCCGAAGCGATCACCGCGCATCCGACATAATAATGCAATCTGAAATGAGGGTCAACCCGGATTGGGAGGGCGCCGGAGGGACTCGCCAGGGACCGAGGGACCAAATGTATCAGCAAATCTGTTACAAACGGGTCCGGCGAAACCGGGTTTCGGTCTGTCCGCGGCGTGATTCCGGAACCGGACTTCCGGTGGTCGCAGGACGCCGGAATTGAAGTGACGGAGGCCCTTTTGTCGTGAAAATGAATGACTTCCGCCACGAAGGAGGCTGGCCGATGGAACGCCGCGGCGGACCCTGTGCCTGATCGCGGTCCACAATTCGGGGGTCGCGTGTTGACACGTCGCGAGGAAGTGGATATGACCTGTCGTATGAGGAGGGAGGGGATGCAGTGTGACGGAGAAGGTGGTTTTGGAGGCATCCGTATCAGGGACGCGCATGCTGTCCATCCTATCCCCGAGGCGTCGTTGCGTCGGAGCGCGGCGGCTGTCCGTTCTCTCTGGCGACCGGATGTGGTGAGTGCAAAAGCAACTGTTGCTTAAGGATTTGAGTGTCAGGTTCTATCAAGGAGGAATGCAATGAAGCGCGCAGGGTCAGTCGTACTTTTGGTGTCAGTTCTGGTGATCGGCAGCACCGCGAACGCCTTTGTTCTGTCCGATGTGGATGGCGTCTGGAGCGATTGGGTGGGTGGCACCGGGGTCGTCACGCTCGACGGCGTGGCCAATCCGGATTACGGCAACCTGTCGCAGGACCAGATCCGCTGGGGCGGTCTCGAAGCCCTGGGAACGGTCGGCGTGCAGAGCGGTCTGGGCTTCACCGGGTCCGCTGGCTTCGGCGTGACCACGTCGTTCGAGCTCGGCGAGGCCTTCGCGATCGGCGAGCTTGAACACTTCAACTGGCCCATCGATGTCGGCACGAACGTCTCCAGCGTTCAATTGACGGTCAATATGCTCTTCACCGATCCGCCGGGACTGAATGAGAGCGTTGCGTTCGCGCTGGTCATCGACGAGACCATCAACCTGCCCGGCCCGGTGGACGACAGCATTTCCTTCCCGAGCACGATGCCCAGCATCCCGTTCAGCATCGCATGGCGGCAGTACACACTGGACATCCTGGGCTTCGGACCCGATGCGGACACGATTCAGGGTCAGCTCCAGTCGCCGGAGAGCGCCGCCACCCAGACGTTCCTTTGGGGAAGAATCAATCCGAGTCCGGTTCCCGCGCCCGGCGCAATCCTGCTGGGGAGTCTCGGTGCGGGCCTGGTCGGCATGCTTCGCAGACGCCGGGCTTTCTAACGCATCGTACGAGGAACATCGTTTCTCAAGGGCTGTGCGTCCCAGGGGCGCCAGCCCTTTTTTTTGTCGAGGCGCTGAGAACCGTTGCGTGTCCTCGGAGGCAGGGGGCTTTTGCGCTTGGACGGAGGGGGAAGCTCTGATACTCTCTGGCCATGTTCCCCAGGCGTAAGATCAAACTGCTGATCGCCTACGATGGCACCGAATACCACGGCTGGCAGATGCAGCCTGGGTTTCGGACGGTGCAAAGCGTCTTGTGCGACGCAGCCACCGCCCTGCTGCGATGCCCCACCCGCGTGGTCGGGGCCAGCCGGACCGATGCCGGCGTTCACGCCATGGGACAGGTCGGACTGATCAAGACCACCAATCCCATCGACGCCCAGCACCTGGGACGGGCGATCAACGAGTTCCTGCCGCGCGACGTCGCCGTGCTGGACGCGCAGGAGGCGTCGCCGGACTTCGACCTCGTCGGAGACGTCGTTCGCAAAGCCTACCGCTACACGATCTACACGGGCCGGGTCCGACCGGTGCGCCGGATTCGTTTCTGCTGGCACTACCCAGGCCGTCTGAGGCTCGACGCCATGCAGACTGCCGCCGGGCGTTTCGTTGGGACCCACGATTTCCGCTCCTTCGCAGCGTCGCTGGAACCGGGAGAGAACACCGTCCGCACCCTGTTCCGCTGCGAGGTCGCCTCCGGCGACGACGACTCGGACACCCTCACGGTCGATCTTGAGGGCGACGGCTTCCTGCACCACATGGCCCGCATCCTCGTGGGTACGCTCGTCGATGTCGGACGCGGGCACTGGAGACCCGAAGAGATGGCGGAGATCCTCGCCAGCCGCGATCGCCAGGCCGCGGGCCACCTCGCCCCGGCGGGCGGCCTGTGCCTCGAATGGATCCGATATCGGCAGCGAGATACGGAGACGCCCCTTACGTAGTCAGCGTCTCTGGAGCCGCGAGCCCAAGGCCTCTCCGACAGAGGGCCTGGGGGCGAATCGGATGTCCGCCACCCGCGTCAATGCCGGTCACCGCGCAGTCTGAGGTTGAATCCAGACTCGCCCCCGGGCCGGGATGGTGATCGCCAGCGACACCCCAGGCAGATCGGCAACGGGCGAGGCGGAAAGGACCTGTCCGGAGAACCGGTCGACGAATTCCACCGGGGCGTTCCTGTCGGTTCTGGTGACGATGTTGACGTCTTCCTGGGTGACGTTGAAGTTCTGAATCACGAAGCCGTCGTCGCTCGTCGCTGAGAAGGGATGGAACGTGATGCAACTCGGGCCGTGGGCGAGAACCGCTCTGGCCTGTCCTCCGGCAAGTCGGGGTCCTGCGTCCTCTGGGAATCCGCCGTTGAAGACCTCGCGAAGCCGGGCGAGCGGGCCCCCCTGCATCGAGAGCAGATCCAGAGGCTTGGGGCAGAGCAGGACCTCGCCGACCGCGTCGAAATCCGCCTGGCTGTAGGTGTGGGTGTTGAGCAGCGAGATGCGGCCCTTTCCCGCGTCTCGCGTCCGCAGAAACAGCATGTCTTTGCCGTCCACTTTGCAGACGATGTCGCGCGGCCCCTCGGAGGATTCGATTCGCGATTCGATGTCCACCTTGGCGCGGATCGTCTTGTCGAGCGAGCGAGAAAGCAGTTCGCCTGAGGCAGGGTTGGAAGCGACGTTCGCGTCCACATCGAGCATGCGGGCCAGCTCGCCGCCGCGAGGCGTCGCGATCAGGAGATTGGCGGTGACGATGACGCTGGCGCCTCGATCCAGGGCGGCCTTCACGCGTTCGAGCAGGGCGGGGTCGGCCGCCGCCTGGGCGGGCAGGAACATCACGGACGCCGATTCGGGGAACTGGTGCACCGGGACCAGCGGGATTCCGAGCATGCCCAGGAAGTCCATCAGGTACATATCCCCGGCCGGGTCGCTGTTGGGCGGTTTGTAGGCCGGGACGCCCACGACCGGATGCGTGCGGACGAACGCCGCCAGATCCGCCAGGCGGTCGAACTGCCCGACGAGCCTGGCGTGGTCGGGGTGGCCTTGCAGAAGATCGCCCAGATTGAAGAAGACCAGTTCCCTCGCGCCGGCCAGGACGCTCATGTAGGCCTGGTCGAGGAAGTCGTTCTCGGCGCAGTCGCCGTGATCGAACCAGGCGCCGCCGATCTTGTCGCCTGCGATGCCGGCCAGCCAGCGATAGTTCACGAATCCCTCGTAGGGCTGGACGAAGCCGAAGCGTCGGGTGGTGCGACCTCGCGTCTCCGTCCCCACCCACACGCGGTCGAAGAGGCGAGGAAGGGTCTCGGTGTCGTAGCCGAACAGGTGGAAGCGGTCGTACCACTGGGGGTACTTGACGATCATCGTGATCCTGGGATTCACCTGCCGGGCCGGTTCGAGGAAGAGCGACCGGGCCAACTGCGTCAGCAGGTCCCGTCGGTACGGGCCCCACGATCGCTGACCGCGGGCTTCGTCCGACTCCCTGCTGACGTCGCCTGTGCAGAGGAAATCGTCGACGATGAAGGTGTCGAAGATCGCTGCGGCCATCCGAACGATTCGTTCCACATCTCGCTGCGTCTTGGGGCTCTGCCAGTTGAACCAGTCGAGCGGTCCCTCCTGGCGAACGCCCACGTCGCCGCCGGGCACCGTGGCGATCCCGCCCACGACGTCTATGCCTTCGCGAACGAGCCAATCGCGGACGAAGACCAGGCGCTCAGACGAGACGGTGTGCCCGCTTCGATAGACCTCGACGTAGAGCCTGGTGATCCCCATCCGTCGGAGGGTTTCCCGCACGCGGGCCCGAAAGCCCTCATCGGCGGCGATCTGTTCGACCTGGTGCGAGGTCGCATAGGACGCCAGTCGAAGCGCGTCCAGGCGGGACTTTGCCTTTTCGTACTGGTCTTGAGCGAAGGAACGAGCCTGAAGGCTCGCCAAGACTCCCGCCGCAAGAATAAGCGTGATCCGAACTCGGGGCATCGACATGGCATCCCTTTCGCAAGACATCGCTCTGTGGGCTCAGTCAAACGGCCAACTGCGCCCTCGATGATACCGTCCGGGCTTCTGCAAGGTAAGGGACAGGGAGAGGATCGATGTGACGGATCGACCTGCCGCTCAGCGGCACGCCTCCTGGATGGCCATGCCGGCTTCTTCGATGTCCCGCCCCAGGCCTTCTATCGTGTTGCAGCCGATCGTCGAGACGCAGAACGCCGCCAGCAGACCCCAGAGAATCAGTTCGTACACACGTCGCATAGACAACTCCACCTCCAGCCTATCGGAACCGACAGGACTCTCTTGCTTCATATCGAACGATCAGTTCGTAAGAATGTCTCTCAATCCGCGGACCAGGCGGCCGATGCCCTCGGCGGCGCTGTCCTTCTGCAATGCGCCGTAGGCCACGCGGAGCAGGCACCGGTCCTGAACGCCGAACGTGCCGCCCGGGATGACCGCGACCTTGTGCTCCTCGATGAGCCGTCGAACCAGTTCCATCGAGTCCATCTTCGCGTGCATGCGAAGGAGAAGGTAGAACGCGCCGTCGGCTCGCGGGACCGTGACAAGGTCCTGAATCGCCTCCAACTCGTTCAGCAGGATCGCGCGAATCTCGCGGGTCTCGCGGAGCTTCGCATCGCAATAGGATTTCCCGACGCCCATCGCGCCGACCGCCGCCCATTGCGAGATGACGGGAGCGCAGATCAGGATGGTGTCCTGGATCTTGCGGATCGGCTCGAAGAGCTGCTCGGGAATCACCATCCAGCCGATCCGCCAGCTCGCGAAGCCGTAGGCTTTGGACAGCGAGTACAGCGAGATCGTGTGCCGTTCGCTGTCGGGGAACGAGGCCGGCGAGACGTGTCTGGCGCCGCCGTAGACGAAGTATTCGTAGGCCTCGTCGGAGATGTGGTAGATCCCGTGCTCGCGGCACAGGTCGTTCACCTGCCGGAGAGCCTGCTCGGGATAGACGGCGCCGCTCGGATTGTTCGGGGAGATCGTGACCACCGCCCGCGTGCGGCTCGTGATCGCCTTCTCGATCAGGTCCGGCTGCAACTGGTAGCTCTCGTCCGTCGGCACGCAGACGGCCTTGCAGTCGGCCATCGCGATGGCCATCTCATGGTTGAAGTAGTAGGGCAGGTTCAGGATGATCTCGTCGCCCGGGTCGGTAATGGCCAGGACCGCGTTGACGAAGCCCATGTTCGCGCCTGCGGTGACGACGATCCGCCGGCCGGGCCCGATTCGGACGCCGTTCTCCATTCCGAGCTTGCTCTCGATGGCTTCCAGCAGTTCGGGGATTCCCTGCACGAGCTTGTACTTGTGGTTCTGCGGGTCCGCGAAGAACCGTTCGATATACGCGGCCGTCTCCGGCGGCGGGCCGTAATACGCAACGCCCTGGCCGAGGGAGATCGTGCCGGGATTGGCGCGAATCAACTCACCGACCACGGGAATGATCGGCGTCTGCACGGATCGCATCCGCAGGCTGTCGTACACCGGCTTGTCTCCGGGTCAGGGTTAGAAGAAGATCAGCCACAGAGGGACACAGAGGTGAAGAATGGAAGTCAAGACAGAAGAGACGACTCCTCTCATCCACTTCTTCTCTGTGACCTCTGTGTCCTCTGTGGCAAAAGGCTCTTTGTCGTCAGACAACGTACGTGGACGCGGAGGTCGTGCCGCCCCGGCCGGTCCAGTTCGTGTGGAAGAACTCCCCTCGCGGCTTGTCCACCCGCTCATAGGTGTGCGCGCCGAAGTAGTCGCGCTGGGCCTGGAGCAGATTGGCCGGCAGTCGGTCGTGACGGTAGCCGTCGAAGAAGGATAGCGCTGCGCCGATCGTCGGGACCGGGATACCCAGCTTGACCGCGGTGGTGACCACGCGGCGCCAGGCGCCGCCGGCCTTGGTGACCGCGCTCTTGAAGAACGGGTCCAGCAGCAGATTCGCCAGATCGGGCTTGGCGTCGAACGCCTCCTTGATCTTGCCCAGGAAGACCGACCGGATGATGCAGCCGCCGCGCCAGATCGAGGCGATATCCCCGTAGTTGAGGTTCCACTTGTGCTCCTTGGCGGCCTCTCGCATCAGCATGAAGCCCTGCGCGTAGCTGGCGATCTTGGACGCGTACAAGGCCTGGCGCAGGTCGTTGACCATGTTGGCCTTCTTGCCGCGGAAGGCGCCTTTGGGACCGGTCAGCACCTTCGAGGCCTCGACGCGTTCGCTCTTGAGGGCCGACAGGCAGCGGGCGAAGACCGCCTCCGCGATCAGCGTCAGCGGTTGGCCCACGTCCAGGGCCTCGATCACCGTCCACTTTCCGGTGCCCTTCTGGCCAGCGGTGTCCAGGATCAGGTCGATCACCGCGTGGCCCTCCGAGTCCTTGACCGCCAGGATGTCCCGCGTGATCTCGATCAGGTACGAACCCAGTTCCTCCCGGTTCCACTCGGAGAAGACCTGGTGCATTTCCTCATTGGTCATGCCCAGGCCTTCCTTCATGATCTGGTAGGTTTCGCAGATCATCTGCATGTCGCCGTACTCGATGCCGTTGTGGACCATCTTGACGAAGTGTCCCGCGCCGTTGTCGCCCATCCACTCGCAGCAGGGCACGCCGTCGGGGGCCTTGGCTGCGATCTTCTGGAAGATCGGCTTGACGTGCTCCCAGGCGGGGTGCGAGCCGCCGGGCATGATGGCCGGGCCCAGCAGGGCGCCTTCCTCGCCGCCGGAGACGCCGGTGCCGATGTAGAGCTTGCCCTGGCTCTCGACGTGGGCGGTCCGACGGATCGTGTCCTGGTAGTTGCTGTTGCCGCCGTCGATGAGGATATCGCCGTTCGACAGGTGCGGCAGTAGTTGATCGATGAATTCGTCCACCGGCTTGCCCGCCTTGACCATGATCATGATCTTGCGGGGCGTCTTGAGGCCGGCGATCAGCTCCTCGACGGATCGACAGCCGATGATGTTCTTGCCCTTGGCCCGCGCGTTCATGAAGTCGTCCACCTTCGAGACGGTGCGGTTGTAGCAGGCGACGGTGAAGCCCTTGCTTTCCATGTTCAGAACGAGGTTCTCCCCCATGACGGCCAGGCCGATGAGGCCGATATCTGCTTGTGCCATGATGACTAACTCCTTGCCCAAATCCACACTCACTTGCGGCTGTTCGTTCACAGTCCGACGAGGGCAGTATCCTACCCGAAAACAGGTCCGGCGGATAGGGGGTTGTAGAATTGATGAGTGATTATTGACGAGCGGGCTTTGACGCTTCCGACGACAGGGCGGCAGTCCCGCTCAGGCGGTCTGGCGATGCCGCTTTCGCGGGTTTGCGATTAACGTTTTTCGGTCGGCGACGTCCTATGGTATGATCTGGAGGTTGTCCCGCCGGATCGATGCCGGTCGGAGCCACGAGACCGCGAAGGATCAGATCGGGAGGAATCAGGCATGAGCTACGAAACCGACCCTGGCAGACACCGCAAGCGGTTTCATCTGAAAGTCCGACACGTCATTCTCGGAGTATTCGCGGCGCTGCTGGTTGCGGGCATTCTCCACGTGGCGATCCTCAGCAGCGGCGCAAATCGGCGGATCGAGGCCCTCCGCGCCGCGGGACAGCCGACAAGCCTGGCCGAACTGGCCGTGCGAAACAAGCTGCCCATGGGAATGGAGAACGCGGCCTCTGTTTATCAGAGCGCGATCGGCATGTTCGTGCCCCCGCCGGCGGATGTGAACATCCCTTTCGCAGGCAAGAAGACCGTGACGCTTGTGCGGGGTTCGGGAATCCCCGAGTCGATGGCGGAGGCGGTCGCAGAGTTCCTGGCGGCAAACGAGAAGTGCCTGGCCCTGCTGCACGAGGCCGCGGGCGTCGAGAATTGCCGCTACGACTATGACTATCAGAGAGAAATGCCGCCATTCAGTGAACTGCGGGGCTGTGCCCAACTGCTCAAGCTGGCGGCGGTCAACCACGCGCAGAAGGGGGACGTCGCTGCGGCCGTAAGCTGCATCAAGGATTTATTGCGGCTGAGCGATTCGCTGCGGGATGAGCCCAGGCTGATATCCTACTTCGTGCAGAGCGCCTACGCCGGGCTGGGGGTCAGGAGTCTGGAGCGGTCGTTGAGCCTGACGGCCTTCGCCGATTCGCAGTTGAGAGAGCTTGACGATGCACTGGCCGTGACGGCCGGCAGGATCGATCTGGCTCGTGCGCTGGCCCTGGAGCGGTGCGCCGTGATCGACTGCATACGCGATCCCTCGCTGGTGGAGCCGTCGAAGATCGGGATCACGATCTTCAAGATACCGGGCGTTCAGTCGCAGGGTCTCATCGACATGCTGGACTACCTGGGGGACTGCATCCAGGCCGCGGGGCTCCAGGGGCCGCAGCGGGAGACGAGATTCAAGGAGATCGAGGCGCGCCTGTCCGGGCTCTCGCACCTGCACATCGCAGCCAAGATCATGGCGCCGCCTCTGGCAAGGACTTCCCAGCTCGATTTGCGGGCACACGCGCACCTCGAGTTGGGCAGGACCGCCGCGGCCGTCGAGCGGCACCGTCTGGCCAAGGGCAAACTGCCCGAGCAACTGGCCGACCTCGTCCCGGCGTACCTGGAGCAGGTCCCGATCGATCCCTTCGACGGCCAGCCGATCCGCTACCGCCGGACCGAACCCGGCTACGTCCTTTGGAGCGTCATGGAGGACGGCCAGGACAACGGCGGCAAAGAGCGGGAAGACGTCGGCCGAGGCGAGCCCTACGACCTGTGCTTCATCGTGACGCGGTAGGCACGGGGACTACGTCTTCTGTTCTGGACCAATGAGGCCCTTGGCTTCGGGCCCGTCGAGTTCCACGCGCGGCGTGGATTGTCATTCCATACCACCAGGAAACAGGCGAAGCGGGAGAGGCGGAAACCGGCAATTTCGCGTTCGCTGTTCGACCCCTGGCAACCATTATGCGCGCGTGCGCAAAATGGTGGTCCGGCTCTTTACCCGATTGCCGGCAAGAGGTTATGGCCTTGGCGATCGCTTTCTCAAAGCTGCACCAGCGATCGTGACCCACTAGCGGCTGGAGGTTGTGGATGCTCCAATACTCGTCACAGTCAAGGAAAAAGGGCATCAGTTCCTCCGATGAAACCTGTCCTCACGGTTTCGCTGTCAACGTTGTCGCGTCGCTATCGATGCCGCCTCAAGATCGGCCATCCGCATTGAGTTTATCGCTTTGGGGCCCCCGACACGTTGGGATAGAGCAGAGTCTTCTCCAATCGGAAGGTGGTTGAGGTGCGTTGTGAGCCCCATTTCCGCGATAGCGTCGGTTACGGGCACGACTCTGGCGGCCGGCGCCATTGGATTCCCCCCACGCCCTTGGGTATAATCAGAACGCCGTCACGGGGGATAGGGCAACGCAGGAGTGCGACCTGAGCACCGTGGCGATGCCTAACGGCACGGGTTGGTGCTCTATTAGGGTGCCAACCCCTCTTGAATACGTGCTGGGGGCCCCAATGCGAAAAACTCCCGCCGCGCCAGAGGCGGAACTGCCTTGACGCTCTCCACCCGTCAATGCACCGAAACGGTGTTCCTCTATGGAACTGGAGGCTCTGCCCCCAGGCCCCCGACATTTTTCGCTTTGGACCAATGGCATGATGAGGAAAGCATGTGAGATGGGCTCGTTTGTGACGAAGTATTCAACCGTTGCGGATGCTCGTAGTGCTCACGCCGGTGCCGCCTGCTACGGGACGTCTGGCGGCGTCGGTGCAAACGGTGTCGCTTTGTCCTTCCACCATGCCATTGGCGAAAAGCGGAAAATGCCAGGGGTCCGGGGACGGCATCCCCGGGTCTAAGACATCGGCCGACTTCTGCCCACCATTGATCTCAAGTCCCTTTGCCTTTTGGCCGATAGAGGTCGTAGCGATACGTTTCATCCATCTTTGATGAGGCGACCAGAGTGGAGATTCGCGCCTGACTTTGCAGAGTGTGGTTGTGTAGTTGGTGGACCCTTCTGGGAGCGAACACCATGGACGAAGAAGTCTACGCCAGAGCTGCGGCATTCCAACTGTTGTTGAGGTGCGAAAAATGAATACGATTGTCAGGCAATGGTACTACATTGATTCTGGTCACCAAGTTGGCCCAGTCGTGGAAGAAGCCTTGACCCTGCTGTTTCAGTCGGGGAGTCTATCTCCTGAAACGCTCGTCTGGACGGAGGATCTCCCTGAATGGACGAGCGCCGGTCAATTCAAGGAGTTGATGGCATCCAACGACATTCCAACCCCCTCTGTAACACACGTGCCGATACCGGCAGGATCACGAGTTCTCCCACCTGCTGCGACGCTCGGAGTCACAAAGGCGCGCCCGTGGGTAAGATGTGCGGCACGGATGCTCGACATGACGATTGCTTTTGAAACCGTTGATGTCCTATACCTTGTCAGTGGCGTCCACCTTGGGTGGAGGGCCGTTTGGATGATGGGCATCCTGATCCCAATAGGCTGGCTCTTCATTGAGCCGATATTCCTCTCACGCTACGGTGCGACCCCCGGGAAAATGCTGCTCAGAACACACATCCGGAGAAGGGATGCGAGCCTTCCAACGTACCGCGAGGCTTTGCGACGAAGCGCAAGTGTATGGATGCGGGGAGAGGCATTCTACATTCCCTTCATCGTTGTGATCGCGAATATCATCGCGTGGAGCACGTTGCGATCAAATGGCGAGACAACATGGGACCACTTGGGCGGATTCCGCGTCATGCACAGGAAGATCGGTGGCTGGCGGGTGCTCACCATGATTCTTCTCTTCATTGGGTGCTTCGCACTGCCGTCGGCCATGGCGGAGGATGCGACGATCAGTTATCTCCTGGACTTGGCGGCAGCTTCATCTACACCATAGAAGGACATGAGCCGGCGCACTCAGTCTACGGAGTGACGCTCTGCGGCCTATTCTGGGACAATACACTCAATTCAGAACCACAATGGATAACGTATGCCTCGTTTAGAAAGGGGAAATGATGTGCCATGCGATCTATCGAAGAGCTATAGAGAAGCTATTCCAAGACACGTATGGTAGGCTTGAGGACCGCGACAGAATAAGGGTTGTCCAATTGTTCGACAGGCTGCTGGGGCAAGGCCACTCGATCCATGTTGATGATCTCCGTCGCCTGTGCAGAGATGCACATTATCAGCAATGGGCAGCGGATGACATCGGACGGCTCTACGATACTCTCTGTTTGGTTCGGCACGCACTCGAAGACCCACGCACAATCGACTATTGGCCACCCGAGACAATGGAGCGAGTGATTAGTGGCACAGACGGCGCGAGTATGTAGGAACATGTCCGCAGGAGATTGTACCAACCCAAGTGGGGCCATTGTTATCAGCAAGACTTGAAAGCGTTTCGTGAATGGAAAGGCAATACGAGGAAGCTGTCAATGAGGGGATTCGCATAGATTCCGAGCGAGTGGGGTTGCTGTCGTATCGTTTGCTGACCATGTTCCTGGCAAGCAAGGGGCTGAGCAAACTGCGCGATGGCGAGTACAACTCGGGCGCGGATATCCTCTCCCAGCACGAACAACCAGCAATTGAGCACACTCTCATCCAGATTGCCATTTTGTATCGAATTGCGGATGACAACGCACGAGCAGGGAGGAGTTTCAATGGGCCGTGGAACCCCGTCGTAGGCAGACTGTATCCTGATGCCTCCAAGAAGCAGTCGGAAGAACTCAACCTCAGAGAGGCATGCAACAAGATCATTCACCTGACGAAGTTGAAGTACGATATGGTCGAAGGTGAATACTCATGGCAGAGCTATGTGCGGCCAACGCTCTACCTCTACGGGCGTAAAGGCAGCCAGGAATGGAAGGCCGTACTCGATGTGAAGGCGTTCTGCGGTGCCCTATCGCAATTCGAAACATAATCTCTGGCGTCTGTGCCTTCCGTGATCCATCGCGGATGTTTGACCGTGGTGTTTGTCAAGCGCCAGTGCTATGCCTTGTCTTGATGGTTCTTCGTGATCCTCCTCACCCGAACCGGGCCCGCGTGGACCAGAGGCCTAGGCCGGGGTTGGAGATGTAGAAGATTTCTTCGCCGGCGACGGTGTTCGGGCCGTTCTTCAGCTTCTTGGGGTCGTATTTTGTCATCATCGTCTGCAGGTCGGCGTATTGCATGTTCACGCTTTCGATTTCCTGCTTTGTCAGCGAGCCTGGGCAGTAGGTCACTGTGAAGCGGCCTTCGGTCGAGCCGTGGATCAGGTGGGCGGCGGCGCCGAGACTGGAGCGGAGGTCTTCGTTGTCCCGGACGAGCTGCAGCACCTTGGGTGTGCCGACGTAGCCGTACTTGCGGATCATCGCGTCGATGCCTTTGTCCTCGCCGAACTCCTTGAGGCCCGGGGCCAGGACGATCAGCTCGCCGCCGTCGGCCATCGCCATGCGGGTGCGGTAGATGCTCTTGTTGCCGAGCCAGGTGCTCTTGAACTCCTCGGGGTCGAGGTAGACGACCACCTTCTTGAGCGGCTCGTCGAGCATCGTGAAGTTCACCTTCAGGGCCAGCTCGCAGGCCTTGTGGAAGCATTCGATGTCGTCGCCGACGAACAGGCCCCGCGTCACCGGGCCCGCCTGCGTCGCGCCGACGACCGTCAGGACGTGGACGAAGGGCAGGTGTCTGGCGAAGTGGTCGTTGGCGTAGTTGAGCACCTTGCGGACCGGGGTATCGGCCCGACCCATGATCCGCTCCATGCCGTAGCAGGCGCCGAGGAAGTGGCTCTTGTTGATGCCCTCGGAGCCGCCTGTGCCGACGAAGATGTTCTTGTTGTAGCTGGCCATGCCGATGACCTCGTGCGGCACGACCTGCCCGAACGACAAGATCAGATCGTGCCCGCCTTCGGCGATCAGCTTGCTCACCTGCGCGGGCCAGGACCAGTCAAGCTTGCCCTCACTGACTTCGCGGATGTAGGACGCCGGCACCTCGCCTAGCGTGGCAAAGCCGTTTCGCCAGTCGTGAACGCGGAAGAGATCGGTCGGGACTTCGCCGAACATTCTCTTGATCTCGGGCTCGGTCATTGCGAAATGCGTGCCGAGCGCGGGCAGGACGTCGGTCATCGCCTTGCCGTAATATTGCCAGGCGTAGCGGGTCAATTCGCCCGCTCGCGAGTGGAGCCTCGTAATGTCCGGCGGCAGGGCCAGGACCTTCTGTCTTGTGCCCAGCTTCCCCAGGGCGGCGTACAAGCCCTGTTTGAGATCGTCGGCGCTCAGGTTGTCGTGTTCATTTCCGCGACTGTAGTAGAGCATAGGTCACCAATTCTCGTCCTGTTCTCCGCGGTATCCGGCGCCGTGTGTCATGCTGAACGAAGTGAAGCATCCGGGCTGCGATCGAGACGGGTGCACAGTATATGTGACGCACATCTCCATTCGGCGCCCAGATCCTTCGCTGCGCTCAGGATGACAAGACACCCTGCACCCACGCCGGCTTCTCCGGCAGGCGCGAGTCGAATTCGGCGATGAGAGCCGCCTCGTATTCGCCCGCGTAATCGCCTGCGAAGAACCTGTCCATCGCCTCGTTGTGGAACCGTTCCCACGAGGCCTCTTCATCGCCCGGATCGATCGGGTAGAACAGGGCGTCGTTGGCCTTGGCGGCTTTCAGATCGCCCGGCGAATCGCCGATCACCAGGACGCAGTTCTCATTGTACCGCCCACGGGCCGCGGTTTCAATGCACCGGGCCTTCTCGCCCATCTCCTGGCCTGCAATCACCGCCGCGTATCGGGCCAATCCATACGCGTTCCATTCGCGGGCCAGCGTCCGGCACGGCGCGGTCGAGACGACGATCAGATCGGCCCTGTCGTGCATCCGTTCGATGCACTCCCGAACGAACGCAAAAGGGGGGATTCCGCCGGTCTTTCGCTCGTTGCACTCGTTGACCCTGTCGTTCCACGCTGCGGCCAGCTCGAGTTCTCTCCTCGCGGCGCCGGTCGCAGAGGCGAGGGTGCGTTGGAGCCCTTGGCCGCTCAGGACGTTGTCGGGGTCGTCCACCCAGGCGAAGTAGTGGGGCAACTGCGGGACGTCGAAGCCGCTGCTGACGACCAAGGGATGACTCGGCAGCAACTCGCCGAGGATTCGCCGGAGATTCCTGTGTCGGTTCGCGCCGCGGGTCTTGCTGAACAGGCCCGCGAAATCCATGCACTCGCAGGCCGCCTGCGCGACCGGCTCGAGGCCGAAGCATTCGATCATGCACGGGGCCAGGCACTCGCGGTGCTTGATCGTCATCGTATCGAAGACGGTGCCGTCCGAGTCGAGGGCGACCAGGAATTCCCTCTGCGCGGCGAACCGCTCCAGGGCCAACTCGGGCTTCGTGTCCGTCATCGGCTCTCTTGGTGGAACTTGAATTCCGTTGTGGCTTTGGGGCCGCGTTTGTCGCTTCTGCCGCCGACCTCGCGGCGAAGCGGAATCTGCATGCCGTCGGTCTTTTCGAGCCAGTCGTACATGCGTCTTCGCAGGTCCGCGACGAGCGTCCGATGCTCGGGCTTGTCGATCAGATTGTCCCTCTCGTCCGGGTCGTTCTGGACGTCGTACAACTCGTCGGTGTCCCAGACGCCGTGATAGTGGATCAGTTTGTAGCGGTCGGTCCGGACTCCGAACGTGGTCGGCGTCTGCGGGAAGTTCGCCTCCCAGTAGTATTCGTAGAAGACCTCGCTTCGCCAGGGCGTTTCCTTGCCCGCCAGCAGAGGCAGGATCGAGCGGCCGTCCATGTGCTGGGGCGGCTGAGCGCCCGCGGCCTCCAGAACCGTCGGCGCGATGTCGATGTTCTGCACGAGTTGCGGCACCTTCGTGCCGGGCTTGATGACCTCTGGACAGTACGCCAGCAGAGGAACTCGCATCGAAGGCTCATACATGTGTCGCTTGTCGATCAGGCCGTGCTCGCCGAAGCAGAAGCCGTTGTCGCCCATGTAGAAGACCAGGGTGGACTGGTCCTGCCCGATCTCCTTGAGACAGTCCATCACCCGTCCGATGCTGTCGTCGATGCTCAGTAGCGTCTCGCAGTAGCGTCGGTAGAACGTGTCGAAATCCATCTGGCCGTGGTACATGTAGTCCACGCCGTGCCAACTGTTGCGCTGCTCCTTCACCCAGCGGGGCTTGCAGCGGTAGTTGGCCTCGGTGTCGGCCATGCTCGCGGGGTATTCGAGCGGGACGTCCTTGTACCGGTCGAGGTGCCGCTTGGCGGGCTCGAACATCGCGTGGACCGCCTTGTGCGAGAGGTACAGGAAGAAGGGTTTCTTGCGGTCCTGTTTCATCCACGCCACCGCGTTGTCCGTCAGTTCGTCGGAGATGTGCTGGGTCGTCTTGACCTTCTTGCCGTCGACGTTCAGCGTGCCGTTGTAGTATTCGCCCTGGCCGCGGAAGCTGACCCACTTGTCGAAACCCGGTCGCGGGTCGTCGCTGTCGTGGCCCATGTGCCACTTGCCCATGAAGGCGGTCTCGTAGCCGAGTTGCTGAAGGTACTCGGGGAAGAACACCAATCCCGGCTGGATATCGGTGTTGTTGTCCACGACGCCGTGCGTGTGGGAGAACTGGCCGGTCAGGATCGACGCCCGACTGGGCGAGCACAGCGCGGTCGTGACGAAGGCGTTCTGGATGTGCGCCCCCTCGCGGGCCATGCGGTCCATGTGCGGCGTTTCGAGGAACTTCACCTTGCCCATGAAGCCCATGAAGTCGAAGCGATGGTCGTCGGACAGGATGAAAATGACATTCCGCGGCTTGGCGCGCGGAATCTTCGCCAGCTTCTCTCGCTTCGATGCGGCGTTCGCCGTGGTCATGCCGAGCGCCAGCGACGTGACGCCGGCCGATCGCAGGAAGCTCCGACGCGTCAGACCGTTCTGTTTCATCGCGATACCTCCATCGTTGTGTTGTTGGTAGTGACGCCGTAAGGCGTCATCCTGTGTCGAAGGCGTCTCGCCCTCGAATCGCGGGCAGGATGCCCGCGACACGAAGACATGCCCTTACGGGCACACTACGAACGGGCACGTCACACGCCGGAACAGGCGGAGAAGCCGCCGTCGACCGGGATCGTGACGCCGGTGACGAACTTCGATGCGTCGCTGAGCAGCCAGAACATCGCGCCGAACAGCTCGTCGGGCGAACCGAACCGGCCCATCGGCGTGTGGTTGACGACCGTCTCGCCGCGAGGGGTCAGGCCGCCGGTCTTCTCGTCGGTCAGGAGGAAACGGTTCTGCTCGGTCAGGAAGAAGCCCGGCGCGATCGCGTTGACGCGGATGTCCCTGGCGTAATTCTGGCACATGTGGACCGCCAGCCACTGCGTGAAGTTGCTGATCGCGGCTTTGGCGGCCGAGTACGCCGGGATCTTCGTCAGCGGGCGAAACGCGTTCATGCTGGAAATATTCAGGATATTGCCCGCCTTCTGCTCGGCCATGAGTTTGCCGAAGACCTGTGTCGGCAGCAGGGTGCCCAGGAAGTTCAGGTCGAAGACGAAGCGGACCGCGTCGGCCGGCAGATCGAAGAACGACATCTGGGGCGAGGTGGTCGCTTCCTTCTTATTGCCGCCGGCGCCGTTGATCAGGACGTCGACCCGTCCGAACTCCGCGACGACCTTGTCCTTGGCCTTCTCGACGGCGGCCTTGTCCAGGACGTTGCACGCGACGGGGATCGCGACGCCGCCCTGGGCCTTGATCGCGTCGGTCACTCTCGCGGCCGCGGGTTCGAGCAGGTCCAGGACCGCCACCTTGGCTCCGCCGGTGGCCAGGGCCCTGGCCATCGCGCCGCACAGAATCCCCCCGCCACCGGTAATGACCACGACCTTGTCTTTGACGCTGAACATACTGTCCATCCGATGCCTTTGCCTTTCTCTCGAGACATGCGATAGAGCATCGAGCATTCGATGCAGAAGACACTCCGAGTGGCGGGGAGGCCATGTCGTGCGTCCCATCCACGCGGAAGGTCACCAACGTTCGACAAGTATACAGAGAAGGCCGCGGGTTTTCAACCCTGCCCGCGGCGGACCTGCGAGGGGGTGCACGACCGTAGTTGCACGCCCCTGCGGCGAACCGGGCGCCGGGACCCAGACGATTGCCCAGGACGCCAAAGGAAAGGGACGGACCGATCCGGATTCCGGCCTTCGGCCGGAGGTTTTGCGCTTTGGGCCAGCAGCATGGAGGATGTGGCGAGCACATCCGAACGAGACTCGGGGTCTCATTTGTCATGCTGCTGGCCCAACGCGGCAAATCTCCTTCGCACGACCACCTCGGGCGCGCTCTCCTGGAGTCTGCCGGGGGGGCTGACGCCGGCGTGCTGCAATGGAGACTTGCGGGCGGGGGCGGACCGTGGTACGCTAATGAGCTGTTTCCGTCAAGAGTGGTTCTGTTGTGAGCTTGTGCTGCGATGAATGCTGATTCCAAGATCGTCCTGACCCCGGTTGAAGAGGTTGCCGTTGCGGCCTCTTTGTTTGATGCCCTCTATCCGCCCACGGAGAAGATTCCCACGATCGTCGTGGAGAACTTCCCCTCGCTGGGCAAGCTGGCCGCGATGCGGTTCGTCGAATGGGTTCAGGGCAATCCGGACGGCGTGATCTCCCTGCCCACCGGCAAGACGCCGGAGCATTTCATCCACTGGGTCAAGCGGCTCCTGGCCGAGTGGAAGACGCCGGAGATCCAGCAGACGCTCCGCGAGGCAGGCGTCGATCCGTCGAGGAAACCTGAGATGGGCGGCCTGCACTTCGTGCAGATCGACGAGTTCTATCCGATCGACTCCTCCCAGCACAACAGCTTCACGCACTACGTGAAGCACTTCTATATCGAGGGCTTCGGACTCGATCCGGCCAAGGCCCTGCTGATCGATCCGTGCACGATCGGCCTGGGTCCGGACGAGACGCTCGCGGCGGTCTGGCCGGGCAACCGCGTGGACCTGACGCTGCGGTACCGCCAGGCGACGAACCATCTCGAATCCCGGCAGAAGACCCTGCTCGGTCAGATCGACCAGTGGTGCATGGAGTATGAGCAGAAGGTCCGCGACCTCGGCGGCATCGGGTTCTTCCTGGGCGGCATCGGGCCCGACGGGCACATCGGGTTCAACATCCGCGGGTCGGACCACTACTCGACGACGCGTTTGTGCCCGACGAACTACGAGACGCAGGCGGCCGCGGCGACCGACCTGGGCGGGATCGAGATCGCGCGACAGAGCCTGGTCATCACGATCGGTCTGGACACCATCACGTACAATCGCGACTGCACCGCGATCATCATCGCCGCGGGCCAGGCCAAGGCGGCGCTGGCGGCCCAGGCCATCCAATCGGGCAAGACCATCGAGACGCCCGCGAGCTGTCTGCAGAAACTGCCCAATGCGAGGTTCTACATCACAGGGGGGGCGGCCGCTCACCTGATGGAACGTCAGGTCCGCGTTCTCGAACGGACGAAGGCCGTCGGCGACGCGGACGTGGAGAAGGTCCTGGTCGATCTGGCGGTTCGCTGCCGCAAGAGGCTGCTGGACCTGACGGAGGTGGATTGCCAGTCCGACCGGCCCGCCACGGTCGTGCTGAAGCGTCGTCGCGAGCCGCTGACCCGGCTGGCGGCCATGGTTCACGAGCGACTGGCGGGCAAGATCGAAACGGGCCTTCGCGTGTATCGGGACAAGTGCTTCCTGCACACCGAGCCGCACCACGACGACGTCATGCTCGGATACTTCGCGCAGATCGTTCGGCACTTCCGCCAGGCGAGCAACGAACACCATTTCATGACGCTCACGAGCGGATTCACCTCCGTGACGAACCAGTTCATGCGGACGCAGATGGCCTGCCTGCGAGGGTTTCTCGATACGCCGGTGTTCAAGACTCTGTGGGACCAGAACTACTTCTCGCGGGGCAACGAGATCGACCGCAACCGCGACGTCTGGCAGTACCTCGACGGCGTGGCCGCCCACGACGAGGACGACAAGGCCGAAGGCTGCGCCCGGCGTATGCTGCGCAATCTCGTCGAGCTGACGGACCTGGAGTCCCTCGAGAGCGTGGACCGCTGCGTCGCGGAGCTGCAGGAGTACTTCACCTCGGCCCATCCCGGCAAGAAGGACCCCGAGCGAATCCAGCGGCTCAAGGGGATGTGTCGCGAGTGGGAGGCCGAATGCGTCTGGGGATACTACGGATGGCAATGCCAGAACGTCCGTCACCTTCGCTTGAGCTTCTACACGGGCGACATCTTCACCAAAGAGCCCACCATGGCGCACGACGTCCCGCCCATCGTGGCGGAGCTCGATCGGCTCGATCCCGACGTGATCACGGTGGCGTTCGACCCGGAGGCGAGCGGGCCCGACACGCACTACAAGGTCATGCAGGCCCTGGCCGAGGCGATCCGGGTCCACTTGAGGACCTCCTCGAAGGTCGACATGAAGATCTGGGGTTACCGCAACGTCTGGTTCCGGTTCGACCCTTCGGAGGCGAATCTCTTCGTCCCGGTGAGCCTGGCCATGTTCTCGGTGATGCACAACGCGTTCATGGACTCGTTCATCACGCAGAAGGACGCGTCGTTCCCGAGTTACGAGTACGACGGCCCGTTCTCGCAGTTGGCCCAGCGAATCCAGGTCGAGCAGTATCAGAGGATCAAGACGTGCCTGGGTCGGGAGTGGTTCTACAATCACCCCAAGGCGGTGATCCGCGCGACCCGCGGCCTGGTCTTCCTGCGGGAGATGTCGGCCGCCGAGTTTCTCAGCTCCTGCCGCGAACTGCGAAAGTCGGTCGAAGACCGCTGACCGTCAAGAAGATCGGTATCCGGGATACGCCAATGCGTGGCAGCGGAATCTGCCGAAATGGGCCGGCCGCACTCGCGAACGGGGCATTCGCTTCTTGTGTTTCCGGGAAAATGTGGTCATAATGGCGATGTGTCGAAAGAGGAACTGCCGTGGTCGGAGGATTGAGATATGGACTTGGAAGGTGTTCGAGAGGCATTGTTACGTCGGCCATTTGAGCCTTTCAGAATGTGCCTGGCCGATGGCCGGTCGCTATCTGTCCGGCATCCGGAGATGGTCGCCGTGGGCAAGCGGCGAATCGTCGTCGTTCAGCCGGACGATTCCACCCTGTTTGTCGAGCCCCTCTTGGTTGTTTCTCTGGACTTCGACGGCGAGCATCCTGCGAAGAAGAACCATCGCGAGAAGGAAACCGGATAGGGCGGGTCGTATGACCATCAACTGATTGAGGCCGCGTAAACGAGCGTCTCGTCGATATCCTGCGGCTCCTCTCCAGCACGGCTCCGTTGTGCTCACTTCTCATACTATCATTTTCGCATGGACGAAGCAAGGATCTGTCGGGCGCACCCCGGCATGTGTCTTGCCGCTACGGATTCCTCTTATCGGGCAGGCGGAGCGCCGCGACGATGGGGAAGTGGTCCGAGGGGTAGCGGCCGTCCTGGTTGTCGCGAAGGATCTCGGTTCGGAGCACCTTCGTCTCCCGCTGGGCGAGGATGTAGTCGATCTTGGCGCCGGTGGTCGTGCCCTTGAAGCCGTTGAATGTCCCGACCACCTTGACGTCGGGGTGCAGCACGCGGAACGTGTCCAGCAGGACCACAGGGTTCTTCGACAGGCCGTCGCTGTTGGCCGGCAACTCCTGCTCGCCCTTGAAGTACCGCACGACCGAGTTGTCCTCGCCGGTGTTGAAGTCGCCTGTGACGAGGACCGGGTCCGAGTGTTTGCGGTCGCGAATCCGCTGGGCCAGCAGGATTGCGGCCCGTTCCCGCGAATACTGCGAGACGTGGTCCAGGTGCGTGTTGAAGAGGTAGAAGGCCTCGCGGGTGTCCTTGCGGAGGAACCGGCCCCAGGTGCAGATTCGCGTGCAGGCGTTGCCCCAGGTGATCGAGCCGGGAACTTCGGGCGTGTCGGAGAGCCAGAAGGTGCCCGAATCGTCGAGGTCCAGGCGGTCCGTGCGGTAGAGGATGGCGGAGTATTCGCCTTGGGTCTTGCCGTCGTCGCGGCCGCCTCCGATCTCGGCGTACTGCGGCAGGGCGGCGCGGATGTCGTCGATCTGGGACCGCAGGGCCTCCTGGAGTCCGACAAGGTCTGGATGGTGCCTGCGGATCACGTCGCAGGCCATCTCCTTGCGATTGGCCCAGTGGTTCGGGCCGTCGTTGGCGGTGCCGTAGCGGATGTTGAAGGTCATCACGAGCAGGTTCGGGTCCGAGCCGGCCTGTTCGCCGGCGGCCCACGCCTGCGAACCCGCAATCAGGACGACAAGAATCGCCACGAGAAATCCGGCTCTGCTGCACACGATCGATCCGACGGTCCTGGAATGTTTCACGGTGTCCTCCTTCGGTGGTTGGTTCAAGTCCTGCGAATGGCCTTCTTCAGTTCATCCGAGAGGGATTCGTTCAGCGAGCCGGAACGGAAACCCTGCAAGTCCATCGCGACGAATTGGAAGCCCAGCCCTTTGAGCTTCTCGACGACCTGGGACCGGACGGGCTCGGCCACGAGCTTCGCGATGTCCTGGGGTCGGACCTCGATCCGTGCGATCGCGTCGTGGTGTCGGACGCGGAACTCGACGAAGCCCAGCGACCGCAGGACGTCTTCCGCCTGGTCGATCTGCCTGAGCCGCTGCTCGGTCACCTCCAGGCCGTAGGGGATTCGCGACGCCAGGCACGGCGAGGCCGGCTGATCGGCCGTCGGCAGACCAGCCTGGCGGCTCAGCTCGCGGATCTCGCTCTTGGTCAATCCCGCCTCCGCCAGCGGAGAACGGACGCCATGGACCTTCATCGCCTTGTTGCCGGGGCGGAAATCGCTCAGATCGTCATGGTTGGTCCCGAATACGACCTGGTCGAAGCCCCGTTTCTTGGCGATGTCCAGAAGCGCGGCGCACAGGTGAGACTTGCAGTGGAAGCACCGGTCGGCGTTGTTGGCCTTGAAGTGCGGGTCATCCAGTTCGCTCGACTCGACGACCATGAGCTCGGCCCCGATCGTCTCGGCGGTCGTGCGGGCCTTCTCGCACATGTTGCCGGGCTCGGACGGACCCAGGCTGATACAGGCCAGGACGTTCTGCGACCCGAGCGTATCGACCGCGGCCTTGAGCAGATAGCTGCTGTCCACGCCGCCGGAATAGGCGACCACCACCCGACCCAGGTCTCTCAGGATCGTTTCAAGGGCCTCATGTTTCTCTTTCAGGTTCATACCGCTCTTACGCCCCAACCTCCTCGATTGCTCGATTCAAAAGCTCCTCGACCCCGAGTTTCTTGGCCCAGGCGGCGAAACGCATGCGGTTCGGGATCTCATTCATCGCCTGGTCCCCCGTAGACTTCGTCAAACAACGTCTGGCCGAGATGCTGATGCGCCCAGAGCCACCACAACTCCTTCTCCGTCGCGTTCGGATGACGCATCTTCAAGCCGGCCATTGCGATACCCCTGCCCATCTCGCACGTGTCGAAAACAATCTCCAGTCTGCGATCCAGCGGCATCTTGCGGATGATCTCATAGTGAACCCGCTGCGCCTCGGGCGGCGTGTCCTTCATCTCCTTATACTTCAATCGGCGTCTGGCCATGTTCCTGAGCATACCGCAGAACGGCGTGGCACGGTAGTCAGAATCGTGTTCCCAGGCCGATTCGAGGCTGTCCGCGAAGATCCGGATGTGCCTCTACGCCGAGGTCTCCTCGAAGGCTCGGTCCAGAAGGCCACTCAGGGCGAGTCGCCTGGCCCAGGTCTCCAGGTACTCCAGATCGAGGGCCTCGCCCTGGACGAGCAGGACGCCCTGGACGTCGTCCCACTGCTGTTCCCGGTTGGCGTCGGGTTCGTTCAATTGGCGGAGCTTCAGCAGGATCACGTCCTCGGGCGAGACGAAGCACAGGTCGCTCTCGTCGGAGTCGCCCAGACGGACGATCCGGCTGCGAAACAGGATCTGCTGCTCGAACTCGCTGGGACCCAGGACGAACAGGTCGATCTTGAACGCGGTCGCGAAGTGGATGATGCTGAAGTTGCTGCTGTAGGCCAGCGCCTGCTGCATCGCCTGCTCGTTGATATAGAACTCGCCCTTGAGCAGGTTGTAGAACCGGTCGGCCGCCGGCGTGAAGGGCAGTACGCCGAGGTCCGCGTCCCGCGTGAACCGGACCGTGCCGTACATGGAACTGGCGATCGACCCGCCGATGGCGTAGGGGATGCCCAGACTGTCGAGCACGTCGGTCAGGCGTTCCAGCACCGCGATTTCCCGCTGCTCGCTCACCGCTGGGCTCCTCCGTAGACGCTCTCGAACAGCTCCTCGCCCAGATGCCCCCGGGCCCAGAGCCGCCAGAGGTCCTCGTCGGTCGCCTGGGGGTTCCGCATCCGTATCCCGGCCATGGCCAGGAGCCGGCCCGTCCGGTAGGACTCGAAGACCATCTCGATCTTGCGATCGGCCGGCATCTGCCGATAGATCTCGCACTGCACCCGCAGTGCGTCGGGCGACGCGCCATCTCGATCGTCTTTCGGCTGCGACCTTGCCATGCCTTCAGCATATCGCCAGGCGCCTCCGGCGCGTAGTCGCAATCGCCCTGAGTTTGCACAAACGAAGCCAATCGGCCGTCTCCAGGCTCTCTCACCCCCGAAATTGGCTTCGTTTCGCACGCGGGCCCCCGGGGGAGGCCCTTCCCGGCCCGATTCCCCATGGGCTCCTCGATTCGTCGGGCAGAATTGGCTTCGTTTCGCAAGATCGGGCCCATCTGGCACTCCATCGAATCTGGTTGTCCATGGCAAGTGCTGGATCGGCCGGCAGCACCTGCATAAGAAAGATGTGATTCTCACACGGAGCCACAAAGCCACGAAGTTGGGAAGGCGTTTGTTTCCTCGTTCCTCTTTGTGTCTTCGTGTCTTTGTGTGAGCACGTTCTTCTGGTTGCGGCCTCCGCGGCGAAATCATAGGGGTCTGCGGGATTCCCGCCCCCCGCGAACCGCCACGGTGCACGGATCGTCATGCCTCTATTCTAGACGTTTCCTTCCTCCTGTATGTTGCACACAAACCAAAATATGGACGAAAGATTCTTCTGCTCCCGGACAGCGCGCAAGCTTCCCCTGGGACGGCGCGGCCGATTGTGGAGTCACTGCCCATCTGATCCAGGAGTTCCCACCGGCGTTTTAAGGTACATGACCGTTCTTGGGACTTGTCACAGGACGTTCCAGGGAAGCGCCACGATCTCCTCCGTAATCCAACGGGGGCGGTCCACCGCGCAGAGGATCGCGCCGGTGGCTACCCGGAGACTCTGGTGTGCGGCGCGAAACGCGATCAGGCCCGAAGCATCGCGTGGAGAAGGGTTGGCCGTCAGTTTCATTTCGAACGGATACAGCACGCCCTCTCGTTCGACCAGCAGGATGACATCTCGGCCCCGGCCAATTCCTGGAGACTGAAACCTCGCAGGTCGAGAAAGGCGGCGCGTCCGGCCAGACTCTCGGCCAGAGACCGCAACACCTGCCACTGCTGGGAGCCGCTCATCAGGTACATCCCTGGGCGCGAATCGCTCGCATCAATCCGGCGTTTGACGGCTGAAACCAGTTCCGGCGCGTACTGAATCTCATCGAGGATCACAGGCGATGAATGATTACGGAGGAAAAGGTCGGGTTCGCTCCTGGCATTCTCCAGATCGAGGCTCGGATCGAACACGGCGTAATCATGGTCCGGGAAAATATGGCGTAAGAGGGTCGTCTTGCCCACTTGCCGAGCCCCACTGACCACGACAACAGGAAACGACTCCGCCAGTCGCAGCAGCTTGCCGGTCAGTATTCTCTCTCGATACATGCTTGCAATATAATGATGGAATCATTAGATTGCAGGGTAAGCTGGCGGAAAAAGGCATGCAAAGTCACTTCTGCACGAGCAACTCCGCGTTGTCCACCCACATGACGAAGAACGGCCGCTCCGCCCCTCGTTTCTGCATGTACACCAGGAACGGGCGGTTGAAGTCGAAGTACCTTGGAGCCGCGAGGATCGCGAGCTTCGATTCGCTCTCCAGAACGGCGCCGCTGCGGTCCAGGCGGAACTCGATAGTCTGAATCGCCTCGATGATCGGCATCGGTGGATTGGAATTGGCGACAACCTTTCCGATCAACTCTGTGAAGCGATGATCGATCCGCCAGAACATCTCGGGGGCTATCAGTCTGTCGTTGACGCCGAACTGGCCATTGGATTCATATGCCGGCTGTTTCCTGGAGTCCGCGATCTGCCGGCGGACGTAGTCGAGCGTTTCGCCCAGCGAACTCCTGGGCTCGACTTTGGCGATGACGACCTGATAAGGCTCGCTGTGCCGGCACAGGTCGATCGCGCATTCAGCGATCTCGTACGAAGGACGGTCTTCCGCCAAACGGGCGTAAAGAACCTCCACCTGCTCGCGAAGGTTCTTGTACTGCCTGAGATAGGCCCTCCACAGGCCGAAACCGGCGACCTGCGTCTGCGTGCCCTGAGAGTCGGTGAACTCGATTCCCTCATCCACCTGTCGAAACGGGTGTTTGAAGGGCACGCGGGCCGTCAGATAGGCGTAGGATAGGATGCCGTTCGGATCGTGCATGGAGTCCTCGAAGTCCGGCAGCTTGTGCGAGGGGAACTTCGCAGGCATTTCCTTGCGGATCTTGGCGACGATTCCGTCGCGGAGCCGTCCCGCCGTGGCGTACACCGATCCGGAGTCGACGTCGGCGGCTGATGGTATCGCGCTGTTCAAGCGGCTGGCAAGCTCCGCGGCCTCCGGGATCTCCAGCGGGGCCCCGACGACCTTTTCCTTCGCTTCGTTCCAAGCCAACTGAAATGACGAGCACCAGACGACGTTCCGACCGGCCGGGAGGGGGCTGTCCAGGGTTGGGACGACGCACGTTTGCTTGAGCTTGTCGGAAGCGTCTGAAAATGACGGTGTTCTGGTTGCGTTCTGGGCCCATTGGACGGCAAGCGAACAGCTTCGCCAGAGCCATAGACCGACGACGGCCAACACCGGGACGAGGATGACCACATAGAGAGGGCGGAAACGAAAGGCTTTGGAGGATGCTCTCGCAGGGCTCTGTTCCTCCCGGTTCTCCATAGTCGCTTCTCCCAAGGACCTCGCAGCCGAACGCATAGACAAAGAGCCGATGGTGGGATTTGAACCCACAACCCCGGCTTTACGAAAGCCGTGCTCTACCGTTGAGCTACATCGGCGAAAAACGTCAGTTTACCAACTGTTTTCGGCCCTGTAAAGCGTCTCCATGACAGAAAATGCAGGGGATTGGCGGGGCTGACGGGATGATGCCAGTGCGGGCGGCAGGACAGGAATCGGCAAGACTATTGTTCGCCGAGCGCTTCGATATCCGCCAGGTCCTTTGCCCGACCCGTCGTTCGTTTGTTCACGAGGAAGTCCTCTCGTCCTATAAAGTGCACCGGGGTGTCGGCATATAACCCCGCGACCTTTCCTGCGTCGGCCTTCTCCCAGGGGACGCCGCTGACCCTCGTGAGGATGTCGATTCGCACGGGGGGAACGCCGAGCTGCACGATCATGCCCGGGGTCGTGAAGTCCTCCTTGGACAGATTCAGCGAGCCGAAACCGAATTCATCGAGGGCCAGGAGAATCCGTTCGGCGTTTTCGCTTGCCGGCCGGACAAACAGATCGATATCGCCGGTAACGCGTGGCGCGCCATGAAACGCCAGGGCGTACCCACCCACGACGAGGTATTCAACCTTGTGTCTGTTGAACAGCTCGAGCAACTCTTTGAAGTCGTTGCGAATGTCCATAGAGACTACGCCTGAGTTCATCGACCGCAGCGAGGCGTTCCTCAGGCGGCCGGGCCAGCCAATACTCCAGGTTCTGCCGGATTTCCGAATGAGCGTCCAAACGCCGTGTCTGTACAATCTTTTGAATCATACTCCCAGTATAGCACAGGTGGCCAGATCGTGCGCGATGAATTGCACGGCGGGGCGGGGAGTGCATGACCGCGACTGCACGGCCTCAGACAGACCCCTTGCTGGGCTGAATGGAAACCGATTCCGGTCCTGCAGGAGAGCACGCCCGAAGCGGTCGTGCGAGGGACATTTACCGCTTCGGGCCAGCAGCATGATTGATGAGACCCCGAGTTTCGTTCGGATGTGCCCGGCACATCCTCCATGCTGGTGGCCCAATGCGTAAGATCTCCGGCCGAAGGTCGGAATCCGGATCGGTCCGTCACCCTTCCTTTGGCGTCCTGGGCAATCGTTTGAGCCATTCAAGATAAAGGGCTGCGAACGTGGTTCGCAGCCCGGAAAGAAGTCGCGTTATGGAAGTGGTCACAGGGCCCTGCGTCGTCGCAGCCAGCCGGCCAGACCCGTGCCGAAGGCGCCGAGCACAATGGCGCCGGGGGCGGGGACTGTCGGGAGGGTGTTGATCCCGACGCGGACGCGATAGGCGCCGTCGTTGTCGTCATAGGCGCCCGGCGCCCCGACGAAACCGAAACCGTCGGGAATGCCCAGGGCCAGGCGGGTTGCCCCGGCCGGGGCGATGAACTCCTGAAAGACGTCGCCGGAGGTGACGCCGTCGCCGATGTAGAACACCTGCCGCAGGGCGGGACTGAGCGTCAGGAAGTCGGTTCCCAGGCCGCCGGGCGTGAAATCCAGCGTTGCGGGGGCCGGACCCGAACTGGGAATGCTGTCATCGAGAAAGACGCCAACAAGCGGTCCCTGCGGTCCCTTGTACCCGCTGATCCCGTCCAAGGCGGTCAAATCGCTTCCAGTTACGCCGTTGCCGCCGGGCCCGTAGAGCGGGGCCCCGAAGCCATTGAAGAAGCTGATTCCGCCGACCGCAGGGTCCATGACTCGTATGACATCGCCCGGCGCGACGCCCAGGATCGGCGGCAGCGTCTCCTGGATCTCCTCGGGGGTCGGTCCTGCATGACGAATCAGGTGCGTCCCGGTATTCCATGGTAGCGAGGGATGCGGAATCGTCAGATCCGTGCGGCCGGCCAGGAAAATGGCGTCGCTGCCGTCGATGCTTAGAGTGAAAATGCTCCCGGCCTGGACCACGCCTGCGGGCGCCAGAAGCAGAGCGACCAGCAAAGCGACAATACTGTACTTCTTCACGTGATTTCTTGAGCTTGTCATTTGATTTCTCCTTAGCCCCCGTTTCCTTTGCAGGCGGGCGACCCGTACGAGACCAGGTAATTGGCTTGGGGCTGTATCCTGATCTCCAACTCGTGTTCGTACAGCCCTTCTATCGTGATGACATAGGTACACGCCTGTTTTGCAGGCAGTTCATTCTTTTTCACATAAATAATATATGAATACTGTGCATTTGGATTAGATGAAAAACCCCATTGAATATGGGGGATTCGTCGCAGGTGTGGGCCCTCAATCGGCAAGGCTCGGCCGGCACAAGATGAATCTGGCCAACTCGTTCAGTCGAGCCATTCGTCGGCTGGGTCGAAGGACGGGATGCAGAGGTTGACGATGCGCAGCTTGCCGACCGCGCGGTGGCGGCACAGCGGCTTGATCAGGACCGTGCTGAACGGGCGGACCGGGATGAGGTCGCCATCGAGTTCCAGGTGGCCCTCGCCTTCGAGAACGAGGTAGATCTCGGTGTGGGTTTTGTGGTAGTGGACCTTGGCGTCCTGGCGGATGTCCACGATGTGGACCGTCGCGGCGTCGTTCTCCGGCAGGGCGAAGGCCCGCCTCGCGAAGCCGCAGGGGCATTGCACCGCCTCGATATCGTCGAAGTGAGCGAGAATGTAGTTGGCCATGGCGCCTCGTTGTGCGTCTTGCGTTCCGCGTGTTCTTGGGCCGGTTTGCGCGACCCTGACGCAGATCATAGTGCCTTATAACCGGGTGTGCAAGGCGTGAGAGTCGCCTTCCGCCGCACGCGGGGACAACTCGCCTCGGTTATCGGTCTCAAATTGACGTAAGTGTCCGTCAGAGCCTGATTTCGCTTGACAGAAGGGGCCTGACGCGTTAAGCTGGATAAAATGACCGGAGGCTCGTTGAAAGGGATGCTAACGAAATGATAGTAAGACGCGTGTTTTCCGCCGTCCTCGTTGGTGGTCTGGTTCTGGGTCTGTCCATGATCGGCCGGGCCCAGGTGGACAGCAGCCGGATTGATGAGGTCATCAAGAAGAGCGTGCTGACGCCGCAGGACCTCGAGGTCATCGACGCGTTCGCTGCCGATGCGATCGGTAGGCTCGTTCGCACCGTCGATTTCACGGAGGTGGCCAGGACCCGAGCGTCCATCGTCGGTCACCAGAGCGCCCAAGCCCAGTATGCCCAGCGGTTCTCCGATGCCTGTCTTCGGGAGATCGCCAAAGGTTTCGATTACGCCACCCATGAGATTTCCGATCCGCAGAGGCGGTTCAGGGTGTTCGCCAATCTGCTGATCCTCGTCAACGAACTCAACGATCCCCGACTCATCGACCTGGGGATTCGCATGATCTCGCACGAGGCGAGCATGGTCCGCTACTGGGCGGTTCGCGTGGCGACCAGTGCGAGCCTCTGGGAGAAGCTCAGCCAGGACCAGGTCGCGGCGGCAACGATGTCCCGCAAGGTCCTGGACGCCTGCAACCAGGCGGCGCCGACCAGCAGCCCTGAGGTTCTGAATCTGATGGTTCAGTTCGCCGGGCGGTTCGACACGCCTGTGACCGTCGAGTTGCTGGGCCGGATCGCCGACATTCGGATCAGGAGCTACGCCGAGTGGAACGTCAAGTACGAACTCGTCGACACGAACATCCTGAAGCTCCTCGGCGCCAAGATCGTCGCAGGCAGCGCGTCCAACGAGCAACTCGCCAGGCAGTTCGCCCAGCTCTATTCCTACGCCATTCAGCGGTACATCCGCGGTATGCAGAACAACGCGGTCCGCGGGCTTTCGCGTAACTACCTGGCCGCGGTGCTGATTGAGACCGAAGAGCAAAGCCTCAGCAAGCTTCTGGGCGGGACGCAGACCGGCGTTCGGCGGGCCCTGGAAGCCGGCGACATGACCGCCCTTCAGGCGGAACACGATCGTCTTCTGGGCGGTGCGGCTGGGCGAGGGGCCTTGCCTTCCAAGTTCAACTTCAATTACGGCAACAACCGCACGTCGCCCCTGGCTTTGCCGGAGCCGCAGCCGGGCAAGACCATCGTGGAGCCTGCCTTGCCGGTCGAGTCGGCCGAACCGGCCGAACCCGCTCAACCATGACCAGGGCGCAATCGCGGGATTTCCTGTAGGCAGAGATCGGCTCGGACCGATATCGAGGGGGGCAATACACTATATGAGAACCCATGTTCTGCTGCTGGTGATCGTTCTGCTTGGCGTGTCCGGGTGCGCCGGATCCAAGCCGGCGTTCTATTGGTTTCATCCCGACAGGACGTTCGAGGAGGCCAAGGCCGACTACGCCGAGTGCGAGGTCAAGGCGCAGGAGGAGGCCGAGGCGATCGTCGAGGACGAGTATTTCGAACGTCTGCGTTCGCCGGTCGTCTTGTCGGGCGACGAAGAAGCGGTGAAGAGGAGAAAGAGGCAGACGAAGTCCAAGGATTCCGCGTCGCTGGCCAGGGACGAATGGCGGGATCTGTACAAGCAGAACGCGTTCTCCGGCTGCATGACCAGCCGGGGTTACGTGCAGCTTCGAGGGGATCAGGTCTGGAAGGACTTCAAGACCAAGGAGCTTCCGTTGGGCGCCATCGCCGGCAAGAGGCCGGAGTGAGGCCTGCAACAAGACTCTCGACGTGAGAGCCCCCACGTGCGACCGAGGGCCTCCGTTCGGATTTGGCAGGGTTTGGGCACATGCAGATGAAAGAAGGGTTGGACATCGCACGCGAAGGCAACGTGGCCGTGGCTACATTCAAGAGTCCGTGCGTCAGCGATGCGGAAGAGATCACGAATGCTTCGGCCCAATTGCGGCAGTATATCCAGTCCGACCCTCCCCGGCGCATGGTCTTCGACTTCCACGGCGTGAAATTCTTCTCGTCCCAGGTTCTGGGCCTGCTCCTGGAAGCCAGGGCGCATCTCAGACCCCACAACGGCGAAGTGGCAGTCGTTTCCCTGAGCCCGCAACTGCAGCGGGTCTTCAAGATCACCAACCTGGACAAGATCTTTCGCTTCTATCCGGATCGGGCTTCCGCGGTCCAACCGGCGGTCGGCTGGAATAATTGACACACAACACCCGGCGTCGAGCGATTGCGCACACGTCCTGCGGGTTCTCCTTCAGCGTCTCGTCGCCTTGGAATGTCGCACCGGGGCTTGGTCGCGTTTTTCCTTGCGGTCCTCCAGCAGCTTCATGGCCTTCTTGACGTCGGAGACCTTCAGGACCCCGGTCGTCCGCCCGCCTTCGGCGCCGGCGGTGCAGTAGGCATAGGAGATGTTCACGTGGCCGACCGCGAGCTTCTCGGCCACGACCGCCAAGGCGCCCGCCTTGTTCGCCAGGTTCACGCACAGAACATCCGTCTCATTGAAAGGCATGTTCAGCCGGGCCAGGACCTCGCGAGCCTTCTGCGGTTCCTCGAACACCACCCGCATGACGCCGTTTTCAGCGGAGTCCATCATGGTGATCGCGACGATGTTGACCTTGACCTTTGCGAACTCGGCCAAAGCCTGCGCCAGCACGCCGGGCTTGTTGACCATGAACACCGAAAACTGCGAAGCTATGTACATTCTGCCGCCTTTCCACCTTCCATCGTGTCGAAACGTGGTTCCGTCGAAGACCAGGGCCCCCGCCCTGCGCGAACGGGTCGCAACCCGGGCCTTCACAAAGGGTATTATTCCCCGAAGGGTATCCGTGTTCAATCGGAATTTTGGCCGCGTCCGACTCTGAGGGCTGTTGTGACGGCGCCTCGCAAATTCTCGCGTGGCGATTGTTGGGAAATCGTTGGAGGAGGGATTGACGCCGCGACATGCCACCACTACAATAACGAATAATCAGACTACAAGCCCCTGGGTAGTCTCGCTTCCTCTCCCTCCGTTTGCTCAGGGGCTTTTTCTTTTTCCAGCCAAGGGTCGGTCCACATCCCCCAGTGCCCGGACGGGGCGGAGGATCTGCCTTCGCAGGCGCATTTTTCTGTAAGTGCCGGCCGGGACGCGAGTCTAATATGTCGGCCATGGCAGAGATACTCACAGAACCGGACCTGGCGGTTCAATTTCGCCGGGGAGAGGATTCCGCCTTCGACAAGATCGTGGAGCGGCACGCGGCCGAGGTCGCGGCCCTGGCGAATCGTCTCCTTGGCTGGCCTGGCGACGTCGACGACGTCGTGCAGGAGGTGTTCCTCGCGGCGTTTCTCGGCCTGCGGAAGTTCCGGGGCGACTGCCGCCTGCGGACCTGGCTCTTTGCCATCACGGTGAACAAGTGCCACAGTTGGCGGTTGCGGCGAAGGCGGATGTCGCCTGTTCGGGTGATCAGCGATTCTGACGATCTGTCGGGCATGGATCGAAGCAGCGACAGGGCGGCCATGGACGAGGAGACCTTCGCCAGGGTCCGGCGGGCGGTCCAGACCCTGCCGCGAAAGTATCGAGAGGTCGTCGTTTTGAAGTACCTTCAGGGACTGGAAGCCCAGGAAGCCTGCGAACTGCTCGGCCTGACGGTCAACGCGATGGAGGTCCGACTCAATCGCGCCAGGGCCAGGCTCAAAGAGCAGTTGGGGGATTTGTTCGAGGAGAAGCCATGAACGAGGAACGGATCAAGAGACTGCTTCGAGGCGCCGACGATCGGGCAGGCCCGCCGGCTTTCGGCCGGGTCAGTGCGGCCGAGGTCCGCAGGCGGGTTCATCGCCGACGGATCGTCAGGACCGCGATGCCTCTGACGGCTGCCGCCGTGGTGGCGGTGACCATCGCTGTTCTGACCCTGTCCACGAAGGAACGGGAGCCTGGGGTGGTTTCCGAACCCCAGAAGATCGCCTCTCTGGAGGAGCAGGTCAGGCAGTTGCAGGAGCGAACGGACGCGACGCTCAAGCTCGTGCAGGATGTACTCGAACAGGATCGCCGCCAGCGGCGCCTGGCCGAGGCGGAGGCGGAACTGGCGAGCACCCCCGACCCGATGGAGCAGGTCGAGCGGCAGGTGGACAAGACCGCCTTTCTGCTGATCTACCGGGCGGACCGGCTCTACAAGGAGCTGAACCAGACCGAATCGGCAGTCGCGGCCTACAAGGAGATCATCCAGCTATTCCCGACGAACCGCTGGGCCGAGGTCGCCAAGGAGCGGCTGGCGGAAATCGACGAACACGAAAGAGACCAGATTGGCTCATAAGGAGAGTTCTCATGACTAACACGAGACAAACGACCGGGCTGTTGTTGATGCTTGCCGCGACCCTAATGCTTGCCCCGCTGGCTCTGGCCCAAGAGACCGCGGCCGATGCGAACAGTGTTGCATCGCCTTCCGGGAAGCGGTTGGCGCGCTGTCTTCTGAGGATCGCTGGCCAGCAGAACGTAGTCTCATTCAACGACCAGATCATCCATCAATTCCTCTATGGCGACAGTGCGCGCCGTCGCATCATCAAGAACGTGCTCGGCACGATTCCTCAATCGGCGTTTGGCGGCTCAAGTCGGTTCGTCGAAGTCAGGACGCTGGAGCGACAGGCGTCAGAGTCCTCCAACGAGATCAGCGTCCTTCTGTCGCTGGAGGTATTCCTCCCGTCTGTGGTCAAGCCGGTAGCTGAGGAGTTTCTGAAAGCTGTCGTGTCGAACTTCCGCGAGGCGGTGGAGGTGGTCTACAGGAGCGAGTATGATCGCCTGGCCAGCCAAACGCGGGTTACGCAAGAGCAGATCGCGTACGCGGAGCGGGAGCTCAAGGAGATTCAACGCTCGCTTATGGAGTTCTCCGACAGGGACTTCTCGTACGAGGGCCTCCGCGAGAGCATCACGCTCCTCAACGCCCAGGTGCAGGACCTCCGGATGGAGAGGGCATTGCGGGAAGCACGCCGCGAGAGCATTCTGAAACGCATTGCGGAGATCCAAACGGATGCGGACAGGACCCTTCGCGACGATATGATTGCGACCGAACTGGGCCAGATCATTGAGCGTCGCATGGCCGAGTTGAAGAACGCGAAGGCCAAGGTGGATGCGGGGATGCTGCCGCAGGGGGACTTGGCGGCTCTGGAGGATAAGCTGGCTATGGCGAGGATCGACCTGGCCCGCCGCCGGGAGGAACTGGCCAAGACCGGCAGCGCCGCGGGCCTGGGACAGTTGACTTCGGAGTTGACGACCATCACCCTCGAAAAGGACCGCATGGAGGCCAAAGAGCAACAGCTCAGGCGGCAGCTCGACCAGGCGAGGGCCATGCTGGAGCGATCCGCCGACTACGAACGGTTGGAGATCAAATGCGACGTCGCCAGGAAGAACTTGATGGAGGCCGAAGCTCTGAACAGCAAGGCCAATCAGCGGCTTCGCATGTTCCAGATGCCCACGATCACGGTCGTCGGCGAGTGAGGCGGGCCTGCACCTTATCGCCGGCCAACTCCCGCAGGGCGTCGGCGGCGATCCAGCGTGCGGCTTTCGAATCGATCCGGCGGATGCGTTCACCGGCTTGAATCGCAAGCGCGTTCAAATGCCGATTTCGTTTGCCGATCTGACGCAGGGCCCAGTTGACCGCCTTCTTGACGAAGTTCCGCTCGTCGGTCGCGTGACTCTCGATCAAGGACAGGAAGACCTCGAACCGCTCGTTCGGAGCCTTCTTGTCGTGTACGGCCAATGCCGCCATGAGCACGAAGCCCGCCCGCTTGACGTACTCCTCGGAACGGTCGATCCACTCGGTCGCTTTGTCCCAGGCGTAAGGGGTCTTGTCGAACAGGCATCCGCAGGCAGAGTCGCAGACGGCCCAGGTGTCGAAGTCCTGTGCCCAGCGGTCCATCTGCTCCGTCGTGACTTGTTTCGGGTCGTCGATCAGTGCCGCCAGGATGCGGGCGTCGTGGACGCCGGTCCGCCAGAGCAGTCCTGCAAGGTGGTGGTCTTTGCCGAGTTCCTTGGCGATCTGACGAAGCTGCGGCGCGGAGACTCCGAACGCTTTCTTCGTGCGGATCCCGTACCGGGCCATGCCCTCGACGTTCCTGGGATCGCCCAGCGATCGAAGCCGTTCGAGGATTTCCTTGCATGTGAACTGCGTCGGCATACCATGGATATAGCAGGGAACGCAGCGATCCGCCAACTAGAATTGGAGGGCGATATGAACAAAGAGCAATTCCGAGCGATACTGCGTGGTCCTTCAGACGGTCGCCCAGGCGACGACCGTCAAGGCGACGCGAGTCCCTCCCGGCCCCGGAGCTTCGTGACGCGGCGGCGCCGGGCTCAGAACCGAAAGACCAGTCCCACGTTGACGCCGAAACCGTCTAGACCGGCCGCGTCCACGCTCACCAGGTCGATGGGCTTGACTGGCAGCTTCGCTCCGCCACCCTGGCCGTCGGTCAGGCCGGGGGGATGTTGAGCAAGCCCTCGAACAGGTTGTTGGGGTCGTATCCGGCCTTGACGTCGCGTAGACGATCAAGGTTCGGCCCGTAGGCTTCCCTCAGGAGCTTGTCGCGATCTTCGATGAACCCAGGGAAGTTCAGGTACGCGCCGCGGCTGAACCGCTGCATGTCGCCAAAGACCTCTCTCGACCAGGCGATATTGACGTCCGATTGCCCGGGGTCGGTCCAGTTGGACTCGATGGCCAGCGCGAATCGAGCGTCTCTGCGGGCGTAAGCGGTCCGGTCCACCGGGATGCGGTTCATCGCGCCGCCGAGGAACCACAGGTCCAGCGAGGTCAAGGGTGAGGGCCGAGTCCCTGCGTGGTGGAGCAGGGCGTCGATCACCTCATCATCCAGGCGGTTGAGGTACGCGGATTTCCAGTAATAGAGCATGCCGTCGGGATAGTCGGCGTCGAAGAACCTCTGCACGTCGAGATACCGTCGAGGGCCGCTCAGGTCTGCGACGGGTTTGACGATTTCCCGCAGCGGCCGGAGGACTTGCTCGCCTTCTTCGAACGGTCCAGACCAGCATCCGAGCAGAATCACAACGGGTTGGCCCTGGTATTCCGGAGCAATGGACTCTTCCTGCGGCGCGTTCCACAAGGTGGCCAGGACGCCCAGATGCTCGGGAGCGTCGATCATGTAGTCGTAAAGGAACTTCAACACCTTCCGACCTTGCGCAATCGGGTAGATCGTCGTCAGGAACCATACTTCGGGCCCGACGGGATAGGCCTGGAACTCGAACGTCGTGACGACGCCGAAGTTGCCGCCGCCGCCGCGAAGGGCCCAGAAGAGATCCGGGTGCTCCGCGTGGCTGGCCCGGACCAGATGGCCGTCCGCGGTGACGACCTCGGCCGCGATCAGGTTGTCCAGGCTCAGGCCGTACCTGCGGGTCAGCCAGCCCATGCCGCCGTGGAGCGTCAGGCCGGCGACGCCGGTGGCGGTGACCAGGCCCAGCGGCGCCGCCAGTCCGAATGCCTGTGTCTCGTGGTCGATGTCGCCCAGGATCGCGCCGCCTTGCGCCTGCACGATCCGGTTGACCGGGTCCACGTGAACCGCCCGCATTCGCGAGAGGTCGATGACCAGACCGTCGTCGCAGACGGCGCGGCCGGCGACGTTGTGGCCGCCGCCTCGAACCGAGAATGGAACCGCGCGCTCCCTCGCGAAGTTGACGGCCGCCATGACGTCGGCGGTTCCGGAGCACCGCGCGATCATCGCGGGCCGCTTGTCGATCATTCCATTCCAGACCCGGCGTGCTTCGTCATACTCCGGATCGTCGCGGCATATCAACTGTCCCCGAAACGATTGCGCGAGCTGCGACGTCTCATTCGCGTCGAGCAGGGCATCGGGATCTGCCTTCTGTAACTGTACCGAACTCATATCCACACTCCTTGTGACCGCCGCCGCGGACGGCTAGGAGCAGGCCGTTGTCGCGGGCGAAGTTCACGCACGTGATCACATCCGCGACGTCGATGCAGCGGGCGATCAAGCGGGGATGCTTATCGATCATTCCGTTGTAGACCCGCCGGGCGGATTCGTAGGCTTCGTCCCCCGGCTGGATCAACTCTCCTCGCAGATTCGCGTCGAACTGCGCGATCGTGTGTTGTCGTCGAGGGCGATCTCGACGTCTGCGGTGGTCCTGAGCAGCACCTTGGCCATGTCAGACTCCGTTTCACTTGATGGGCATGGGACGCATAGGACGGATAGGACCTATAAGACCTTACTCCATTGGCTCGACTTCGATGTCCACGTTGACGCCGTGGGTGAGCGTGTTGAACACCGGCGAGAACTCCGCCAATCGCCTCAGCTTCGCGATGTTCTCGGGATCGCCCTTGGCGCGGAACTTGACGCGGATGTTGGTGTAGCCTTTGGGGACGTCGTTGTCCAACCCCAGGAAGCCTCGCAGGTCGATATCGCCTTCGAGCTCCGACTCAAGCTCTTCGACGTGGATGCCCCGCACGGCGGCGTGGGCGATCATGCTCGTCGTGATGCAGCCCGCCAGGGCGTTCAGGAGATGCTCGACCGGATTGGGAGCCTGATCGTCGCCCGCCAGCATGGGGGGCTCATCGGCGTCGAGCTCGAAGGCTTGCTGATGGTTCCGCTCCTCGCCTGCGGCGTAGAAGTCATCGATACGGGTCCGGTTGTGAGCGCCTCCGATCCATTTGTTGGTCGCCCGAAATTTGCACTTGCCGAGCGAGGGATCCTGTTTGAGCGCGCTGACCGTGTTCTGGAGAGTCTCCAGATCGATCCCATTTATCGTAGCCGCTGTGTTGTGTTGTGCCATGACTGAAACCTCCTTACATCTGAAATTGTGTACGTGGTGCAGATACAGATGCAGGAGGCGGCAGTTTGTAGAGATTTTCCGCAGAGCGACTCAGCTTTTTCCTGACCGGCGTTTCTCAATGCCGGAAATGGCGTTTTCCAGTGAAGACCATGGCGATGCCGTACTTGTCCGCGGCGGCGATCACCTCGTCGTCCTTCTTGGACCCGCCGGGTTGGACGATGCAGGCGATGTCGTTCTCGGCCGCGTTGTCCACGTTGTCCGGGAAGGGGAAGAACGCGTCGGAGGCCATTGCGGCGCCTTTGGTCTCGCTGCCGGCGTGCTTCATCGCGATCAGGCCGGACTCGACGCGGTTCATCTGGCCGACGCCGATGCCCAGGATTCGCTTGTTCTTGGCCAGTACGATGGTGTTGCTCTTGGCGTGTTTGGCGACCAGCCAGGCGACCCGCAGGTCTTCGAGCTGCTCCGGCGTGGGACGCAGTTTCGTCGGGAACGTCAGGACGTTGGGTTCCCAGCCGACCAGGTCGCGCTTCTGCAGGAGCAGGCCGCCGACGATGTGGCGAACGTCGAATTCGTTGGCGTCGATCCGGGACCGGTCGATCGGGCCGGTCTCGATCAACCGCACCCGGCTGCCCCAGACCTTGAGGGTCCTGATGATCTCGATCGCGTCCTCATTGAACCGCGGCGCGACGATCACTTCAGCGAAAAACCCGCTGGCGCCCAGGGCCTTGCCGAACCGGCCGTAGGATTCCATGATGGTGCGGGCCAGCTCGACGTCCACCGTTCGGTTGACCGCGATGATCCCGCCGAACGCGCTGACGACATCGCCTTCATATGCCTTGCGATAGGCGACGTTGATGTCGTCGTCGATGGCGCAGCCGCACGGATTGAGGTGCTTGACGACCACCGCCGCGGGTTCGTCGAATTCCTTGGCCAGCTCGAACGCTGCGTTGGCGTCGAGGAGGTTGTTGAAGCTGATCTCGGTGTCGCCGGTCATGAGCTTGCCTGCGCTGACGGAGGGCTCGCCGGTCCGGGGCTGCTTGTACAGGGCTGCGGTCTGGTGGGGGTTCTCGCCGTAGCGGAGGGTCGCTTCCTTGGTCAAAGCGATGGAGATCCGATCGGGGAACTCGACGCCCGCCTGGGCATTGAGGTACTTGGCGATCGCGGCGTCGTAACCGGCGGTCAGGGTGAATGCTGCACGGGCCAGGTCCTCTCGCAGCTTGCTGCCGATGGCGCCGTTGTTGTTCCGCATTTGCTCAACAACTCTCGCATACTGATCGGGGCTGGTGACGATTGCGACGAATTTGTGATTCTTGGCTGCTGAGCGGACCATGCTGGGACCGCCGATATCGATGTTCTCGATGGCCTCCTCGAGCGTGCAGCCGGGCTTGGCCACCGTCTGCTCGAACGGATAGAGATTCACGCAGACCAGGTCGATGGGGTCGATGCCGTGCTTGTGCATTGCCTGCACGTGCTCGGCCTTGTCACGCAGGGCCAGCAGGCCGCCGTGGATCTTAGGGTGCAGCGTCTTGACCCGGCCGTCCATCATCTCAGGGAATCCGGTGACCGAGTCGATGGGGACGACTTTTATCCCCGCCTCCGTGAGGCTCTTGGCGGTGCCGCCGGTGCTGATGATCTTGACGCCCATCTGAGCGAGCGTCCTGGCGAAATCGACCACTCCCGTCTTGTCGGAGACGCTGATGAGCGCTGTCTTGATGGCGATATCCATCTCTTGATTCTCCCTGTTCTTTCTTGTCAGCGGGTCGGTTCGATACACGCCACCCGGCCGTGCTCGTCCACCACGTACATTCGGGCGCCCTGGGTATTCGACGCGTGGCCGATCACCGGGGCCCAGTTCACCGAGTATAGCCTCTTGCCTGAGGCGTTGTCCATGACCGTCAATGTGCGAATTCTGGTGATGACGTAGGCCTTCCCGTCGGCTTCCGCCAGCAGATCGAGTCCATCGGCCAGCGACCATACGGCCTGTCCGCTGCCTTTCTCGATCGCGGTCAATCCCCGGCCCGGAGCGTACTGGTACACGTAGCGATCCGTCACGCGAGGCGGCCGGTCCAGCACGGCCTCCGCCTGGAATCTCCAGCCCAGTCGGGCCGAGGCGGTCTGTCCTGCGTCGATCCGATAGACGTTCGTGTCCCTGCAGGCGAAATAGAACGAGTCGCCGTCGCGGATGATCGACCCGGCCACCGCCTCGGGGACCTTGAACTCCCAGAGTTTCCTGGGGCCGTCGGCCGCGATCGCGATGACGTTCCCCTCGTTGGTCCCGAAGACAGCCATCTCCTCGTCGGCCAGCACGGTGGTGATCAGCGAGTCGTTTTCCGGCGCGACCTGGAACATCCGGACCAGGTCCTTGGTCCGAAGGGCGTGGAGCCGACGGTCGGCCGCGGCCAGGTAGAAGTACTGGCTGTTGCGAACCGGAGGCGTCACGACGCTGAGCCCGGGATTGGCGATTCGCCGCTCAATCCCGGTGGCGACGCTGTATTCGACGATCTGGTTGCCCACGAGCGAGATGAGGTCGTCCCCATGGACGACGAGGCCCATCATGGGAATGCTCTCGGGCGCCGCCGAGCGGCTGAAGACCATGTCGCCCTTGGCCGCGTCCAGGGACCACAGGTAGTTGCGGTCGGAGCGGAGATAGAGGCGGTCGCCCAGCAGGGCGATCGTGTCGAATTTCTCGCCCGGCTTCAGGGGCAGCGTCATTTGCCAGACGGTCCTGAGGCGGGCGCGATCGAGCAGTTCCGCAGACAGCAGCCGGTCGGAGACCTTCGCGACATGCGACGAAAACCCGCTTCCGACGAGACTCACAGCCAGCACGACCATGACATTTCGGCGCAGCACGATTTGCATATTCCAGTCCTCGCAAAAATTCGGGCGCAAGAAACGCTCCTCCAGCCCCGGTTCTCCACTTGCCCGGACGTGGCCGGGCCCCTGTCAGGGCAATTCCACGTAATCGGCCAGGTCCACCTTGTGCTCGGTTTCGAATTTCCGCATCTCCTCGATGCGTTCGACGTCGTCCTGGATCCGGTGGACCAGCTTGAAAATATACGGCTTGCCGGCCAGACGATTCCGCAGGTCGTCGAGCATCGGTTCCCACGAGCCGCCGTACAACTGCGACTTGAGCGCGACGAGCATTCTGTGCTCGTCACTGAGTCGGTTGACATAGTCGGCCACAGCCTTGGCGACATTGCTGTCCGGGCTGCTGCTCATCTGGGCTGGCTCAGCCATAAATGACTCCAATCGCCTGGATCGTACCGGTTTTGCGGCCAAGATTCAACACATTTTACCGAATTGGCGCGACATCCGAGGACTGGAATCCCTTGGCTTGCGGGGCTTCGACGAGCCCCTGATTGGTCGCCACCGCGTGAGTGCAGACCAGGTCGCCTGTGACGTTGTTCATCGTTTCGAACATGTCGAGGATGGGGTTGATCCCCAGCGCCAGGGCCACGACCTGGGCGATCTGATCGGGCGTCAGGCCCAGGTTCTCCAGAATGATGAACAGCAGCATGAGACTGCCGCCGGGGACGCCGCCGGCGCCGATGGAGGCCAGCACCGTCGTGATGACCAGCACGACCAGCGAGCCCAGCGTCAGCTCGATCCCGAACATGTTGGCCGCCAGGATCGCGAACATGGGCAGGTGGACGCAGACGCCGTCCATGTTGATCGTCGCGCCCAGGGGCAGCGAGAAGCTCGCCAGCTCGTTGTGAATCCCCAGTTTGCCCTCGGCGGTCTTGATCGAGACCGGCAGCGTCGCGGCGCTGCTGCGCGTGATGAAGGCCATGATCATGGGCTCGCGGATCTGCTTGAGCGTCCGGAACGGACTGCGGCGAGTGACCACCCAGAGCAGCGTCGAGTACACCAGGAAGACCATCGCCAGGATGCCCAGGACGATGCCGAGCGTCACGCTGACGTAGGGGCCGACGATCGACGGGCCGTAGAGGCCGAAGTTGACGATGGTCAACGCGAACACGCCGATCGGCGAGTACTCCAGGATCCAGTCCACGATCTTGAACATGGTCTCCTGGGCGGCTTCGAGCAGATCGCCCAGCATCGCCAGGCGTTTGGCCCGCTCGGGTGTACCTGATTCGATCAGCACCCGCATCGCCAGTCCGAAGAGGATCGCAAACACGATGATGGGCAGGAAGTTGCCCGCAGCCAGGGCTTCGAACGGGTTGCGGAACAGGTTCAGCAGGATCTGCGAGAGCGTGCCCTGCGTGGGAACGCTCCCGGCGACGCTGCCCGCCTCGGCCTGCTTGAGCTGGACGAGCTTCTGCCAGGCGCTTAGATCGGTGCCCGACCCTGGATTGACCGCCAGCGCCAGAACCGTGCCCAGGACCGCCGCGAACAGCGAGGTCACAAAGTACCAGGCGATGACCCGCACGCCGATGTGCCCGAACCGCTTGATCGGCAGGCTGGAGGCCCCGACGACCAGGGAGAAAAAGATGATCGGCACGACGACCATCTTGAGCATCTGCACGAAGACCTGCCCGAAAGGCATGACGTAGGGGATGATCCTCTCGGCGAGCGTCGAGCCAGGCGTCCCGTCCCCGGTCGCCTGCGAGAGGCTCCAGAACGCGATCCCCACCAGCGAGCCGGCCGCGAAGCCGGCGAGAATCCGCAGGACCAGAGAGGTCTTGAAGTACAGGTGCAGCAGCTTCTTCATGGAGACTCTTCTCTTTCTTGCCAGGTACGCCAATCACCGGCAGGCCATGCCCGCCGTCGGGACACAGAGTAGCACGGCGAAGCAGGAAAGACAACCGAAGGGAATCGCACAAAGTCGGTGGTCTCTGAACAGCTTCATCCACGTCGGCCGGACGGGCTGCTGGACAGAAAGGGCGTACTTCAGTAATCTGACGCGAGTCGTTCCGATTGGTTCGATGGTCCTTGGAAGGATTGACTATGAGTTATAAGTATCTCACCCAACGCCCTGTCATCTTGCTCGCCTGCCTCGTCGCTCTGGCCATGGCGGCCGGATGTCATCAGGCTCGGTCGACGCACCCACTCATCGGGATCACGAGCGTTTATGAGCCGGCCAAGGAAAAGGAACCCGCCAAGACGAGCGTGCCTTTCGCCTACGTTCAAGCCGTCGCGGACAATGGCGGCGTCCCGGTGGTGCTGCCCACCATCGACGATGAACGAGCCATGAGCTGGTATCTCCAGCGGCTCGACGGTCTCGTCCTCATCGGCGGGGACGACATCCCGCCGCAGGCGTATGGGGAAGAGCCCCACGAGACGGTCGAGGTCCTGAGGCCCGAGCGGTATGAGTTCGAGCGAAAGCTCATCGCCCGCTGGCTCGCGAGCGGCAAGCCCGTCCTCGGCGTTTGCCTGGGCATGCAGTTCACGAATGTCGTCTCCGGCGGGACGATGGTCCAGGACATCCCCTCCGAGATCGGCAAGACCGTGGACCATCGCAAGGATCATCGGGTCAAAATCGAGTCGGGAAGCTCTCTCGCGAAGATCCTGGGCGGCACGGAAGCTTCGGTGTTGTCGAACCACCACCAGGCTGTGGACGACCTGGGCAAGAACCTGCGAGTGATCGCCCGAAGCGAGGACGGGGTCGCCGAGGCGATGGAGCGGACCGAAGGCGGCTTCGGCCTGTTCGTGCAGTGGCACCCGGAGGCGATGAACGACCGCGAGCATCGCGACGCGATCTACGGCGCCGTGGTTCGAGCCTGCTTGGCGTCGAAGCGATCCCGGTGAGCATTCCTCTTTGACGGACGGCCCCGTCTCCCTTATCATCTGGGCGAACCCAAGTCCCCAGACTGGAGATCCGATGCGGCGGCCGAAACTACAGCTCTATACGAAGATTCTCATCGCCCTGGCGGCGGGGGCCGGGTTCGGCCTGATCGCCAATCGCTTCGGACTTTCCGGGTTCGTGGACGTCTGGCTCAAGCCGCTCGGGACCGCGTTCATTCGTCTGATCAGCATGGTGGTCGTGCCGCTGGTGTTCGCGTCGCTGCTGGTCGGCACCGCCAGTCTCAAAGACCTCCGCGCGCTCGGTCGGATCGGGATCAAGACGCTCGCGTTCTACACGTGTACGACGGCCTTTGCCGTGACAATCGGCCTGCTGTTGGCGAGCGTCGTCCGGCCGGGATCGAGTCTTCCGCTTGAGTCCAGGCAGAAGATGATCGGGGACGCGGCTGCGCAGAAAGCGCTGCCCGTCCAGGCAGCGGACGAGAAGCCCTCGATTCGGGACCTGCTGCTGGGGATCATTCCGACCAATCCGGTCAAGGCCCTGGCGGAAGCTCAGATGCTTCAGATCATCTTTTTCGCGATGCTGATGGGCATCTGCCTGACGCTGATCCCGCCGGACCGGGGACGGGTGGTCATTGATTTCTTCAAAGCCCTGGACGAGACCATCGTGCAGATGGTGCATGTCATCATGAGACTGGCGCCTTACGCGGTCTTTGCGTTGATCGCGGCGGTGGTCGCCGATTTCGGTTTCGGCATCCTCGTGATGCTCATTCGCTATTGCATCGTGGTGCTGGTCGGACTGGCGGCGCACATGGTCCTGGTCTATGGTCTGGCCCTGAAGGCGTTCACGAGAATGGGCGTGGCGGGTTTCTTCCGCGGCTTTCGGCCCGCTCAGTTGATGGGGTTCTGCTCGTCGTCGAGCAATGCGACGCTGCCGGTGTCGATGGAGTGCGTGGAGAAGAACCTCGGCGTGCCCCTGCACATTTGCAGTTTCACCCTGCCGCTGGGGGCGACGATCAACATGGACGGAACCGCTCTCTTGCAGGGCGTCGCGACCGCATTCCTGGCGCAGATCTACGGACTCGATCTGAACGCGACGCAGTATGTCACGATCGTGCTGACCGCCACGTTGGCCTCGATCGGGACCGCGGGAATCCCGGGCGCGGGAATGGTCATGCTAGCGATCGTGCTCAACAGCGTGGGCATTCCGCTCCAGGGGATCGGGATCATTCTGGGCGTCGATCGCTTCTTGGACATGTGCCGGACGGTCGTCAACATCACCGGCGACGCCGCCTGCGCCGTCGTGGTGGCTTCGACGGAAGGGCAGCTTCTGGTGGAAACCCAGCGAGGTTCGCAAGGCGAGCCCGCGCAAAAAACGGCTCCGAACGACCTTCACGCGAGGTCTTCGAAGCCGTCTTAAGGATGTGCATACTATGAGTACGTTTGTCGCGACTGTTGGTTCGGTTCGAAGAAGGCAGATTGTTCTTGCCATTTGCGTCGCGGTTGCGACTGCGATGCAGGGCGTCCCGACTCGGGCCTGCTTCTCCATCGTGGTGGGCAAGAACGCCTCCGCCGATGGCAGCGTCCTCGTGGGCCACAACGAGGACGACGGGGCCCCACAGATCGTCAATCATCACAAAGTGCCTCGCCAAATGCATCCAGCGGGAGCCCGGATGTCGCTCCAGACAGGCGCATCGCTGGAGCAGGCCCCGCAGACGTGGGCCTGCATGTGGTCGGAAATGCCGGGCATGGCCTTCTCGGACAGCTACCTCAACGAGTGGGGCGTGGCCGTCTGCTCGGACAATTGTCCCTCGCGGGAGGATCGGCCCGAATTGACCGATGGCGGTATCGGCTGGGACCTGCGACGGGTCGTCGCCCTGCGCGCCAGGACGGCGCGCGAGGGCGTCCTGCTGGCCGGCCGGCTCGTGGAACGATTCGGATACGCGGACTCCGGAAGGACCTACATCATTGCGGACCCGAACGAAGGCTGGTTCTTCTGCGCCATCAACGGCAAGCGATGGCTGGCTCGTCGCGTGCCCGACGATGAAGTGGCGATGGTCGCCAACACATACACGGTCCGCGAGATCGATTTGAGAGACGAGAACAACACGCTGGCCTCGAAGGACATCGTGCAGTACGCCACATCGCGGGGCTGGTACAATCCGGCTTCGGGGACATTCGATTTCGCCAGGGTCTACGCGAACCCCAAGGCCGCCTCCCATTTCAACAATATCGGCCGCCAGTGGAGCGGATTGCAGTACGTGACTTCGCAGCCGCTGAAGGCGGGACCGAACCTGCCTTTCTCGGTCAAGCCCAGGCAGAAGCTCGGCGTGGCCGATGTAATGCAGATTCTCCGCCACGATAAAGAGGGCGAGTCCGGGACGATGCCTGCGGATTCGCCCTTCCTCTGCCCCCTGTGCAGCGGCGCGACGCAGACGAGTTTCGTCGCGCAGTTGAGGACGGGCTTCCCGCGGGACATCGGCCTGGTGTACTGGGTCAGTCTGGCTTCGCCTCGCACGTCGTTCTATGTACCGTTCCACTTTGGCGTAGGCGGTTTCCCCGCCGGATACAAAGGGGTCTCGGATCGGCCCACGTCGGAGTACTACGACCGCAAGGTTCAGGCGAAGTTCGTGCCCGATCATCGGGAGGCGTTCTGGGTGTTTTCGAATTTCCGCGACAAGATGGACCGCAAGGACCTCTCGGCAATGGAGCGGCTTCGGGTCGAGCAACGGCGCGTCGAGCAGAACGCGATCGAGGTGCAGAGACCTGTCGAAGACGCGGCGGGCCGGGTGTACGAAACCGACAAGGCTGCCGCTGGGCGACTCCTGGAGAACTACTCCAAAGGCGTGTGTCTGTCCGCGATGGAGGCGATGGTCGTGACGCTCTCTGGGGAGTAAGAGGCCTTGCGATGGGTGAGGAGGAACTATGAGCTTCGGAAAGGGGATTGTTGTGGGAATCGCATTTGTGCTGCCTGTCATTGCGGGCCTTTGCGTATCGCAGGCGAACGCGGACGCGGATCTCGATAAACGCGCGAACGAACTGGCTCACGAAATCCTGTTGATCGACACGCATCTGGACACGCCGTTTGAGCTTCAGAAGCGGATGCAGGACATCTCCGGCCGGATCGAAGGCGAGCACTTCGATTACGTCCGCGCCCGTCAGGGCGGGCTCGATGCGATGTTCATGGTGGTCTATGTGGCTCCGGAATACGAGACCCAGGGCGGCGCCAAGGCGTACGCCGACCAGACCCTCGACATGATCGAGGGATTCGGGCGGCAGTGGCCCGAGAAGTTCACCCTGGCGCGTTCTGCGGCGGACGTCCGGTCCCAGTTCGGCACCGGTCGAGTGTCCCTGTGCCTGGCGATCGAGAACGGCTCGGCCCTCGAGGGCGACGTGAAGAACCTCGACCATTTCTATTCGCGTGGCGTTCGGTATATGACGCTGACGCATTCGAAGAACAACCTGATCTGCGATTCGTCGTTCGATGACGATCCGAAGTGGCACGGATTGAGCCCCTTTGGCAGGGAGGTGGTGGCTCGAATGAACCGCCTCGGGATGATCGTGGACGTCTCCCATGCCTCCGATGATGCTTTCTATCAGATCCTGGAGCTATCGAAGGCTCCGGTCGTCGCGACGCATTCGGCCTGTCGGCATTTCACGCCGGGATGGCACCGGAACATGAGCGACGACATGATCCGTCTGCTCGCGAAAAAAGGCGGGCTGATTCACGTCAATTTCGGATCGATGTTCGTCAATAAGACGGTCAATGCGGAATTTGTACGGATTCAGAACGATATTCGACAGAAGATCCAGGAGAGCCGCCTGGAGGGGGATGAGCGAAAGCGATACCATCGGCAGTTGTGGGAGCAGGCTTCGTTCAGCAAGGCTCATGTCTCCGACGTGGCGGCCCACATCGATCATATCGTCCGGCTGGTGGGCGTTGATTTCGTGGGCCTGGGCTCGGATTTTGACGGCGTCACGGAAGTCCCCGCGGGTCTGGAAGACGTCTCGTGTTACCCGAATCTCCTTCGCGAGTTGCTGAAGAAGGGGTACAGTCAGCAGGACATCCGGAAGATCTGCGGTGAGAACTTTCTGCGTGTGTGGGTCCGGGTGGCAGAGGCGAGGGGTACTTCCGCGGGAAGATGAGGGTGGCGCAATTTTGCGGTCGGTGTGCTTTTTTGCTTGACCGTCCGGGCGGGCGGCGATAACCTATTTGTCGCCTATTCATTTGACAGACAGCGAGCGACCCTCAAAGGATAGGCGTATCCGAGTGTCGAAGAGGTTCTGACGCTCTGGAGATGTTCTGCGGGACGTGCGGATCGCCGTGCATGGATGCACCGAGACAATAGGGATTCGATTGAATGCGTCGGGAGAGCAATGGTATGCGCCGCGGGCCACGCCGGACCTCGCGGTCGGAGCATGGTCAGTGGCGCAAGGGAGAGACTGTTATGAGCGATCGGACATGGGATAACTCGCATCTGGGGGTGGCGGCGGTCGTTGCGGCGATCATTCCTTTGATGGTGCTGTACCATGGCACCCAGGAGTCCTCGGGGATCACGCTGGCCCGGGTGTCGCGGGCGGTCGGACAGGCGCAGAACATTCGCATGGTGAGCCTCGATCCGGACAGCAATCAAGTGATCTATGAGTTGTGGATTGCCCGAGAGCTGAATCGCACCGGAATCCTGACGCCAGAGCGGTGTGTCGTCTACGATCTGGCCCGCGGAGAGAAGGAAGATATTGTCTCGGGGGTGGTCACGCGGGTCGGGGATTCCGAACTGGCCAACGTGCGGGAAATAGGGGACAACTGCCTGGGCTTCACGTCTTCCGGTATTCGGGCCGATGCCCTCGGGACGCGGAGGGACGGTCCCGACGGTCGGGAAGTATACGAGTTCACCTGGGACTCGCGCAGGATTGGCGGCGATCCCATTCCCATCAGGTACGAGGTGGAAATGGACACGTCCACCGGGTTGCCGGTGAGTATCCGGTTGTTTCGCATCGAGTTGCCGGAGAACGGGTGGATATGCAGGTCGCGGGTCTTGTTCGAGTACCTGACGCAAGCTCGCATGAGAGCGGTGATGGCGGGCGAATCCCTCGTGGTCGCCGGCTCGTATTGAAGGCCTCCGGCCCCAGTCGATCCGAATCATCCTCATGTCTACGCCGAGAGCATGGCGGGCGTCAAGCTGACGATTGGTTCATCCTGGACGATCGCGCTGAACAAGTTGGCTCGTGCGAACTGAGGCTGTACGATCTGGACGTGGCTTGGGACTCGCCCATCGAGGCGCTGTCCTTCATTCCTATTGCGTCGATTTCTGCGATCTTGTCCCGTTCAGCGGACACTGGCTTGAACAAATCGCCTGTGACGCCTCTCGACCCGAATGAGTTGTTCGCTCTCGCCGGGTCTTGCGACTATTGACAGGCTCGCATGTACCTTGCGGTCCATTCTCCGGTACAAATGCACAGGAAGATCGGATCAGGGACGCATGGGCTTTGCTGCCATCTCAGCTTCTGTACGTTGGTGCAACTTCCGCTTTCCGCTTCACCGCAGATCCACCGATCATAGTAGATCACATAGTAACCCTGGCATATCCCTTCAATATACAGGCAGGGATAGAGATCTCCCTCCTGCACATGGATATTGCAGGCGTACCCGGATCCTCCGGCCATGCCCCTGCTGACAGCGTCCGGGACCTCGCTGAACCGGTTCGAGATGGGCCGGTCCGACACGAGCAAGGCGGCGCCTTCGGTCCATTCCAGGGGGAAGAAGTGCACGCTCTGGCGATAGTAGAACCTGCGGTTCGACAGATCGATCAGCCAGACATACTGGTCGTCCACGCGATCGACCACGACGAAATGGTTCTTGCCCGGGATGTGCAGGATGGCTCTGGCGGCCCCGAGGCTTCCCAGGCCGGCCAGATCCGTTTTCACGACGCGGCCGTAAAGCCCCAATCCCTGGGCAAACTGCTTCAAATCGTACAGGCTCGTGTTGCCATCGGGACTCACGAGACTCGTCAGGGCGGTCGTGGAGACGGGTTTGCCGAATGTCGTTGCCACGCGTCGGATGGCGGCGGTGGCGCAATTCTGCTTTTGCTGGACCTTGGCAACGCTGTAGGCCAGCCGTTCGGCCAGCAGTTCATCCGTGTCGGTCTCGTGGGAACTGGTGTAGATCGCCGACGAGGCCTGGATGGGCGCCATGTACTCGACTGTGTCGCCCACCGCGAAGGACACGTCGAAACTGCCCAGCGACGGCGCAGCAACGCTGATGGACGTGAAAGTCCACTGCTCCGAGGTCGGCACGTGGCTGTCGGCCGGGAGGTTTTCGCGTTCGATGGTGACCGACGAAGGCACCCATCGGCCGGCGAAGGACTCATGTCCGGAAAGCCTGTAGGTCACGACCAGTCCGGCGGAGTTCGTCAGCGTGGCGCTGGTCACCGCGTAGGCTTTCGACGGGTCGAGAGTCAGATCGCTCGTCGTGCCGTCGGTATGGTCGATCATCATCCGTACGAGTGAGGAACCATCAGTCCCGGCCCGACTGGCCGAGACGGATGCGGTCGAGAGGTTGTCGTACGTGAATTTGCCGAAGCCCCACGGGATCAGGCCGGCGGTCAGAGGTCCGGTCACGACAGGCGAACCCATGCGGCCCGCGGCGTCGACGGTGGCCTGTCCACCCGAACTGTACGTGGTGTACTTCTGCCCGTCCCAGACGAAGATTCGCTGACGGTTGGCGGCCAGGTCGAATTCGTCGGTCATGAAGTTCTCCACAAGGGTCGCATCCGGAGTGACCGAGTCGGTGCGGGAGCTGACGTTGATCTCCCAATGGAACCGCCCTTGGTCGTACTTGACGGTGTGCCGGGAGGTCATCGAGTACTCGTTGGACAGCTTGTATCGCACGTTGAACGGGATCGCGTCCAGCGCCATCTTCTGAACTTCCGAGGACAACTCCCTTTTGTTGGTGCTGGTCTGGTACTGTTGAATGGCGTTGTCGATCTCGCTCCTGATCACCGCCGGGTCGGTGACTTTCGCAGCGCCGTATTCCTGACGTGTCGCTTCGATCGTTCCGGCGGCAATCCACGTGGTGTAGGATTGGCTTGTCAGTTGCCTGAGAATGTCCAGGGTTTCCGCTCTGTCCATCGCGGTTTGCGAAAACGCCAGGGGGGACAAACACAGGGATGCCGCCACAATACAAAGGATGCTCGCAGTCCTCATGGGAGTTCTCCATCCAGTCAGTTGGTATTGGTTCGTCCGCAATGCTCCAGCTTAAGACTCTCTCGATCAGCCTGATACTACCAAGGGTTACCAGAACCCGCAAGTCTTCACCGGGATTCTTCGAAAGTTTTCGCAAATCCCCACGGGACGTGATTGGCATCCATCCCAGCTATTCAGGAGCCCGCCGAAAGAGGACCCAAGGCGACATCTGGATGGAACCTCATGGGGCGCCAGCCGCTTCGCGGCCGGTATCGTGAAGAAACTGGATGTCGTGGGAGATAGCTATATAAACCACGATTGCATAAGCAGTTAAGAGTATTCTGCTGGCAAGCCCAGGAGCCTCTTTCCTAGGGTGTTTTGTTGGTTCATGATCCGATGAGCCTCCGTGCGTATAAGAGCCCCCTGCGGCTGGGACCGGTGCTCCAAAAGGCGAAAACGCGACGGTCGGTCTTGACTTACGCCTTTCAAACCGCTATACTCTAGATAATGTTTGGCGGGGTATGTTCTGCCTGCGCCGGGTCGGGGATGAACCGTGGCTCGCGCAGAGACATAGAGACGAGAAAAGGATGTTTGAGCTGTGCGGCTTTTCTGAGGTGAAGTCGCGGCAGCAAGGGATATCTAACGCCCCGGACGGAACCGTGGTTTCGTCCGGGGCGTTTCTTTTTGAGCCTGGCGAATTGCCGGGAACAGAGACAAATGGGGTTTTATCGGTCTTTGGCGGCAACCTGTCGGTGTCAAAGAAGACTGCAAAGTGAGGAGGTACACGAACATGACGCGGATATTGGGGTCAACTCTGGTGGTTCTGCTGTCGGCCTGTGTGGCGAATGCCGCGCAAGTCGTTACGGTACAGGATGTCGTGGATTATCGGAACAATGTCTGGAGCGATACTTCCGGCGTGTGGTTCCTCGTTCCCAAGGAACTGTCGGATGACCCGTGCAATTGGTACGAGGATCATCCGCCGTGGCATCGTGGATCCAACCAGGACTGGGGTTGGACTCACAACATCTCGGCCCGTGTGCCTCTGGACGCCACGGGGATTGTCTCGGCCACCCTCACGATCATGGCATGGGACGTGGATTCCGACGAGGGCGAGGACAATGTGATCTTCGTGAACAGCCGGTATCTCGGTTCGCTCACCGGCGTCGATCGGGATTGGCAGGCTGTCACGTTTGAACTGCCCTCTTCCGTGCTCGACGAGCTGTGGAGGACGTCGCAGTTGTACGTGTACATGGACATCGATCAGATGCTGGATCCGTCCTTCGGATATCGCGTCACCCTCAAGGATTCGACTCTGAGGGTCAGATACAACACGACAGGGACTGCGCCCACCGCGGTTCCGGTCTATCGCTTCTGGTCCCCAGTCACGTCGAGCCATTTCTACACCACCGACGAGGCGGAACGCGACGGTCTGATCGCCAATTACCCAGGGATCTGGATCTACGAGGGCAACGCGTACAACGCCTTGCTGGTCGCCGGAAGCACGGCGGCCCGGCCGGTCCATCGGTTCTGGTCTCCCACCGCCGGTGGCCATTTCTATACCATTGACGAGAAGGAGAAGAGCAGCATCATCGCCACGTATCCGCCCAGCGTCTGGACCTACGAGGGGATCGCTTTTTACGCCTACGCCAGCGGCGAGCAGCCTTCGAGCACGTTGCCGGTGCATCGGTTCTGGTCGCCCCTGGTGAGTCATCACTTCTACACCATGGACGAAGTCGAGAAGGACTACATTCTCCGAAACTATCCGCCGGAGATCTGGACGTACGAAGGCATCGCCTGGTACGCCTTCCTGCCCTGACGGGATCGATCGTCGACGCAGCGCCAGACAATGATGGTTTCACACAAGGCCCCGCACTACTGGCGGGGCCTTTTTTACAGTTCATCATGCAGTGTTGTGACGAACCGTTCATGTCAGTCCCATTCTGTCCGAAGGAACGAACCCGGGATGTCTGAGCCCCGCCAGGGGGGTGAAACTGCCATGGAGAACCTGCGAGGGAGACTGACCGACGGTTGTGGTCCGTCATCGGTCGATTCTTCTCGCAGGTCACTCGCTCAGGCCAAGGGGACATTTTTTTTCGGTTCGCTCAGGCCGTTGGCTCCCCACACAGTCTGAGGCTTTCGTGTTACAACCGGGTGGGCTATCAGCACTGGGACGCCGGTTCTTCATCTTGCCGCCCGACTCTCAGGCTCTCACATCCTCGTTCCGGACTGATTCTCTGACGCCCTGCGATTGGTGTTTCAGGCTCCTCCGAGCGCAGAAGGACTGAAGAAAAAGGACACCTCATCACGATAAAATCCCAAATGATGCGGGGCATCACAGGAATGATGCCGCGCGGGCGACATGGGGGTACGTGTCGCCCGTCAGGTTCAAGAAGCATGGAAGGGAAACGGTATGGTATCAGGACGATCGACCCAAGTTCGGGACATGGCACTTGTCTTCTTCGCGGTTCTGACGCTCTTCTGCGCGCAATCGCCGGCATCGATTACGCCGACGGGCAGCATCGACCCCGCCTACGACTCCTCGGACCCCTGGGTGATCAACGCCGGGGAGTTCATCGTGGGTTTTGAGGGGGATGGAACGCTTTCCGTCACGGCGGGATCCGACGTGATGACCAGCTCCATGGTCTTCGTTGGAGACTACGCGTCGGAGGCCGCCGGGACCACGGGGACCCTAAACCTCACGGGCTTGGGATCTACCTTTACGATCGACCCGATGGGGGAATCCGAGTTCTTCATCGGCCCGCGCGCCGAGGGATACCTTACGGTGGCGGACCAAGCGATCCTGACGTCTCACGACGCCATCATCGGCGGCAGTCCGGTATTCAGTGAGCTGGATGAACTGATCGATGTCGTTGCCGGCGACGGGAGCGCCACGGTGTCCGGAGGGGCGCAGTGGAATCTGGGGGATGGCTGGTTGACGGTCGCGGGCGCCGGCACAGGCGAACTGATCATCGAAGACGGCGGCTCGGCGACGATGAATAGCCTCGAAGTCGGTCTGACACCCGATTCCAGCGGCGAAGTGACTGTGGGCGAACTCGGCTCGCTGACGGCGACAGAGGACATCGTCGTCGGCGTCTGGGGGCAGGGGAATATGACGGTGACCGACGGTGGCCAGGTGCAGTCCGCCCGCGGCTGGATCGGGGGCGTGGACACCGACGTCGTTACCTATGAGGAGGCCTTGTTCGCGGGGTACGGAAGTCCTTCCGGCATCGGCTCGGTGACCGTGATCGGTGACGATGGGGAGGAGGAGGGCCAGAACTCCCAGTGGACCATCGACGAGTACCTTGTCGTCGGCGGGTCGGGGGTTGGCTTTCTTTCCATTCAGGACAACGGCGTCGTAACCGTCCCGGAGGCATACATCGGCGGCATGCCGGTGGTGCTGGGCGAGGAAGAGGAGTTCTCAAGTGACCTCCTGGCCCATGGGGACGGAACCCTTAACGTGTATTCCGGCGGCACGCTGAACGTCACCGGCGAAGCGACCCTGTACGTGGGATACAGCGGGACCGGCGAATTGAATGTGGAGGGCGGGGGGGATGTGACGGCGGAATCCGTCGTGGTCGGCACTGCGCCGGACGTCACCGGAACGGTGATCGTCACGGGCGCGGGCTCCACGTTGACGGCCGAGGACGCAACGATCGGCGCCTGGGGCACGGGGAATGTGACCATCTCCGCAGGGGGGCAAGTGACGGCGCAGTATATGTCGATCGGCGGGTTCAACGCCGACGACGTGGACGATCTGCCCCAGGAGGTCCTCGATGAGTTCGGAGACGGTCTGGGCACCGGCGTCGTGACGGTGATGGGAGACGGTTCGAGTCTCAGCGTCACCGGCGACTATCCCCTTCTGGTCGGCTACTTTGGAACCGGAACGCTGACCGCCAGCGAAGGCGGCTCGGTGGAAAGTGACTCTCTGATGGTCGGCGCCGCCCCCGATGCCACCGGCACGGTGACGATTGACGACGCGGAACTCGCCATAGCCGGCAGTGCGGCCGTCGGCGCCTGGGGCCAGGGGAACTTGACCGTCTCAGGCGGGTCGGAGGCTTCCGTCGGCACGCTGTATATCGGCGGCTTCGACGAAGACGAGGCGCCGGAGGAACTGGTTGAAGCGTTCGGGGATCCTCTCGGGACCGGCACCGTGGCGGTCACCGGCGCCGGCTCGGTGCTCGACGTGACGGAAGACAACGCCGTCTACATCGGCTACAGCGGCAGCGGCACGCTCGAAATCCTCAACGGCGGCCAGGTCAATAGCAATACGGGCCGTGTCGGTTTCCTCGAAGACAGCACCGGCCTGGTGATGGTTGACGGGATCGACTCCCTGTGGAGGATCACCGGTTCCGGTGCCCATCTCGAACCTCTCGCGGCTGGAGAAGGCGAGGTGATCGTCCGCAACGGCGGCCAGATTGTCGTTACCGGTCACACCGGCGGCCTGGACGTGGCGGGGAACATCACCGTGGGCTCCGAGGGATCGAACAACGAGTTCTCGCTCGGCGACGGGAGCGACGTTTACTCCGAGGGGCTCGTGATCGGCGGCTACGACCCCGAGTTCGAGACCCTGGCGGAGTACTTTGACGCGGACCTCGGCGACGGCAGCGGCGCGGTGACCATCGCGGACAACGGTTCCGTATGGGACGCCGAGTATGTGATCGTTGGCATGGGAGGCCAAGGCAGCCTCGATATCCTCGGTGGCGGCGAGATCATGGACACCTTCGGCTGGATCGGCATGGCGCCGGGTGCCATTGGCACGGCGACCCTGGACACCGGCTCCCGCTGGGTGAATAGCGAGGAGCTGGCGGTGGGCGTCTGGGGCTCGGGCACCCTGGATATCCTGGGAGGCAGCCGAGTCTATGCGGCGGATGTTTACATCGGCGGTGTGCCGCTGAGTATGTTCGAGGGCGAGTACACGGAGGAAATGATCCCCACCGGCACGGGCGTGGTGAACGTCGCCGGCGAAGGTTCCAGACTCTATGCTACGCAGCTTGACAGCCTGTATGTGGGCTACTACGGCGACGGTGCGTTGAATGTCACCGAAGGTGGCTATGTCGTGAGCAATACGGCGGGAGTGGCCGTCATGCCGGGCAGCGTCGGCGCCGTGACCGTCGGCGGTGGAAGCTATGATGAGGGAGAGGAGGGGTTCAATTTCACCCCATCTACCTGGCAGAACTACTCCTCGATGTTCGTCGGCGGCTACGGGGTCGGCGAAATGACGATCCTGGACGGCGGCCTCGTGGACATCAATCAGAACCTGTATATCGGCGGTTTCGATCCGGACTTCTTCGGCATTGACGTGGAGGCCATCGGCTACGATCCCAACGGCACCGGCACGGTCACGGTCACCGGTGAAGGTTCCACGCTCTATGGCACGGGCCTTCAGGAACTCTACGTGGGCTACTCCGGCGACGGCACGCTGAGCATCGAAGATGGCGGCTACGTCGAAAGCGGCGTCACCGCCATCGGCCTGCTGCCGGACAGCACGGGGGCCGTGACGGTGGATGGAGTGGCCGGGGACGGTGAAGGTGACGTCTCCCTCTGGGAGAACCTCGGTTCGATTGTCGTGGGTGGCTACGGCGACGGAACATTGACCGTCTCCAACGGCGGCGAAGTCTACTCGAGCGAACTGTACATTGGTGGATACGATCCCGACAGTCTTCCTTTCGATGTCGGTGAGATCGATTCCTATCCCGATGGGACCGGCGCGGTGACTGTCACGGGCGAAGGGTCCTATTTCGAGACGGAAGTCCTGGTGGCCGGCGTTACCGGCGACGGCACTCTGAATGTCCTGGCCGGCGGTGAGGTGGAAAGCGAGGCCGGCATCGTCGCGTTCGGGCCGGACAGCGTCGGCAACGTCGTCGTCAACGGCGACGGCTCGACGTGGACCCTCGTCGATCTGGACGAAGAGGAGGAGAACTGGTCCATCCTCGGCGTGGGCATCTACGGCACCGGCCAGTTGACCGTCTCCAACGGCGGGCAGGTGACCGTTGCCGACGCCGTGGTGGGCGGGTTTGACCTTGAGGACCTCGGCATGCCGCAGTACTACGATTTGTTCGGCGATCCCAACGGCAACGGAACGATCAATGTGACCGGCCTCGGTTCCCTGCTGGATGTGGAGTACGAGCTGTGCATTGGCCACAGCGGCCTCGGCACTCTGCTGATCTCCAACGGCGGCCGGGTGAACACAGGAGACGACGCCTTCGTCGGCGACGAGCCCAACGGCGTCGGCGCCGTCTCGGTCACTGGGGCGGCGGAAGAGCCGTCTCAGTGGGTGATCTCGGACGACCTGTACGTCGGCGGTTACGGGACGGGCGCTCTGACGATCAGCGACGGGGGCGAAGTCATCACGGACGAAGACGCCTTCATCGGCTATGGCGAATCCGGCAGCGGCACGGTCGTCGTGACCGGCGAGGACTCGATCTGGATGGTCGGCGAGCAACTGTACGTGGGCGGACACGAGGAAGGCGCCGCGGGGGATGGCTCATTGTACGTCAACGACGGCGGTCAGGTCACCGTCTGGGACGAGATGTACGTTTGGGAGACCGGCCTCGTCGGCGGCGACGGCACGATCACCGTGATGAATCCGACGACTCTCCACAACTACGGAACCATCGCTCCGGGCGACGACGGGATCGGTACGCTGACCATCGAGGGCAGTGTGGTCTTCCACGAAGGCTCCACCTTTGCGGTCGATATCAACAACACGACGAGCGACAGACTCACCATCTCGGGGGAAGTGACAATCGAAGGCGGCACCGTCCAGGTCAGTTCCGAAGGCACGATCATAGGCGAGCATTCCTACCAGATCCTGGATGGCTATCTTGTCAACGGTGAATTCGACGTGCTTGATACGGCGTTGCTGGACTTCACGGTCGTTGATGCCAACCTGACGTATCCGGGCAGTTCTGTCTGGCTCTACCTCACGGCGGAGGAATTCAACGATCCGAACGTTGCCCAAACCTACAATCAACGCCAGGTCGCCGGGGCCCTCCAGGATATCGGCGAGGAAGGCGGCAATGACGTCACGGATGCGGTGCAGGATCTTGAGACCGCCGACGATGTTCGCGGCGCATACGATCAATTGAGCGGTCAGACCCGACCTCCGCTGGCGCCGATGACGATCGCAGGCAGCTCCAAGTTCCTGGGTACCGTGACCAGCCGCGTCCAGACCGTCAAGACCGGTCTGGTGGCCGGCGCGTTCGACTCCAAGCTGCTGGCGGCTGCCGGGCCGGACCAGGCCCTCGGCGGATCCACCAGCCGGGGCGGTCAGGATTTCGCCGTCGGCAATGGAACGAGCGTTTTGGCCGACAAGCGGTGGGGCCTCTGGGGCCGGGGCTATGGCCTGTACGGCGACCGCGATTCCGGCGATGAACTGCCCGGCTACGGCTACCACATCTTCGGCGGCAGTTTCGGCGTGGACTACCAGTTCACCGAGACTCTGCTGGCCGGCTTGGTTGGCGGCATGTCCGAGGGCGACGTGGACTTCGACAACTCGCGGGACAGCACCGACTTCGGCGCAGCCCACATCGGCCTCTACGGCAGCCTGGCCTGGGATGTCTGGAACGTGGATGCCGTCGCGACCTACGCCAATCTGGACTACGAAACCCGTCGGTTCGTCGATCTGCTCGACGAGCGGCTCTCGGGCAACTTCGACGGTTCGGAGTTCGCGGCCTACGTGGAGGTCAGTCGCGATTACGAGCTGGCCCCGGACCTGACCCTGGCGCCCCTGGCGTCGGTGCAGTACACGTATCTCGATCTGGACTCCTACACCGAAACCGGCGGGGTCAGCGCCCTGACGTTCGAGAGCCAGACGCACGAATCGATTCGCGGCTCGCTCGGCGCTCGGCTGACGAAGCGACTGATCGAGACGGCCGGCGACTTCCGGGCCGATGTTCAGCTTCGAGGCCGTTGGGTGCACGAGTTCGGCGACGACCGTGCCAGCGTGGACACGTCCTTTGCCAGCGATCCGACGGTGGTCTTCACGGTCAAGGACGACGCAATTTCCCGCGACAGCGCCGTGCTGGGGCTGGGCTTCCTGACCGAACTCAACGACCGTACGCGGGCGTACTTCGACTACGACACGCGGCTCAACAGCGACGAGACCGTCCACGTGTTCAGCGCCTCGCTGCAATACCGCTGGTAATTCAACCGGCGTCGAATCTCCAGTCCAATCCACATCGGGGCCGGCCATGAGCCGGCCCCGATCGATTCTCCCCTGAATCGTGCGGTGTTTCACGCCTCCGCGACGATCACTCGATTTCCCTCTCGAAGAAGAGGTTCGTGGGCATTTTCCGTGAACCGCAGGCTCCTGTCCCTGTATATATTGGAAACGCGGCTCAGAGGCCCGTGTGAAGGTTGAGCCCGGAGGGTGCAGGACAGAAGTCAAGAACAATCAAGAGTAGAATCGGGAACAATGGAGTGGGGGCTGGCGCAAGCCGGAAGGATTCTCGGGCCAGACGCATCGCTCAATCCCGCCCAAATACATCTTCGCATGTAGTCATCACGACAAGGCAGGAATAAAGGATCACCAATGGAGCGTTCAAAGTGGATTCTCAGTATAGGCGCACTGGCGTGCGTCTCGTGGCTTCCGGCCGGGGCGGTCCCCACATGGCCGAGCCTGGACAGCGATTGGAGTACGGTCATGATGGGAGGGTCGCCCTATGTGGACGCCCGGACCAATGACCCTTGGGACAACCGCGGCACCCCGCCGCAGGGCCCGGTGGACATCGTGGGAGGGATTGATCAGAGTGGAAACGGTCCGTTTGGGGCCGGTTTCTGGGCCTATAACGCCAATGACCTGATGTTTCGAATGAGAGTGGACACCGATCCGAGCGTCGGCGGACAGTTCGTCTGGACGGCGCTGCTGAACACGGACGCGGATTCCGACGTCGATTGGGCGGTTCAACTGGATCTGTCCGGAGACAACCAGGTGGAACTCGTGCAGGCGATTTCCGGCGGGCCTTCCAACGGGTGGGACATCACCCTCGCTGGCACTCCCCACAGCATCGGTTTTGACGCGGCCACATACTCGCGCTTCGTGAACGCCTCCGGGACTCTCGACCCGCCGTACACGGGTTCCCAGTTCCACGGGCCCGGCCCGGCCAACGACGATTGGTTCGTGGACATCGCCATCCCTCTTGCGACATTCACCGCCGCCAGCGGATGGCAGCCCGGCGACCCGCTGGGCATCGCGTTCTCGACCTCATCGACGCACACGCTCGACAACAAGGACCGACCGGACTATCGGATCTGGGGCGATGTTCCCGCTGTCCCTGCTCCCGGGGCTCTGATCCTTGGAGGGCTGGGCGCCGGCGTGGTCGGGTGGCTTCGCCGAAGCAGGCTGCTGTAGGGTTCAAGTCGATTGTTTCTCCACAGGGCTGCGGGTTCGTCCGCAGCCCTTTTGACTGATAGGAAAGCGATTCATCTCTGTGACCCAGGATCGGCGAGGATGACGGTCGGGGCACCCGCTTGCCGATCAGCATGGCAGGCAAGTTCGTGACGTTGGCTCTCCGACGGCGCGGCGATTCCCGACGAGGTAGCCCAGGCAGAAGGTCATGGCGGTTGCGATGGGAAAGTGCCACGGCCAGGCGAGCGTGATATGTACGGGCCGGTTATCGGGTGTGGTCCCGACCACGGCCAGGCTCAGGACCAGAACCAGCAGCACTGCGACGGCGATGTAGAAGATCTTCTCGGGCTGTTGTCGAAGCCGACGAAAGGCTTGGACCAGCAGAATCACCGAGGCCGCCACGACAATCCCCTGCGGGACGGTCTGGTGCCAACTCAGGGCGAAGACCGTCAGCATGGACAGAGGAACGCCCCAGAGCAAACCGAGGTCGTCGCGTCGCGTCGGCAGGAAGGCCAGCAGGAACACGCCCAGCAGACCGCCGTAGGTGTAGGCCGCCATCGCCAGGGCGAACTGAATCAGATCGGCGTACGAGCGGGCGATGACGTCGCAATAGATGGCAAAGGCGGTGAGCAGGATGCCCCAGATCAGGACGACGACGCGAGAGGCCCTGACGTAGTGACGGTCGGAAGCCTGCGGTTTGAGAAACGGCTGGTAGAAGATGGAGATGGTGGACTGGGACAGGGCCGCCAGGAGCGAGTCGAGCGTGGAGATGGCGGCGGCAAAGATGGCCGCCATGAGCAAGCCGGACAGCAGCGGCGGCATCACGCCGACGATATAGACCGCGAAGACTTTCATGGAGTCGGCATCGACCACGACCCGCTCCGGCGCCGTCAGGGGCACATGGCGATAGTAGACGAAGATCGCCGCGCCGACGAAGAGCAGCAGAAGGGTCAACACCTGGGACAGACCGGACCAGACGATCGCCTTCCTCGCTTGTCCCGGCCCCTTGCAGGTGAACAGACGCTGCACGAGCAGTTGGTCGGTCCCGTGAGAGGACAGAGTCAGGAAACTGAAACCGATCAAGCCGCACCAGAGCGTGTACGCTTCGTGGGCGTTGAGATTCAGGTTGAGAACTCGGAACTTCCCGGCATGACCGGCCTCCGAGACGATGGCGGCCAGACCGCCGTCGAGACGGGTCGAGGCGAACGCCACGGCGGCAACGGCTCCGACAACGAACAGCAGGAACTGAATCGCGTCGGTCCACACAACGGTCGTGATCCCGCCCATGAGGGTCCAACCGATGGAGACGACGCCGATCAGGACGATGGAGGTAGTGACGTCAGTGCCGGTGACGACCTGAAGAGCTTTGGCCGCGATGTAGATGCGCGCGCCCTGGGCGAGGATGCCGCCAATCATGAAGAGGCCTGTGGTGAGGTTCTTCATGCGCGGGCCCAACTGCCGGCCGATGTACTCGTACGGCGAGTAGATCTCGCGTTCGTAATAGGCGGGGATGAAGAAGTAGCCGATGAGCAAGCGCGCCAGGATGGTCCCGAGGGCGAGTTGGATGTAGGTCATGTCCCCGCCTGCGGAAAAGACCAGGGCCGGAACGACGAGGAACGTCGCGGCCGACAGTTCCGTGGCGATGACGGAGCCGCAGACAGCGGGCCAGGGCAGCCTGCGCCCGCCGAGAAAGAAGTCTCTCATCGAAACCTGCTTGCCGGCCAGCAGGCCGCCCAGCACTGTTGTTATCGCGAGGTACGCGACAATGACGAGCCAGGCCCGCGCGCCGAACTTGCGCGAGACGGTTTCGAGGGCGGTTCCGACGCGACGGGACTGAATCTCCCGTTCCAGGGCCGCAATACGCGTCTCGGCCCGCTGGAGCGAAGCCTGGTGCTCCCGTGCAACGCGCAGGGCGCGGAGATGCACAAGACCCATTCCGTCACGGCCCTGTGTACGCTCGGCAAACGACGTCCAGCGGGTTGCGGCTCGCGCGAGTTCATCGCGCTCCGCGCGGGCGGCGTCCCGTTGCGTCCGCAACTCTGCCCATTGCGCCAGGAGCGAGTCTCTTTTCGCGGCGTCGGCGGCCGTGAGCAGATCGTCGTCGGAGACGCCCTCCCTGGAGTCTTCGGTTGCGGTCGTCTCGGGAGACTCCGCCGCATTCCAGATCGCGCGGGCGCGGACCTGCACTTCAGCAGGGAATGAGGCGATGAAATCGTCGAAACGGACGGAATTCTGCGCCGACGCCGGACAGGGGGCCGACAAGGCCATCAGCGTGACAATCGTCACGAGCGGCATACGAATGCACTGTCGCATATCCGCTGCCATCATGCGGTCTCCCCGGCGTCCGCGATCGCTCTTCGCAGAATCTGGTCGTTCCTGTCCAGGATCGTCATCGCCTGGTCCAGGCCCACGCGTCGAAAGTGCATGACGACGGCGGGTTTGACCTTGCCCTCAGCTCGATCCAGCAGGGTCTTGGCCTTGGGCCGCGAGAGGCCAGTCAATTCCATGACGATTCGCAACGAACGGTCGCGGAGCTTTCTGTTGACCGCCTGCAGGTCGACCATGAGGTTGCCGTGAACCTTGCCCAGCTTGACCATGGCCGTGGTCGTGAGCATGTTGAGCACGAGCTTGGTCGCCGTCCCGGCCTTCATCCGCGTCGAACCAGTCACGATCTCCGGCCCGACCACCGGATTGATGATGATGTTGGCGGGGATGGATTGGACGACCTCCGGCGCGCAGGTCACGCACACGGTCTGCGCCCCGAGCTTGCGGGCTTGGCGCAGCGCGCCGTGCACGAAGGGCGTCACGCCGCAGGCTGCAAGGCCCACGACCACGTCGCGCGAGGTCACCTTTTTCTGGTCGATCTGCGCCGCGCCGCCTTCGACATCATCCTCGGCCCCTTCGATGGAACGCACCAGCGCCTTGCGGCCGCCTGCGATGATGCCCTGGACCATCGACCGCTTGACGCCGAACGTGGGAGGACATTCGGAGGCGTCCAGGACGCCCAGCCTGCCGCTGGTGCCGGCGCCGACGTAGAAGAGCCGCCCGCCTTTGCGAAAGCGGTCCACGATCGCGTCGATCGCGGCCGCGATGCTTTCTCGCTGCGAACCGACGGCCTCCGGGACGGTCCGGTCTTCGGAGTTGATCAGGTCCACGATCTCCAGCGTGGGCAGCGTGTCGATGTTCGCGCTTCTCGGATTGCGCTTCTCGGTGGTGGGCAGGCGTTTTCGCGGGGCCATGTTCGCTTCTCGGAACTCCACGTCATACTCCCGGCACGATCTTCCCTAAAATGACCGGTTCGTCCGCCCCCGTGACGCTGGGGAGGTTGTTGGGCAGCCCCTGGATCGTTGCATACGCGAGGATGGCGAACGATACGGCCTCCTTGGCATCGACGCTGATGCCGAATTCATCCGTCGAGCGGATTCTAACGTCCGCAAGTTGCGACCGCAACATGCTCACGAGCGTCGCATTGTGCGAGCCGCCGCCGCAGAGGATCATCTCGTCCGGCAGGGTCGGCAGAAACCTGCGATAGGCGGTCGCGATCGTCGAAGCCGTGAAGGCGGTCGCTGTTGCGAGCATATCCTCGGCCGACAACTTCAGCTTGCGGGCCTGGCCGTGGAGAGATTCGCAGTATTGCTGCCCGAACTGCTCCCGGCCGGTGGACTTGGGCGGCTTGCGTCGCAGGAAGGGGTGTCGCAGCATTTCTTTCAAGAGGCCCTCGTGCACTTCTCCTTTGGCGGCCATCGCGCCGCCGCGGTCGTAGTGGCGTCTGCCCTTGGTCACGATACGCACGAGGCCGTCGATGACCATGTTCCCTGGCCCGGTGTCAAACGCGAGGACTTCGGGGTGTGTGTCGTGTCCGCAGGAGCAGGAATGTGAGCAGTTCCCATGATTCTTGCAGACAGGCAGGTATGTCACATTCGCGATGCCGCCGACATTCTGCACGGTCCGGCAGAGCTTCTTGTCGGAGAACAGCACGTAGTCCGCATACGGCACCAGCGGCGCGCCTTCGCCGCCGGCGGCCATATCGCGGGGCCGGAAGTCCGCGACGGTCGCGATACCGGTCCGCTGCGCGATCCGGCAAGGCTCGCCGATCTGGAGCGTCGAACGGATCATCTCTCCATCGTACTTGGGGCCCTGCGGATTGTGCCAGATCGTCTGGCCGTGCGAGCCGATCAGGTCGACCGAGTCCAGCGGCAGGCCGCTCTTGTTGCACAGCCGGATCACCGCCTCGGCGAAGACCTCGCCCAGCACGTGATTGTAGTGACAGATGTCGTCGAGCCTGGCGGTCTCGGGATTGCACAAGGCCAGGATGCCCTTTCGCAGGGAGGCGGAGTAGGGAAATGTCTCGAACGCCAGCACGCGCACCTTGCGGCCATGGATCTCCACGATGGCCACATCGACCCCGTCGGCCGAGGTCCCCGACATCAGCCCCGCCACCCACAGTCCCTTCTTCTTCGAACCTGTCTTCGACTTGCTCATCGTTGCTCCACGCGGCTTCTTGCCGACGGTTGACCGATACGATTCATCCCAGCGAGCGATTATAGCCACCGTTGAGCGCAGTCGCACCCGAAATACCGTTGCCACCGAGCGTCGAGAGATGATATCACTACGGCAGGTCGCTGCAATCGAGCAGGGCAGTCCGGCGATTCGGTTTCGGGAACACGAAGGACATGAGCATTCACCATTGCACACGATCGGTTCGCGGGGTTCTTCGATCTGCGGGACTCTCGTTGTTGTTGGCGTGCGAGGGCTTCTTATTCGCCGCTGACGCGACCGGTTCTTTCCGGCCGAATGTGCCGCCGGGAGTAGAGTATCTTCACCATCGAATCGGAGAGGGGCCCTGGTCGATCCACGTGGTGAAGGTGACCCATTCTGCCGGGAGGTTTCGATTCGTATCCACCTTGGCCCAGGACCAGGTGTATGGGCTGGCGACTGTGAGTCAGCAGGCGGCGACCCTGCAGTGTGCTCGGCCTGTCGCCGCCGTCAACGGCGACTTCTTCGTCATTCGTCCGGGACCCTATCAGGGTGATCCTCTGGGACTGCACATCGCCCAAGGCGAGCTGATCAGTTCGCCCACTGGGCCCAGTTTCTGGATCGATAAAGAGGGCCAGCCCCATATCGGGCAAGTCATGGCCCAGTTTCGGGCCGTTGGTCCAGACGGCGTGTCCGTCCCGTTTGTTCTGAATGAAGAGCGAGGCGACAACGAAGCCGTGCTCTACACGCCAGCAGTCGGGCCATCGACTCGGACGAAGGACGGGCTCGAACTGATTCTGGAGAGGGCCGGCGAGGGAGCGTGGCTGCCGCTGCGTCCTGCGACTTCCTTGGACGCCAGAGTGAAGGCCGTTACCGAAGGGGGAAACGCCGAACTGACCCCGACGACGATGGTGCTCTCCATCGGGCCGATGTTGGCGGAGAGGCTGCCGGCAAAGGCGCCGGGCTCGATGCTCACGCTCCATTTGCAGACTGTGCCCGATCTGGCTGGATGCGTGACGGCCATCGGCGGTGGACCGATCCTGCTCGATGAAGGCCGGTCGCCCGCATGGCCGCCGCCTCAGCCGCGGCATCCGCGGACCGCGCTGGGGTGGAATGATGAGCAGTTCATCTTGGTCGTGGTGGACGGCCGCCAGGAGGGTCTCTCGGTGGGCATGACGTATCCCGAACTCGCCTCGCTGATGAAACGACTCGGCTGCCGGTACGCGGTGAACCTCGACGGCGGCGGCTCCTCGACGCTCTGGCTGGACGGTCGCGTCATGAACTCGCCCTCCGACGGTCGGGATCGCCCCGTCGCCAATAGCCTGGTCGTGGTTGCGACTGAACCGAACGAAATTCCCGAGGGTTTGGACAATTGATGATGTCCGAGGCAAAGAAGAAAGCGCAAGTATTCCTTGAGCAGGAAAGAGCGTTTCGCTTGGGCGAGTTGCTGACGGAGGCGATGAACCCGAAAACGTTGCGGCTGTCGCAAACGATCGAAGGCGACGTCCAGGCAGGTGTTCGGATGCTGCAATCGGTGGATGACGATATCCCGGCCGCTTTGGAGCGGATCTTCGCACAGGAGTCGTTCGGCCGGCTGGTCGAGGCCTTGGGCGAGGCGATGCGGACCGGGCATCGGATCTACTTCACCGGCTGCGGCGCGACCGGCCGGTTGAGCATCCTCCTGGAGGCCGCCTGGCGCGAGTTCTGGCGGCGGACCGAACCGAACAATGCGAGGATGACGGACCTGTGCATCAGCGTCATGGCCGGAGGGGATTTCGCATTGATCAAGTCGGTCGAAGGCTTCGAGGACTTCACGGACTTCGGCCGGCGGCAGATCAAAGAGGCCGGCGTGGAGAAGGGCGACGTCGTCGTCGCCATCACCGAGGGCGGCGAGACGCCGTTCGTCATCGGCACGGCCTGGCAGGGGCTCGACGTCGGGGCCCACGTGTTCTTCGTCTACAACAATCCGACGGATCTTCTGCATCAGCACGTCCAGCGGTCGCGGGAGGTCATCGATGAACCCCGGATCGGCAAGCTCGACCTGGCGACCGGGCCCATGGCCATCACCGGCTCGACCCGCATGCAGGCGACGACCACGGAGCTTCTGGTCGTCGGCGCGGCGATCGAGATAGCGTTGACGAAGCATGTAGGGTGTGCCGTGCACACCATTTCCTCTTACCGCCAACTCTTCGCAAATCTGCTCCATCAACTATCGAGTCCGCAGGCGGTCGCGGCGATCGCGCGGGCCGTGGAATTGGAGGAAGAGGTCTATCGCAACCGCGGCCTCGTGACCTACCTCGCCGATTCCCTGATGCTCGACGTCCTGACCGACACGACCGAACGAGCGCCGACGTTCATGCTGCCTCCGTTCCGCAGACAGGGGGATGCGGTTTCGCCCGTGTCGTGGTCGTTCGTCAAGGACCCTCATCGCACAACCGAGCAGGCCTGGCGCGAGATGCTCCAGCGAGAGCCTCGCGGCCTGACCTGGGGCCAGGAGGTCTATGCGCAGTTGAATGCCCCCGCGAGCATCCAGGCCAATCCGCCGAAGCTGGACAACGCCGAGATCCACAAGCTCCGCATCGGAAACGAGACCGACCCCTCTCGCACAAATGCGCCGGACTCGATGCTCGTGCAGGTCAACAATCTGAGATCTCAAACCTCAAATCTCAGATCTCAGATTTCGGATTGGCGGTTCGCAAAGGCCGCGGCGATTACTTTTGGGCCGTCTGTCGGGCAGATTGATGTCGATGAGCACATCCACGTCCCCTGCGACCTGCCGGCTTCGCCGTTGCGGCTGTGGGAGCACCTGGCAATCAAGCTGATCCTCAACACGCTCTCGACTGCAACGATGGTTCGGATGGGCCGGGTGATCGGCAATGCGATGGTCTGGGTTTCTCCGAGCAACAAGAAGCTGATCGATCGCGGCTGCCGGCTGATCGCGCAGGAGACCGGCTGCACGTACGAACACGCCTGCGAAGTTCTCCACGAGGCGATGGAGGAACTGGCCGAGCGGAGCAAACGAGGAGAAGAGATCCCGTCGCCGGTGGCGGTGGCGATCGAACGGATTGGGCGAACCGAAGAGAAGGAAGACGCATGACTCAGAAGCACGAAGCTCGAAATCCGAAATCCGAAACAAATTCGAATGACCGAATTTCGAAATCCAAGACGGACTTCCAGCCGGCGCGAGCGTTTCGGTCATTTGGAGCCTTTGGATTTGTTTCGGGTTTCGAGTTTCGAATTTCGTGCTTGGCCTTCGTGTGTCTTGTCTCGAGTTGCCATTCGGATCGTGCCTATCGCGACCGTTTGGCCGGGATCGACTCTGTTGTCCAGGCGGAGATCCAGACGGGGAACTTCCCCGGCGCAGTCGTGCTCGTCGGTCGGGGCACGAAGGTCCTGTATCACAAGGCCTTCGGCCAGGCGATCTCCGAGCCGACGCAGGAACCGATGGAGAAGGACACAATCTTCGATCTGGCCTCGATGACCAAGCCTCTGGCGACGGGGGCCGCGATCCTGATCCTGGTGGACCGCGGCAAGCTCGACCCCAACGCTCTGGTCGCGGACTATCTGCCTGCCTTCGCCTGCGGCGGCAAAGAGCAGGTTCGCATCAAGCATCTCCTGACCCACACCTCCGGTCTGCCTGCGTATACCGACGCCAACAGCCTCAAGACGCAATATGGCTCGCCGTGCCCGGAGAAGGTGATCGAGAGGATCTGCACTCTCGACGCCAAGTCCGCGCCGGGCGAGGAGTTTCGATACAGTTGCCTGGGCTATATCACGCTCGCGGAGATCGTCCGGCTTGTCACGGGGCAGGGCGTGGACGAGTTCACGCGCGACAACCTTTTCGTTCCCCTCGGCCTGAAGGACACGACGTTCAACCCGCCGGAGGCATGGAAGCTGCGCATCGCCGCGACGGAGATCGTGGACGGCGAGCCGCTGCGAGGCACGGTGCATGATCCGCTGGCCCGCCTGAACGCCGGGATCAGCGGCAATGCGGGGCTCTTCTCGACCGCCTCGGACCTGTCCATCTACTGCCAGATGCTGCTCAATCACGGCATGTGCAAGGGCAAGCGGGTCCTCAGTCCCAGCGCGGTCAAGATGCTGACCCAGCCCCAGTCTCACGGCCGGGCCTATGGCTTCGACGTCAGTTCGAGCTACTCCTGGGTGAAGGGGCCGAACGCGTCCTCGAACGCCTTCTGTCACACAGGGTACACAGGCACCAGTCTGGTCTGCGATCCCGACACAGGCGTCTACCTGATCCTGCTGACGAATCGCGCCCACCCCCGCGACGGCGGGGCCAGCAAGCCCGTTCGCGAAAAGCTTGCGGAGATCGTGTTCCCGCCGCGGACCGACCGGTGAGTCTCAGTTGGTCAGGCCGGCGATGGCGGCGCCGATCAGCGTAGCGTTGTCGATGTTCGTGATCTCGTAGTAGACGTGCTTCTTGTCGACCAGGTACTGCTTGAGATAGAACTCGACCTTCGAGCGGAGGCTCTTGAGCTTGTAGAACGTCGTGCCCTCGGCCACGATGCAGATGGGCCTTGCGGGGTTTCGTCCCTTGCCGCTCTTGAGGGCCGCGGAGGACAGGTTGGCCGCGGTCAGCTTGGCCGACCGCTCGATCAGGGCATCGGCGATGTGATACAGCGTGATCACGTCGTCGTCCGTCGCGCCGGCCAGCGCCGCCGAGATCGGATTGTCCCGGCCTTCCGGACGGGTGAGAAAGCTGCTGATGTCCTTGGTCGTGGCGGCCTGGATCCCCGCGATTCCGTCGGCTGCGGCTTTGGAGAACAGGCCTGCCTTGGCGGCAGCTTTGGCCGCGGTCAGACACAGCGGTCCGATGTAGGCGCCCGAGATCATCTTCTCAAACGTGTAGGCGCCGGGGCTGACCGACGCGGCGTCGAGCGTCTTGTCGATCTTGCCTTGCGGGGCTTTGCTGAACCCGCCGGACTCCACGTTCATGATCTGGCTGCCCACGGTGCCCAGGTCTTTGGCCTTGGTGATGTTGCTGTTCTGCTCGACGTAGGCGGTGTTGGTGCCGGTCCCGAGGATGAAGCCGATGTAGCTGTCGAACCGACGGCCGCTGGCTTCGGCCCGTCCGGCCAGCAAAGTGGCGACGGTGTCGTTGAGCAGGACGAAGTGTTTCTCCTGCCGCACGCCCAGGCGGGTCAGGGACTTGTTCATGTTCTCGCCGATCATCTGGCCGACGGCCTCGGGGGCCTTGATCTCCTTGGAAAAGAGCAGCGCCCGTCCGTCCTTGCTCGGGAACATCTCGACCGGGTACGAAAAGCAGAAGCCCACGTTGGAACTCTTGTCGGCGATGGCGGTGACGTGGCCGGCCATGGTTCCGAAGAACTCGTCCTTGCCGACCTGGGCCGTGATCCCCGGCATGGGAAAGACCTTGAATTCCGAGATCTCCGGGGCGCCCACCTGCCCGAACGACACGGCGGCAATGCGGAAGTTCGTTCCGCCGGCGTCCAGCACGATGACCGGCATATCCCGCGGCAGTTCCCGTTCGGTCCCGATGTAGGTGGGCAGCATGGCCAGCGAGCTTTTCTTGCCGGTCAGGCCCTTCTCCATCTCGTCGAGGAAGGCATCGCAGATGTCCTGGATGCTGGTGTCCCCGTGGTACATGCCCTGGCTGCTGAGGAACTCTTTGACCCGGCCCCTTGGATCTTTCACGGCAAAACCCTCGTCATCTGCTATCTACTATTTATTATTTACTATTTACTATTTCGCAGCCCTCGCCGGCGAACTTGTCGCGAGCGGCAGGATCCAGATAGTAAATCGCAAATAATAGATAGTCAATCCCTATACCCCTCGGGGTGTCCCATGTGCCAGGTCCAGGCGGTGGCGACGATGTCGTCGAGGGCCGGCGTCTGCGGCTGCCAGCCGAGTTCGGCCTTGGCTTTGGTCGCGTCGGAGGTCAGGACCGCCGGGTCGCCCGGCCGCCGGGCCGTCTCGACCACTTTGAAGTCCCGGCCCGAGACCCGCTTGACCGACTCGATCACCTCGCGGACGGAGTAGCCCTGGCCGTTGCCCAGGTTGAACGTTTGTTCAATCTGGCTGTCGAGCCGGTTGAGGGCCAGCAGGTGCGCCCGACAGAGGTCGTCGATGTGGATATAGTCGCGGATGCAGGTGCCGTCGGGGGTGGGGTAGTCGGCGCCGTAGATCTTGATGTCCGTCCGCTTGCCCATCGCGGCCTGGATGATCAGCGGGATCAGGTGCGATTCGGGACGGTGGTCCTCGCCGCGATTGCCGTTGTCGCCTGCGCCGCAGGCATTGAAGTACCGAAGGGCCGCGTAGTGCAGCCGGCCGGTCTGGGACTGATAGCGGCACATCCGCTCGACCGCCAGCTTGGTCTCGCCGTAGGGGTTGATCGGATGCTTGGGGGCGTCCTCGGTGATCGGGACCTTCTCGGGCATTCCGTAGACCGCTGCGGTGCTGCTGAAGACGAACTTCTGCACGCCCGCCGCCTCCATGGCCGAGAGCAGGTTCTGCGTGTTCGAGAGGTTGTTGCGATAGTATCGCAGGGGCTCCTGGACCGACTCGCCCACCTCGATCGAAGCGGCAAAGTGCATCACGGCTTCGATCTTCCGCTCGCGAAGGACCTTCACGAGGCCCTGGAAGTCGGCCAGGTCGCCCGCGACGACCTGCACGCCGCGAACTGCGGAACGGTGCCCTTTGCTGAAATTGTCGTACACGATCGGCTCATGGCCTTCGGCCGCCAGCAGGGCTGTCATGTTGCTGCCGATATACCCGGCTCCACCACAGACGAGAACGTTCATAGATCTACTATCTACTATTTACTATTTGAGATGCGCTACGCACGACACGAGACGCGAAGCTCAGATAGTAAATAGTCAATAATCAATAGTCAATCCTGGAGCCTTCGCTCGATTCTCCGGACGATCTCGGCGGCCAGTTTCGGATCGTCGCCCAAGTCGATCCAGGCCATTTGCGACTGCTGTTGCGGCGTCACGTCGAGGGTTTGCAGCGTCGAGTCGCTCCGCGTGTGGATCTGGTAGGCCTGGGAAACGCCGGCGACCGGGTTGCCCGGAAGGGCCAGTCGCTGGGTTTGGACGGTGCATTCGAGACCGTAGGCGGTGGCCTCTGGCGTCGCTTCCACGCTTCCACGCTCCAACGCTTTCACACGCACTTCCACGATCCTGCGGATCGATTGGACGTTGGCCTCGGCGGTATTGAACGCTCCGACGTTGTCGCTTCGCCAGAATTCGAAGAACTGCGCCCCTCGCAGGGGACGGGTTCGGACGATGCCCTGCTCGACGTCGAGCTTCTCGATGGGAAAGTGCATCTGGGACAGAATGTCGTGCGCCGCCCAGACGGCCTGTTCCTTCGCGACGCTCTCCAGGCGGAGCGTCTTTGCCGGCTTCGGTTCAGGGCGAGGGCTCGCGCATCCCAGCGAAAACGTCGCTCCGATCAGAACGACCCATCGAATGATCTCGGTCCGTCTACTCATGTCCTATTGCCTTTGTAGGGTGTGCCGTGCACACCATTGCCTTCGAGTCCGTTCAACGTCAGGCAATTATAGGCACAGCCGGCCGGGGCCTCAACTCGAATCGTCTCACACGACGCCCGAGATGTCGATCAGGTGCATCTGCCGGCCGTTGCCGCCGTGGGGCGAGTCGATGATCACGCTCCGGCCGTCGGGACTGCATCGCGGGTGCATGTCGCACCTCCACTCGCCTGCGTACTCGCGTGACAGGTGGAACCGGCCCAATGGCACGATCCTGCCCGTTGCGACGTGGTACAGATACAAGGACTGGTTGCGTTCCCTGTCGGGGTACGAGTCGCACAGGACCCACTCGTTGCCCGGCAGATAGGTGCAATGGCCATCCCGGTCGGGCATGCCTTCGAGCGTCTCGGCCTTGTCCGTAAGGTCCTCAAAGACCTGGAACCGCCACTCCTTTGCCTCGGGGCCGTAGCCGGCGTAGGCGAGGATATGGCCGGGGTCCCGCCAGATGAAGTGCGAGACCTTGCCGCTGGGGATCAGCAGGTGCAGGCCGCCGCCGTCGGCTGAGGCGGTGAACATGCGGGTCTTCCAGCTTTGGCCCTCGGCCTGGCCTCGCCAGCGGTGCAGGAAGGTGAACCGCCGGCCGTCCGGCGCGACGAGCAGGTGGTTGAACCAGTGCTTGGCTCCTTCGGAGAATCTGCCGGGCTGAGGGACCTTGGCCGCATCCGCCAGCGACAGCAGCAGGGACCGCTCGCCGGTTCGGAGATCCACATTCCAGATCCCGGCGTCCTCGGGGGCCGCGACGTCGCGGTTCGGGTCCGCGATGCCGCAATATCCGTAGCCAGGACGGGTGTCGTTGAGCCGGCGAAAGTCCGTCGTCACGGCCCACCGCCCGTCGGGACTGAGGGCATAGACAGGATGCGGCAGCGTCCGCCGCTCGCCCGACTTTACGTCGAGGACGTGGCAGACAAAGCGGTCCTCCCGCCGGTCGTTCCAGAGCACTTCAGTCCCGGACCCAGGCACCCATTGGAGCATGCAGCCCTGCTGCCAGTTCCACGCGCTGCTGGTCCCCAACTCGATCCAGCGGTCGCCGTCCCGGAGGTCCACCATGCCGACCCGGACCTCATCGTCGGCCCGCGGGCTGCGATGCTCGAAGTCCACCTCCATCCCCAGCACATACCGGCCGGTCGGGTCGAACTGGAGCTTGTCATAATAGCCGAACCAGTGAAACCCGGGCGGGCGGGTAATCGCCCGCACCGGTGCCGCCCCGGCCGGCTCCGCGGTCTGTCCCGCCCCAGCCCAATCCGACATGGATGCCGCCGCGGCCCACCCCGCCGCCCATCGCAGGAACTCCCGACGTCTGATTCTCGTGTCACCCATGGATAATTCCTTTCCAACGAACCACGCCGGTGTGAACCGGACTTCTGACGGTGCTGTATTGTATATCCCTGATCGCCCACGGCAACGCGAAACGCTGCCCAAGTCGCCGCAGGGCGAAGTGCACCCCGCTTGGGCAAGTTCGCTGGACGGGCCTGGGGCTCGGATGTATAAGTAAAATGGCAGGTTCCGGCAGGCTCAAGCTGTGCGTCGTCGATTTGACAACTGGACTTCTGCAAAATGGCCATTGGGCCTACTTTAGGAAGGAAGAATCTTGTTCCTCGATTCTTCCTTCCTAAACCCTAACTGTTGTATAAACAAGGAGGTAAGTCGATTCTTCAAGGAAATCGAAGGATAAGATTTCCTTGAAGAATATAGGCCCAATGGCCATTTTGCAGAAGTCCAGTTGATAACTGAGTATCTCCTGGAAGGTGTCTGACTATGAAGCGATTGTGTCATTCCGTGGTTTTCGTCGTCCTGGTGGCCATGCCGGGGGTACAAGTCACGCGGGCGGAAGAGTCTCCGTACACCGCCGTCACCGCGGCGGACCCGGGCATTCCCGTCGAAGACCTCCGGTTGTTGCTCAAGCCGCTGCGGAAGCAGGAACTGGTGGCCGAAACCGAGGCTTGGCTGGCCCTGCTCCAGGAGAAAGTCCGCCAGATCAGTCTGGCGGAGATCAAGATGCGGGAGCAGAGCCGGGAGATTTCCGAGACCAAGGAGGAGATCAAGGCGACCATCGATCAGGTGGAAGAGACGCAGAAGGCTGGAAAGGAGGCGGAGCCCGAACGGGGAGTGACGAACGCCGCCGCCGGTGTGGAGGAGAAGATTCAGCAGATGGAGGAGAAGACACAGAAGGTGGCAGAGGCGGCGACGGACGCCGGCGAGGTCGTGGCTACGGACGCCAACACGGCCGATGCCGAGCCGGCCCGCTCCTCCGAGAAGGACCTGCTGGCCAAGACCGCGGAGGTGGAGCAAGCCAAGGCCAAACTGCAAGAGGCCGCTGTGGAGGCGAGCCGCACCGATCTGGCGGCCGCCGACAAGGTCAAGAAGATTGGCGAGGCCCAGGTCGAACTGCAGACCAAGGTCAAGGAACAGTTGCTCGCCGGCATCAACAAGCTGCGGGAGGAGCAGATAGCCCTGCTGGACCGCATTCAGGTGGCGATCGAGGCCCTGCGTGCCAAGGGGGGCGAGGTCGAGGAGTATGAGAAATACGCCACGGCCGTCTCCGGGCTCCGGGTCGATGTCAAGGATATCAGCGCCACGCAGGCCATGATCGTCGGGTGGCTCAAGTCGCCCGAGGGCGGGCTCCGCTGGGCGAAAACGATCATCTCGTTCGTGCTGGTCATCGTCGCGTCCCTGATCCTGGCGTCGATCCTCGGGCGGGTGATGCGCAAAGCCGTGGCCATGAACAAGAAGTCGTCGGACCTCTTCAAGGACTTCCTCGTCAATGTTGTACACAAGACGGTCCTCGTGATCGGGGTCGTGGTGGCGCTGTCCATGCTCGGCATCAACGTCGGCCCGCTGGTCGCGGGCATCGGTGCCCTGGGCTTCATCATCGGTTTCGCCCTGCAGGGCACGCTGGGCAACTTCGCCGCCGGCATGATGATCCTGCTGCACCGGCCTTACGACGTCGGCGATGTCGTCAACACGGCGGGGGTCACCGGGGTCGTGCAGTCGATGAATCTGAACACCACGACGATCAAGACGTTCGACAACCAGATCGTCGTGGTGCCCAACGGTTCGATCTGGGGCAACAATATTACGAACGTCACCGGCAGCGCGACCCGCCGGGTGGATCTGACCTTTGGCATCAGCTACAGTGACGATCAAGCCAAGGCGCACCGTCTTCTGGAGTCGATCGTCGAGGCGCATCCGCTGGTCCTCAAGGAGCCGGCCCCCGTCGTCAAGTTGCACGAGCTGGGCGACTCGTCCGTCAATTTCATCTGCCGGCCCTGGACACAGACGGCCAACTACTGGACGGTCTACTGGGACATCACGCGGAGCGTGAAGGAGCGTTTCGACGCCGAAGGCATCAGCATTCCCTTCCCCCAGCGCGATGTGCATATCTACCACCAGACGGTGGAACCGCCCGCGGTCGCCAGGGGGCTTCCCCTGAGTCCCGCCAAGGTGCCCACTCTCCGGAACGACGAGAGCCTTGCATAGAGAGCACGGCTTGAACCACTTCCTCCTTCGGCGTCATGGGTTCAGTGTGCCTGACCGCACGGATGGGATTCGAGGGGGTATGAGCGCGGAACCGGCGTCTGTCAGCTTCATGCCCCTGCCCTCGGAACTTGGTTCGTCTACTTGTACTGAATCCGCCAGTGCAGCAGGCGGAAGTCGTTGCACCGGATGTCGATTTGGAGAATGGGTCCGTCTCTGTGGGTCGCCATGAGGTCGCCTCCGGCCAGGATGACATCGTAGCCCGTTTGGTTGAAGTTCTCCGGCTCGTGGATGTAGAGCGTGTAGGTGTCGTTCGGGACGACTTGGCTCGTGCCGCTTAGCGTTCGGTCTTGCCACTGGAGCTTGTCCAGTTCGAGTCCCCCGCAGGAGATGTGACGGTTGGTCGCCAGGAGTTGCGGATGGTCCTGCTTCTCGCGGAGGCAGAATAGCTGGCAGCCGTATTTCGGGTCGATCTTGGGCAGGGGCATCTGGCCTTTGAACTGGCCGGCGAAGGACTTCGTCCAGAACTCGAAGGCGAGGTACTCCTTGTTGGCGTCGAGGCCCATCTCGGACATCTGGAGCGCGGGCTTGCGTTCGTCGAACCGGCCCAGGAGGACCCAGTTCTCATACGGCCGGTTGATCTCCAGCAGGTACAGGTCGTACGGTGCGTTGTTGCTGGCGTCGCAGACGCGCGGACCCGCGCCGCTCATCTCGGTGTCCACCCGGTCGAGGAACATCGATCGCGTCGGATCGACGTCGTAGATCTGGCCCGGTCGGGTGAACAGGACCGGGATCGTCCGACGGGCGGGCTCGATCACCTCCGTGCGGTAGATCTCGGCCTTGTCGGTCAGCATGTACAGAGAGCCCGTCATCGAGGTACACAGGCAGGAACGATAGCCCTGCTCCGGCGTCAGCTCGATGTGGTCCGGATCGATCTGCCAGACGACGTTGTTGAAGGAGTTGAACTGGGCCATGCAGTCCAGGCGGAACCCGTCGTCGCCGACGCGGCAGGCGTCGATCAGCCCGATCAGTTCAGGCCGGACGCCCCAGCAGCCCATGAGGTAGTTGTCGGGGCCGATCTCCTTGCGGACCGCCTTGACTACGTCGCGAAACGCCTCGGCGCGGTCCGCGTTCTTCTTCGCGAAATGCTCACTGAAGCTGTTGTAGCCCTCGTAGCGAAGGTGCCTCAGGGCGTCGAGCTTGAAGTAGACCCAGCCGGTGTCGGCGAACCCCCGATAGACCGGGCGGATCAGCGCGTCGAGCGTCGCGGGGTTCGACCCGTCCATGACGTATCCGACCCAGTTGCCGTAGGCGGGCTCGCCTTTGTCGTTGAGGACGAAATACTCCTTGTGGGCCTGGGCCCAGTTGCGGTCGTGGAACGCGACGTTTGTCCAGATACCGGGCTTGAGTCCTTTGGAGGCAATGTAGCGGGCCAGATCGCCCATGCCGTCGGGGAACTTGTCGTTGGCGACCAGCCAATGCTCGGGAACACTGATCGGCTCCTGCTGATATCCGTCGTCGATCTGAAGGTAGGTCAGGCCGTAGGGCACCAGGCGCTCGGCCAGCACGTCCGCGGTGGTCCGGATATCCTGCTGCGTGACTTGGTTCCAGTAGGCGAACCAGGAACACCAGCCCGCCACCGGCTCGCGGATCGAGTACGTCCAGGGCTCGTAGTACTTCAGGCCGCGATGCTTCTGATAATACCGCGGGCGAAAGCGAATCGTGATTTCGCTGCCCGATGCGTCGAGGGCGTATGTCGTTCCGCTGTCGGCTTGCTTCGTCGGCGTGATCGTGACTCCGGCGAAGTAGTCGATCGACAGGACCCAGTCGCGCTGCCGGTCATAGACCGCCCGGTTCAACAGGCTGTGGCTGAGGCCGGAACTGTGTCGGATGATGTCGGTCACCGCCCGCTGTTTGCGATCGACCTCGCAGGGGAACGATTGCGAGCCGGCGGTGATCGTCCCGGTCAGTCGCACGCCGCGTCCGGTGAGCTTGTAGGCCTGATCGACCCCATCGCCATGACGGCTTGTGACCTGGTTCTCCGCGCCGGCCTGGCCTTCCCAGCGGACCGTTCCTTCGAAGATCACCTCGCCGTCATATTCGATCCGCAGGGCCTGGCCGTCCCGAACGATCTTGGCGGGGGCGTTGGGCGGGGTCTGCCCCTGCGCGGGGCCTTGAGCCCCGAGCGAGAGCAAAACCAGGGCGAATAGATGCAGACAAATGCGTTTCGATCCATGAGTCCTCAGCATTTCCAAGCTCCGCGATAGAATACGACGTGGCAAGGCGAGGGGTGTCCCTGTACGACTCCCGCATTCGCGGGGAGGCCTCGTCACGGCGCGCCCAGTGTAGTCAAGAGAGGGGGCGGCTACAAGAGTCATCCCCAGCCCGCGGCGGGGAATGGCTTCGTTTCTCCTGGCGTCGAGAGGACGCGCGGGTTGTGCTAAAGGGGGGATGGTCATGGCGTCGATATCCTGGGTATGGACCTTTGCCAGCACATCTTGGGGCCGGCGCGATGTCGCTGATCCAGAGACAGACGATTGTCGCGAATCTGCGCGCCACGCCCGTGGGCCGGGCGGTCGTGGACTTCCTGGACTATCTGACCATCGAAGCGGGGCTGTCGGTCAACACCATTTTGGCCTATGGCCGGGACCTGCGGGAGTTCCTGGCCTTCTGCAGCGACGGCGGCGTGACCGAGATCGCCGGCGTCGACGTGCATCTCGTCCAGATGTACCTGGGGGAGATGGTCCGACAGGACAAGAGCGAGAACTCCGCCAAGCGGGCCTTGGTCGCCATTCGCATGTTCCTGCGGTTCGCCAAGCTGCGGGGCCTGATCGAGGACGACGGGTCCGAGATCCTGGAGAGCCCCAAGGTCTGGCAGCGACTGCCGACCGTGTGCAACAAGCAGCAGGTGCTCAAGCTGCTCCAGGCTCCGAGTCCCGAGGAGCCGTTCTACCTGAGGGACAGGGCCCTGCTGGAACTGCTCTACGCCACCGGCGTGCGGGCCAGCGAAGTCGCTGGCCTCAAGACCACCGATCTGAACCTCGACATCGGCTATCTGCGCTGCTTCGGCAAGGGCAACAAGGAGAGGGTCGTCCCTCTCGGCAAAGTGGCGATCGCTGCGACCCTGGAGTATCTGCGGGACCTGCGTCCGAAGCTGATTCGACCCCAGAGCGAGTCGTTCGTCCTGCTGTCGCGAACAGGCCGGCCTCTGTCACGTATTGAGGTCTGGAGGCTTGTGAAGAAGTACGCCCTTCGGGCAGGGATGCCCAGAAAAGTGACTGTCCACACGCTTCGTCATTGTTTCGCAACGCACCTGCTCAGCGGCGGCGCGGACCTTCGGAGTGTACAGGAGATGCTCGGCCATGTGGATATCGGGACGACTCAGATCTATACGCACGTGGACCACGAGCGACTGCGTCGGATTCACAAGAAGTTCCATCCTCGCCCGTAGGTTGCGCGGAGATCGGGTCCATTTCAGCGTGAGACTGCACAAAAAAGTCAAAAGTCCGAGTCGAAACCCGGAAACTGCGTTGACTTTTGGGGGGTTTGGGAGTAGTTATGAATATGGATGATATCGGCATGAGAACTCAGTCTTGAGTTCTTGGTTACTCGACCGTGAGTCACAGGAGTCAACTTCCCTTCGGCACGCGTGACTTGGGATCCAGGACTCCCAAAGGGGTTATGCGGATGAAAGCTTCACGGCGTCACATCCTAATGCTGTTGCTCATCGCAGTGTGCCTGCGAGCGGCGTACGCCCAGGATGCGGCGCCGGCGACGGCTGTGGCCGAGGAAGCCGTCCCGACGACTCAGATCGACACCCAACTGAGGATCAACAAGACCACGCTCCTGGAGAACCAGACCAGCAAGAACCGCGTGGACGCGGCGATCCTCCTGCTGACCAGCGAGAATCCTGAGGCCAGGAAGATCCTGCTGGAAGTGCTCGCCCTGACGGACAACCCCAACGCGCGGGCGGCGGTCTGCGAAGCGATCAGCTTGACTCGGACCGCCCAGCAGCCGATCCGAGCCAAGGAGGACTTCATCAAGCCCCTGATCGGGGTCGTCACGTCCGAACCGGACTATTCCATCGTCAGGCTGGCGGCCGAGGCCACGCTGGTGTTCAGCTACAGCCAGGTCCAACAGGACCTTGAGAAGGCGGTGACGGATGCGTCGTTGCCGGTGATGGCCAGGACCAACGTTATCTACGCCATGAGACGACATCCGGACAAGCAGGCGGTCGTCAGGTTGTTTGGCCTGATGGATGCCGCGGAGCCGCAGATCGTCGAAGCCGCCCGCAACGCCTTGGCCTCCGTCGGAATCTCCGCGAGTCCCGACCCTGCGATTCGTCGCCAGACGCTCCTGGAGCTCGAGCACAAGAGCATGGAGACGTTCCTGCGGGACCGGGTGATCCGCCAGGAAACGCGGATGCGCGAGAACGATACTGAGCGGGAGAGCTTGTGGAAGAAGCACCTGACGGAGAAGACCGCCCTCTACAACCTGCAGGGAACCGAAGACGCCAAAGTCAAGTTCCTGGCCGCCAATCTGGGGGACCGGGACGCCAGGGTCAAACTCTGGGCCCTGGAGCGGCTGGAAGAGTTGCGGGTCGGGACCAGCAAGGCGAAGTTCTCAGGGCTTGAGCCTGTGCTGATCGCGTTGATTACCGATCCAAGCCGGGATGTGCGGCGGAACACGGCCAGACTTCTGGCTTCCCTGTGGGAAGTGAACGTGGCCAAGCCTCTGCTGGACCAGTTGAACGTCGAGACCGATGAAGGGGTTCGTCGCGAGATTCTGGTGGCGCTGCGCGAGGCCTGCTATGCTTCTCTGACCACTCCTGGTCCGAAGCTTCCTGAAGAGATCCGGACCGGCACGCTCGCTTGGGCCGTCAAGTTCCTCGAGGATGCGGACCCGGAGAAGGCTCGTGTGGGCGCCGAGGTTATCGGCAAACTGCTCGAGCCCAACGGGCTGAAGGTCGAGGAGGCCAACGGGTATCTCAAGACCCTTGCTGACCGCTACACCCGATTGAGTCCTGCCAACGACATCGCCCTGAGGGCCGACTTGCTCAATGCGATGGCGGGCCTGTGCTCCTCCGAGAGCAAGTGTCGAGAGCATGCATCGAAGCACTTCGGCGGACTCTTCGAACAGGCGATCGCTGAGAAAGCCGATTCGATCCGGTTGATCGCCATCAATGGGCTCTTCAACGCAAGCAGCGATAAGCCTTCTGCTGTTCGGAGGTTATGGAAATCTCTGGGCGACGATCCTGTGCTTGCGATCCGCTTGAAAGTGATTGACCTGGCGGGCGAGGCCGGCGGGCCACAGGAGTTGGACTGGCTGGCGGAGAAGCTTGGGGTCGCCGGTGAAAGCGATCCGGCGTGGCAGGCGACTTTGAAAGTATTCCGACGGTCGCCCTCGACGCTTTTGGCGGAGTGGGTGACCAAGATCAAGTCGCCGCCGCTGGCGAGTCGATTGACGCCGGAGCAGCAGATTTCGTTTTTCGACATGGTCAGGCAGAGGGCGCAGGCGGAAACCAAACCCGAATTGTTGCGGGACGCTCAGACGAATCTCGCCGATCTGTATGTGGTCGCCGGACGGCTCAAGGAAGCTTCGGAGAGCCTCCGAATCCTGGCTGCAGGAGCGACCGGTCAGGAGCTTGCCAGATACCAAGGGCAGTTGCTGCAAGCCTACCTGGGGCTCGGCAGTATAGAAGATGCATGTGGGTTGCTGGTTAACTATTTGCCGACAAAGGGTTTAGACCTGACTCCTGAAGGGGGTCTGGCCAAGTCCGTCGAAGCGTACCTGAGCAATCCCGCCACAGCCAATCCCCAGGCCCTGTTGGACGCCCTCCAGCAGATCAAGGTGAGCGACCCGCAGGCGTCGCAGGAATGGCGAGTTCTGCTGGGCAGGTGGACGGACCGCTACGCGAAGGCAAAAAAAACCGTCGAGAACGGCATCACCGGCAATTAGACGGTTGCATTCGACGGTTCCGTCGGGTAGAATCCTGACGTTTTGTGGCAGTTCCTGATAGCCCCTGATGCGGTGGGACTGCGATGTGGCACGTGAGCAGTCGCGTCGGCGGGTGTCTTTTTTTCTCATTTTTCCAGTTTTTCTCGTTGCACTCCCGAGGCGGTTGCCTTATATTCATCGGTTTATAGTCCGTAGGTACGCAGATTTACCGAGAAACCTTGCTTCAGGTGAGGGGATGATTGCCTGCTCAGGCGGCATGCCTTTGTCTGAGGACAAGGATTCGTTGTCTTTGCAGGTTGTGCCTGCGGATTTGAAGATCGACAGGATTCGAAGGTTGCTGCTGTAGCTCAGCAGGTAGAGCGCGTCCTTGGTAAGGACGAGGTCCTGGGTTCAAATCCCAGCAGCAGCTGCTTGCAGGCACACCAGGACGGGATGGCCCCGCGGGGTTGGTCGCCGTGTTGGTCTTTTGATATTTTCGGGAAGAAACGAAAAGGACAAGCAAATAGCTGCTCAACAGCACAGTTTGGAGGTTTAGTTAACGATGGCCAAAGCAGTATTTGAACGGACCAAACCGCACGTGAATGTGGGTACGATCGGGCACGTGGACCACGGCAAGACGACTTTGACGGCTGCGATGACCAAGGTGATGGATCTCAACGGTCTGTCGAAGTTCAAGTCGTACGACGATATCGCCAAGGCCTCGGAATCCCAGGGCCGGCGCGACCCCACGAAGATTCTGACGATCGCCACGGCGCACGTGGAGTACGAGACCCAGCAGCGCCATTACGCTCATATCGACTGCCCGGGCCATGCCGACTACGTGAAGAACATGATCACCGGCGCCGCTCAGATGGACGGCGCGATCCTGGTGGTCAGCGCCTATGACGGCCCGATGCCCCAGACGCGCGAGCACATCCTTCTGGCCCGTCAGGTGAACGTGCCGAAGGTTGTGGTGTTCCTTAACAAGGTCGATCTCGTGGAGGACGCGGAGCTTTTGGACTTGGTCGAGCTGGAAATTCGCGAGCTGCTGAACAAGTACAAGTTCGACGGCGACAACGCGCCGGTCATTCGCGGCAGCGCCGTGGCGGCCATGAACGCCGCGTCGGCCGACGATCCGGCTTGCCAGCCGATTCTCAGCCTGCTCAAGGCCATGGACGAGTACGTCCCGATTCCGAAGCGCGAAGTGGATATGCCGTTCATCATGCCGGTCGAAGACGTGTTCAGCATCAAGGGACGCGGCACGGTCGGCACGGGCCGTATCGAGAAGGGCAAGGTTCACGTCGGCGACGAAGTCGCGATCATCGGTCTTTCGCCCGACATTCGCAAGAGCGTCGTGACCGGCGTCGAGATGTTCAACAAGACGCTCGATGAAGGCCAGGCCGGCGACAACGTCGGACTGCTGCTGCGAGGCGTCGAGAAGAAAGACCTCGAACGCGGGCAGGTCATCGCCAAGCCCGGCAGCATCACGCCGCATACGAAGTTCGAGGCCCAGGTGTACGTTCTCACGAAGGAAGAGGGTGGCCGGCATACCCCGTTCTTCGCGAACTACAAGCCGCAGTTCTACTTCCGTACGACCGACGTCACCGGCGCCGTCCAGAGCCTGATGAGCGAAGACGGCAAGCCCGCTGAGATGTGCATGCCCGGCGACAACATCCGGGTCCAGGTCGAGATTATCTCGCCCATCGCCATGGACGAAGGTCTTCGGTTCGCCATTCGTGAAGGCGGCCGGACCGTGGGCGCGGGCGTCGTGACGAAGGTGCTTGCCTAGGCCGACGGTTCGGATCGCAAGCAGGCAAGCCACGGGCTGTGAGCCGGTGGCGAAGTATGCATAGACCGGCTCGCGCGAGGTGGCGGAATACCGTCCGGGCTCGTGTAGGCCGTGTGGTCGGAAGGCATTATGGCGAAGAAGAGCAAGAGAGAATATGTCTGGCTCGAATGCAGCGAGTGCAGCTCGAGGAACTACAGGACTGAGGTCAGCGTGGCCGAAGGCGCTCCGAAGCTGGAGCTCAAGAAGTTCTGCAAGGCCGAACGCAAGCGCACGGTGCACAAGCTCAGACGCAAATAGACGAGAAATTGCGGTGTCCCCCGGGAGGCCGCGGCGATACGCCAGTAGCTCAACTTGGTAGAGCATTGGTCTCCAAAACCAAAGGTTGGGGGTTCGATTCCCTCCTGGCGTGATGACGGCGTCGGTTGCGTTGGGACGCCAAAGCCAGAGAAGTGCCGGTTGAAATAGGGTCTCAGCCATGCTGACAAAGATATACAAGCCGGGGCAGGGCAAGTATACCCGCCTCGGGAGCGGCTTTTCCGCCGCAGCGATCGTCGTGATCGGGTGTGTCAGTCTGTACAAGCTGTTGTCGGACAGCGATCGAAGCCTGTGGATCACGACCATGGTTCCCGTGGTGATCGCGGTGGGGTTGATCGCAGTGGTCTACTGGCTGATGAACAAGCCGGTGGTCGCGGACTTCATGATCGCGGCCGAAGGCGAGTTGAAGAAGGTCAACTGGTCGAGCCGCAAGGAGGTGGCTGTTTCGACGATGATCGTGATTGTCGTCGTGTTCGCGATGGCGATCCTTCTGGGCGTCACTGACGTCGTGTTCCAGTTCGTGTTCCGCCATCTGATCGGTTGACGGTCGGGCGACGGCGCGGACAGGGGCGTTCGCGTCGGGCAGGAGTCGTCGCAGGGATGAGAGCGGTTTGGGAACGGGCAGCCGTGCGGGCATGGGCCTGCGATACGCCGATAGGTCTATCAACGAGTGTGAAGACAAAAAATGCACTGGTACGTCCTGAGAGTTGCGGCCAATAAGGAAAATCAGGTCAAGGAAGCGCTCGAGCGCAAGACCCAGCAGGAGGGCCTGACCGATATCATCGGCCGGATTGAGGTGCCCACCGAGCAGATCAAGCGGATCCGCGCCGGCAAGCAGACCGTGCACAAGCGCAAGCTCTACCCCGGCTACGTCTTCATGGAAATGGAGACGACCGAGGACGGTCGGGTTCCCGAGCGGGCCTGGTTCATGATCAAGGGCACCGGCGGCGTCGGCGATTTCATCGGGACCGAGGGGATGCCCACGCCGATGCGCGATACGGACGTCGCCAAGATGCTTCTCGAAGCGGAGAAGCCCGAGGAGGCTCCGAGCATCAAGGTCGAGTTCCAGAAGGGCGACCACATCAAGATTCGCGAAGGGGCGTTCGAGAACTTCGAGGGGGTTGTGGATTCGATCGACTCGGAGCGCGGGATCGTCAAGGTGATCGTGACGATCTTCGGCCGCAGCACTCCGCTGGACATCGAGTATTGGCAGATCGAGAAAGTGTGACGCAGGGAAGCGGGCATCGTTCACGGACTGCACGCGTCCGCATCGCGGACGCGGGTTGGAAAAGGATAAGCAAACGCGGGCCGTCATAAGTTTTGGTGTGCGATAAGGGTATACGATGGCAAAGGAAATCACAACTCAGATCAAATTACAGGCACCGGGCGGACAGGCGACTCCGGCCCCCCCGATCGGACCGGCGCTCGGCCAGCACGGGGTGAACATCGGCCAATTCGTGTCGCAGTTCAACGAGCGAACGCGGGAATTGAACGGGACGATCGTGCCGGTGGTCATCACGGTGTACTCCGACCGCAGCTTTACGTTCGAGGTCAAGAGCCCGCCGGCGGCCGTGTTGCTCAAGAAGGCGGCCGAGGTGGCCAAGGGCAGCGGCGTGCCCAACAAGGAAAAGGTCGGCAAGGTCACGGCCGAGCAGGTCCGCAAGATCGCGGAAACGAAGTTCAAGGACCTCAACGCCTATGACATCCCGGCGGCCGAGAAGATCATTCGCGGGACCGCACGCAGCATGGGAATCGATGTGGTGGACTGAAGAACCGGGGTTCGTCGTCCGCGTTTTGGATGAAAGATAACGTATGCAGACCAAGAGCAAGAGATACAGGAAAGAGGCCGAGCAGGCTCCGGATCAGCCGGTGAGCCTCGAACAGGCTGTCGAGAAGATCAAGTCGTTCAAGTCCGTCAAGTTCGACCAGACGGTCGAATGCGTCCTGGTGCTGGGAATCGACCCCAAGCAGACGGATCAGTTGGTGAGAGGGTCCCTCTCGCTGCCCCACGGCGTCGGCAAGCAGAAGAAGGTGATTGCCTTCTGCGACGACTCCCTGGTGGAGGCCGCGAGGAAAGCCGGGGCGATTGAGGCCGGTTCCGACGAGCTCATCAAGAAGATCACGGACGGCTGGATGGACTTCGATGTGGCGATCGCGTCGCCCAAGGTCATGGGCAAGGTCGGCAAGCTGGGTCGCGTTCTGGGTCCGCAGGGCAAGATGCCCTCGCCGAAGAACGGGACCGTGACGGACGACGTCGCCACCGCGGTGGCGGAGTTCACAGCCGGCAAGATCGAGTTCCGCAACGACGCCGGCGGAAACGTGCACGCCGTGGTCGGCAAGCAGAGCTTCGACAAGAAGAAGCTGATCGAGAACATCGAGGCGTTCGTCGCTCACATCAAGAGGGTCAAGCCCTCGGGAGCCAAGGGAACCTACATCAAGAAAGCCTGCCTGTCGGCGACCATGAGCCCGGGCGTCCAGGTGAACATCTGACCGCCGACGGCCAAGGTTCACCCGGGCGGCCGTTCGCCGCAGAGCGACCCGCCCAACGCGGGTTTGGATTGAAACCTAGGGAGATACGATGAGCAAGTTCGTAAAACAACTGGTGCAGGCGCAACTGGACAAGAAGATGGCGGAGCAGGACGTCCGCGACTTCATGGTTGTGAGCACCAAGGGGGTTGGGGGCGTCGACAACAACGTGATGCGGGGAGCGCTCAAGGAGAAGGGAATCCGAGTGCTCGTCGTGAAGAATTCCCTGTTTGCACGCGCGCTGCGGGACCGCAAGATGGACGCGGCGGCCCAGTTGTTCAGCGGGCCTTGCGCGATCGTCTACGGCGGCGACAGCATCGTGGACGTGGCCAAGGAGATGCAGGTCTGGCTCAGGAAAGTCCCTGCGGTGGAGCTCAAGGGCGCGTTTGTGGACGGCGCCTTGTTCGACGCCAAGGGCGCCGGGCTGCTCTCCACGATGCCGACTCGCGTCGAGTTGCAGGCGAAGGTGGTTTCGTGCGTTCTGTCGCCGGGAGCCCGTGTGGCCGGCGCGCTGAAGGGCCCGGCGGGCGTCATCGCGGGTTGCCTCAAGAGCATCATCGAAAAGGCTGAGAAGCAGGCGGCCTGATCTCGCGGGCCGCGGGGATCACAACAATTCATCGAACCTTAAACTGCCTCGACGGCTGTCCCGCAAGGGTCAAACGAGACGGTGGAGTCTCGGCTACTGTCAGGCGTAGTTGATATGGGAGTATATTCATGACAGACGAACAAGCCAAGGCCTGGAGCGACCAGACCAAGCAACTGGGCGACAGCATCGTGAAGCTGACGCTGATGCAAGCCAAGGAACTGGCGGACTACCTCAAGGAAGTGTACGGCATCGAGCCTGCGGCCGGCGGGGCCGTGATGATGGCCGGTCCGGCGGCGGCGGCAGCCCCTGCGGCGGCCGAAGAGAAGAGCAGCTTCAACGTGATCCTGACCGGTTTCGGCGCCAACAAGATCCAGGTCATCAAGGTCGTCCGCGAGCTGACGAGCCTGGGCCTCAAGGAAGCCAAGGAACTGGTGGACGGCGTGCCGAAGCCCTTGAAGGAAAACGTGAGCAAGGAAGATGCCGAGAGCGCCAAGAAGAAGCTCGAAGAAGCCGGCGCCACGGTGGAAATCAAGTGAGCCGAAACAGCGCGTTTTGAGTCCTAGAAGGGAATACGCAAGGAACGCAGCTTCGGCGACGCGAGATTGACTACCAGTACCACAGGAGCATTAGATGGTTGTGCGGACGTTTCGTAATTTCGGAAGAATGCAGGATGCGGTGGAGATCCCCGATCTCGTGGTGGTCCAACAGGGCAGCTACGCGAAATTCCTGCAGAAGGACGTTGCGCCCACAAAGAGGACCGATACGGGTCTCGAAGCTCTCTTCCGGGAAATCTTCCCCATCGAAAGCTACGACAAGAAGATGACCCTGGAGTACATCTGCTACGAGCTTGAGAAGCCGCATTATACGCCTCTCGAGTGCCGGCAATTGCGCCTCACCTACGCGTATCCCTTGAAAATCCACTGTCGGCTGCGGTCGGAGAGCGGCTCGGACCTGGCGGAACAGGCGATCTATCTGGGCGAAATGCCCGTGATGATCGGCGGCGGCGAATTCATCGTCAACGGCGCCGTCCGCGTCATCGTCAGCCAGTTGCACCGAAGTCCCGGCGTCGATTTCCTGATCGAAAGCAAGGAAGGCGACCGCGTCCTCCACGGCGGCCGGATCATACCCGAGCGGGGAAGCTGGATCGAGATCGGCGTAACCCAGAAGGACATTCTGGTAGTCAAGATCGACCAGTCCAGCAAGATTCCCGCCACGGTGTTCCTGCGGGCCATCAGCCCGGAGTTCGGGAGCACCGAGTCCATTCTCAAGTTGTTCTACCCGGTCAAGAGCGTCGCCACGAACAAGCTGACCTCCGCCATGTGGGCGGCCAGCCAGATCGTGGACACCACGACCGGTGAGATCCTCGTGGAAGCCGGTCACCAGATCGGCGAGAAGGTCGCGGTCATCCAGCAGAGCGACCTGAAGAAGGTCGACGTCATTGAGGACGTCCGCGACACCATTGTGATGAACACGCTGGCCCAGGACGATTGCCCGGGCCACGAACAGGCCCTGCTGAAGTTCTACATGCGTCTTCGGCCCGGCAACCCGCCGAACCAGGAGAAGGCCCAGGCGTTCTTCGCCGAGAAGTTCTTCGATTCGAACCGGTATCGCCTGGGCAAGGTCGGCCGGTTCCGTCTCAACCGCAAGTTCGGTCAGAACGTCGATGAGAACGAGATGACGCTCCGCGCCGAGGACTTCATCAACACGATGAAGTACATGCTCGCGCTGCGCAACAACGAAGGCGAAATCGACGACATCGACCATCTGGGCAACCGGCGTCTGCGAACGATCGACGAGCTGGCGGCCGACGAGATCCGCAAGGGTCTCCTGAAGCTGCGGCGGACCGCCCAGGAGCGCATGAGCATCAAACGCGACTCCGAGGAGCCGCCGCGCGTGGCCGATCTGATCAACTCCAAGAGCGTCGCCAGCAGCATCAATTTCTTCTTCGGCCGCGGCGAACTGAGCCAGGTCGTGGACCAGACCAACGCCCTGAGCCAGCTCACGCACGAACGGCGTCTGTCGGCCTTGGGACCGGGTGGTCTGAACCGGCGGCGCGCGGGTTTCGAGGTCCGCGACGTGCACATCAGCCACTATGGTCGCATCTGTCCGATCGAAACGCCGGAAGGCACGAACATCGGTCTGATCTCGTCGTTGGCGATCTTCACCACGATCGACGAGTACGGCTTCCTGCAAAGCCCTTACCGAGTCGTCAAGAACGGCAAGCTCACCGGCGATATCGCCTATCTTCGCGCCGACGAGGAGATGCGTGCAATTTTCGCGCCGCCCAGCGTCGTGGATCCGCAGACGCACAAGATCCGCGACGCAATGGTTCTGGCCCGCAAGTCCGGGGAACTGGCGCAGACGACCCGCGAAGAGGTGGAGTACGTCGATATCTCTCCGCGACAGATCGTCGGCGTCTCGGCGTCTCTGATCCCGTTCCTGGATCACGACGACGCCAACCGCGCCCTGATGGGCTCCAACATGCAGCGTCAGGCGGTGCCCTTGTTGAAGACGGAGCCGCCTCTGGTCGGCACCGGGATGGAAGAAGTGGTCGGACGAAACTCCAGCATGGTGGTTCGGGCCGAGCACTCGGGTGTCGTGACCGCGGTGGACGCCATGCACATCGTGGTCAACCACACGGACGAGTACAAGCTGGACAAGTTCACCGGCCTCAACGAGCGGACCTGCCTGAACCAGAAACCGATCGTCAAACTCGGCCAGAAGGTCCAGGCCGGGCAGGTGATCGCCGACGGCGGCGGCACCGCCGACGGCATCCTGGCCCTGGGCAAGAACGTGCTGGCGGGCTTCGTGTCCTTCGACGGCTTCAACTTCGAAGACGCGATCATCGTCAGCGAGCGTCTGGTCAAGAACGACGCGTTCACGAGCATCCACATCGACGAGTTCACCGCGGAGGTCCGCGAGACCCGTCTGGGGAAAGAGGAGTTCACGCGGGACATCCCGAACGTGAGCGAAAAGGCCCTCCGCAACCTGGACGAGCAGGGCGTGGTCCGCGAGGGAACACGGGTTTGCCCTGGCGACATCCTTGTGGGCAAAGTGGTGCCCAAGAGCAAGGTGGAGCTGACGCCGGAAGAGAAGCTGCTCCACGCGATCTTCGGCCGGGCCGGCGAGGACGTCAAGAACGACTCGCTCGAACTGCCCAGCGGTTACGAAGGCGTCGTGATCAAGACGGAAGTCTTCACGCGGCGCGGCGCCGGCGGCGAGGACCAGAAGAAGGTGCTGGCCGAGGAGACGAAGAAGTACGAAGCCCAGGCCAGGGCCAGGGAATGCTCGATCTTCCGGCAGATGGTCGGGGCGATCCACGAAAAGACCGAAGTCAACATCATCGACCCGAACACCAAGCAGAAGGTCGGCGCCAGCGAAGACGACGATGTGATCTACGAACAGATCGAGAACTTCGACATCAAGTGGGTCAAGCCCGCGTCGGCTCGTGACGAGGTCCAGAAGATCGTGGGCAAGTTCTGGGTCAAGATCACCGAGGCCGAGGAAGAGAAGAAACGCCTGATCGAGCGGGCCAAACACGGAGACGAGCTGCCCAGCGGCGTGCTCCAGATGGCCAAGATCTACGTGGCGATCAAGCGTACGCTGTCGATCGGCGACAAGATGGCGGGCCGGCACGGCAACAAGGGCGTCATCGCCAAGATCATGCCGGAAGAGGACATGCCGTTCCTGGAGGACGGGACTCCGCTGGACATCCTGCTCAACCCGCTGGGCGTGCCCAGCCGTATGAACGTGGGGCAGATCCTCGAGACGCACCTCGGATGGGTCGCGAAGGTGCTGGGTTTCCACGCGGTGACGCCGGTGTTCGACGGCGCGACCGAAGAGGACATCCAGAAACTCACCGTCGAGGCGAACGAGCGGATGAAGAACCGCAGGAAGGAATTGAACGATCGGGACGAGACCCCGCCGGCCGAGGAGCTGTTCTGTCACGTCCCCAAGACGCTCAAGACGCAGCTCTACGACGGCCGGACGGGCGAGCCGTTCGACCAGAGAGGCACGATCGGCTACATCTACATGATGAAACTGCATCACCTCGTGGACGACAAGATCCACGCGAGGGCGACCGGACCGTACAGTCTGATCACCCAGCAGCCCCTGGGGGGCAAGGCCCGTACAGGCGGGCAGCGTTTCGGCGAAATGGAAGTGTGGGCGCTCGAAGGCTACGGCGCCGCCTACACCCTCCAGGAAATGCTCACGGTCAAGAGCGACGACGTGGAGGGCCGCACGAAGATCTACGAGTCGATGGTCAAGGGCCAGAACACGCTGGAGGCGGGTACCCCGCTGTCTTTCGATGTGCTGTGCAACGAGATCCGCGGGCTGGGCCTGAACATCCAGCTCGAGAAGAAGCGTCTGGGACGCACGGCGCTGTAGATCGGCAGTCCAGTTTTGAGTTCTATAAGGGGCTTTAGATGTTAGGCAATATCTACGATCGAATTAATGATTACGGTTCGGTCAAGATCTCCTTGGCCAGTCCGAACGACATTCGGAGCTGGTCCTTCGGGGAGGTGCGCAAGCCCGAGACGATCAACTACCGGACATACCGGCCGGAGAAGGACGGTTTGTTCTGTGAGCGGATATTCGGCCCCGAGCGCGACTGGGAGTGCGCCTGCGGGAAGTACAAGGGAACGAAGTTCAAGGGGATCATCTGCGACCGTTGCGGCGTGAAAGTCACGCACAGCCGGGTGCGGCGCAAGCGCATGGGCCACATCAACCTGGCGGCGCCCGTGCTGCACATCTGGTTTTTCAAGTCGATCCCCAACCGGCTCGGCACGATCCTCGGAATGAAAAGCTCGGACCTGGAGAAGATCATCTACTTCCAGGACTACGTCGTTACGGACGCCGGGGCCACCGGTCTGAAGATCGGGCAGCTTCTGAGCGAGGAGGAGTTCCGCGACGCGCTGACCAAGTCGGGCAACTCGTTCAAGGCGTCCATGGGCGCCGAGGCGGTCAAGTCGCTTCTGGAGGCGATGGATTTGGAAGTTCTGGGCGGCAGCCTGCGGAAGGCCATCGCCAAGACCAACAGCAAGCAGAAGATCCGCGACCTCACCAAGCGGCTCAAGACCATCAACGAGATCAAGAACAGCAACAACAAGGCGGAGTGGATGGTCCTGGAGGCGGTTCCGGTGATCCCGCCGGACCTGCGGCCTCTGGTGCTTCTGGAGAGGGACAACTTCGCGACGAGCGATCTGAACGACCTCTACCGGCGCATCATCAACCGCAACAACCGTCTCAAGAAGCTCATCGACCTGAACGCGCCGGAAGTCATCATTCGCAACGAAAAGCGAATGCTCCAGCAGGCGGTCGATTCGCTCCTGGACAATGGACGCTGCCGGCGCCCCGTGTTGGGCAGCAACAACCGGCCGCTGAAGTCGCTGACCGACATGATCAAGGGCAAGCAGGGACGGTTCCGTGAGAACCTGCTGGGCAAGCGAGTGGACTACTCCGCCCGGTCGGTGATCGTCGTGGGTCCCAACCTGAAGCTCTACCAGTGCGGGCTTCCCAAGAAGATCGCGCTGGAGTTGTATCAGCCGTTCATCATTCGCAACCTCAAGCAGCACGGATACGCGGACACGATCAAGAGCGCCAAACGCATGATCGAGCGGCGCGACGACCAGGTCTGGGACATCCTCGAAGAGGTAATCCACCAGCACCCGGTCCTGCTGAACCGCGCTCCGACGCTGCACCGCATGGGCATCCAGGCCTTCGAGCCGGTGCTGGTCGAGGGCAACGCGATCATGCTGCATCCGCTGGCCTGCAAGGGCTTCAATGCGGACTTCGACGGCGACCAGATGGCGGTGCATCTGCCTCTGAGCATCGAGGCCCAGGCGGAGACGCACGTGCTGATGATGACCACCAGCAACGTCTTCTCGCCGGCCAACGGCGCCCCGATGGTGGGTCCCTCCCAGGACATGGTGATGGGCAACTACTATCTGACCGTGGCGCTGGAGGATCTGCGGCCGGTCGGCAGCCCCGCGGTGGCCCCGAAAGGCAATCTACCGGTGTTTCGTGACGCGTATGAAGCCATGATGGCGCACGAGACGCGCAAGATTACGCTCCACGACAAGATCCGCGTGCGGATTCCGCATGCGATCGTGAAGGACAAGAACGGCGAGAAGCGGTTCGACCCCAGCGACGGCAAGGCCGTGCATGTGCTCGAAACGACCGTCGGCCGCTGCATCTTCAACGACATTCTGCCCAAGGGCATGCCGTTCTACAACTTGACGATGGCCCAGAAGAAGCTCAGCGGGGTCATCAGCGACTGCTTCACCTACGCCGGCAGCGCCGCGACGGTCGATCTGCTGGACCGGATCAAGGATCTGGGATTCCGCTACGCCACCCTGGCGGGCCTGAGTTTCGGTCTGACCGATCTGAAGATCCCCGCGAAGAAGGCGGACATCATCGTCGAGACCGAGAAACGCGTCAGCAAGATCTATCGGAACTATGAGGACGGCGTTTTGACCGAGCGCGAGCGGTACAACCAGGTGATCGACGCCTGGACGAACGCCCGCGTGGCTGTGACGAACGAGATGATCCGCGGCCTGAAGGAGGACACCAAGGAAGACGGCACCCCCTATCTGAATCCGATCTACCTGATGTCGGATTCCGGCGCCCGCGGAAGCATCGACCAGATCCAGCAGCTGGCGGGCATGCGAGCCCTCATGGCCAAGCCCAGCGGCGAGATCATCGAGACGCCCATCAAGTCGAACTTCCGCGAAGGTCTGACGGTGCTCGAGTACTTCAGCTCGACCCACGGCGCCCGAAAGGGTCTGGCCGACACCGCCTTGAAGACCGCCAACTCCGGCTATCTGACGCGCAAGCTCATCGACGTGGCGCAGAACGTGATCATCATCGAACGCGACTGCGGCACGCTGCAGGGCATCACCAAGACGAGCATCAGCCGCGGGGACCAGGTCGACATCCCCCTGTCGCAGTTGATCATCGGACGGACCGCGCGAGACAACATCCGCAATCCGATCACCGACGAGATGATCGTTCACGAGAACGAGATCATCACGCACGAGATCGCCAGGAAGATCGAGGCCCTGGGTTTGGACGCGATCCGGGTCCGCAGCCCGCTGACGTGCGACAGCCCGGTCGGCGTGTGCGCCAAGTGCCACGGCTGGGACATGAGCACCGGACGCGTGGTCGAAGAAGGCGCCGCGGTGGGAATCGTGGCCGCCCAGTCGATCGGCGAGCCCGGCACGCAGTTGACCCTGCGCACCTTCCACACCGGCGGCGTCGCTTCCCGCGCGATTCTGGAACGCGAGCAGGAAGCCACCCATACCGGCAAGGTCCAGTACCGCGATGTCAACGCAGTGCCCTTGAAGCGGGACGACGGCACCACGGTCACCGTGGCCCTCAAACGCAACGGCGAAATCGCGCTGCTCGACCAGAAGGATCGCGAACTCGACAAGTTCAAGGTTCCCTACGGCGGCATCATGCTGGTGCAGGACGGGCAGTCGGTCAAGGCCGGCACGATCCTGTTCCAGTGGGACCCGCACCGAACGCCCATTCTGGCGGAGGTTCCGGGTATCATTCGGTTTGTTGACATCATCGAAGGCGAAACGGTCCAGACGGAAGAGCTGCGCACCAAGGCCGGTCGCGGCAAGAAGGACAAGGACGCCGAGGCCAAGGTCGTCGAGAGGCCGGTCGTCATCGAGCACAAGGGCGACAAGCATCCGCAGATCATGATCGAGGACGCCAAGGGCAAGATCCTGGACGTCCACTACCTGCCGGCCGGCGCCCGCATCGAGGTGCAGGAAGGGCAGGAAGTGCAGGCGGGACAATTGCTGGCCCACCAGCCCCGCGCCACAGGCGGAACGCAGGACATCACCGGCGGTCTGCCTCGCGTGACCGAGGTGTTCGAGGCCCGCAAACCCAAGGACCCGGCCGCCATGGCTGAGATCAGCGGGCGCGTCGAGCTCCGCAGCGATAAGCGAAAGGGCAAGATGACGATCACCATCCGAAGCGAAAGCGGAATGGAGAAGGAGCACCACGTTCCTCGCGACCGCCATCTGAACGTCCACACCGGCGACCACGTCGAGGCCGGCGACGCCCTGACGGACGGCCCGCTGGTTCCGCACGACATCCTGCGAATCAAGGGCGAGGAATCGCTCCAGCGCTACCTCATCGGCGAGATCCAGAACGTGTACCGGTCGCAGAACGTGAACATCAACGACAAGCACGTCGAGATCATCATCTCGCAGATGATGCGAAAGGTCGAGATCGACTCGGTGGGCGACAGCGCGTTCCTGCCGGGCGAGGTGGTCGACAAGTTCGCCTTCCGCAAGGAGAACGACCGGCTGAGCAACAGCATCAAGATCGCCAACGTCGGCGACGTGACCGAGGTGGCGGAAGGCCAGGTTCTTGACAAGAAAGAGCTGGCGAAGGTAAATGAGAAGATCGAGGCCCTGGGCGGCACGCCCGCCAAGGGCAAGAAGCCCAAGCCCGCCACGGCCAAGACGCTGCTGCTGGGCATCACGAAGGCCTCGCTCTGGTCCGATAGTTTCATCGCGGCCGCGAGCTTCCAGGAAACAACAAAGGTGTTGACGGAAGCGGCGCTCGCTGGTAAGATCGACGAATTGCACGGTCTGAAAGAGAACGTGATTCTGGGCCACCTGATTCCCGCAGGCACGGCGTTCAAGCCGCACCTGGAGATGAGGGTCAAGCACCTCGTCGAAGCCCCGGTTCCGAAGGAACTGGCTGGCGTTCGAGAGGAGAAAGAGGCCGAAGCCAAGGCCGAGTCCAAGATCCGGGAAGTGCTGGGTATCGAATAACGCTTTGTGGATGAGAATTGAGTAGACTATGCCGACGATCAATCAACTGGTCAGAAGTCCGAGAGCAGCATCGAAGAAGAAGAAACGAGTTTCCGATATCAGCGGCTCCCCGCAGGTCCGCGGCGTGTGCCTGATCGTCAGGACGCAGACGCCGAAGAAGCCGAACTCCGCGTTGCGAAAGGTCGCCCGTGTTCGGTTGACCAGCGGCAAAGAGGTCACCGCCTACATCCCGGGCGTTGACCACAACCTTCAGGAGCACAGCACCGTGCTGATCCGCGGCGGTCGCGTGAGAGACTTGCCGGGCGTTCGATATCATATCGTCCGTGGCGTTCTGGACTGCTCCGGCGTGGCGAATCGTCGTCGGGGCCGCAGCAAGTACGGCGCCAAGAGACCCAAGTAAGCAAGGTGTTCCTGGTTCCCAGTGGACTGTTCCTAAACGATAGAGAGTACTATGGCCAAGAAGTTTACAGCTTCCAGCGAAGTGTTGAGACCGGATTCGAAGTTCAATAGCAAGCTGGTTTCCAAGTTCATCAACTGCATGATGTGGGGCGGCAAGAAGAGCGCGGCCCAGAACGCCTTCTACGACGCGATGGAGATCGTCGCCGAGAAGATCAAGGACGTTACGCCTCTGGAGATCTTCGAGACCGCGATCAACAACGTCAAGCCGACGCTCGAGGTTCGCAGCAAGCGCGTCGGCGGCGCCAGCTACCAGGTTCCGATGCAGGTGAACCCCAAGCGTCAGCAATCTCTGGCGTTCCGGTGGATACTGGCGTCGGCCCGTGGCAAGAAGGGCAAACCCATGGCTCAGCGGCTGGCGACCGAGATCAGCGACGCCTACAACCGGACCGGCGGCGCGATGACGATGCGGGAGAACGTTCATCGCATGGCCGAGGCCAACAAGGCGTTCGCCCACTTCGCATGGTAAGTATCGGAAATTCTACTGCCACGGGGATCTCTCGCGAGACCGTGGCAGTTTTTTTATGGGCAGACTAGAGAACATACGGAATATCGGCATCATGGCGCACATCGATGCCGGCAAGACCACGGTGAGTGAGCGGATCCTCTACTACGCCGGGAAGACCTATAAAATGGGCGAGGTCCATAATGGAACCGCCGTGATGGACTTCCTGGAGGAGGAGCAGAAGAGGGGAATCACGATCACCTCCGCGGCCACGAAGTGCCCCTGGAAAGGGTTCGAGATCAATCTGATCGACACCCCCGGGCACATCGATTTCACTGCAGAGGTCGAGCGGTCGCTTCGCGTTCTCGACGGCGCGGTGGCGGTGTTCGACAGCAGCGAAGGCGTCCAGGCGCAGAGCGAGACGGTGTGGCGCCAGGGCCAGAAGTACGATCTTCCGTGTTTGTGCTTCATCAATAAGATGGACAAGACCGGCGCCGACTTCGAAATGAGCGTGGCCAGCATCCGCGACAAGCTGCACGCCAACCCGGTTGCGGTCCAGATCCCGATGGGGGCGGAAGATTCGTTCGTGGGCATCATCGATCTGATCGCCATGAAGGCGGTATTCTACAAGGCCGAGGAGATGGGGTCGACGTACACCGAGACGGAAATCCCGTCGGAGCACCTCGACAGGGCGAAGAAATACCGGGCCCGCATGATCGAGGCCGCCGCCGAGAACGACGAAGAGCTGATGACGACCTTCGTCAACGACGAGCCGGCGGGGGAAGAGGCGATTCGCAGAGGGCTTCGCAAGGGCACCCTGGCGAACAAGGTCCATCCGGTGTTCGTCGGGTCCGCGCTGAAGTACGTGGGCGTCCAGAGGCTTCTGGACGGCGTGGTCGCCTACCTGCCTTCGCCGCTGGACAGACCCGTGATCAAGGGGCACAAGCCGGACGACGAGGGCAAGGAGATCCCCGTAAAATGCGATCCCGAGGGCAGCCTGGTCGCCCTGGCTTTCAAAATCACCGGCGACGCCCATGGGGACCTCTACTTCCTGCGGATCTACCAGGGCACGCTGAAGTCGGGAAGCCGGGTGTTGAATCCCAACCGGGACAAGAAGGAGAACATCACGCGGCTCTTCGAGATGCACGCGAACGAGCGAAAATTGCGGGACGAAGCCCGCGCCGGCGACATTATCGCGGTGATCGGTCTGCGCGAGACCCTGACCGGCGACACGCTGTGCGACACGAAGAGACCCGTCATGCTGCCCAGCATCAGTTTCCCCCAGACGGTGATCACGATGTCGATCGAGCCGCGGTCGGCGGCCGAGAGAGCGAAACTGGGCGATGCCCTGGAGTCGCTGCGGCGCGAGGACCCGACGTTTTCCTACAAGATCGACCCGGACACCGGCCAGACCGTGATCAGCGGCATGGGCGAACTGCACCTGGAGATCCTTCAGCACAAGCTCGTCAAAGAGAAGAAGGTGGACGTTCGGGTGGGCAAGCCGCGAGTGGCCTACAAAGAAACCATCACCAAGGCGGCGCGGGCGGAAGGAAAATTCGTCCACCAGTCGGGCGGCCGAGGTCAGTACGGGCACGTGGTGCTGGAGGTCAGGCCGTTGATCACCGAGGACGGCCATTGGCAGTCCAAGATCGGTTTCAGTGCGGCTGTATCGCCCGATAAGATCCCGCATGAATACATAGCCTCGGTCGAGCGGGGGGTCCGCGAGGCCGCGGGCAACGGTCCCCTGGCCGGCTACCTTGTGATCGGCGTCCACGCGACGGTGGTGGACGGTTCCTACCATTCGGTAGACTCGTCGGACCTGGCTTTCGAACAGGCGGCCTCGTTTGCCCTGGAGAAGGCGCTGAAAGAGGCCGGACCGGTGCTTCTGGAGCCGGTAATGCGGGTCCAGGTCTCCGTGCCGGACGCCTACTTCGGTGCGGTTCAGGCGGACCTGCTGTCCAAACGTGGGCTGATCAGCGACTGTCGGGTGCATGGCCCCGTTCGGATCGTGGACGCGCAGGTCCCTCTGGTGGAATTATTCGGCTATTCGAGCGATATTCGCAGCTTGACGGCCGGTCGCGGGAGCTTTACCATGGAGCCCTTGAGCTACGAGCGGGTCCCGGACCAGGTGGCCAAAGGGATTCTGTACTGAAGTCCGGCGGAAATCTGAACAATTTTCGCTTTTTTTCCTATAGCAGGGTTGACAGCTAACAGGGTAGCTGATAATTGTAGTGTTTTTCAGCTGTAGCGAGCAACGTCAGGATGGCGTTGCGATACGTAGTTACGCTGTGGCATATCTGTCTTTGCCATCACGGATGGCACAACGGGTGTTCAGGGTAACACGGGGTTGGCGAAGTCGAAGGTGGCTTCGCCAGGGTCTGGCGGCAGGCACGACCCCGAATTCTAAGGAAGGCCGGGTGGCCTTCGGCGCCCGCTGAGAAGTGGTTTGTAGGCGCCGGAGGGGCCCAGTTGCCCTTCCTGCCTTAATCAAGATGAGCGACATCGGCCCGCTTGGAGAGCGTATCCGTTGCGGGTGGCTCTGTCGCTATAAACATGGTTGGTGTTCGTGAAACTTGTGCCTGTGTCGGGGCGGCAACGTCCGGATATCGGGCAGACCCAGTGGGGTCCCGAGGAGCATAGATGGCTGCTGAAAGCGAAAAAATCAGGATCCGGATGGAGGCATACGACCACCGGACGCTGGATGCCTCCGCGAAGGAGATCGTCGAGCACGCGCGCCGGACGAACGCGCGGGTCAGCGGCCCGGTGCCGCTGCCGACGCGGATTGAGAGATATACGGTGTTGCGGAGCCCGCATGTCGATAAGAAGTCGCGCGAGCAGTTCGAACTGCGGACGCACAAGCGGCTCATCGACATTCACGAGGCCAATGCCAGGACGGCCGAGGTGCTCAACCGGCTCGTGGTGCCCGCAGGGGTGTTTGTAAAGATCAAGGCGTAAGGGCGTAGGACGTCAGCTATGACGATGTTACTTGGCAAAAAAGTGGGTATGACCCAGGTGTACGACGAGGCGGGCCGGCTGATCCCGGTGACCGTCATTCAGGTCGGTCCGTGCACCGTCACGCAAGTGAAGACCAGCCAAACCGACGGGTACAACGCGGTGCAGCTTGGCTTCGAGGACGTAAAGGCCTCGCGACAGACGCAGGCGGACATCGGGCACGCCAAGAAGGCGGGCGCCAGCCCCAAGAGGTTCGTTCGCGAATGGCGGTTGCCTGCCAAGGCCGATTCGCCGTACAAGGCAGGGGACTCGGTCACGGTCTCGGTGTTCGAGGGCATCAAGTCCGTCGACGTGGTGGGCACCAGCAAGGGCAAAGGGTTCGCCGGACCGATGAAGCGCTACGGTTTCAAGGGCTTCCCGGCCTCGCACGGCACCGAGCGAAAGCACAGGGCCCCCGGTTCGATATCGAGCCATGCGATCAACGCCGGTAGGGGCGGCGGCCTCAAGAAGGGCAAGCGGATGGGCGGCCACATGGGCGACGTTCAGGTGACGAGCAAGAACCACCCTGTGATGGCGGTCGACGTGGAGAACAATCTGCTGGTGGTCAAGGGCGCGATTCCGGGGTCCTCCGGCAGTTACTGCGTTGTCAAGAAGGCCAAGAGCCTGGGTGTATAGACTGGATTCGGACATGATTGATTTAGCAGTATACAATACCAGTGGGCAGCAGGTGGACACGCTCAAGGTGGATGAGGCTGTGCTGGGCGGCTGCGTGCGATACGCGTTGCTCAAGCAGGCGATCGTGATGTACCACGCGAACAAGCGAGTGGGCACCGCGACGACCAAGAGCCGAGGCGTCGTGGCCGGTTCGACCAAGAAGATGTATCGACAGAAGGGCACCGGCAACGCTCGCATGGGCACCCGCAGGGCCGGCGGCAAGCGCGTCGGCGGCGGCATGACTTTCGCCAAGAAGCCCCGCGATTTCAGCCAGCAGATGCCGAAGAAGCAGCGGAAGCTCGCGAGGGACTCCGCGCTGTTGGCCAAGCTGCGGCAGCAGAGCGTGGTCGTCGTGGACCGTCTGGCGTTCGAGAAGCCCCGTACGAAGGACTTCGCGGGCGTTCTGAAGAACCTCAAGATCGACCGGAGCTGCCTGGTGGCGCTGTGCGACTACGATGAGAACGTGCACAAGTCGGCGCGCAACCTTCAGCGGGTCGATGTGATGCCGGTGGCGGACCTGAACGCCGCGGCGATCGTGAACCACAAGCAGATGCTGTTCACGAAGGAGGCGATCCTCTCGTTCCTGGATCGCAGCGGCAAGGTCGAGGAAGAAGCGACGGCGTGAGGCCGATCGCCAAAGTGTTGGCTCCGGTTTTGATTCGAGTTACCGATGGATGATTATAGCGTGATAGTCCGGCCGATCGTCACCGAGCAGGGCATGCACTTTGCGAACGTCAAAGGGGCATACTCCTTCGAGGTGAACTCCAAGGCGAACAAGACGGAAATCAAGAACGCCGTGGAGCGGATCTACGGGGTCAAGGTCGACAAGGTCCGCACGGCGAACCACGTCGGCAAGCCGCGGCGAAGAGGAAGAGTCATGGGCACCACCGCCGCCTGGAAAAAGGCGGTCGTGTACCTGCGGCCCGAACATCACATTGATCTGTTCTGATCCGGCGGATCTTGGAAAGAGAATAGAAGTATGGGCATTCGAATTTACAGACCGACAAGCGCAGGGCGGCGAAACAGTTCGGTGAACGATTACGCCGAGCTGACGACCGACAGGCCGGAAAAGACGCTCTGCAAGAGAATCGGCAAGCACGGCGGTCGCAACCACAGCGGCAAAGCAACCGTGCGGTTCCGCGGCGGCGGCGCCCGGCGGATCTACCGTCTGATCGATTTCAAGCGAAACAAGGACGGGGTGATCGGGAAGGTGGCCACGATCGAGTACGATCCGAACCGGTCGTGCTTCATCGCGCTGCTCCAGTACGAGGACGGCGAGAAGCGGTACATCCTGGCCCCGATCGGGGTGACCGTGGGCGACGTTCTGGAGAGCGGCCAGGTATGTGAGCCCAAGACGGGCAACTGCATGCCTCTGGGTTCGATCCCGGCCGGTCTCGAAGTGCACAACGTCGAGATGACCGCCGGACAGGGCGGCAAGATGGTTCGCGGCGCCGGGAGCTCGGCGAGGATCGTGGCCAAAGAAGGCGATTGGGTTACGATCGTGCTGCCCAGCGGCGAGATGCGGATGGTTCGCAGGGAGTGCCGGGCGACGATCGGTCGTCTGAGCAACCCGGATCATCAGAACATCCGGATCGGCAAGGCGGGTCGGATGCGGCATCGCGGCAAGCGGCCGCACGTGCGAGGCAAGGCGCAGAACCCGGTCGACCACCCGATGGGCGGCGGCGAGGGACGTTCCAACGGCGGACGTCATCCGTGCTCTCCGAGCGGCCTGCTGGCCAAGGGCGGCAAGACCCGAAGCCCGCGCAAGACGAGCAACGCAAGAATCATTCGAAGACGCCGTAACACGACACAAGGGCAACTGGTCCTCTAACCGCCGGTTGAGCCGGCGCGTCGGTGGCGGCCAGCCGCCGGGACGCTGAACGAGAGAAGACGATGGGAAGATCTCTGAAAAAAGGGCCGTTCGTAGACGAGAAGCTGCTGAGCAAGGTGAGCAAGCAGGTCAGTGCGGGCACGCGCGACGCGATCAAGACGTGGGCGCGGCGCTGCACGATTGTGCCGGAGTTCGTCGGGTTCACCTTCATGGTCCACAACGGCAAGCTTTTCCACAAGGTGTTCGTCACCGAGGATATGGTCGGACACAAGCTGGGCGAGTTCTCGCTGACGCGGACGTTCAAGGGCCACTCCAGCAAGAAGATAAAGTAACGCATGCGGGCCGATCGCGCAGGACTTTTCAGGATCGGCCGAGCCTGAGGCATGGTTTATGTTGAGCGCTACGAAACTGACTGATGTATCGAAAGACAAGGGCGTGACCGTCGAGCAGCTCGGTCGCAGCATCGCCCATGGCGGCGTGAGCCTGAAAGACGCGGTCGCGGCGGTGAAGAACTGGCAGCGAGGTCTGTTCCGGCCCCTGCCGAAGCCCGAGGACGTGAAGCGTCTGGCCGAGACGCTGTCCGTGGAGCCGGTCGAGATCAGTGATTGGCATTCGTCCTATCAGTATGCTCCGATGTCGGCCCGCAAGGTTCGCCTGGTGACCGACCTGATCATCGGCCGACCGGTTCAGGACGCGATCGACACGCTGAAGTTCACGCGGAAGCGGGCGGCCCCGATGGTGGACAAGGTCCTCAAGGCGGCCATGGCGGACGCGGACGAGCAGCAGGCGGACGTCGATACGCTGGTCGTGAAGGAGGCGCGAGTCGACGAGGCCGGCATCCGGCTGGGGACCAAGCGATGGATCCCCAAAGACCGGGGTCGGGCCCATCCGATTCGCAAGAAGGCCTGCCACATCCATGTGACCGTGAGCCAGGCGTGAAGAAGCATAGCAACAACGTGAACTGAGATACTGGACTATGGGTCAAAAAACATCTCCAATAGGGTTCAGAACGGGCGTGACGCTCGGTTGGCAGAGCACGTGGTTCGCGCCGAAGGCCAACTACGGCGATTTCCTCGTCGAGGACCAGAAGATTCGCAAGTATATCGACGGCCGGTTCAATCGGCAGATGCCCAAGGGCGCCGTGGCCAAGGTTGAGGTCGTTCGGACGCGCAACGAGGTCAACGTGACGCTCCACAGCGGACGGCCCGGCGTGGTGATCGGACCCCGCGGCGGCGAGGTGGACAAGCTCCGCGAGGAACTCGAAGGCGTGACCGGCCGCAAGGTGACCGTGAACGTCATCGAGATCAAGGAGCCGGATCTGAACGCTGCGTTGGTGGGCGAAGGCATTGCCGAGCAGCTTGGCAAGCGGGCCTCCTTCCGACGGACGATGAAGCAGTTTTGCGAAGCGGCGATGAACGCCGGCGCCAAAGGGGTGAAGATCACCTGCGCCGGGCGACTGGCGGGCTCGGAAATGGCTCGCACCGAGACTCAGAAGATGGGCAGCATTCCGCTGCACACGCTGGATGCCGACGTGGACTACGCCCAGGCGACGGCCCGTACGACGTACGGGGCGATCGGCGTCAAGGTGTGGATCTACAAAGGCAAGTTCGGCGAAGTGCTGGAACCGTCGGAGAACCGTCGTCGTCGTCCGCCGCGGCGGATGGGACCGGGCGGCGGTCGGCCGGGCGAATCCCGCGGCGGGTACGGCGGTCACCATTCGGATGCGGGTCATGGCGGTTCGGCGTCGGCGCCGCAAGTGGAAGGTCAGTCCTGAGCGGACGGCCCTGAAGGATTGAGAGGTGCCTTATGGCGATGATGCCTAAGAGAGTCAAATATCGTAAGAGCCAGCGAGGGAAGATGAAGGGCAACGCCCATCGCGGCAACTACGTCGCGTTCGGGGATTACGGCCTGCAGTCGCTGGAGATGAGCTGGGTTACCGCCAAGAACATTGAGGCCGGCCGGGTGGCCGCGACGCACTACCTGCATCGGGAAGGCAAGGTCTACATCCGGATCTTCCCGGCCAAGCCGGTCAGCGGCAAGCCGCTGGAGACGCGTATGGGCAAGGGCAAGGGCGAGCCGGAATACTGGGTCGCTCGGGTTCGGCCGGGCCAGATCTGCTTTGAAATCGGCGGCGTCACCGAGGAAGTGGCCAAGCAGGCGCTGTCGCGAGTGGCGCATAAGATGCCCGTTCGCTGCCGGCTGGTGAAACGCGGGCGTGCCGTCTGAGAGAGGACATCAAGTGAAAGCCAAGCAGTTGAGAGAAATGAGTCAGGATGAGCTGCAGACGACTCTGCAGGATCTTGAGAAGCGCCTGTTCGAGCTCCGGTCGCAGGCAGTGACGGAGAAGCTGGAGAACTCCAAGGCCATTATTAACGCCCGGCGGGACATCGCCCGGATCAAGACCGTTTTGCACCAGAAGAGTGCGTGAAGCACTGGCGTTGCGAATCGCGGGAAGTCGCTGATATGGAAACGATCAAGAAGATCAAGACGCTGACGGGAACCGTCAGCAGCAAGAGCGGAATCAAGAGCCTTCGGGTGACGATCGACTACCGGGTCAAGCATCCGAAGTACGGGAAGTACATCCGGCGCAGGACGAAGCTCGCGGTCCACGACGAGCTGAACCAGTGCGCCGTCGGCGACGTCGTCGAGATCACCGAGTCGCGTCCGTACAGCAAGACCAAGAGCTGGCGAGTCCTCCGCGTGCTGGAGAAGGGCGCTCAGGCCTAACACTTCATACGAGATGCAGAAACTATGATTCAGAACGAAACCATGTTGGACATCGCCGACAACTCGGGTGTGAAGTCGGCGCAGTGCATTCATGTCGTGGGCAAGACCAGCGGTCGCGGACAGTTCACCCGCGGCACGGCCAGCCTGGGCGATATCGTGTGCGTGGCGATCAAGAAGTCGCTTCCCACCTGCCAGTTGGACGACAAGAAGGTGCACAAGGCCGTGATCATCCGCACGACGACGGCGGTGAAGCGGCCGGACGGCAGCTACGTCAAGTTCGATAAGAACGCGGCGGTGATGATCGACGGCGAGGGCAACCCGATCGGCACCCGCATCTTCGGGGCGGTGGCCCGTGAGCTGCGTGAGAAGAACTATATGAAGATCATCTCTCTGGCCGGCGAGGTTGTGTAAGGACGGTCGGAACGATTTACGATCCAGTTGGATACGAAGAGGCGGATAAATGGCCTTGCATGTAAAAAAAGGTGACATGGTGCAGATCATCGCCGGGGACCATAAGGGCAACACCGGCAAAGTCCTGCACGTCTACCCCGAGAAGAATCTGGTGCTGGTTCAGGGCCAGAACATTGCGAAGAAACACGTTCGTCCGTCGCGGCGGAACCCGCAGGGCGGTCGGATCAGCGTGGAGCAGCCCATCCACATCAGCAACGTGCTGCCGGTGAACCCCAAGACGTCGAAGGGGACGCGGGTGCGGTACGAGGCGACGTCCGGCGGCGGCAAGAAGCGGGTGGCCGCGGACGGCACGGAGCTGGGAGTCATCAAGAAGGCTAAGAAGTAACGACAGCCGCGGGCTTGTGCGGCCCGGCGAACAGCCGGTAGAATCGAGCAGAGATTATGGCGCGTTTGAAAGACCTGTACAAATCGAAGATCGTGGCCGAACTGACGAAGGAGTTCGGGTACACGACGATCATGGCGGTGCCCAAGGTCGAGAAGGTGGTGCTCTCGATGGGCGTCGGAAGGGCCACGCAGGACAAGAAGTACATCGAGCTGGCGCGCAAGGACCTTGCGATCATCAGCGGGCAGCAGCCCCTGGTGTGCAAGGCCAAGAAGAGCGTGTCGAACTTCAAGGTCCGCCAGGGGCAGGAGACGGGCCTGAAGGTGACCCTTCGCGGGGTGCGGATGTACGAGTTCCTGGACCGTCTGATCAACCTGGCGATCCCGCGGGTTCGCGACTTCCGCGGGCTGGATCCGAACAGCTTCGACGGGCGGGGCAACTATTCGATGGGGCTCAGCGAACAGAGCGTGTTCCCCGAGATCAACCCGGCCAAGGTGGAGTTCCAGCAGGGCATGAATATCACGTTCGCGACGACGGCCCGGACGGACGAGGAGGCGCGAAAGCTGTTGTCCCTGTTCGGGATGCCGTTCCGGGGCCAGGCGACGAGCAAGGCCATCGAGTAATCGCGGGCCCAGTCAGTACAGTGGAGTGCGTTGATGTCAACCAAGGCGTTAGTGATAAAATCGAAGAAGAAGGCGAAGTTCCGCGTCAGACAGTACACCCGCTGCGAACTGTGCGGGCGGTCCCACGCCGTATACCGCAAGTTCAAGGTCTGCCGACTGTGCTTCAGGAAACTGGCGCATGAAGGCAAGATCCCGGGCGTGAAAAAAGCAAGCTGGTGATTTCTGGAGACGCGACGATCCGCAACCCGGAACGTGCAGGATAGGATACTATGAGTTGGAGCGATCCGATAGCTGACATGCTGACACGAATTCGCAATGCGGCCCGAACGGACAAGGCGACGGTCGATGTGAAGGCGTCGAAGATCTGTCAGGGCATTGCGGAGGTCCTCAAGAGCGAAGGCTACATCGAGGGCTACGACCGCATCGACGACGGCAAGCAGGGCTTTCTGCGAATCACGCTGAAGTATGATCCGGACGGCCAGTCGGCCATCACGGAAATCCAGCGGGTCAGCAAACCGGGCTGCCGCAGGTACTCGTCCGTGGACGATCTCCCGGTTGTTCTGGGGGGAATGGGCATCACAGTCGTCTCCACCAGCAAGGGCATAATCAGCGACCGCAACTGCCGCGAGAACAAAGTCGGCGGCGAGGTCCTTTGCACGGTATATTAAATGAGTCGAATTGGCAACAAACCTGTTGACGTGCCCAAAGGGGTAAAGGTCGAACACGCGAACCGGATCGTGAAGGTGACCGGGCCGCTGGGAACGATGCAGATCGCCTGCGATCCCTGCCTGACGATCAAGGTCGAAGACGGCAAGTCGGTCGTGATCGCGAATCCGCAGCCGGAGATTCGACGCAACAAGGAGCTTCACGGCACCACGCGGGCCCTGATCGCCAACATGATGGTCGGCGTCACCACCGGCTATCAGAAGAAGCTGGAGATCTACGGCACCGGCTACAGCGTCAAGGAGCAGGGCGGCAAGCTGGTCCTGACCGTCGGGTTCGCGCACGTGGTCGAGCTTCCGATCCCCAAGGGCGTGAAGGTGACGATCGAAGTGGCGGCCACGCGAGGCAACGAAGTGCCGGCCAAGTTCAGCCTGTCGGGCATGGACAAGTGCGCGGTGATGCAGTTCGCCTCGGAGATTCGCAAGGTCAAACCGCCCGAGCCGTACAAGGGCAAGGGCATCCGATATGCCGACGAGCACCTGCGCCGCAAGGCCGGCAAGGCGTTCGCTTCCGGCGGGGCGTAAGAGAGAGTTCGACGGGAGTCGCCCGATTCGTGCGGGCGCGATGAGAACTGACGAAAACGTATGAAGACTGAGCAACACAAGAAAGCAGCGGTTCGCCGCAGACGTCATGTGCGAAAGAAGGTCAGCGGTACCTCCGACAGGCCGCGTCTGTCGGTCTTTCGGTCCAACCGAAACATCTACGCACAACTGATTGATGACACCGCGGGCGTCACCTTGGTCGCGGCCAGCACGCAGGTCAAGGTCGTGCGGGAGTCGCTGCCCAAGGCGGGCAATAAGAAGGCTGCCGAAGCGGTCGGCGAGCAGCTCGCCAAGAAGGCGCTGGACGTCGGCATCAAATACGTGTGCTTCGATCGAGGCCCGTACAAGTACCACGGGCGGATAAAGGCCCTTGCCGATGCGGCAAGAAAGGCAGGTCTGGCTTTCTAACGAAGGCCTTTTCAGACTGGGAGACGACAGTTGGCAGCAGAACCAGTTAGGACACCTGAATACGAAGAAAAACCGTTGGAAGACACGGTTGTCAAGATCTATCGGTGCGCGAAGGTCGTGAAGGGCGGTCGGCGGTTCAGCTTCGCGGCGCTTGTGGTCGTGGGCGATCGGGCCGGTTCGGTCGGTATCGGCTACGGCAAGGCCAACGAAGTGCCCAACGCGGTCGAGAAAGGGATCAAGGACGCCAAGAAGGCGATGTACCGGGTCCCCCTGGTCGGCAGCACGATTCCGCACCAGATCATCGGCAAGTACAGGGCCACGCGGGTCGTCCTGGCGCCGGCCAGCCCGGGAACGGGCGTGATCGCCGGGTCCAGTTGCCGCGCCGTACTTGAGTACGCCGGAGTCCGTGACGCATTGACGAAGGTCTACGGCAGCACGTCCGCCAAGAATGTCGTCAAAGCCACGATCAACGGCTTGTTGAAACTGCGAAGCAAAGAAATGGTCCAGGCTCTACGAGGCGTTGCACTTTCGTAATCGCAACCATGGCCAAGTGGGTGATCTGTAATGTTAAGTCATGAAATTACTTCCGTCGTAGGTAAACACAAAGCACGTAAGCGGGTTGGCCGGGGCCGCGGTTCGGGGCTCGGCAAGACCGCCGGACGCGGCAGCAAGGGCGCGATGAGCCGTTCAGGCGCGAAGCGTTTCTCCCTGTACGAGGGCGGATCCATTCCGCAGTTCCGGCACTTCCCGAAACGCGGCTTCAACAACAAGAACTTCGCGACCCGCTTCGAAGTGGTGAACATCTGCGAACTGGAACAGTTCGAAGACGGCGCGCAGGTCGGCGTGGAGCAGCTTTCCGCGGCCGGGCTGATCGCCGGCGCCGCCAGCAAGGTCAAGATCCTCGGGGACGGGGAACTGACCAAGAAGCTCCAGGTGGTCGCGCACAAGTTCAGCAAGAACGCTGAGCAGAAGATCACGGACTGCGGCGGCACCGCGACGAAGCTGTCGATGGAAGTCAAGCCGATCAAACGCAAGCAGAAACAGCATGCTTAAGGGTCTCGTCGCCTCGCGGGGGCCCGCCCGGGCGCGTGGCGTGTGGAGAACGATCCAGTGATTGGAACAGTAGTCAACATCTTCAGGATCCAGGACCTGCGGAACAAGATCTTGTTCACCGTGGCGTTGCTGGCGATCTACCGTATCGGGTTCCATATTCAGATCCCCGGGTTCAACCAGGAGGCGATCAAGGCGCTGGCGGAGTCCAGAAACACGGACAATCCGCTGGGCCGGGCCGCCGAGTATCTGCAGATCTTCACCGGGGGCACGCTCCAACAGAGCAGTCTGTTCGGGCTGGGCATCATGCCGTACATCACGGCCTCGATCATCCTGATGCTGCTGGGCGAAGTGATCCCGTCGCTCAAGAAGCTCCGCCAGGAAGGCCAGACCGGCTACAAGAAGATCCAGGAGTACACGCGATACCTGACGGTGCTCATCTGCTTCATCCAGGCGATCATGTACATTCAGATGATGACCCGCGGCGATCAGCAGATGATCTACGCCGGCATGGAGCGCTGGGCCATTTTCTTGGGCGTGGTGGCCATGACGGCCGGCACGGTCTTCCTGATGTGGCTTGGCGAACAGATCGACGAGTACGGCATCGGCAACGGAATCAGCTTGATCATCATGGCCGGCATCATCGCGCGCATGCCCTGGGCGATGTATCAGTTGTTCACGCAGATGAGCGTTCGATCCGGGGCCGAGGGCACAATCTCCCTGCCGAAGGTTCTGTTCCTTGGGATTGCCTTCGTGGCGGTCGTGGCGGGCGCCATCCTGATCACACAGGCCCAGCGCCGCATCCCGATCCAGCAGGCCAAGCAGATGCGCGGTCGGCGGATGTACGGCGGGGCCCGGCATTACCTGCCCCTGCGGGTCAACCACGGCGGCGTGATGCCCATCATCTTCGCCTCCAGCTTCATGATGTTCCCGCCCATCGTCGTGGACTACCTTTACCAGGCGTTTCCGAATGCCGTGCTGGGTCGGGTGGCCGGTGCGATGAGCCCGGGCGCATACACGTACAACATCGTGTATATGGCTCTGATCTTCCTGTTCGCGTACTTCTGGGTGACCGTGCAGTTCCAGCCTCGCGAAATGGCGAAGAACCTCCGCGACTCGGGCAGCTTCATCCCGGGGCTCAGGCCCGGCCGAAGGACCGCGGAGTATCTTGAAACCGTCATGACGCGAATCACGTTCTACGGCGCCACGTTCCTGGCCGCGATCTCGATTATCCCCACCGTGATCGCTCATGCACTGAGCATCGACTGGCGGGTGACCACCTTCCTCGGCGGCACCGGCCTTCTGATTGTCGTCAGCGTTTCCCTCGACCTGGTCCAGAAGATCGAAGCGAACCTCCTGATGCGTAGCTATGACGGATTCACCTCTTCCGGCAGAATCAAGGGGGCGTACGCATGAGAATCGTCCTGCTGGGCGCACCGGGCGCCGGAAAAGGAACCCACTGCAAGCGGATCGCCGACCGCTATGGATTGCTCCATCTCTCCAGCGGCGACATCCTGCGTCGCGAGCGGGCCGCCGGAACGGAGTTGGGCAAGAAGGCTCAGAGCTATATGGATGCGGGCGCCCTGGTGCCCGACGACCTGATCGTGGAAATGATGAGCCAGGCGATGAAGAATGCCCCGTCAGGGTTCGTGCTCGACGGGTTCCCCAGGACCGTCAACCAGGCCGAGGTCCTGGACAGGGCCCTGGCCGCCAAGGGAGGCGGGATCGACGTCGTGATGAACCTGCTGGTCGACGACGGCATCGTCGTGGCTCGCATCACCGGGCGGCGAAGCTGTCCGACGTGCGGAGCGGTTTATCACGTGAAGAACATGCCGCCCAAGGTGGACGGGATCTGCGATAAGGACGGCGCCCGCCTCGTGCAGAGGCCGGACGACACGGAAGAGGTGGTCCGCAACCGTCTCGAAACCTACTATCGGCAGACCGAGCCGGTGGTGGGCTACTACAAGGCCGGCCGGCCGGTCGACGATGTCGATGCAGGCGGCGACGCCGATGCGGTGGCGCAGGGGATCTTCCGCAGGCTGGACGGTCTGGCAGGAAAGAAGAAGTAAACCGGCCCAGCGGCGGGTGCACCGCCTGTGGGTCGAACTTGAAGTCGTAGAATGGCTATAACGCTTCGCAGCCGAAGAGAAATCGATTTGATGCGTCAGGCGGGAGTTGTTGTAGCCGACGTTCTTTCAGAACTACAGAGGATTGCATCGCCCGGCGTGACCACGGGGCATTTGGACCGCGTGGCCCTGGAGATGACCGCCAAGGCCGGCGCCGAAGCGCTCTTCAAGGGCGTGCGGAGCCCGCAGGCAAAAAAGCCGTTTCCGGGAGCCATCTGTGCGTCTGTGAACGACGAGGTGGTGCATGGGATCCCGTCGGAGTCGGCTTCGCTGAAGGACGGCGACCTCCTGAGCGTCGATTTCGGCGTGCGGTTGAACGGCTACTGCGGCGATTCCGCGATCACGGTGGCCGTCGGCAGCGTGTCCGAGGCGAACCGGCGGCTCATGGACGTGACCCGCGAGGCGCTCGATATCGCGATTTCGATGTCGAGGCCCGGCGTGAAGTGGAGCCAGGTCGCCGCTCGGATGCAGAAGCATGCCGAGTCGGCCGGCTTCTCGGTGGTTCGTGATTTCGTCGGCCACGGCATCGGCACGCGGATGCACGAGGACCCCAAGGTCCCCAACTTCGTCAGCCGGGATCTCCTGGAGGACGACATTCTGCTGACCGAAGGCATGGTCCTGGCGGTCGAGCCGATGATCAACGCCGGAGGATACGGCGTCCGGACGGTGGGAAATGGCTGGACGGTCGTGACGAAAGATGGTAGATTTTCGGCTCATTTTGAGCATACGATAGCCATCGTCAAGGGTGGCTGTGAAGTTCTGACAAGACGACGGTAACGTTGATGGCGAAAAAAGATTCGATACGGCTGCAGGCAAAGGTCGTCGAGGCCCTGCCGAACGCCATGTTCAGGGTGGAATTGGAGAACGGGCACAAGGTCCTTGCCCACGTCTCCGGAAAGATGCGCATGAACTTCATCCGCATTCTTCCGGGCGATGTGGTCACGGTGGAGATGTCGCCGTACGACCTGACCCGCGGACGAATCGTGTTGCGGCATTAAGACTTGGCCCGGCCGGACGAGGTGGTTCGGGACGGGCCTTGCGAATGTGTGGGATCGATTATGAAGGTAAGAAGCTCAGTCAAACGAATTTGTGAGAACTGCAAGATCGTTCGCCGCAAGGGCGTCGTGCGGATCATCTGCTCGAACCCCCGGCACAAACAGCGACAAGGGTGATCGTGTGCTTTGTGGGCGACGGACGAATCGGGTCACAAGGGTAACAGAGAGGACGCTTAATTTATGCCGCGTATAGTTGGTGTTGATATCCCGGACAACAAGACGATCTGGATCTCGCTGACCTACATCCCAGGGATCGGCCAGCACACGTCGGAGCTGATCCTCAAAGAAGCGGGGATCGAGCAGATGACCAAGGCGAACAAGCTCAGCGAAGACGAGCTCAGCCGGATCACGCAGATTATCGACCGCAACTACGTCGTTGGAGGTCAGCTTCGCAGGCAGGTCGCCCAGAACATCGCGCGGCTTCGCGACATCGCGTGCTACCGGGGCATCCGGCACCGCAGAGGTCTGCCGGTCCGCGGCCAGCACACGCAGAGCAACGCTCGCACCCGCAAGGGTCCGCGCAAGACCGTCGCCGGCAAGAAGGGCGTCAAGGAAGCCCGCGGGTAACGAGCGCGGGGCGGCGCCGGAAAAACGAGAATCGTCCATCTGGAAGGCGTTGGACACCAGAGCACGAGGACAAAGAGAAGGCAAATGGCAAAAAGCACAAAACGAAAAATCAGAAAGAACGTGGTTCGAGCGATCGTCCACGTCAAGGCGTCGTTCAACAATACGTTGATCACGATCACGGACATGGACGGCGCGGCGATCTGCTCGAGTTCGGCGGGCTGCGTGGGCTTCAAGGGCTCGCGGAAGAGCACGCCGTTTGCCGCCCAGCAGGCGGCGCAGAACTGTGCCAACACCGCCATGAGGAATGGCGTGCGGGAAGTGGAGATTCGAGTCAAAGGTCCCGGCGCCGGGCGGGAATCTGCGATCTCCGCGCTTCAGGCGGCGGGCCTGCGGATCGCCTCCATCGAGGACGTGACGCCGCTGCCGCACAATGGCTGCCGACCGCCGAAGCGTAGACGTGTTTAGGACTCCGGGAAGGTCACAGGAGATCGATTAGTATGGGACGTTATACAGGTCCATCCTGCAGGATTTGCCGCCGCGAGGGAATGAAGCTGTTCCTGAAGGGCACCAAGTGTGAAACGGCCAAGTGCCAGGTCGAGCGAAGACAACGCAGTCTCGCTCCCGGCATGCACGGCTGGCGCAAGGGACGTCTGAGCGAATACGGCGTCCGGCTTCGCGAGAAGCAGAAGATCAAGAGGTATTATGGGGTCTACGAGCAGCAGTTCATGCGGATGTTCCACGAGGCCTCCAGGCTTCCCGGGAACACCGGCGAGAACCTGCTGCAACTGCTGGAGCGACGTCTGGACAACGTGGTCTACAAGTTGAACTTCGCCGCGTCTCGCAAGGCGGCCCGGCAACTGATCACGCACGGTCACATCCGCATCAACGGCCGGAAAGTCGACATCGCCGACTACGTCATGAAGATCGGCGACAAGATCACCGTCAAGGACTCTGAGAAGAGCCTCAAGCGCGTCAAAGAGCAGCTTGAGAGCAATCCGAACTTCACCACTCAGGGGTGGCTGCAACTGGATCGGGAGAAACCTGCGGCGACTGTCGTGGCGCTGCCCACCCGGCCGGACATCCAGATCCCCGTGGAAGAGCAGTTGGTGGTGGAATTCTGTTCGAGGTAACGTTGGGCTTGGAAACGCAAATGCGGAATCAAGGCATCAGAACGACGGACGGCGGGAGTTCTGCATTCGGCGGTGTGCTTAGGGATGGATGTTCAGATCGGAGGCCTGTATGCGAGTGACTTGGCGCGGTTTGGAGTTGCCGACTCGTGTGGAAAAAGACGCTGGCGTATCGACAGATCGATACAGCCGGTTTTTCATTGAGCCTTTCGAGCGGGGCTTCGGCACCACGGTCGGCAACAGTCTGCGACGCGTGCTCCTGTCCTCGCTGGAAGGAAGTGCGGTTACCTCGATCAAGATCGCGGGCGTCGAGCATGAGTTCACGTCGATCCGCGGCGTCGTCGAGGACGCGACCGACATCGTGTTGAACGTCAAGAGCCTGGTGATTCGTCTGACGGGCGAAGGTCCCAAGACGATGAAGGTCACGGCCAACAAGGCCGGCGTGGTCACCGCCGCCCAGATCGTCGCCGACCCCGCCATCGAGGTGATCAGCAAGGACGTCGTCCTGGCGACCCTGACCGAAGACGTCGGTTTCGAGATGGAGATGGTGGTCGAGAACGGTCGCGGATACGTTCCGGTGGCGGACCGCATTTCGGACGCCGACCGGTTCGAGCAGGAGATCGGACGGATCAATCTGGACGCCGTGTACTCCCCTGTGACGCGCGTGCGGTATATGACGGAGAACACCCGCGTCGGACAGCGCACGAACTACGACAAGCTGATTCTGGAAATTTGGACGAACGGCACGATTTCGCCGGAGATGGCGCTGGTCGAAGCGGCCAAGATCCTCCGAAAGCACATCAATCCGTTCGTGCAGTACTTCGAGCTCGGCGAAGAGACCGTCGCGGGCGAGTTGCCGGTGCAGGTGCCGGAGAAGCAGGTGGACCATGAGCTCGAGGCCAAGCTCAACACGCCGATCCAGGAACTGGAGCTGTCCGTTCGGGCCAGCAACTGCCTGGAGTCGGTGAAGGTCGAGACCGTTCGCCAGCTCGTGCAGATGACGGATGCGGACCTGTTGAAGATCCGCAGCTTCGGAAAAACTTCGTTGCGTGAGATCAAGCGAAAGCTCGCGGACATCGGGTTGTCGCTGGGGATGAAGGACGTCGGCAAGGCGGCCGAAGGCTAAGGGCCCTGCAACGCGTGTGTCGCGTTGAAGACGCCGGGCGGATTTGAGAGTCTGGATAAAAGAGGTATTGTGAGATATGCGTCATAGAGTTGCAGGACGCCAGTTGAGCAGGAACACGTCGCACCGCCTGGCGTTGCGTCGGAACATGGCCCAGTCGCTGATCGAGCACGAGACGATCTCGACGACCGTTCAGAAGGCCAAAGAGATCAAGCCGTTCGTCGAGCGGCTGATCACGCTGGCCAAGAAGGGCAAGCTCGAGCACCGACGACGGGCCATCTCGATCCTCGGCAACCGAAGCATCATCGCCTACGAAGACGGCGAGCCCGTGAAGAAGGGAACGATCGTCGGCAAGCTCTTCAGCGAGCTGGCCCCGCGATACCTCGACCGTCAGGGCGGGTACACGAGAATCGTCAAGCTGTCCCTGCGACGGCTGGGCGACAACGGCGAACTGGTTCTTCTCCAGCTTCTGGGCGCCGAGGAGCCGCTCAAGAGAGAGCGACGCGGCGCATCCAAGCGTCGGGCCCGCAGAAGGGCCAAGGCCGCCGAGGTCAAGCCGGCCGAGACCGCGACGGCGCAGGCTCCTGAGAGCGCCGCGGAACCGATGGCTGAGCCGGAGAAGCAGGAGTAAGGGGTTCCAACGAAGTTCGACGGTTAAGCGAAGCGGCGGCATGGACGGATGTGTGTTCTGCAAGGTGGTTGCGGGCGGAATCCCGGCGGCCAGGATCTATGAGGATGACGCGGTTCTCGCGTTCCTGGACATCGGTCCGATCAGCGACGGCCACACGTTGGTCATTCCCAAGCGTCATTGTGCGACACTCCACGAATGCGACCCGAAAATCCTGGCGGTCCTCGCTTGCGGCCTCGGCAAGATCGCCAAAGCGGTGGTAGATGCGATGGACGCCGACGGCTACAATGTGCTGTCCAACAACGGTTCAGCGGCTGGCCAGGTGGTCGAGCATCTGCACTTCCATATCATCCCGCGAAAGACCGGAGATGGGGTGCTGGCGCAGTGGCCCTCCTTCAGGTATCCGAAAGGGCGGATCGAGGAGATCGCCGCTCGGATTCGCGGGAATCTGTAACGCGGTATTTCTGTCGCAAAGACGGAATTTTCCGAAATCGGCAATTGAACAGGCGAAGACCTGTCGCGTATAATACGACTATTGACCGCGGGGTAGAGCAGTCTGGTAGCTCGTCGGGCCCATAACCCGGAGGTCGGAGGTTCGAATCCTCCCCCCGCTATTGCGGTAACACCTTTAGGGACAGGCACTTACGCCTGTCCTTTTTTATTTGGTCAGAACGCCGTGCAACTAAAATGCAACTAAATCTGACCGAATCGCCCCCGGGATGGGGCAGGCTATTATGGATCGGGGGTGCCATAGAGGTGTTGCCATGGCATCGATATTCCAGCGGAAGAAGGGCGGAGCCTGGTGGATCAAGTACTACGTCAACGGCCGCCAAGTGTACTATTCACTCGGTACAAAAGACGCCCGGGTAGCCAAGCGAGTTAAGCGGCAGATTGAAGGAGAGGAGGCCAAAGGGGAGCTGCTTGCCCCATCCAGGACGCCACTACCGGCGTTCCTGGAAGACTTCTGTAAGTTCCTATCGACCATTCGTACCAGGAAGTCCTATTCCGCCGATACCTCAGTTCTTCGGGTATTCTTCGGCCCAATATGTCCCTCGCTGCTCCACGGCAGTTGCGTCAACACGCGTTGGCGGGAAAGGGAGGCCAAGCCCGTGGAGGATAAGATGGAGCGTCATCACATCAAGGCAAGCTTCCTGGAGGAAATTACGGCGTCTCTGGTCGAGGGTTTCATCTCTCGGCGGATCCGAGAGGACAGGATTGCTCCGAAGACGGCGAACCGATATCGGGAAGTGCTTCATCGGATGTTTGACTATGCAGTCAAGAGCTGGGGTTTCGTGTCTCCTGATCGGAGGAGTCCCAACCCTGCCGCAATGGTAGAACGTCGGCGAGAGCCTGCTCATAACATACGATTTCTAAATGCAACGCAGATCTCTGAGCAGTTGGCTGTTGTGCGGGATTTACCCACGCCTCACGCGCTGGTGGCGACCCTCATCTACGCCGGCCTTCGTCGTGAGGAGGCATTATGGCTGACCATCGACGACGTCGACTTGGAGAAGCGGCTGATCTACGTCCGCGCCAAGCTCATCAACGGAGAACACTGGCAACCCAAGACCAAAAGGAACCGGGTCGTACCGATCAGTTCGGCACTGCACGAGATTCTCACCGCCTATGCGCCGCAGAGGACGGAGCCATGGTTCTTTCCCTCCCCTCGCGGGCGACGCTGGGACCCCGACAACTTCTCCCAGGAGCTGCGGGAGACCAACAAATCGCACGATCTGACTTGGTCGTGCTTGGATTTCCGCCATACTTTTGGCAGCCACCTAGCCCAGAAGGGCGAGTCGTTGTACAAGATTGCCGAGCTCATGGGCAATTCGCCCGAGATCTGCCGGCGACATTATGCGGCTCTCATTCCCGAGAAGATGCACGACGTTGTGGAATTCAGCCCCGGCAACTCCCCGACTGGCGACAAGACCGAAGCCATGCTGAAGCAGATCCTGGAGAGGCTCGAGCACCAGGAACCCGCGCCGGCGGGACCCAAGTTGCGGCTGATCCGTACGGCTGGGGAGGAGGTGGCATCGTAACCGTCGATCCACGCTGGACTCCCGGTGGCGTCGGCTGTTGGAGTGGATGAAAAAGGAGCCCCCGGATGGCCGGGGGCTCACACCTGTCGTCTGTCAGTCATGACCGCGGGGTAGGCAGCCGAGCTGCAGGGACAGGTCTTACTCAACGTGTTGTCGGGACCTGAGCCAGGCTTCAACCTCGGTCCATCGGTAGCGGATCGCGCCCTTTGCGCCCCGACCGAGCGAAAGGGGATGAACGCCGGCTTCTCGCAGCCAGCGGCGCGCCGACGACCGCGTAGTGTCCAGGAGGTCCGCGATGGCCTTCAGGCTCACGGCCCTGAACTCCTCCGGGGGCGTCCATCCATCAGGGTTGTCCTGCGGGTGTTGCCGCCCAACCGAGTTGTTGTTCTGCTTCGTCATCTTCTGTCAAAGTCTGTG
>CALEZT010000090.1 GCA_937927975.1 uncultured Phycisphaerales bacterium
ACCGAGATCTACACTCTTTCCCTACACGACGCTCTTCCGATCTATGCCACGGCCATGCAAGTATGCGAAGAGCCACGCGGAATCATCAGATTTCTGAAGGAGGACAAGAGAGTGAAGGAAAGGAGATGAGTCGGGAGCCCGGAGCAACGCCACAGGCGATGCCCGGATCTTCAGAAGCCAAGTTCGCCGTCCTCGATATCCAGGGCCAGGGAGATTGCCAGGGCGTTTCGGAGCATGGAGGAGCCGTAGTCTCTGGCCAGTCGGAGCAGGTGCTCGGCGGCTTGCGGCGTCCATTCGGCGTCGCGGACGAGTACAGATTCGAGGGACTCCTGCGAATCGATGTCCGCATCCGCAAAGAGGGTCTGATATTCCTCCACAAGACCGCCGATGTTCTGTGTCGTAGCCATCGCAGATGCCTCCTTTATGCTCCGTGAGACTCACTCGTCGGCATTATGCCACGGCCCATGGCGTGACGAAAGGGGAAATCAGGCCAATCCAAGGACGTCTACAGGTAGGTGTCTACGAATGCTCTGGGCCGGAGGACTTGGATGCCGGAAAAGCAGGAGACCTTAAGGAGATGCCTGTCGCCACTAACGATCGTCTGCGTCTTTCCCACCAAGGCACAGGCCAGAAAGACATCGTCCTTCGGATCATCGCAAACGGGCTTGGGCAATGAGGGAGTGCGCACGATTTGGGATCGCACCATCACAAGGTCAATCAGAGGCAGGATGTCGACGCCTGGGTGCTTCCTCGCGAGGCGCATCGCGACTTGTCGGTACTCGGCCAGGATCTCCGGGCAGACGACCAGTTGAATCCGCTCATCCCGCCATGCTTGGAGAATGCGGTACGGCGGCCCGGAGAAGAAGACGCCGGAGATGAACACGTTGGTGTCCAGGACAATCCTCATCGCCGTTTCCGCACATCGGAAACCGCGGCCGAGACATCGGCCCGCTTGAGCCCGGCGGCCTTGGCCTGGGCGCGGGCTTTGCGGATGAGGCGGTCGAACTCCTTCATGGAGGGGGCTCGGACCATCTTGAGGATCACCACGTCATCCTCGCCCATCACGACAAACTGGGTTCCGGCGTCCAGTCCGAGTCTCTCGCGGATCTCTTCCGGGATCACTACCTGACCTTTCGAGGACATCTTCGTCGTCGCTGCCGATCGCATCGCGTTTCTCCTGACAATGTCTTACCAGTAAGAGTATACGAGAACCAGGCCAGGGCGGCAAGGAAGAACACGGGAATCGTGCGGGTTCAAGGCACGCGCCGTACTCTCGGGGGGCCGAGAAAGCGGAATCCGGCAAGTGGTTCGTGGCCGGTGGGCCCGCGGGAGAGTCTGCGTCAATCCGCCGAATCTGCGGATGAATTCGTCGCTTGGCGCACACGAGGTGCATAGGAGATCCGTGATCGAGTCTGCAAGAGGGTTCGGCGCGGGTATTGCTCTCAAATCCGTATACTCTGCCTGGAGGCATGGTATAATGGGTGCACCCATTTGGGACTGATTTGAAGGCATTCAGCATGATCGAGAGAGCAGATTGGGGACTATTCCGATCTCGTCGTCTTCCAGGCAGAAGAGGTGAAGGACTGGCTTCCGCAAGCCCGCGAATTCGTCGAGTGTGTCTCTGGACTGATTGCCAGGTGAACAGGGGCAAATAGGGGTTCGCGGCGGGTCGTGCCTTGGGCCGGGAGGGAGGCGATGGAAGAAGGCGGAAAACCCCGAGGCGGAGCGGGGGATTTGGGGTGGGCGGAGGCTTGCCCCCTGCCTGGAGCATGGTTGCGAAGGGGGAACAAGCGGGCGGGGCGTTGCGTACGTCGTTTGTACAACTGGGGATACACGATCGCGCGACTTGCGGGAATCGGTCTTGATAATAGGACCGGGTGGGATATTACCGAACGTGGGAGCACCGGCCGGGACGGGGGTGAAACCCGCCTGTGCGTGCGGGGGTTGGATGCGGCGCGATCTGACGGAGTCCTGTTGCTGTGGGGTGGATTTGCCGATAGAATGTCGTGGGCCTTGTCCGCGGCCGGAGCCGGCCGGGATGGGCGATGGAACGTCCGTGGGATGCGGATGTGATGGAAGGTCAGGCAGACACGATATGCAGTGCCAGATTTGTAATAAACGAACCGCCACTATCCATTTGACGGAAATCAATGATGGGGTGCGCAGCGAGATGCACATATGTGAGAACTGTGCTGCGGAACAAGGGGTGGCGTCCCAGAGCCAGATGTCGATCAACGAACTGCTCAGCCACCTGCTGGCGGTGCAGCCCTCCGACGAGGAGATCTTCGGGGCCTCCGAGAAGGACGTGGCGTGCCCGAACTGCGGGTTTACGCTGGACCGGCTGCGAAAAGAGGGCTCGCTGGGCTGCCCCATGGACTATAACGTGTTCGAGGCGGCGCTGGTGCCGCTGATCGAGCGGGCCCACAACGGCAAATCCACCCACTGCGGGAAAGTCCCGACGAAGGTGCCGACCGACACGCGGAAGTTCGTGGAGCTCTCGTCGCTTCGACGGCAGTTGGAGGAGGCTGTGAAGGCCGAGGATTACGAGCTGGCCGCGAGATTGCGCGACCAGATGAAGCAAATGCAATAAGGGAGGACGGCGCGGAAACGGAAGGCAGAAACCCCGGCTGCGGGCCTCCTGTCTTCGGACTTTCGCTGGCGACTTGACTATATGACGATCGAATTGAGTCGGATCAGTCGTGACGTGAACGAATGGCTTAGCGGGTCGGGGCCCCTCTCGGACATCGTCGTGTCCTCGCGGATTCGCCTGGCCCGAAACCTCGCAGGATACCGATTCCCCGGCAGTTGCTCCGTCGAGGAGAAGGCCGAGATTCTGGAGATCCTCAAGTCCGTGCTCCTGTCGCTGGACCTGGGCGACGAGGTCTTCTATCTGAGCCTCGACGAGGAGTCGGAGCTCGCTCGCAGTTTCCTCGTCGAGCGGCATTTAATCAGTCGCCATCACGCGATGGCCGCCGGCCCGCGCGGCGCGGTCATCGCCAGGAACGAATCCTTCACCGCGATGTTGAACGAGGAAGACGCCCTCCGGTTGCAGGTCCTGCGTTCCGGCTGCCGGCTGACGGAGTGCGCCCGGCACATCGACCGCATCGACAGCCTGATCGAAGAACGCGTCGAGTACGCCTTCAGCCCGCGCTTCGGCTATTTAACGGCCTGCCCCACCAACGTCGGCACCGGCATCCGCGTCTCGGTCATGCTGCACATGCCCGCCCTCAAGATGACCGGCCAGATCGAGAAGTGCCTGGCCGCGGCCAAGGACATGAACCTCGCGGTTCGCGGCCTCTTCGGCGAGGGCACCGAGGCCGCCTCCGACCTCTACCAGGTCTCCAACCAGGTCACCCTCGGCGTCAGCGAGCAGGCCATCGTCTCGGAGTTCGAAAACGTCATCATCCCCGAGATCACCGAGTACGAGAAGGCCGCCCGCCGCCAGCTCCTGGCCAAGCAGCCCGACACCCTCGACGACAAAATCGCCCGCGCCATGGCCCTGCTCCAGAACGCCCACCTGATCAGCTCCCAGGAGGCCCTGTTCCTCCTGAGCCACCTGCGCCTCGGCCTCAACATGCACGAGCACATGGGCGCCAGCACCCCCGCCATCGAGCGGCTCTGCGCCCTGACCGAGAACAGCTCCGAGAACCGCAAGCTCTCCATCCGCACGATCAACCGCCTCTTCATGCTCACCCTCCCGGCCCACCTCCAGATCAATCACGGCGCCGCCCTCGACGCCACCCGCCGGGACGCCGTCCGAGCCAAGATCATCCGGGAAGCCCTCAGCCCGCAATAGCGAAGCGTCGCTCAATGAACGGTGACCCGTGCCTCGTGGCCCGTGATTCGCAGTCGCATCCGGCCACGGACGCCTATCCGGCCTCTGGCCCCCGCTCTTAGGATCAGCCTGACCTAGGGATGCGTCCTACAGGCAACGAATCACGGTTCGACGGCGTTTTCGAAGATGGACCGCGTACCCTCGACTCTGCTTCTTCTTTTCCCTTGATAGGCCCGCCTTTTGGTGCCGATATAAATGCTCAGGAATACAGGCGACCTATGTGGACATGTAGAGAAAACGCGGCCCAGAAATGAAAAGTCATACACAGGCGGTGAATCCTTTCTCAACCGGGGGTGGAGGCACTCGATTCGAACTCCTCGTGGCCGTCTCATAATTTCGAGGTCTCGTTGGGCCGGCAGGGTCCGCTGTGAATGGCCGACGAAGAACAGATGGCGTGGATCGGAAACACATCTCATTGAGGGCATCGCTGTTGCCGTCGTCTGCGTGGCATCATGGGCGCTCGGGGTCCGGGCATTCGATCCGCGACTGCCGGAGAGCATCATTTACCGTCGATTTATTCTCGCCGACGGGATTCCGATCGATTAGAATGGCGCGTGATATTGGACCGCGTGTTCACACAGATCACCCTTTGGAGGGGGGGGCTGACTGCCAAGACACGGCGTTCTGCCGTTTGAGCCACTAAAGGATACCGATCGGGTAGGATCGAACCAGACCATACGGGAGGCTGATATGCAGGCGATTATCTTGGCTGCAGGATATGGCAAACGTCTGAGGCCGCTCACGGACAGTATTCCCAAGTGCCTCGTGCCCGTGGGAGGCAAGCCCCTCCTGGTGAGGTCCCTGGAGTTCCTGGACGCTCGCGGCGTCCACGACGTTCTCCTGGTCGTGGGGCACATGAAGGACAAGGTGTACCAGACCGTTGGCCATCAGTTCGGGCGCATACGCGTGTCGTATGTGGAAAACGACCTCTATGACAAGACGAACAACGTGTACTCGCTATGGCTGGCGAGGGACCGACTGCTCGACGATGTTCTCCTGCTCGAGTGCGATCTGTGCTACGACGCCAGCGTGCTTGACGCGCTCCTGGCCCAGCGGACCGGCTGCAATGTCCTCCTGAGCAAGTACGATCCCTCCTGCATGGACGGAACCGTCGTCAGTGTGGCTCAGGACGGTGCGATTGGGGAGTTGATCATCAAGAAACGTCAGCAGAAGGACTTCGCCTATGGAGACATGTACAAGACCGTGAACATGTACTATTTCCGGCGGGACTTCCTGGATGAGTACCTTCTTCCCTACCTCGACCTCTACGTTCGCGTCCACGGCCGCCAGAGCTACTATGAACTGGTGTTGGGCCTCTTGATCTATCTCGGCGAACCCAGGTGCCAGGCGGTCATCGTGGAGGGTGGCACGTGGTGTGAGATCGACAACGCAGAAGACTTGCGCCGTGCGGAGGATCGTTTCGGTGGGGGAGAGACTCCGCGCCGCGATTGAGATCGGTGAGTTGTGCGAAGGTTGCACATGGACTATCAGTATGACAATAAGACAAACCCTGGCTCCAATTCCGAGCGCACAGGCATCCGCGACGAAATCGTCGTTCGGCGGCTTGCCGACTCCGATTCGATACGCGAGTTGACGGCGCTCATTCACGATGCTTATGCCGGACTCTCGAGGATGAACCTGCACTTTCTCGCCGCAACACAGGACGAAGCGGTCCTGCGTCGCCGGATGGAGGGCGGAGAGTGCTGGGTGGCCGAGGCAGAGGGTCGGCTGGTGGGAACCATACTGTGTCATCCGCCGGTGTCCACGGGGGCCGGCTGGTACGGGCGTCCCAACGCGGCCCGATTCTGCCAATTCGCCGTGGCTCCTTCGGCCCAGGGGGCCGGGATTGGCTCGCGGCTGCTTGAGGGCGTTGAACGCAGGGCGAGGGAAATGGGGGCAGGGGAACTGGCCTGTGATACCGCCGTGCCGGCGAAACACCTGGTTCATATGTACCGGCACAGGGGATATCGTCGTGTCGCCTGCATATCCTGGCCGAATACGAACTACTACAGTGTCGTGTTGAGCAAATCACTCGGTAGTCCGGTGCGAACACAGCCTGTTTCGACGCGATTGTCCGAGCGCATCGGTTTCTACTACCGCGTGCTGAGGACCGTGGCGATGCGTCGCGCCGACGGGAAGACGCGATGGTGGGTCAGAGTCCTCAAGACCCTGAAACAAGGGCGGGTAGGAAGTGAATGAAATGTCGAAGAGCGACTATACAGAGATGCGAAGAAGCGTGACAAGAGGTCTGCTCAGGAGCTTTCGTGTCGGCTTTGGGTTGCCCAGGCTGTGCATGCCTTCGCAACACAGAGACGTTCTCCTGTGCTGCAACATGCCGTTGGCGGCAGACTATCTGGGTTCCTTCTGGAGGTTGTTTCGACAGGACCCGCGTCTGAGGTTCCGTGTTCTGGCCACGTGGCCCCTGATCGCGAGCCGTTGCGAGGAGGACATCGCGCATGTTCGCACGCGATTGCCCATCCCTGAGACGCACAGATTCTGGGCCTATGCAAGACCGTGGGATCTTACTGTCTGTTCGGACCACTGTCTTAACGGCGAAATAAGACCGAAACAGGCCATCTTCATCGGACATGGACCCCACAACAAGTCCTACAACGGGGGGATGGTCACCTACACGTATGGGCAGAGCATTCGCGACGGAAAAGGGCGCTTCATTTATACGCGGATCTTCGAGGAACGGGAGACGAATCGAGAACAGGCTCTTCAGGCAGACCCGTCGTTGAAGGACCTAATCGCAGTGGTCGGCAGCCTGGAGAACGACCGGCTGTTGGAGCAGTCGCGACGGAGGGAGGAATTCCGCCGGCGGATGGGATACGAGCGCGACGATGTCGTGGTCTTTGTGCTGAGCACGTGGGGCGAGAGCTGCCTTCTTCATACGATGGGTGTTGAATTGTTGGAGCAGGCCCGCAGGCTCCAGTCCGAATTCAAGTTCATCTTCAGTGCTCATCCGCACGAGTACCGTCCTCGGACTGACGGCGGGCGGGTGTGGGGCGAGTATCTGCGCTCGCAGAAGGCACAGGGCTTCGCCATCCGGGAACCCTCGGAGGACTGGATACCCTACATGGTTGCCAGCGACATCGTTGTGAGCGACCATACAGGTCTTGTCGAGCCCGCCGCACTGCTGGAGAAACCCATCATCGTGGTCCCGGTCCCGGACGGTCTTATATGGAAGCATTCCGCCACTTGGCAGATCCGTCGGTTCGCGCCCACCCTGCATGACGCGACCATGTTGCGGGACTGCCTGCATAGAGTGAAGACCGACTATCCCTATGACGAACTTCACGAACTGGCTCAGACCCTGAACCCGTATCCGGGAGAGGCGGCAACACGGATTCGAAAAGAGGTCTATGGCCTGCTGGGAATTCCACCGGCCCCGGTGAGCCCGGACTAGCGAAGCTGAGAGTGAAGCTGAGGGACAGTTGCTATTTGTCCCTCCCGGGAAGGCCGCCCGCCCTGAACGACTTCCCTCCCGCACAACCCTGAGGTCTCGCGGGGTTTCGGATCTTCGGGTCTCGCGGCGTCAGAAGCGGTAGACGACCTTCGCGAACACGCTGTTGACGTCCTCGTCGCCGGTTTCGTAGTCGTTCCAGAGCACGTAGAGATCGATCTGCTTGCGCACCGGCCAGGAGAAGAGCGTCGTCAGGTTGTGTCGGCCCTCGGAGGTCTGTTCGGCGGTGAACTTGATCCTCGCCTTCCAGGAGAAGCTGTACTGTGTGACGGACCGCCACAGCCAGGCGGTGTCGTCTTGCTCCCGGTCCGTCCACTGACGGTAGTTGCCTCCAACGGTGGTCGCGAGCCGGTCGTTGATCCGCTGCGGCTTGTCCAGCGAGTATTCGACGTACGGCTCCAACTCGTACTCGCCCTTCTCCACGCCCACGCTGACGGAGTTCCAGATATCCACCTCCTCGTTGTATTCGATCACGATCCGATCGGACCAGTTCTGGTACGGGTCGCGGAACCGGTCCCGCCGGTGGTACCACAGCTCGATCTCGTTCCGCAGGCAGAGGCCCGCCGATTCGTCGAAATCGCGCAGCGTCGTATCGTGGTCGTTGTTCTCATAGAGGCGGGCCTCCGAGCCCAGCGAGATCCACTTGAGAAACTTGCTGTCGAGATTCTGGCGGTAATTCAGGAACGAGCCCGGCCCGCGGATGTCCCGCCGGGGCACGTAGCCCAGGTCCGGCCGAAAGCCCCGCGAGATGTCGCGGACGTTCACGCCCCACCAGAAGGGCTGCGTCCCGCCGTTGAGGGACGCGTAGGCGGCGTAGGCGTCCTCGTCGGTCGTCCCGCCGGTCTCGATCCCCTCGGAGTCCGAGAGCCCCAGGATCTGGGTCGTCAGCGACGTGGTGCTGTCGAAGAACAGGCGGGAATCGAGGCCGCCGGTGAGATTGTTGCCGTTCTCGCGAAACGAGGTGGCCCAGGTGCCGCCGACGTGGCCGTGCTCGCCGGCGTCGTGGATGAACCGCCCGACGTGGTAGTTGCCCCGGAACATCTCCCCTTGGCGTCCGATGTCGCCCTGGACATCGACGAGGCCCAGGGCCCAGTCTTTGCCCTGGCCGGTGACCTTGCCTCCGGCGTCGATCTTCTGGAAGCGCCGACTGTAGTAGATGCTCACGGGCGTGTCGAACAGCTCGCTGCCTTCACGGAAGAACGTGCGGCGTTCCCGCAGGAACCGCTCGGTGTCCCGCAGCTCGATCGTGTCGGGGTCGGCCTCGACCTGGCCGAAGTCGGGGTTGATCGTGAAGGCGCTGGTCAGCTCGGAATTCAGGCGCATCGAGATATCCGCGCCCGTGGAGAACTCGCCGCTGCCCTCATCGACGTCGTAGGTGCTGCTCACATACGTCTCGACCCTCGGTTGCCTGTCGACCTTGACGTTCGCCAGGTCGAGCCCGGTGATCGTGCCGAACTCTCGCGGGTAGCGCGCCTGGCTGTTGCGGTAGCACCAATAGCTGTTCTCCTGGAGGCCATGCTCGACCCGCCGGAAGTTGCACCCCCACACGACCCCGTCCTTGCGATCGAACAGCAGGTTGCCGATCGGGATGGCGATCTCGGCGAACCACCGGTCCTCGGCCACGGTGCAGGCCGCTTTCCAGTCGCAGCCCCAACTGTCGTCGAACTGGAAAAGCCCCATCCTCGCATCGTACCGGGTCCCGAGCGTGTTGACGGCGAAGACATAGGCGCGCCGCAGGTCGTGGAAGGTGTCCAGGCGGATCTCCACGCGGTCCTCGCCCTCGAGGGGCTGGTCGTACTTGCGCTCGACGGCGACGATCCGGCCGGGCTCGGGTTCGAGGCACTCGAAGCCGAAGTAGACGTAGGTGTCGTCGTACAGGATACGGACGCGCGTCTGCTCCAGGGCCGGCCGCTCAGTCTTGTAATCGATGAAATCCGTCGCGACCTCGGCGATCGCCCAGCAGGGCTCGTCGAGCACGCCGTCGATAACGGGCGAGGAATCGGGGCAACTGGCGGCCACGGACTTGGCCCCGTTGCGCGTGGAGGCCGCTTCCGCCCAGACCACGGGAAACAACGTCGGCAGGAGGATGGTCAGCACTTCGATAGAGCGTTTCATGCAGTCTTCATTTCCTGCCGAAGAGTTCGTTGCACCACAGGACGTCACCCATGACTCTGGGGCCGACACTGTACCCGACGCGCGCACTGGTAACAACCCCGCTCCGGGAAAATCCTCTCTGACGCGTGAAACGACCTGCTTTTCCTCGCCGCCACGTTTGGACCTCCGGAACGGCCGTCTCGGAAGACCCCCCTGAGAGGCGGAGGTATAGTCCCCATTCATCCACATCCTCAATCAAGTGCCACACCCCTTCAGTTCTTCCGGCCAGTACCCCCGACCCGATCCTGCCGCCCGGCGAGATTGTCCGCCCGCCTGTAGGGAATCTTGCGGCGGCGCGAGGAAACCTCCATCCGGCGGTTTTGTGTTGACTTTGGCGAGAAAAGGTGCTATAGTGGGTCTCCGATGGATCTGGATGAGGAAGCCACGCGGGCTTCATACCGAGAACGGAAGTTTCCTATGGGCGTACCGCAGCAGCATGGATGGATCCGTGGCGTCGGCTTCGGGGCCGGGTGTGGATTTCCAGCGTGGGAGGACCGACAGAATGGCGGGGATAGCCGGGGTGGTGGGCCAACGGTCTCGCGTGGAGGGGGCGGCGTTGTTGGACGCGATGCTTCGCGTCATGATGTACGAACCTTTCTACACGCGCGCATCGCACGTCGACGCGGAGAGCGGATGGTGCGCGGGAGGCGCATCCATCCGAGGAGGATTTGCGGATGGTCTGCCGGTACGCAATGAGAAGGGCGACATTCTCCTGTTTCTTTCCGGTGAGTGCTTCCTGGCTCCCGAGGTCCTGAGTGAACTGCGCGCCAGAGGACATCGATTCGATCCGCTCAACGCCAGCGTCCTGGTTCATTTGTACGAAGAGCGGGGCATCCGGTTCCTCCAGGAGCTCAACGGCTGGTTCAGCGGTCTGCTTCTGGACGTCGGCCGACGTCGGGCCCTGCTCTTCAACGACCGCTACGCCATGCAGAAGATGTACTACCATGAATCCCCCGACCGGGTCTGCTTTGCGTCCGAGGCGAAGGCCTTGCTCGCCGCGATCCCCTCGCTGCGAGCGATCGACGAAAGGGGCGTCGCCGACTACCTGGCTTTCGACTGTGTGCTCGACGAACGGACGTTCTTCCCGCACATCCACGTTCTGGCTCCCGGTTCGCTCTGGATCTTCGAGCAGGATCGCGTCGAGAAGACGCGATACTTCGATCCCGCTGAATATGAGACGCAGGGCTCTCTGGCGGCGGAACCCTTCCTGGAGGAACTGACCGCCGCGTTCCAGAAGGTGGTTCCCCGCTACCTTCAGGGCCGGAAGCTCTCCCTGGCGCTCACCGCCGGACTGGACACGCGACTCATCCTGGCGTGTCTGCCACCGAACGATCCCCAGGTTGAAGCGGTCACGTTCGCCGGCCCTCGTCGGGACAGCATGGACGTTCGGATCGCCAGAACGCTCAGCAGCAAGTCCGGGATTCCCCATCACACGATCCGGCTCGACGGGGACTTCCTCGCGAGGTATCCGGATCACGCCGCACGCGCCATGTACGTCTCCGACGGCATGGCCGATGCGACCACCGTCGATTGCCTCTACCTGGAGCGATGCGTCAGAGAAATCGCTCCGGTCAAACTGATGGGCGGATTCGGCAGCCAGGTTCTCGGGCGGGTCAAGCCCGCTCTCCGCGCGCGTCTGCCCGTAGCGGAGCTTATCCATCCTGATTTCCGGGCCCAGGTTCCGCCTGCATCGCGTTGCCCCTCCCCAGAAGAGCCCGGCCATCCTCTCACGCGCATGCTGCGCCGGGAGATTCCCTGGTACTGGTCGAAGTTCACCGTGCCTCAGATGTCCCAGGTCATGGTTCGCAGTCCGTTCCTGGACAACGACTTCATTCGGCTGTTGTACCGCGCTCCACAGGAGGGATACGACGGCAGCGCGTTCGAAATCCGCGCCATCCGCCGGTACAACGAGCGACTGATGGCCGTCCGAACCAACAAGGGGATCGGCGGCAGCGCCTCGCCGGTCATCGACCGCTTCGTCCGCAATGCCGTCCGGTTCCGCCGAATGGCGGACAGGGCGCTCCATTGGGAGATCCTGCCCCATTCGATGCACCACATGGTGGCTCGCGCAGACCGCTGGATGTTGTCCCCGCTCCGCCTGGACCGTCTGTTCTTCGGCTCGGAATGCTACCAGCACTACAACCTCTGGTTTCGTCGCGAATTGAGTCCGTACGTCAGGGAGATTCTGCTGGACAACACGACCCTGCAACGGCCGTATTGGGACCCCGCGCATTTGCGCAGGATCGTTGAGGACCACATCCGCGGCCACGGCCGATATCTCCGGGAGATCCGCAAGGTCCTGACCATTGAACTGCTCCACCGCGCGTTCCTGGAGAATGGGAGGCAGAGGTCCTGAGCGGGACGGTGTCAGATCTCTTTTCCGAAGAGGCCGTTTGGGACTGGGGAGGCATAGCCAGTGAAGAGCCCGTGGAAGAGAGGGCCCAGGGTCGTCCATGCGGGGTTCTTGGCCAATACAAGGAGGCTCTCCCCGAACCCGACCTGATCCGGGCTGTCGAAGCCGAGCTCGTGAAGAAGCGCCGAATCTTAGCTTGACCGCAAGCGCCGCACGAGCCATCTTATACCGACCGATGCTCAGGTCGTCCGCCCGGTTGAAAGGAGTTTGCCTGTGATGCCTCTGCTGCTTGCGACGGTTTCGCTTCTGGCGACGAAGGCCGACTGGCCGCAAGAGCGACCCTGGGCCTGCCATGTCATTGACGACTCCTCCCGAGGGGCCGACGGCGCCAGGCTGGCCGATATCAATGGCGACGGATGGGCGGACATCGCGACGGGCTGGGAGGAAGGCGGAGTCACGCGGGTGTATATCAACCCTGGGCCGGCTCGATCGAGGACGAAATGGCCTGCGATCACCGTGGGCAATACCCCCTCCGTGGAGGACGCCGTCTTCGTCGATCTGGATCAGGACGGCGTGGCGGACGTGGTCAGTTGCTGCGAGGGCGAAACGCGAACCGTGTATGTTCACTGGGCTCCGCCCGACGCGAGCGGGCGAACATCATCGGCTGCATGGCGGCAGGAGCCGATCCCCGCCACCCAGGGTCTGCTGCAATGGATGTTCGCGCATCCGATGCAGATGGACGGCGCCAACGGGGTCGATCTCGTGGTCGGGGGCAAGGGCCCGAACGCCCGGATCGGATGGCTCCAGGCCCCCCCGAATCCGCGCGATCTGGCGGCCTGGAGATGGCGCCCGATGTCGGAAATCGGCTGGCTGATGTCGATTATCCTATCGGACATGGACCACGACGGCGATGAGGATGTCCTGCTGACGGACCGCCGGGGCGAGCTGCGGGGCTGCCGATGGCTGGAGAACCCCGGGCCCGGCGCTGCGCAGAGCGGGAATTGGCCCTGCCATTTCGTGGGAGGACGGGATGCGGAGGTCATGTTCATGACCACGGCGGACCTCGATGGAGATGGCTTCCAGGACGTGCTGGCGGCGGCCAAGCGGGCCCAGGTGCTGTACTTTCGACGACTCGACAACGGCGGCAAACAGTGGGTCGAAGTGAGCATCCCCTATCCGGCGGGCATGGGCACAGCCAAGGCCGTGGCCGTGGGAGACATCGATCTGGATGGTCGTCCGGATCTCGTGGTCAGTTGCGAAAACGCAGACCCTCCGAAATCGGGAGTCCAATGGATGTCCTACGAGCGGTCCCCTCTCGAACCGAACTGGCGCGGTCACGAAATCAGCGGGCCGGCGGGGATCAAATTCGATCTCGTGCAGCTTCTCGATCTGGACGGGGACGGCGACCTGGATGTACTGACGTGCGAAGAGGCCCAGAATCTGGGCCTGATCTGGTACGAGAATCCATATGGCTGGTGTTGCCCCGCTCCCGGACGGCTGGGCGCAACCCGGTCGGCGGCATTGCAGAACAGACCCGAGGCAGATAAATGAGGAACAAGTTTCTTGGCACGGGATTGCAGGGATTCCACCCGGTACGCAAGGTCCGCGTCATTCTGTCGGGAATGCGCTACGCCATTCTGTACGACCTGTCCGTCACCTACAGAATCGTGCTCTCTTGCGTGGTCCTCTTGGCGTGCTTTCATTACCGCCAATGGCTCGATTTCAGTCTGGTACTCGTTTCGACCGGACTGATGCTGGTTTCGGAGATGTTCAATACGACCATCGAAGCGCTGTGCGACTTCCTGGAGCCCGCGGAAAACCACAAGATCGGCGTGATCAAGGACATCGCCGCTGCCGCAACGGGCATCAGCATCCTGATCTGGTTCATCGTGCTTATCCTGGAGTCGGTGCGCGTCTGGTGGATGCTGCAATGAATCCCCAGGGCAATCGGAGGTCGGTGGGGAAAAGGGGACATTCTGCTTTTCTCTCGAAGACAGTCACGCAAAACGGCCCAAGCCCAGAAAAGCAGAATGTCCCCTTTTCTCGCCGAGAAACAAGCGACGCCCCCGCCGGGGCGTTCGTCCCTAATCATCCTCCGTGTGCTCTGGGTTCTCTGTGGCAGAAGGCCAAGAAGAAAGTTCTTGGGCCACAGAGGGCACAGAGACCACAGAGAAGACAGCCTGAGAGCCAAGCCGGAACCAGGCCGCGTTTATCGGTTTGCAGGGTGCCGACGGAGAGAGGGGGCCAGTCCGGCGAGTCTCGACTGTCTCCGCTGGTACCCCATCATGCGTCAAACGCGCTCTTCCCTCAAGCGGAGAACGGGGGTGCGATCCGACTGTCCGCTCGTCTCCCGCAGTTGTAGGGTGGGTTCTTAACCCACGCGTTCTCTTGTTCTGAATCGCAATTAATATGGCGTCCCCGGAATCCGACGATTGTACTCGGCGATGATGTGATCGCCGTCGTAGACGTACTTGACCTGCGTGGTCCCATCGACTTTCTTCTCGATCCTGCGGCCCGCGGCGTCGTACGCGTACTCGATCCGGTCCCAGCCTTCGCCGTCGGGCATCGCGCCCGTCCAGCGGATGCGGTCGATCCACAGGCAGTCCGAACCCGACGAGCCGCTGCTGTCCTTGATGAACTTCCAGCGGATCGTGTGCGTGCCCGCGCCCGTGATCGTCCAGGGGCCCGATTCTGTCCAATCCTTGCTCCCGGCGCGGCATCGGAATGACTCAGACACGGATTTCACGGATTCACACAGCCTCGATTAACCAGCATCCTTCATCAATCGACAATTCCGACAAATATTCTGCCCGGAATTCGTCGAATTGTCAAGCGAAAGTAACCGGCTGGCTGTGTCATACGAGTAGTCCATGCCCGCGCCGTTGGCGTAGTCCAGGCCCGTCCGGCGGGATACGAATAGTGGATTCGCCGTATCCAGCTACTCGCTAAAGCGTAAACGGGCTGACCCCGGAAGTCCCCTACTCTCCTTTGGCTCCGCTCTTCCCCTTCCTCTGATCGCCACTACTCGACTCTACCTTTCGTTCATAAGAATAAGGAATCGCTACTCCGTCAACTACTACTTGCAGAAATCGTTCACCACTGAGGGCCCGGTAGGTATAGGGAACCAAGACCTCGTCGCCTACATCTCTATTGCTCTCGTCAAAGCCAGACAATCCACCAAGATACTGCCTAATCAGCAACCCTGGGAAATAGCGTTCCCAGATGGGCAGATCATCATCGTCACACTCGAGATTGCTGCAACCAAGACGCTCCACTTGCGTAAGGATGCCCCGAATCATCGCAGGCAGGTCTCCTCTATAGAAGCCAACTTGGAGTACCACACGTCTGGCATCCACGACTCCTTCAGTATATCGTAGATCAGCAAACGTTGTCCTTGGGGTGACAGGCAAAGTAAATGACATGATTCCCGTTCGGTCTTGTCCTGGACGCACCCGAGTGTACCTCGCCGTCGGTGGTGCGTACCACACTATAGCAGTGGGCACATCATGTCGCTTCCTCAGAAACAGGGTGCTGCCGTCTTCGCTCAGATACGTTTCAAACGAAGATCCTCCGGTCACGTTGACATTGTCGCACAGCCAAATATCATCCTCCGTACCGTTCCTGAACCGGTAGCATACATCGAACGTGCTATCAGTCACATCTAAGCGAGTGACTATAAGCGTTGCTCGCGGTACATCGTTTGCATCAGCCATTCTATCCCTGCATTCTGCAATACTGTATTCTGCTAATCCCACGCATAACGATATTCCCACAACTAGCCTCACTAATCTACTCATGTCAAGTCCTCCTTCTCAATGCAGGATGGCTTTAGGGGTAAGCTGGTACCCAGTCTGGTGACCATTTTGACCAAGACATATCTGGCGTATTCACTGCGTACCCAGGTCGGACCGCAACCCAACTGTATCCGGGCACCTTTGTCAGATATGCATGGCGTATTAGATTCTCTGTTTTCATAGCCCCTTGCTCAGCCTTCTTTCTCTCTCGCGTAGGTAAGTATCCTTCTACGACATGTTGATATGCGTGCCGCAATTCATGAGCTAACGAAACCAGTGGAGGGAACTTGTGCCAATTGCGTTCTACCTCCAGATCTATATCGTTGAAGTCAGGATCCCAGTGCACAGTAAACGTCGAGGACCGATACGCAGTATCCAGCCGTATGCCGGGGGCGGCCGTTATCGTCACTACTTCATTAGCGTCTTCTATCGCTGATATCATCCCGGCAATATTGTATTCGTACCCCAACCACATCAGGATCTGGATATTCCAAAATGTATCCTCACTGCCGTTGGCTAGTTGAGCACCTGTCTTAGTCTTCCAATCGGTACCTGACCTCTTGTATATTGCTTTCTGCCAAGACACCACCTCATCAAGATCATCAAACGTATGCACCCATATCATGTCCCCGTTATCGTCGAAGCACGCAAACTGAACCTTATTGTATCCCCACTCAGTTGCCTCGGCAGGCATATTCAGGATACCATAGTAGATCATCCCGGTTGGATCCACACGGTTGAGTGCGTTGTTTCCGCAGTACGCATACCAATTCATCCCGTCGGCGTAGCCTATCGGATCGGTCTGGAGGAATCTGCCGATTTCGGGATTGTAGTAGCGGGCTCGGTAATAGTAGAGCCCCGTATCCTTGTCGAACTCCCGGCCGGTGAACATGAAGCGGTTGGGATGGTCGGCGTCGCTGGCGGCCACCTGGCCATAGACGCTGTACTCGTAGAGCTGGGTCACGTTGCCTGCGGAATTCGTCATCGCGACACAGGAGCCCAGGGCGTCGTAGTGGTAGTAGTGCGTGCCGGCGTAGGCGCCGCTCGATTCGATCATACAGATCGGCTCATCCACGCAGGGGCCGTGGACGTACTTTCGCAGCAGAGTGCCAGCGCTATTGTACTCGGCGATGATGTGATCGCCGTCGTAGACGTACTTGACCTGCGTGGTCCCATCGACTTTCTTCTCGATCCTTCTTCCCGCGGGGTCGTACGCGTACTCGATCCGGTCCCAGCCTTCGCCGTCGGGCATCGCGC
>CALEZT010000091.1 GCA_937927975.1 uncultured Phycisphaerales bacterium
TCATCAATCCAGCTCCGAACCGAGGTGCGGATCCCCATCCGCGAGCACGCAAGCGTCACAGCGGTTGTATCTTCGTCCCTACGTCACCATCCCGCGAGAATTTCTTCAACGCAGGGAGCAGGCGACTGTACGATTGCACGAATCCTGTAAGGGGTATCTACGTCCGCCTTAACGGACACAAAGGCTTTCTTGAATGGAAGGCCCACGACAATCACCCAAACCGCGACGCCCAAAGCAATCAGCGTCGCCAAGGTGAAGGTCGCCCAAAATGCGATTTCGCTCAGCCGCTTCATCGAACGCCTAACGAGGTCACCCACAGCCGCCGGAGGAGGACGTCCGCAGCGAATCGGGCGACCGAATTTCCGGCGACGCTGGCAACTGAGAGGGCGGGCGGCTGTTGGGTGCACCGTCTTGTTCGCCTTTCCTACACTTCAGCATCGAATACTCCTCAAAGATGTTGCTGAACGTCTTCCTGCGCTCTGGCCCGAGGTCCAGCCAGACAATATCCCAACCGCCCTGACCTTTCGTGATGTCCTCTACAACTGCGCACCTGCCTCGTAAAGGCCCTGCCAGGATCACCACATGGTCTCCGCACATGAATGGCGCTCCATTGAGCCTGCTGCAGATGGGGCGGATCCAAGGCCAGCAGGTGAACATCCCCAAGAAGTAGCCAAGCCCGGTGGCGGCAACTACCGCGAGAATGAGGAATGCCCATCCCTGCCATTCTAATGCGATACTGACGAGGCGCACACCATTGGAAGGCACCGTCAGCACGATGGCGTTCAGAATAGATGCTCCGAGAATCCAGGAAATCAGGATTGGATGAGCGCAGACTCGATTGAGCGCACTCGGCATCATAGAGGCGAACGACTGAACGCATCCAGGCCGAGACCAGAGCATTCGCCGTTGCGGAGAGCGCTGCTCGGCCTTGGCTGCCGTGAATGGTTGGGCCTCTTGTTCATTTGTGTATGATCCCTCGCTCCATGAGCGGATACGCGAGTGTCCATCCATAGAGCAGGAAGAGCAAGGCGAGGCTGCAACCAAGCGCAGCCATGCACTTCGCGGAACAAAGTACCGGAAACCGGTATGACAACATGAGGATGAGAACAATGACGAAAGGGACAATGCAGAGGAGTATCCCCAAGGGCCGCGTCATCATCAGCCCCATCGAAGTGAAGGGGCTGCCAGTGATGCCGCGTGCGCCTGCAAACACCCACGGCGTGAACATGAGGTGAAATGCAGCAGCCGCCATAGAAACAAAGAGGTAACCGCGAAAGGGTGCCGCGTGTTCGACGCGTCTGCTCATAGTAGCAAGTCAGAGGCCCAACGTCCCGGATCAGGCTGACCGGTTCGATGATGTTCGATCGTCATCGGAGACGTGATCCCGGCCTCGCCTGAAGCCGGATGGTTAGGCCAGGTCCTTTTCATTCATCTGAATCAGCTCTGATACCTTTCTCCAGTCGTAAATCTCGTGGTTGACTGGCCACATCCGAAAGTGCATGCGCAAATAGCCGAAGTCGCGAACCACCGCGCCCGCAAAGAGACCCTCTGCTAAAAAGGCAAGCGGGAGGGACACCGGCCTGAGCAGGAGATACGCGAGCACAGCCAGGGCAATCAAGGACCCCCAGCGCCACCAATTAACCCGCAACACCTCAGCGGCGTTAAATCCCTCCATGTGGTAGCGCCAATAGATTTTCAGGACCCTCCGCTGAAAAGGAGTCAAGTTCATAGCTCTTGCTGTCAAAGGCCTAAGGTTCCGGCTCACCGACGCCGGGCCAATGATGTTCAATTGCCAACCGAGACGCGATCCCGGCGTTCGGTGCAGCCGATTTGTTCGCCATTCTATCGACCGAAAAGCTTCGCAAGCAATCCTGTCTTTGGAGGCTTCGCATATCCGAATATCCTGTCGTATCCGTGACGTCGCACTTCTGTCCGAGGACCGTATCTTCCCCAAGAGAATCCCATGCCCGGTCTGGCAGTGCGCAAATCGACAATTTGAAAATGCCCAGGCAAAGCCGAGGCAAAGGCTCGTAACACGGAATCTGTCGAGGCGGCTGCGGTCGGCTGATCAACAACGCCCGGATTCTTCCGCCATACGTCGAAAAGCCTGTCCTCGTGAACATCGTCAACAAGAGACTTGTGTGGCGGGGTGTTCATGCGAAAGACCTCTGACAGGAAAGAAGCGATATCGCTGCTCTGATAAAGAACCACAGGGGCGTCGTGGCAGGCAAAGAAAACCGGGGCAGTCTTGGACGTCTGCGGAGTCAGATCAAGAACCCAGAAATTGCCAAATCCGTCGCGAGCGATCGGGATGCCGTTCGGGAACACTTCTTTCTGCTCGAACGCCATGTCGCGACCGGTGAAGCCAATCCCGTCGAGGCAACCATCAATGCCCGAGCAGAAGGACAGCAGCGACCTCAACTCTTCGGGCAACGGCTGACCTGCTTCCTCTTCCAGTCGGTCAATTTGATCGACTCCCAACGCCGGTGCTAACTTAAGCCGTACAGGCTTGCCGTCCTCGTCCACCAGCTTGGCTTGTTGGGCGGTCGTGATGTACTCAATGGCGGTCATGGCTTATGGCGAACGCTCCAGATCAGGGACTCGGCGCCACTGTTCCTCGATTCGAAACCGGCCGCTGATCGCCGGTTTCGCTGCATCTGGTTTGTTCGGCCCCTTCATAGTCGTTCGGATGCGTCCTCCGCAAACTCGACTTCCGCGCCGCTTGGCAGCATCCGCCAAAGAAACGGCGGCATCGTCGGCAATTGCACCGCCTCGATTTCGTCCATGCCTTCCAGGAAACCTTACATAGACGGTGCATACCATCAAGGACTACTCCGGACGGTGAGAGAATTATGGGAAATCGGAAGTCCACCTCATAGATATTTCGTGCGTGCTCTGCGACCGCGCGGCAGGTCGGTAGCCTATTCATGCCCTCACTGAACCAGCGAACCTCGTCAAGAGCGTTCAACTCCGCCACCCGCACCTTTCTGATGGGCAGTCCTGCGGGCATGTCCCAGAGCTGCTGCGTCCGCACGAAGGGAACCGAACCGTCCGCCAGAGGAGTAGCCCAAAGGCGTCTCGATATGGCTCGGAGGTTCTGAGGATGTATTACATGGTCACTCATCGAAAATGCAATCTGTAGCCGACGCAAATATAGGTGACCGATGGCGGCGATCAGTGACGTTCAAATTGCAAACTGACGCGGCACGCCGCCATTCGGTCCAGCGTCTTGTTGGCCGTTTGATCATGATCTTGCCCATACGTTGAGAACGACGTCAGGTCCGAACTCCGCCTGCACCTTCGGAACAGCCTGAATGCACGTCTCTGCATCGCCATCACAGCCGGCTCCAGGAAACACGGTCGGCCCTGGAACTGTAGGTCTCCAAACTTCAAAGCCGTCAACCTGCACGCCATGCTCCAACGCCCAGCGAAAGAACTGCAATGCCGCGTCAGGCGGCAGCGCATACTCCATACCTGTGTCCGCGACGTAAGCACGACTGCTCAGGAACTCGGGGAGCACAGCGTTGTTAAACTTGGTGTCTGGCACGGGATGCGATTACGGCCAACGCAAAAATCAGCGACGGGAGCCAGCCGCCGACTCGTCCCGCCATAGCTCCGTTCGTGGAGCGACGGCGGATGACGTTCGATTTGTCTCTGAGCGAATCGGCTGGCTCCCGTTCGCTGAACCGTCTGGTTCTGTGCTGGGCTGTATTCCAACCTCCTTTCTGATCGAGTCGATATCGAGCTCCTCAATCCACTTCGGGAGATTCTTCCAAACCCCATGAAAACCATAGCCACCTGTTGTCATTTCCCGGATCGCTTCTTCCTTTGTCCAGCCCTGGACGACAATTCGATATATCGCGCACATGCTGCCGGTGCGATCTGCTCCATGCTGACAGTGCACGAGCACGGGTCCCCTTCTTGGATTGGTGACGATCTGAAGAAACCGGACAACCTCCTCGCGCTCCGGGTGCCACGCTTTCATGTAAATATGCTCGTATCCCAGTCCGGTCGTTCCGATCTCCTTTCGATCGGAATTGAAAGAGCGCAGGTTGACCACCGTCTGAATTCCCTTCTCCTTGAGGTTGCGCATACCTTGCTCCGTGGGAGATCGGAAGAGCGTCGTGTAGGGAAAGAGTGTAGATCTCGGTGGT
>CALEZT010000092.1 GCA_937927975.1 uncultured Phycisphaerales bacterium
TCCGCGTACGCAAGCAGCGGTCCGTCAGTTCAGTAAGCGGACTGCTCACAAGGGCCAAGGAGATCAACACAGACTACGATGCGGACATACGGCGGCCGGCGTTCATCCTCCAACGAGAAGCTGGAGCGGAGTTTCACGAAATCTGATGAACGGGCGCGAAATTCCGTTGGCCTTATGGGGGGAAGAATCTGGCCACGCGGGCCTGGTGTTATGACGAAGGGGACGGCGACCGAAGAATTCGGCTGCCGAATTCTGGGAGGTTTCAAGATGGATGTGACTGATACGACCACGCAAGGCGACGTGAACAACGAAGCGGCCGGCTCAGTCGCGGTGGCGACAGATAGCAAGCCAGCCATTCACGACATTCCCATAGAGAAGATACAGGTCAATGAGTTCTGGAGCCGTAACGATTGGCAGGAGGATCTGGATTCCTTGGCCACATCCATCGAGACCGATGGTCTCCTGCAGTTTCCCGCGGTACGAGACCGCGGCGACGGCACTTTTGTGGTTGTCTTTGGCCATAGGCGGTACCTGGCGTGCAAGCGGTCGGGTCGCAAGACGATCCCCTGCTACGTCATAGACGTTACGGCGGAGAACGCCGCGTTTCTTATGTTGACAGAGAACTTCCAAAGAAGACAACTCCACCCCGTGGAGGAGGCGAGAACGATCCGGCGAATCGCCGATGAGTTCAAGTTGAAGGATGTCGAGGTGGCCCTGCGCATCGGGTGGAAGGCGAATGTGGTCAACGAACGATTGGCCGTCTTACGGCTGCCCGAGGAGATGCAGAAGACAATCGGTATTGATCCCGAGAGCTGTTTCAAACTCACCCATGCGGTGACACTGGCAAGACTCTGGGACGACAAGCGGTCAGATCGCCAGTTCCAGGTGCGTAAGCTGTACGAGAAGACGATCCGACACAAGCTGTCCACGACCGAGTTGAAGGAACTGGTTGCCTTTTTCAAAGACGGAGAGTTCGACCGGCTGCCGGACAGACTCCGAGTGGCTCTCCTGAGCAGCAAGTGGATGACCGCCGCAATGGCAGGGCTCTATCGGAGTCCCCACCAGGTTGTCTTGGGCAAAGACCCCCGAGCCAGGGCGATGGCGGCGGCGGCAAGAAACCTCAACCGGGATGAGCTTGAGGATCTGATTGCAGGGGCCGTGGAAGCGGAATGGACGTACGAGAAGATCTCTCAGAAGCTGTTGAAGACGCTTGAGAAACGGCTGGACGCTGCAACGCCCAAGGACCCCGACCATCAATCCGGCGTGGACCGGCTTCTCTCCTGTGTTTCACTGTTGGATCAACAGCTTGCGGCCAACCGCGACGAAATTGAGGAACTGGCCAGATCCAATCCCAAAGAGCTCGGGGCCATTTGGTTTGCCATTGTCCAGCTTCACAAGAGGCTACAGCCGGTCGCGACGTTGGTGAGCAAATCAGTCAACGGCCTGAACCTGGAGAAGAGTCTGCTGCCCAAGGAGGCTGCCAATGTTGACGCTGGTTAAACAAGACGAACAACGGTTCACAACCATGGCGGATCTCCGCGACGCCGTGGCCGCCCAGGACCGCAAGCTTATGGAAGTGCCCAGCCGCAAGCTGTCCCTGAGTAAGGCTGGTCTATTGCAGGCCGGCCGGTTTGAAGGACGCCTGGCCGAGTCAGGGTTGTGGGGATTGTTGTGTACACTGGGTATACCGGATGGATTCGCACAGAACGTGTGCCCGCCAGACCTGCTGGTGACGATAGTGAATCGGCTTGCGTACGGTCAAGACGGTCTGCTACTTGTGCGACTGGTTGACGGTGTGGTGACAGGTGTGATGCCGGCCAAGCGGCAGCCGATTGACCACGATGTGCTCATCGATTGGTTAGGGAACGCTTGGCCCATCGGAGAGGCCACGCTTGCCGGGGAACAGCTTCGGATTGTCGCTGTCGGCGCTTCATCGCAGGACTTACTGCCAAACGATGCTTTTGGTTTTGGTTGGGACTTGATAAGCGGAGAAGGCGGGTGGCACACCACCGAACTGGGGCGGCTGACAATCCGGCAGGTCTGCAGCAATGGGATGGTCGGCTTTGACAAGAGGCCTGTCTTCAAGAGGGTGTACAACAGCCATGAGCCCGCAATGAAGTCGCTGGCGGATCTGCGATTCGCAATTGACAACCTGGGTGAACCGTCCGAGCTTGGACCGGCGGTGAGATGGGCGGTGGATAATCGCTTGGGTGGAGAATATGGCGCAGTGATCAACTATCTGGCCCAGAGATTAGAGGGTGATACTACCCGCGCGGCATTGCGTGAGATGAGCGTAGACAGCTCATGGTATGAGCTCATGAACAGTGTCACGTCCTTAGCCAAGTTTCATCGCCTCGAAATGCGCCGCCGACATGAGACAGAGGGTGGGATGCTCCTAAAGTGGTTTTCGCGAGCAGGACGCACCCGACCGCCATGGAGGCGAGTCTCATGCGACGCGTGCCGGGACTGGAACGCTGGCTCCGACGCTGGCGAGCGGAACACCAGTCGGTCCACAGAGGATGCCCAGTTGTCGCTGTTCGATTGATGCAACAACGCAAGTGTAGCGGACAGACCGAGCGCGATCATGGATGTAACCGCCGGCACCGGCGGGGGTAGAGCGAGCTGACGTGGGGCTGCAAGCGCGTACCCGCCCGCCCCCAGCCGCAGAGCCACGCAGCCGGTCCACATCCTTGTACGCTGGTACGCGACTCATATCACCTCGCCAAGGGCAACCACCAAGAGGCTGAGCCAGAAATCCCTGATAGATCACTACGGGGTCACGATGAAGTCACCGTCGTGAAGTACAAGCAATCACGTAACTGAGCGATATCAACGATGACTATCCGCCCGGCCCGGGACCGGACGCCAGAGAGTTGAACAAGGGCGTGTTATGTTGAAGCGATTATTCGAGTCTTTCAGCGACTTTCTCCAGGCGATGATCCTGGTCCAGTTACTTTTCGCAGCGGCCATTGCCGTCTCGGTCCTGCTTTACTTTGTCATCCTAACGTGTTTTCGCGTGGTGCAGACTGCCTGGGTCCACCTTTTCTCACGGCCATGGCCATAGGGAGCATACAGAATGAACATTCTAAACCGCATACGGCGAATCATCCTGCGACTCTTCAAAGGCGGCCAACAGCCCACTGTCGTCCAGCGGCCAATCACCCCAGACGAACCTGAGTTCGCTGACAATCCCCCGCCAGGGTTCATCCCTATCGAGACCCAGATCTCCGGGCAGCACATTGATGGAACGACCCGATGGATCGGACAGGACGCCCGGGTGGGTCAGATGCCCAGTGGTGAACTGGTCACATGTGAACGGACCAGGGGAGTGCGATGCGGCTGTGGGCATATCGTGTACTCCGTGCACGAGACTGTCACCCAGGCCGGAATCCATGCGGGAATCGGCGGGATTTGCTGGGACTGCTCTGCGGAGGCAGACGATCTTGTCAAGCGCAATGCCCTACCGGCCGGCCAAGCTGAGGCCATGTCTCTCTACTGTTCGCAATGTGCCAGCCACTGTGACGGGTGTGGCCGGCACAATCTTTGCACCCGGCACACGAAGCTATCTGCGGATGCCGACGGTCGCCAGACGAGGCTCTGTCCCAAGTGCTCACTGAAAGCCGACCGTAAGAGGCTTTTCAGGCAGACCATCGCGGCAGTCAGCTGGCTCTTCACTGAGGATGATAAACCCCCACAACCCAAGGAATAACGGGGATTCGACCATGGTAATTGAGCGACTATTACGATCTTCCACCGGCGTCGCGTGTATCGCGACGGCCGGCGTCCCCGCCCGCGGCCCCCTCCATCGCGAGCCCGCCGATCGTCTACTCTTCGCATTCGGCCCCCTGTCGGCATTGGAGAAATACAGCCATGAGGAATGACCACGATCGCCCTTCTCCACGCCGGGAGCGTCAGATTCCCCAGTCTGCGTTCAAAATGCTGCGGAATGACGCCGTCCTCCTTCAACTCGAACGTATTCTGCGGCAGATAAACCGATGGGACGATCCTGAGGTTCAGAAGGCGATGCGATGGGCCCGGTTCGGGACGGAAACAGGGAAGACAAGGGGGCTGACCGCACTGACCGCTATTGTGGAGGACTACAAAGCCAGGACGATAGCCTATCAGGACGACTTCATGCCATATGCCACGGCCGATCAGATCACTAACGGCGGCCGCGGCATCCACATTCTCGACCAGGCAAATGGCGGGATTCCGTGCAATATCGAGCAGGACATGTTCCTGTTGGACGCATTGATTCTCGGCCGCCAAGGCGGCGGCAAGAGCAGTGCCAGCCTCAACATCGTCAGCCAGGTATCGACGCCTGTCCTGATCATCGACCCCAAGGACTCGTGGCGCCGCCATGCCTCGGCCCTCGGGGCGAGCATCCTCGAGGTTACCTCGTTTGATCTGACGCCACCGCCGGGAGTGAGCTGGGAGGACTGGCTTTTCACGGTGATGGAAGCGATAGCCATGGTCACCGGCATCCAGTTCGGACTGGAGCTTCTGGTCGAGGCCAGTCACATTGCCCTTCGACAGCGTGAGCAATACATAGAAAGAAGCGGTCAGGACACGTCGCTGTGCCTCAAGGACATCAAGCTGGCGCTGGCTCTGTGTGGCTCCCAGAGAGGCAAACGAGCCGACTACCGCACAAGTGCGGAGACCGCACTGAGCCTGCTGATCGGCTCCGACAAATGCCGCCTATTTGCCGCCCGACGCGGCCTTCCCCTCGATCAGATTCTCCGGGGACGGTACATCATGCCGTGCCCATATCTAAACAGCTTTCAGGCGCGGTTCCTTGGACTCTATCTGTTTCTGTATATGCGGCACTCCGCCCATCGCCGGGAAACGACCCAGCTGCATC
>CALEZT010000093.1 GCA_937927975.1 uncultured Phycisphaerales bacterium
CCACCGAGATCTACACTCTTTCCCTACACGACGCTCTTCCGATCTGCCGCCCATACCCCTCTGGGATTGATTCGGCTGCTGTTGCGGCTGCGCGCAGATGGCATACGACCCGAGTCCGACGACCAGAACTAAAGCTACCGGAACCATCAACCGTTTCATCGTGACACCTTCCTTTCTTCCATTGCTGAGAGTCCGTTCCTATTGCCCGGCCGGACTGTTCAAGAGAGATGCATCCCCCATGACTGTCCACCAACGTCGCGCTCCAATCGTATGGCATATTCCTTCACTCTTGAAAGCGAGTTCTCCTCAAATGACTGGTGAAAATCACTCATCTCCCGCACGTTTGGGGAGAACCACCAGTTCTCCGTGCATCCGATCATGCCCTTCCCCGCACCAGACAGAACAATGGAAATGGAACGTTCCTGCCTTGTCGGCAGTGAGATCAATGGCCTCGGTCTTATTGGGTTCGAGCCTTCGGTCGATGTTCATGTCAGGGATCGTAATCCCGTGAGGCACGTCCGTGCTCGCAACCTCGAGGCGGATCTTCTCTCCCTGGGCAACCACGACTGTGCTCGGCTCGAACTTGAACCGGCTGGCCATGATCTGTACTACCCGCACGCCATCCTGCACGCTTCCCGAAAGGCTCTCGGACGTAGCCGGCTGGTTGTGGTCGGCATGATTCCCCTCGTGACTGTCGGGACCCCGTTTGCAGGAGATCTCCGCCGACACTGTCCAAACGATTAGGATCGCAATTGCCAGCGATACGAATCGACGCTTTGTGGGTCGCATGATTCACCCCCTTATCTGGTTCTCAGTAAATGCCCCGACGCTCGCCTCCCAGACCCGGACGGTCCTTCTCGATCTGGCCGAGCCGTTTGGCCTCGTCCACGACCGCCTGCGGATCACTCAGTGATCCCTTCGTCATGAACTTATTGTCCGGACCAATCAAGAGCAGTGTGCCGGGAGCGGGCTGGCCGTAGGCACGCCAGGCGAGTTTCTGCGCGTCACACAGCGACATCAAGCGGCCCTGGCGCAGGTTGCAGACCTCTGCGCAGCCCGCTCCATGGGAGCACTTGCTCGTGGGCAGCGAGAATTGCGCCACGGTCACCGGCAAGTCCCAGAGTTGATCCGCGAGGTTGACCAGTTCGGGTTCCACCCAGCAGCATTGATCACCTTCCGGCGCGACAAAAGCGACGATGGCGACTGGTTGGCGGACCTTGTTGAAACTCGCCTGTTTGCCTTCGAGAGATTTGTATTCCACATCCGGTGCAATCGTCCCAGCATACCAGGCAGGCGTAGACGTCCCGGTGACGACACCTTCGCGGGGAGTCGATGCACAGCCGGCAGAACCAATCAGGACAACCAATAGTGTCAGAATTCGTCCAGTCATGTCAGTCTCTCCTATTATGGGTAGTCTTTTCAGGCAACTTACGGCGGCGACTCAGGTATTTTTCAGGATTTACCTCGAACGCGTCGCGACAGACCGCGGCGCAGAAGTAATAGGTCTTGCCCGCGTGCTGCAATTCGAACGCCGCCGTGCGCTGACTCAGCCGCATCCCGCAAACAGGGTCTTTCCGTGTTGGAACAGGCGTGTCTTTCTTCATATTCCCAACTCCCTCTTCAACGATCCGAACAGGTTATGCACGCCGCTTTCAAACGGCGGCGGGCGGGTGTGTGCGGCACACCCTACGAGGCTCCGTTCTCTAATGATCTAAACGGACCTGTCTTGCCTTTTGTTCCCTGATTCTCGCAGGCCGGAGTCGCTGAACCTCCCCTCAATGGTACGGTCTTGGCGACCAGGACCCCGCTGGTGCCGCCAGAATGCCCGCAAGCACAAGGGCCCGATTACTGTGGTTGCTACAAGTGCGATTATGATGACAGCAAAGAGTTCCGGCGACAATGCGCCTGCGGCGCTTCCCGCGTAAGCGAAGACGAGGCCGATTTCGCCGCGGGGCACCATGCCGCATCCTATGGCCAGGCGGTTGAACTTGCCTGCCTTCAGCGGCAGCGGTGAGACGAGCTTTCCAGCTACCGCGACCGTCAGGAGCAGCAAGGTGAAAGCCACGAGGCGCCCCGCACTGACGCCGAAATGGCTGAAAACGGCCAAGTCGACCGACGCGCCGATGAGAACGAAGAACAGTGGTGTCAGCAGCCCGATCAAGGGTTCCAACTCCGCCGCGAGTTCGTCGCCATCCGGGTGGCGGGCGAAGGCCAGCCCCGCCGCGTAGGCGCCGATGATCGTGGCCAGGCCGGCGATCTCCGCCAGATAGGCGATCAAAAGAAAATAGCTGACGGAGAGCACCACCAAAGTCGACTTGCTCTGGCTCCACCGCGACAACCACACAGTCAGTCGCACGATGAAAAGCCCCACGAAGAAGCCCAGAGCCAGCACACTCACCCCTTGCGCCAGCTCGATGGCAACCTTGCGGACAACGGACGCGCCGGGCTGGGCAAGTGAGACCACGACAGCCAGCAGGAGAAGTCCCAGCAAGTCATCCAGGACCGCTGCTCCGAGGAGCACGTGTCCTTCCGGCGATGACTCGGCCTTCAATTCGCTCAGCACGGACACGGTCACGCCGACGCTCGTGGCCGTGAGCGCCGCGCCCACAAACACCGCGGCCATGACGGCAAACCCGAACATCAGTGTAAGCCCCATCCCCAGGGCAAAGGGAGCGATCATTCCGATGACAGCCACCAGCAATGCCTGACGCCAGATACGAACGAAGTCCGCAACCCGAGTCTCCAACCCGATGCGAAAGAGCAGCACGCACAGTCCGATTTCAGCCAGTTCTCGAAACTGACTGTAACCCGCCGGGTCTCGGCTCGCCTCGGGCAGGATATCGAGAACGGACGCGCCAAGCAGAAAACCCACGAGGATCTCGCCCACAACCGCAGGCACACGAATGCGTCTGGCGGCTTCACCCGCTAACTTGGCCGGCACAAGCACTATCGGCAACAGCACGTGCAGTTGCATGGAGAATCACCTTTCCGACGCGTCTACAAATAGGCATTGGTAGCGTATTGCTGGACCATGCGATGCGTGTTGAAGAACGAGGCGTTGAAGGCGATTGTCTGACGCATGATTTCCATCCATCGCGCGAACTGGGCGTAGAACGCAGGTACGATCTCCGTACGCAGTTTGTGGTAGAGGTCTTCCGCATCGCGCCGGTCAGCCTCATCGGGCGGTTGCGTGGGCGCCTGTCTGGGACCGATGGACCAGCCGGTGACGCCTTCAATGTGCCCCTCCAGCCACCAGCCGTCGAGGACACTCAGGCTGGGCACGCCGTTGTGGGCCGCCTTCATGCCAGACGTGCCGGAAGCCTCCAATGGTCGTAGCGGCGTGTTCAGCCACAGGTCTACGCCGGAGGTCAGCAGTAGCGCCAGGTCCATGTCGTAATTTTCCAGGTAGGCAACAGCAACTCGATCCTTCAGATCTTTGGCGGCGGCCACGACCCGGCGGATCAAATCCTTGCCGCCGGAGTCCTTCGGATGCGCCTTGCCGGCAAAGAGAACCTGGATCGGACCGAGTGTCTCGGCGATATCGGCCAGTTGGCCGGAGTCGTGGAAGAGAAGGCCCGCTCGTTTATAAGCTGTCGCACGGCGTGCAAGACCAATGGTGAGCACGTCGCTTCGCAGTGACAGACCGGTCCTGTTCGCGACTTCCTCTATCAGCCCTGTCTTGGCCTGTGCGTGGGCGTCCCGGATCTCCTCCGTGGGAATCCCGATGGCGTAACGCAAGGAGAAGGGATCGTTGACCCACCCCGGGATATGCCGGTCGTATAGTCTGGCGAAGCTCTCGCAAGTCCAGGTGCGGGAATGGACGCCATTGGTGATCGAATCGATGGGGTATTGGGTAAACATCTCGCGTGAGACCTCGCCGTGCTTTTTGGCCACGCCGTTGACATAGTGGCTCATATTCAAGGCCAGCAAGGTCATGTTCAGCCGGTCACGCCCGCCCAGCATGTGTGTCACTTCGGTCCCCAGAGGCTCTCCCGCCACGCGGGCGAACAGCTCGTACGAGAACTGATCGTGGCCTGCGGGAACGGGGGTGTGGGTCGTGAAGACGCACCGTTTGCGCACGTCATCAAAACCCAGCACGGCGCTCGTCCCCTTGCGATTCTGGCGGAGAAGTTCCAGCACCAGGAGAGCGGCGTGCCCCTCGTTCATGTGCAGCCGCTCCAACGCACTGTAGCCCAGGGCCTGCAACATCCGAAGTCCCCCGATGCCCAGGATGATCTCCTGAGCCAGGCGATATCGCTCATCCCCGCCGTAGAGCCAACCGGTCCATTCGCGGTCATCGGGGACGTTCTCTTCGAGGCTCGTGTCGAGCAATACCAGCGGCACGCGGTACCCGGTCACGCCAACGATGTCGTAACGCCACGCGCCGACGACGACCGACCGGCCCTCGATGGTCACGGTCACCCGTGTGGGCAACGGGCAGGCAACCTGTGCAGAATCCCAAACCGCCGGCGCTTCCTGCTGATTCCCCCATTCATCCAAGTGCTGCTCGAAGTAGCCGTTCCGGTAGAGCAGGCTGACCGCGACCACAGGGATTTTCAAGTCTGCACATGACTTCAACGTGTCCCCCGCCAGGACATCGAGACCGCCGCTATAGGTCGGCATCCTGGAATCGACCGCCACCTCCATCGAAAAATAGGCGATCCGCCGCGTGAGATCGGCGCCGGCACGGGTCTCGGCTATCAACCGCACGACATAGCGAGCCGGCTCCGCCTTGAATGCCGTTTGGCAAAGCTCGGAACAAAAATGGTACCCATGACCCTCGTGCACCACTGCGAACCCTTCTCCCTGGCGCACCATCATCCCGCAAACCGGGTCTTTGAACGTCTCCATCGAACAGTCCTTTCAAGCCCTTTCGGGCAATTCACAGTGCCGGTTCCTCCTCAGTGATGCTTGTACCAGCCAACACGTTTGATGTCGTTCCACGACGTGGTCTGATGACAAAGGAAACACTGGTCCACGCGTGCACGCGGCTGGCGGGCGACCGTCATCGAAATCATGCGAAAGTGCTCCATATAATGGCTCGGCGGCGCTTGGTGACACTGGGCACAATCTGTCGAGCGAGGGGAAGGGTGCCGGAATTGGGGAATCGTCCACTTCGTCGTGTTGTGGCACTGGATGCAATCTGGGCCAAACAGCCCGACGTGGCGGTCCTGGTTGGCGTGGCAAGTTGTGCAGTTCAGGACCTCTTCATAGGCGGCGACCTGAGCGTCTCTCGGCGGCAGGCCATCGACCGAGCGGTTCCGGTCGATTCGTGTGATCAATCGCGACCGGAGCAACTTGCCGTCTGGCGAGGAAGGATCGAGTTGACGCAAGCCGATTCGCGTCAGCGCTGCGTGATCCATATCGGTAGGACGCCGCTCAATCCCCCGATGCTCCCAGTGACACTCTCGACAACTGCTGATCTGGGCATGGAACGCGGTTGGCTGCCGCTGTAACAGCGATTCGTTGTTGGCGTGACAGGCGATGCACTTGGCGGGCACCGGACCTTCTACCGCCGTATGGCAGGCGGTGCAGTTATTTTCGAGAAAAGCGTGTCCTGCGAAAAGGCGGCCGGGGCTGGCCTGCCGCTGCCAAGTCACGGCCTGAGCCAGACTGGATGCACGCGGCCGGATGAGAACCAAGGCGATGACTGCCAGGCCCCCAAGGACCGCCAACCGTTTGACCCAGAGTTTGTACCTCATCAGGACCACCTCAGCCCGAAGTGGATTGCCGCCCAAACGTGCAGGGCCAGGAGGCCATACAGAATGAAGCTGATCGCGATGTGCAGCTTGAGCCAGCTACCGAACCAACGCTTGAACGTCTGGTGCGTCTTGATGGCGTACTCGACATCGGCAATCGACTCTGACAGCCGCAGCGCCCGCACGGAAGCAGACATGGTTCCTGCCCCAGCCCGGCCCGAGGCAAGGAAGAATCCCGCCGCCAGACGCGTCAGGAATCCGGAAAAGGGTTGAAGCACGGCGGTCTGTTCCGGATGCGCCGCCAGTTCCGTGGCCGTTTCTCGATAGGCCAATTCCAGATGAGTCAGCATTTCTTTCCTCTCGCGAATCTCCTGGGAGAACCGCCTCAACAGGATGCGGCCTGTGAATCCGCTCAGGACCACGATGATCGTCATCGCCGTCAGCCAGATGCCCAGCGGGCTGACGAACTTGTGGCCGGTGTGCAGGAGGACCAGGATGGGTCCAATGACGCCCGCGTAGATGTGCAGCGCCAGCAGGGTCCGCAGGGAGACTCGCCTGGTCACCACTTTTCTGAGCGGAGGCACTCGCTTGACGATCATGTAGAGCAGTGGCACGAGCATGAGCGAAGCGCCCGCGATGCCCAGCAGGTGCCCGCCCTCGCTGCCGGCGAAGCGCGGAGAACGATGGACCAGAAATCCCAGCCAGAGGATCAGCAATAGCGCCACCAGTCCGCTGACAATCAGGTGCTTGCCCTCCTTCATCTCACGCCTCCACTTCCACGTCTCCCGTCGGCTTGGCCTGGCAGGCAAGGATGATCCCCTGGGCTTTCTCCTGTGGCTCCAAGCTATCCTCGACCTCCATCGTGACCTGGCCGGACAGGAGTCTCACCTTGCAGGTGCCACAGATGCCCACCCGACAGGAATAGTCGATCTCGACGCCGAGACGTTCCGCCAGGTCGAGGATCGTCTCACCGGGTGCAATCGCAGCGGATTTGCCCGAGCGAGTAAAGGTGACCGTTGGCAAAGTCGCTTTGGGACCGGCCTCCTCTACCGGGGCCTGAGCCGCTACGGGTCTCTCTTGCACCTGCCTACCCTGGGCCAGACCGAACGCCTCGGTCTTGATCTGTTCCTTCGGTACGCTCAGTTCGGCCAACATCTTCTTGACCGCTTCCATCATCGGCGGCGGACCGCAGATATGGATGCGGCGTCTGGCCAGATCGGGCACATTCTCAGTAAGGAACTCCTTGGTGATCCGTCCCGTGGGCCCTTTCCAGTCGGTTCCTTCGGCCTTCGACACCGTGACCGCCAAATGAAGATTGGGGTGGCGGCGCTGAAGGTATTCCATCTCTTCCCGGTAGATGAAGTCCTTGGGACTGCTGCAGGCGTACAGGAGAAAGATGTCCCCAGGCCAACTTCGGTCGGTCAGGTAGCGGATGACGCTCATCAGCGGAGTAATCCCCACCCCGCCGCTGATAAGGACCACGCTCGGGGCTTCCCGGCCCGTGAAGATGAAGGAGCCGAACGGTGCGGCGACCTCCAGCAGGTCTCCGGGCTTGGCGGCATTGTGCAAGTAGTCCGAGACCAGTCCATCGCACTTGACCGTGATCTCAATATGGTCGTGTTGGGTCGGAGAGCAGGCCAAGGTGTAGTTGCGCTTTACCGGCGTGCCGGCGGGGGCGACCGTCAGCGTGCAGAATTGGCCGGGCAGGTGAAGGAAGGGGATGCTGCCACCCAAGGGATTCAGGAAGCGGAAGGTCTTGACGTTGTGCGTTTCTTGAAAGACTTGGCAGAGCCGCAGTTTGCCGGACCACGGCTGCGAAGGAACAAACTCGCCCATCGAGGCCGTATCCGCGCCGGTAGCCGCCGCTGGTGGACGCGACGCGCGGGGGGCCGGTGGACTTGAACCCTTGTCGACCGCCATGCCGCCGGTCAGGTTCGTAAGCAAGTGAGCAGCGCGCTGCATCTTGAAGAAGTACATCCCAATCATGACAGCCGCGAACAGCGTCAGGCCGGCCATGATCGCCGTGTGAAACAGAGTCATGCCCCACAGGCGAAAACCTGCCTGCTCGTCGGTCGGCGGTGTCAGGTCCATCTCTCGTTTGAACCACGCCAAGGCGATATCGCGAGGCGCCTTGCCTTCGCGAATAGCTTGATGGGCAGCTACACCGCTGTCAAATCGTGCGAGCCCCTCATGCATCTTCTCCGTGGCTGCCTGCATGGCTGTCAAATCGTTCGTGTCGGCGGCGGTGGTCAACTCGCCAAGTCCCTCAGACAGCAACCGCGTGCCTTCCATCATGCGCTGGTGAGCCTGGCGCTCGATCGCAGTTCGCTCGTCCACCGAGAGGTCAGGCAAACTCATCAACTGGGGATAAAGCTCCTGCGGCACCGGCGCGCCCATTCGCTCCATCATCCCGCCCATGTCGCCGCCCGGTCCGGTTGCCGGGCCAGGCGCGGCAGCCAGCGGGCCGGGTCTGTCGCTTGGGGGGCCAGGTGCGCCGCTCGGTGGACCTTCTGGGTGATGGCTCGCGTGTTCTTCCGGCGTGACTTGGCCTCGGGACGGCATGGTGGTCATCATGAGCCAAGCACATGCGACAAGTGCTATCGCCAGCCATCTGCCTGGAGCTTCCCGTGCATGGTCCGACCTATCGTGCAACACTTTCGCTCCGTGACGTCGAATCAAAACACGATCCGTGCGCCACACACAAAGAATAAGTCGTGATCCTCTTTACCATTTTGCGCCGCAACGTCGGCGGTTTCACCAAAGAGCCGGTTGTAGCGAACGCCAACATACGGCGCGCATTCGCGACGGATCTCGTATCGCAGGCGGAGGTCAAAGCTGCCATTGTTCACACCCGCTTCGAGCCCCGACTCGGGGACGTCCTCCGCCGATGCGAAGAGCTCCACCCGCGGCTGAAGCACCCAGCGCTGCGTGACGTACAGATCATAGGACGCCGTGAGTTGCGAGAGCACGTCGCCATCCTCCGTCACATACAGTGCCGGCTCCAAGTCGAACTTGTAAGGTGCGATTCCCTGTACACCCAACACGGCGGAAAAGCGGTCGTCCGTGCTGCCGGGTTCCCATGCCCGTTCATACCGGACGCCCGCCTGGAGGTACCAGAATGCCGTCAGG
>CALEZT010000094.1 GCA_937927975.1 uncultured Phycisphaerales bacterium
CCATGCTATTGGCTCAAAGCGGAAAATCTCCTCCGCACGCCGCTTGGGGCGTGCCAGAACCACAAAAGTACGCGAAAACCGGATGAGCCTTCTTTCTTGGTTCTTCACGGAATTGCGGTGATCATCGAAACCGCCGGAACGACACGCCCGAAGCGGCTCTGCAGGGTGAGTTTATCGCATTGCGGCCTCCGGCTTGAACGCGAACGAGGCGTTCGCTTGCGGGACGGTACATCGCGCAGGGGCGTGCAACGCCCCGCCATGCTGGAGGCCCAACGCGTGAAACTCCCGCCGCGACGCGGCGGAATCGGCGTTTTACCGATCCCCACAATTCCGTGACGGACTTCTTTTTTGCCCATCGGCTGTTTTGTTCCGCAGGAGGCTGTAACGCCGAAGGTTCGACTTGGACTAAACGTGCAGAAGGCGACAGGTCTTCGAAGTCAAAGTGGTCCAGTCATCAGAAAGCGAGGTAGCCTATGTGGTGCGGCGCGAACAGCGGTCGGAAGGCAGCGGTCATCGTGATGACGTTCTGGTTCGTCCTGCCGGCGCGGGCGGCGGGTTTTGCCGGCGGTACGGGCGAGGCAGGCAACCCATACCAGATCGCCACGGCCGGTCAATTGATGTCTCTCGGATCGGACCCGAATCTGCTGAACAAGTGTTTCGTCCTTACCGCCGACCTCGACCTGGACCCCAACCTTCCCGGCGGCAAGGTCTTCGAAGAGGCGGTCATTGCTCCGAGACCCGACAAGGCCGACCCGCGATATCTTGAGAATGCGTCGTTCTCCGGCGTCTTCGACGGTCGCGGCCACGTCGTCCGAAATCTTACGATTCAGGGCGGGAGCTATCTCGGGCTATTCGGTCGGAACTCGGGCACGATCAGGAACCTGGGCATAGTGGATGCCCGGATCATGGGTTCAGGCGACAACGTCGGCGCTCTGGTGGGGCATAGCTCGGGTACCGTGATAGAATGCCACTGTTTCGGCGTCGTCACCGGCGGGAACCGCGTGGGCGGGGTGGTTGGAACAGTCATGGCGGGCCAGATGATTCGGTGCCGGAGCGATGTCGAAACCACCGCCTTGGGCGAGTCTGCGGGCGGACTGGTCGGCTACAGTGCAGCAAGCCGCATTCTCATGAGTTGCAGTACCGGCCCCGTCCTCGGACAGCGGTATGTTGGGGGAGCGGGGGGGATCAATGAAGAAGGCACGGTGGTTCACTGCTATGCCACCGGCGCGGTCACGGGTTCCAAGGGCGTCGCTGGGCTGATCGGATTCAATCGGAACGGCTCCGTGGTTCAGTGCTACAGCGCCGGTCTGGTCGCCGGAGAGTCCGATGTCGGCGGGCTGATCGGCTGGGATTCCGTCGCAGGACGGACGCGAGGCGTCGTCGAGGGCTGTTTCTGGGACACCGAGAGTTCGGGGCAACCTGCGAGCGCAGCCGGCATGGGCAGGACGACCGCCCAGATGCATGATATCGAGACCTTCCTGGCGGTCGGGTGGGATTTCGTCGATGAGGCCCGCAACGGCGTCTGTGGTTACTGGTGGATGCCCGCCGGCGAGTACCCTCGGCTGTGCTGGCACGATGGAGTGGCGCCCGTGATGCCTGAGGGATCGGGCACGGCGGAGGAACCCTATCTGCTTCGCGACGCGAACGACCTGGGCACGGTTTGGTTTGAGCCGCTGGCGCACTATCGCCTGGAGGGTTCCATCGACTTGTCGGGGATTGGGTGGTCAGTGGCCGTGGTCCCTTGGTTTGAGGGAGGCTTCGACGGTACCGGGTACGCCATCAGCAATCTCCGCATCGAAGGCCACAGCTATTTGGGTTTGTTTGGAGAATCCAGCCCCGAGGCGGCCATCTTCAACCTTGCACTGGAGGCTGTGGATGTTCATGGCTCCGGCAACTACGTAGGCGCCCTGGCAGGCTGTAATCGGGGCGGCATCGCCTCGAGTTCCAGCACGGGCACGATTGCCGGCGCATGGCAGGTGGGCGGGCTCGCAGGCAGCAACGAGGGCAGCATCACCGCCAGCCAGAGCACCGGCTCGGTTCATGCCGACGGAGAGGAAGCGGGTGGCCTCGTGGGCGTCAACTCCGGCAGCGTGACCGCGAGCCACAGCGCCGGCGCTGTCGGCGGGCATGGTCGCATCGGCGGCCTTGTGGGCCGGTGCGATCGCGATGGGACCATCCACAACAGCCACAGCGTCGCTTCGGTCGACGGAAACGCCAGGTATGTGGGCGGTTTGGTGGGCTACCATTCCGGCAGCATCACAGGCAGTCACAGCGCCGGCACGGTTGCGGGAGGCGACTACGCCGGCGGTCTTGTGGGCAACAACTCGGGGCACATCGCTGCAAGTTACAGCCGCAGCACGGTTTCCGGCAGGCAACTCGTGGGCGGTTTCGCAGGTTTCAATGGCGGCGACATCTCCATGAGCTACAGCACGGGTTTCGTCAGTGGCACGCACTTTGTAGGGGGCCTGGTAGGCGCCGGCAGGCCAGAAGGCGTCACCAGCAGCTTTTGGGACATCGAGACCTCGGGGCAGGCCGCGAGCGGAGCCGGCACGGGCAAGATGACGACCGAAATGCAGACAGCCGCCACGTTCCTTGACGCCCGCTGGGACTTCGAGGGGGAAACGACCAATGGGACGGAGGATCTCTGGTGGATCCTCGACGGACAGGACTACCCTCGCCTGTGGTGGGAACTCGACGGAGCCCGGATGTAGAAGGGGGGACATGAAGTCCGACAGAATCCCGGCGGACTTCATGTCCCCGCAAGAGGGCAGTTCACAGTCGATTAGAAGTGGTGCACCAGTCTGACGACAAAGCGTTCGCCTTCGGGACGCGAATCCGACTCCGTTTCCCAGTAGGCGTTGAGGCACAGGTGCGTGTCCTGCGAGAAACTCACCAACGCGCCTGGTCCGATGGCCAAGACCATCTCTTCGTCTTCCAGGTCAATCGTAGCCCCGCCCTGCGTCTTGCCTTCGGTGGCGCTGATCTGCTTGAGCCAGTAGCCATTGACGCCCAGGCGGAGTTGCTTGGGCAGGACCTCGTAGGAGGTGGCGAAGTTGGCGTGGACGGCCTCGCCCGCCTGGACGCTGTCCAGGCCGAAGCCCACGAACGGGTCGTCGTTCTCGGCGTTCCAGAGATAATGGAATCGTCCGGAGACGGTCCACTTGGGCGTGACGAAATAGGTGCCCGCCCAGTAGGGGTTGAACGAGAAGGCGTTGGCCCCGGGATTGAGGACCTTGTCGTCGTCGTAGCTGCCGCTGGGGAAGATCATCTGGAACTCGGCGCGATGCATGAAGATCGGTCCGTTGGCGCCCATGATCGGGTCCCACTGCAGATAGGGACCGACCAGGAGGTCGCCGACGCCGCTGCTGTTGGTGGACAGGATGGCATCGGGAGAGGCGTCGAGCCAGACGACCGGGACGATGACATCGAGGCCCCACTTGCCGCCGAAGAGGACCGGGGTGTTCGACTGATAGATGAACTGGTTGAGGCTCACCCAGGCGTCGATGTCCGCTCCTGCGGTGGGAAACCCTGCATCGGAGAAACAGTCGGCGGTGTAGTACTGGACGTACTCTGTGAAGTAGAAGCCGGGACCGGCCGGCGGACCGCCGTCCATGAAGCTGGTGAAGCCGAGATTGACCGACGGCTGCTGATACGCGAACGCAGGCGTCAATACCACCAACGCCGTCAGGCATGCCGCTGCCAGAAGACTCTGCAATTTCTCCATCTGTGGATCTCCAAAACCATGTGTCGATTTCGCGAGTCGCCCGCACAGGAAACTCTCAGACTCTCAAGCAAACTGGGCATAGATTGCTCGCAGGGAAGGGGCTTGTCAAGCATATTTCCCGAGCCCGTGGATATGGATATCGTTTTCGCGGACCGCAGGGCGTCCGGCGGCTCAAGGAGGCCATGCCGCGACGCGTCTGAGTATTTCTGTAGAACCAAGCCTCGATCTGCCGAAAACACCCATCAGAGAGTACATTTCCGGACTCTTTCTGGTTGGGTTGTGAGTCAAATGCTTGCCATAGATGGTGTTATGAGTTCCGTAAGCAGCAGGTTGTCCAATGTGATCGCTATGGTGGTTCTGTTCCTGATGGCGGCCGGGGCGGTGATGGTGTTTTCCGCCGGGGCCAATGTCGGGTACGAATTCGACTTGCGGCGATTCTACGAATTCCCAGGTCTTCGACAGATCCTGTTCTTCCCCATCGCGGTATTGGTGCTGTTTCTCGCGTCGGCGCCGAGCCACCAGTTCTGGAACCTTCGCGACCGCTGGTACAAGTGGCCCACGGTGTGGTTGCTCTTTATCGCTTGCGTGCTGCTTGTCGTCGCGCACGTGGCGGGCCCCGAGGTCAACGGCGCCCGGCGGTGGGTGCGAATCCCGATGGGACCGGCGAGCATCAGCTTTCAGCCGTCGGAACTGGCCAAGTGGATGACGATCTTCTTCCTGGCCGGCATGTGCGCCAGGATCGGGCCGGACATCAAGCGATACTGGACGCGATTTCTCCCGCTGTGCTCGGTAGTCGGTCTGGTCTGCGGGCTCGTCGTCCTGGAGGATTTCGGCACCGCGGCGTTCATCGCCCTCATCAGTTTCATCCTGCTCGCTGTCGCGGGGGTCCGATGGTGGCACGTCCTGACGTTGGCGCCGCCGGCCGGCGCGGGGTTTGTGATGGCGCTGTTTGCGTCTCCCCATCGCATGAAGAGACTGGAGGCGTTTCTCCACCCGGACCGAATGGTCGATTCCGTTCGATACCAGGTCAATCAGTCGCTGGTCGCCATCGGCTCCGGCGGCGTCTGGGGCAAGGGACTCGGACAAGGCACCTGCAAGTACGGCCATGTGCCCGAGGACACCACCGATTTCATTTTCTCGATCGTGGCCGAGGAACTGGGTCTTGTCGGAACGATCGGGATCATTTCGTTGTTCGTTCTCTTCGTCTTCCTGGGCATGGCGGTCGTGATGCGGTGCCGGGACCCGTTTGGCCGGCTGCTGTCGGCGGGGATCGTGCTGGCCATTGGCATCCAGGCAGCCATCAACATCGCCGTGGTGACGGACGTCGGACCCACCAAAGGCATCCCGCTGCCGTTCGTCAGCGCCGGAGGCACCAGCATGCTGATCTCCGCTGCGGCGGTTGGGGTGCTCCTGAATATCGCGGCGTACGGTTCTTCCGACGACAATTCTCTAAGTCCTGATTGAATCATGAGTTAGGGCGATCTTGCTGCCGGAGAGGCTGTTTGCGCGTGCTTTTTCGACAGGTTTCTGCTATAATCCATGATGTATGGGTCTGGTTCTGCGCTCTGGGGTGAAGACATGGGGGTCGCTGGTCGCCTTTTCGAAAGGGTGGTGAAATCGGATTAGGGCGTTCCATCGCGGTTTCGTTGCTGACGCTGGCCGTCGTCGCATCGCTTGCGCCAACTTCGGCCGGCAGCTCTCGCTTCACGCCCAATGAGATCATCGTCAAATTCCGAACCCAGCCGACGGATGCGTTCTCAGAATCGTTCGGGGCTGATGCCAAGCCGATTCCGCAAGGTGACTTCCAGACCTCTGAAGGTCGTATCCATGTTCGAGAGTGGGTCCCCTTGATGAGGGGAAAGGGCCTCGGTCGCCAGAGGCCTCAGGAGGCCCAGGACTCGTCCGCCCATCGCATGGCCGGCCGGAACCGACGTCGATCTCCCGCCGAAGACGGTGCGGCGGGGACCAACCCCTCGCCCGATTTCGACAGGATCTATCGCATCAAGCTGGATCCCGAAGGCGACGCCAGCCTGGAGGAAGTTCTGGCAGCCTATCGAGGCCGGGCCGATGTGGAGTTTGCCGAGTTCAATCCGGTGATTTCGATCTGCGCCACGCCGGGCGATCCATCGTACGGCCGGCAATGGTCTCTCGCGAAGATCCAGGCTCCCCAGGCATGGGACACTTGCCAGGGGGATATCGAGATCGTAGTCGCGATCATCGACACCGGCGTAGACTACAAGCATCGCGATCTCCAGGGCAATCTCTGGGTGAACGAAGCGGAGTTGAACGGCGTCCCCGGCGTCGACGACGACCGCAACGGCTACGCGGACGATGTCTACGGTTACAACTTCGCCTACAACAACAGCGACCCTATGGACGATCACGGGCACGGCACGCATTGCGCCGGCATCGTCGCCGCGGTGGGCGACAATGGCCTGGATGTCGCCGGTGTCTGCTGGCGAGCCCGGATCATGCCCATCAAGATTCTGGGGGGCGAGGGCGACGGCACTGCCGCCGATGCGGTGCCGGCCATCTATTATGCCGTGGCCAACGGAGCCGACATCATCTCCGGCAGTTGGGGCGGCCCCGACAGTTCGGAGGCCCTTCGCCAGGCGATCGCCTACGCACAGCGCCACGGCGTGATCGTCGTGGCGGCCGCGGGCAATGAAAACTCCTCCTCGCCGTACTATCCTGCTGCCTATTCGAACGTTCTGTCGGTGGCTGCGACGGATTCCAGCGACCGTCGGTGGTCCCTGTCGAATTATGGGGACTGGGTCGATGTCGCGGCTCCAGGACGTGAAATCGTGTCGTTGGGCAGAAGCACGTCGGGCAGCACAGGGGGATCGCTCATCAGCACCAAGTCCGGGACGTCCATGGCTGCCCCCCACGTGTCCGGCGCCTGCGCATTGCTGCTTTCGGCCAATCCGCTGCTGACGAGCGAAGAAGTCCTGGAGATCCTGACGACAACCGGCGATCCCATCGCCGCCGGAATCTGCTCCTCGAACACCCGGCTGAACGTCCACAACGCCCTGCGCGCGGCGATTCCCTCCAGCGGTCGCGTCCGGCTGGACCGCCAGCGTTATGCCCAGGATGCCTCGGTGGGCATCCTGGTCGCGGATTGGGATCTGCGCGGCGCCGGTCCGCAAGTGGTGCGGATCGACGCAGCCAGCGGCGACAAGGAGGCTGTGACCCTGTTCGAGTCGGAAGTCTCGCTCGGCGTGTTCCGTGGCGAGATCGTCGTTCGCAAAGCGGCGCCTGTTCTGGGCGACGGCGTCCTTCAGATCCAGAACGGACAAGATTTCGTCGTCCAGTATCGGGACGCGGACGATGGTCTCGGCCATGCGGGCCAGTGGCGTGTGGCGGTGGCCGCGGTGGATTATCAGCCGCCGACGGTTCTGGACGTCCATGCGGTGGTCAGCGGCGTCGCCGCGACGATCCGCGTCCTGGCCGGCGAGCCCGTCCGCACGGAGATTCGGTACGGCCAGACGGGCGGCGGACCCTACGACTGGGTCGAGAGGGAGTCGCAGTTTTTCGAATCGCCCAACATCGGGATCAGCGGTCTGAGGCCGCGGACAACGTACTACTTCGAGGTGGTGCTGACCGATGAAGCGGGCAACGCGACGCTGGCGAACAACGCCGGATCGGGGTACACCTTCGTCACGGCCAGTCGTACGCAGGGGTTGCAGGTGCCGAGCGGTTACGCGACGATCCAGGACGCGATCGACGACGCGGTCGATGGCGACACAATCTGGGTCGCGGATGGAACCTACTCCGGCGCAGGCAACCGGGATATCGACTTCCGAGGCAAGGCGATCACCGTCAGGAGCGAGAACGGCCCCTCCGGCTGCATCATCGATTGCCAGGGCCAGGGACGCGCTTTCTACTTCCACAGCGGTGAGACCGCATCGAGCGTGCTCGACGGGTTCACCCTCGCCAATGGCGGCAACAACAGCTACGGCGGCGGCATCCGCTGCATGGGCAGCAGCCCGACCATCCGCAACTGCGTCTTCCTGAGGAATTCCGCAGACCTCTACGGCGGAGGCCTGTGCAACTGCTACGGCAGCCATCCCACGGTCGTCGATTGCGTCTTTCAGGAGAACGCGTGCTCGCAGTCGAGCATTTCCGGCCGAGGCGGCGGCATGGCCAACCGTCACGGCAGCAGTCCCATCGTCAGCAACTGCACTTTCCTGGACAATTCGGTCGGCCACAACGCCGGGGCGCTGGGCAATTTCGACGCCAGCAGTCCTCGGGTCACGCGATGCGCCTTCCAGGGCAACAAGGCCATCCTCACCGGCGGAGCGGTCGGCAACTGGCAGGACTGTCGGCCTGTCTTCCGGGAGTGTGTCTTTTCGGACAATTATGCCGGCGACGGGGCAGGCGCCGTCGCCAACATGTCCGCCAGCGGATCGGTGTTCGAGAACTGCATCTTCAGCGGCAACCGGACCGACGGGCTTGGCGGCGCCATGAAGAACTTCGACGCCGTCGCGGTGGTCGGCAACTGTACGGTCGTCGGCAACCAGGCGGGATTGTCCTGCGGCGGGATCTGGAGCGGCCTGGGCAGCTACGTGCAGATCGACAACTGCATCCTCTGGGGCAATGCCGCCGGGCGCAACGATCAGCAGACCGAGTCTTCGCAGATTTTGGCTGAAAGCAGCGACGTTCGACTGCGGTACTGCGACGTGCAGAATTGGAGCGGACAACTGGGCGGCATGGGCAATTTTGGCCTGGACCCGCTGTTCGTCGACGCGGCGGGCGGGGACTATCATCTCCGAAGCGAAGGCCGGAGATGGGATAGTCTGCAAAAGCAGTGGGTGAGCGACTCGGAAACGAGTCCCTGCATCGACGCAGGCAATCCAGGATCTGCGCTCGGGAGGGAACCGCTGGCTTTGCCGGATGAACTCGAGAGCACGCTTCTTCTCAACCGTCGTGTCGATGTGGGCGCGTTCGGCGGAACGGGCGAGGCGAGTCTTGCCCCTGAAGGTTGGAGCCTGATGGCCGACGCAAACAACGATGGTTGCGTCGATTGGATGGACTTCATCTGCATGGCTGCGAACTGGGCACAGAGCGTTGTTCAGTGCGAGGCAGACCTGACGCGAGATGGACGGGTCGATGGGGCGGATCTGACGCTCCTGGCAGGCGAATGGCGGCGCCAGAAACGCGCGTTTGTTCCCTGAGAGGGCTCTCCCACAAAACAGTGTACAACCGCGACCCTCGGTGGTAAGGATAGAGATCGGCTCCATGGTGGAAAGGTCGGCAGGGGCCGGATGCGTGGGCGGGCAAGGAGGCCAGTGTGGGCAAGGTTTCGTATTTCTTCGCGGGCGGCGGCACGGGCGGGCACATCTACCCGCTGCTGGCGGTGGCCGAACAGGTCCAGGCGCAACAGCCGGACGCTGAGATTCATTTCTTTCACAGCACGCGGGTTGTGGACCAGCGGGTCTTCGAGAAAACCGGGTTCGACCGGACGCCGCTTCCCGCAAGCGGCCTGTATGCGCATCCGGTCAAACTCCTGCGATTTGCGACGACGTTCCAGCAGAGCTGCCGGATCGCCATGCGCCAGATCGCCCGACGGGACAACGCGGTGGTCGTGGGGGCGGGCGGCTTCGTCGCCGGTCCGGTCTGCCGTGCGGGACGCAAGTTGGGCGTCCCTGTGGCGCTTTTGAACGTGGACATCATTCCCGGCCGGGCGAACTGGCTCAGCGCCCGCTGGGCCGATGAGATCTTCGTGCAGTTCGAGGAGAGCAAGAGCCACTTCCCTCGCACGCGGGCTGCGATGCGCACGGTCGGATGTCCGCTGCGAAGCCGGTTCCTGCGACCCGATCCGAAGAAGGCGGCGGCAGACCTGGGCCTCGACTCGCAGAAACGCGTCCTGCTCGTCACCGGCGCGTCGAGCGGGTCCACGAGGATCAACGAAGCGGTCTGCCGGTTGCTGGCGAAACTGGAGGCGTTCGCGGACCGATGGCAGATCGTTCATCTGACCGGTCTGGACAACTATCAGGCGGTGCTCGACGGCTACCGCGGGACTCGTCTGAGTCACAAGGTGCTCGACTATTACGATGGGATGGCGGATCTTCTGGCAGTCGGGGATCTGGTGATCGGTCGAAGCGGGGCGGTCAGCGTGGCGGAGTATGCGGTCGCGGGCATCCCGAGCATTTGTCTGCCTTATCCGTTCCACAAGGACAGGCATCAGTATCTCAATGCAGGCAAGCTGACCGAGGCCGGCGCCGCGGTGATCGTGGACGACGTCGCGGATACGGACGACCGCGTCGGTCGGCTCTGGAAGGAGCTGGAACCGCTGATGAGCGACGACGATCGGCGACGACGCATGGCGGAGGCGTGCAAACGAGTTGCCAGGCCCGATGCCGCTGCCCAGATCGCGTCCCGGCTTGTGGAAATGGCTCGCAGGGGTCAACCCGCCGGGATCGGCGGTCGCTGACGGTCGCGGAGTCTCACACGCCCACGCAACTTGCCTGCTTGACCTGTCTGTCGCGCGTCTGGAGAAGGTCCCTGAGCAGGTACTTGCACACGACTCGCTCCCAACTCATTTCGCAGGCCAGACGACATCCCTCGTGGATCATGCGTTCGAGCTGCGCATCGGTCCGGGGCAATCGTTCCAGGATCTCGCGGGCAACCCTTGCGCCTTCCGCGGCTTCGATGCGGTCGCGGGTCTTGCGGTCGATCTGGAGCAGGTCTTCGATGTCCGTGCCGGGGCAGTTGCTCAACGTGGTGTAATCGGCCAGGATCACGTTGCGGAGGTTCTGGCCCCCGGCGACGTCGCGCAGGAACCCGGCGCAGCCGCAGACGTTGGTGACGACGCAGATGCCGCCGAAGGTGAGCGGTTCGAGTTGGGCGATTCCAAAGGGTTCGTAGATGCTCTGGCCGAACTCGACGTCCGCGCCCCGTCGGATGTCCATGAACTCCATGTCCTCAGGCATCTTCCGACCGCAGCTTGGCTGGTCGAAACCGAATTGGTTGAGGAACACCGCCTTGATGCTGCGGCTTCGGGCGTTGAACCGTTGAATCGCGGTGTAGAACTCCGACTCGCCGCCCGAAAGGTCGGGCCAGCCTTCGCGGTGTGCGACGGGCCAGCCGTAGGTTGCCTCCATGTGATGGATGTCGCAGGTCCGACGTCGGGAAACCTCGGTCGAAAGCAGCAGGAACACCGCGGACTTGCCCTCTTCGCGAAGCCCTTTTTCCATCTGTTCCAGCACGAGCAGGTCCCGCCAGAGCCCTTTGCTTCGGACCAGTCGGGTCACATGGGTGAACACATAGTCCGGCCGGAAGCCCAGGAGGTTTTCGCAGTACCGCTGGAGTTTGTCGCGGGCCGCGTGCTTCTGTGTGAGGCTGATCTCGTAGGCGGGGATGCCGTTGTAGACGATGTCGATGCTCGCCGTCTCGAATTCGGGGGCCAGGAACCGCATCTCCTCGGCCACGGAATCCCCGACGGCGTAGATGCGGTCACAGTGCTTGGCCGCCTCGACGAGCGCGTGTTTGAAGTAGGTGTACTGATTCCCGAAGACCTCGTTGACGTAGAGGCGATCGGTGTGGGCCTGCCGCATGACGTTGTAGAACATCGTGTCGTGCCCGGGGTGTTCCTCGACGATCCGTCGGACGGTGGCCACTTCGTGGGCATAGAAGGCGGTGATGAAGTTGCAGTAGGGCTCCAGCTTGGCGGCCAGCGCCGTGGGCATTCCCATGAACTCATGGGCGAGGATCGTCGTCTGCCCGTCGGGAACGCCGAGGGCCTTGAGGACCGCGATGGCCGGCGGCGCGAGGCGGACGTACTGCTCGTACTCCCAGAGATGTTCGTAAAGATGGCTTTGAATGCCGAACTCCTCGAAGAGCCGGCGCTTGAACTCGTTGAGCACAAGACCGTCCGTGTGGCGGACGTCGATCAGCAGGACCTCCGCGGCGCTGCGGACGCCGGTCTGCTCGTCGACAAAGGTCCGACGCCCGTAGACGATGCCGACGTTGAAGAGGCTCTCGATCCGACGGAACGCGGCGCTGTGGTCGGGGTGGATCAGGCCGTCGATGGAGGAGTAGATCACTTCGCCGCCGGGACCGAGGCGATCCTCCAGCGATCCGTCCACGGCGAACAGGGGACTGACCAGGATGGAGCGGCTGACCGCTTGCAGGTACGAGGGACAGGTGAAGAAACCCTGGAGCACCGCGCCAATCCCTCCGATTTTGCCGGCGGCCTCATGCGTGACGTGAACGACGACGTTTTCAGCGCCCATAGTTGAGTCTCTCCAACTCCTCTTTTGCACCGATCCCAAGCGGGGCCAGCCTGCGCACAAAGTGTACGAAGTGATTGGAGGCGATCCAATTGGAAGACGCAAATCAGATGAAGTAATGGAAGGTCCGAAAATAACGGAGGGGGCGGGCGGTCTCGCCCGCTATTTGGGGAACCGACGACCGGCGGATCGTGGAGCGGGCTAACTGATTCGCGTCCGCAGGTTTCGGATATAGCCCAGGAGGACCTGCTTGGGGATGTCCTCCAACTCCGGGTCCGGCTCTTTGCTCGTGACGAGCTTGTCGAGAATCAGCGTCGCCTTGCGTCGGTGCGGCAGGATGAGCTCGGCGGTTCGCTGGGCGTCGTCGAGGTCGCCGTTGGCCATCTGTCGCAGGTAGCGCAGGATGAAGTCCGTCAGTTTCTCCTCGTGGATGTCCGTGGCGGGAGTAGGGGCCGGCCCGCCGGGGGCATCGGGGACATTTTTTTCCTGGAGGATGTCCCGCGTCAGCGCGAGAGTCTCGATCATGAGTTGCCGCTGACGCTGTTCCTCCGTCTGATCGATGGGGGCCAGCTTGAGCTCATCGTCGTCTGCGACCGGCTGGGGGACATAGATCTTGTTGTGGCACGCGGGACATTTGCCCCATTTGCCGCCCGCGCTATCCGGCGCCTCGATCTTCTTGCCGCAGAGGCTGCATTGTAGTCTGATGGTCATTCCAGCACCTCATCTGGGGTTTCTCATCAACTGCCTGCCGTATATTCGGCCGCGACGTCGGTTGTGATGCCGCCGCGCGGGGTGAATCGGGCCGTCACTTTCATCCAGCGGGGCCTGCACGCGCCGGTCAGGTCGTCCAGGATGTCGTTGGTCAGCGATTCATAGAAGATGCCCTTGTTGCGATAGTTCTGGAGATAGAACTTGAGGCTCTTGAGCTCGATGCAGACCTTGTCGGGGCAGTACTCGATCGTGATCTCGCCGAAGTCGGGCTGGCCCGTCTTGGGACAGACGCTCGTAAACTCCGGGCACCGGATCGTGATCCGGTACTGGCGTCCGGGACGCGGGTTGTCGAACACGTCTATCATCTGGCAGTCGGCCATGTATGTCCTTCGCAGGAGTCTGGGAAGCGGGTCTGATCCTCCACTTCCGGAACTCGAGTCCTTGTTTCTTGTCGGGTCCAGTATAATCCCCGTGACATCGTCGGACAAGCCCGAACCGCGAAAATGGATCGACAGGCCGAACCGGAGGCGATACCATGAGGCCCAGTCCGGGGGCGCGCCCTGGACATACATTATCGGTCGTGCACGGGATGGGAACGTGGTGCAAGCCAAAGCGATTGTGTTGTTGAGCGGAGGCCTGGACTCGGCGACGGCCCTGGCCATCGCGCGCAAAGAGGGGTTTGCGTGTCATGCTCTGACCTTTCGCTACGGCCAGCGGCACAGCCGGGAGATCGATGCGGCCAGGCGGGTGGCCCGATCGCTGGGCGCCCTCGAGCATCGGCTGATCGAGATCGACCTGCGGGCTTTGGGCGGCTCGGCCCTCACCGATTCTCAGATCGAGGTGCCGAAAGACCGGTCAGATCTGGGGGATTCAAGCGATATTCCGCTGACCTACGTCCCTGCAAGAAACACGATCTTTCTGAGTTATGCTCTGGCCTGGGCCGAAGTGCTGGGAGCTTTCGACCTTTTCATCGGCGTCAATTCGACCGACTACAGCGGGTACCCCGACTGCCGGGCGGAGTTCATCGCTGCGTTCGAGACCATGGCCAATCTGGCGACCGCGGCCGCGGTTCAGGGCAAAGGTCGATACCGAATTCACACGCCGATCCTGGAAATGACGAAGGCCCAGATTATCCGCACCGGGACAGGGCTCGGCGTGGACTATTCGCTCACGCACAGTTGCTATGACCCGGACCCAGAGGGTCGAAGCTGCGGACGGTGTGATTCGTGCCGACTGCGGCTCAAAGGCTTCGCCCAAGCGGGGCTGACCGATCCCATCTCGTATGTCGAGCGGACCTGACGATGCGCGTGGTTGAGGTGTTCCATTCTCTGCAAGGCGAGGGAACACTCGTGGGTGTGCCGAGCGTGTTCGTTCGCCTGGCCGGGTGTCCGCTTCGGTGCCGCTGGTGCGACACTGCCTATGCCTGGGACTACTCGACCGGGGACGAACTCGATCCCGCTGGAATCGTCGAGCGGATCAGGCACTGGCCTTGCAGCCACGTCGTTCTGACCGGCGGGGAACCTCTGGTGGGCGAGAATCTTGCCGTTCGCCAGGGAATCGTCGGTTTGACCCACTGTCTCAAGGCTCTCGGCAAACACGTTACGATCGAGACCGCCGGGATCCTTTTCGTGCCCGACTTGGCCTGCGATCTGATGAGCATCAGCCCCAAACTGGGGAGTGCGGCTTTGTTGTCGAATCACCAGATCGTGCGCGCGGACCCGACGGTTCTGAGTCGATTGATCGCGACATACCCCTGTCAGCTCAAGTTCGTGATCGAGTCGCCGGGGGATATCGATGAGGTTCAAGGGCTTCTCGGCTCGTTGGGCCCGATCGATCCGGCCTGCGTCCTGCTCATGCCTCAGGCCCGTACGCGCGATCAACTCCTGGCGAGCTCGCCAATGGTCGCGGAGCTATGCCGGAAGACAGGTTTTCGCTTTTGTGACCGTCTTCACATCTGGCTTTGGAGCGACGAACGCGAGCGGTAAGCATGCCGGAGCCCGAAACTGGGCCTGTCACAGGAGAATCGCATGAAAATGACAGTTGACAACATGCGAGTCATAGGAGATACTCTTCAATCTCCGCAGGGCTTCGGTCTGGAACCGGCGATTTTGCCCCGGGCCGGCGGAGGCGATGTAACTATCGCGCGGGTGGCGGAACTGGCAGACGCGCTACTTTGAGGTGGTAGTGCCCGTAAGGGCTTGGAGGTTCAAATCCTCTCCCGCGCATTTCCCTCCGGCTCCGACGGAGCCGTCCTCTTGTGCCTTCCCTGTCTTCTGACCCCGGATGATTCCCTTGACGCACTGAATCAGCCGGCGATAGCATAGGCGACCGATGTGAAAGGAGGCCGACCATGGTCCGAAGCGGCGGAGAGATGGACTCATTGGGGAAAGACGCCATGGCTCCGAGGCGACATCTGTGGGCATACGTTTGGCGTGCCACCCTGGCTCTTCTGCTGTGTTGCGTCGCGCTGGTCCTGGTTCTGCGATGGCACTGGCGGCGCGAGTTCTCCAGGCGGATCGAAGCCATTCGCGCGGCAGGCTACCCGGCTACGCCGCAGGAACTCGATGCCTGGTACAAATACCCTCAATCCGGCGTCAACGCCGCGCACTGGATCATGGAAGCGGGAGCTCTCTATGTGGAGCCGTCCAAGGAGGACTGGGAACGGCTCCTGCCGATCGTCTTCAGGACGCGGCATTCAGATCCGACTGATCCGGCCCGGGCGCTTGACCCGGATCTGATGCGCCTTCTGGAGCAGTATGTCCAGGTCAATTCCACGGCTCTCAAGTCCTTGTACGACGGCGCTGCCATCGACGAATGCCGGTACCCGACCGACCTGTCGAAAGGGGCCGGTGTTGTGATGACGCACATTTCGCACGTCCGCGAAGGCATGCTGATGTTGTGCTTGGAGGCGGTTCTGCATGCTGAGCGGGGAGACCCCAATCGTGCGGTCGAAGCGATCCAGACCTCGCTGCACGTCACGGGCACCTTGGATGATGAGCCGGTCATGGTCTCGCACATGGTGGCGGCCTCTGGGGCAAGCGTCGCCAGTGTAACGCTCGAACGCATGCTGAATCGCGTCGAACTCACAGACGCGCAACTGGAGACGCTGTGCGAGGCTTTCCTGGACCGCAGCGGCCACGAGGGACTGCTGACGGCTCTTGTGGGGGAACGATGCCTGACGTATCCACTGTTTGACAGCCCGCAAACGCTGGATCGCACGTATCATGACCATCTTGCTCCCAAGGCTCTACTGGAGATCTACGACGGTTTCGGCCTGGCCGCCAGGGATGGAATCGGCTACCTCGGTTTCATTGAGGAATGCATCAGAATCGCACAGAGCCCAGTGTCTCGGCATGGCGCTGGTGTCGAGGCCGCACGGGCCCGCTGGCTCCGCGACAGGAAGAGCATTTTGTTCTCGCAGATCGGCTATGGAGCCCATGCCATGATCTATGAGGCTACACATGCATCGCCGCGAGAAATGGCTCGCGTGCTGCTGGCGGTGGAGAGATTTCGCCTCGCGCACGGCACGCTTCCGGATGCGATCGATTCGCTCGTGCCGCAATACCTCTCGAGCGTCCCCGAGGACCCGCACGACGGCAAGCCGTTGCGGTACAAGCGGCTGGATCGCGGCTACATGGTCTACAGCGTGGGCGAGGACGGCAGGGACGACGGCGGCAAGCAGGCGCCTCCCAAGGACGCCCGGAAGAGCAACGAGACCTGGGATTTCGTCTTTCAGGTTCGGCGATAGCGGCTTGCACATCCTCTGAAAAGGGTATCCCGCGAGGACAAATGAGCCTATAATTCGGTTGGGTGTTTTTGTACGCGTCGTAACGTTTGATTCCGGGCCGCGTCATAAAAGCAGGCGGCCGAAGAGCGGGCCGCGAGGACGACGCGTAACTTGTTGGATTATAGGGATTAAGGATAAGACGGGATGTCCTTGCCGAAAGCGTTCCAAGCCAAGATTCAAGCGGTCCGAATCCGGTGCGGCGTCAATCAGCTCCTTTGCCAGGCCGGGAAGGTCCTGGCGGCGGCCGGAGCGGTTGCCGCCTTGGCAATCTTGTGCGAACGGTTCCTGGCGGTGCGAATCCTGGCTCCGTGGTCGATTTGGACCTTCATCGGGACCGTCGCCGCAGCGATCCTGGTCCTTTGGCTCCTCAAGTGGCCGACCCATATGCAGGCGTCGATATTGCTTGACGAGCGACTGGGGCTCAGCGAGCGGGTCAGCACGACGCTGGCTTTGGCCCGGTCCGACGACCCCTTTGCCCAAGCCGCGCGGGCCGAGTCGTTGAGCGTGGTGCAGTACGCGAATCTGGCAGGGCACTTCCCCGTCAAGCTCTCACGAAGTTGGGCCTATGGAGCGGGCGCCTGGGCCGCGACGATCGCGATGGTTTTCATGCTGCCCCAGCGGGATCTTCTCGGTTTCCTGAAAGATCGGGAGGAGCAGCAGAAGAAGGTTCAGGCGACCCAAATGACCCAGACGCAGGTCAGGAAGGCCACCGCGCAGGTCAAAGCCGCAGTGCGGGCCTTGGGCGATCCGAACCTCGTCGCGGACCTCAAGAAGCTCGACGAATTGGGCCGGTCGGCCGAGCCGCAGGAGATCAAACGCGAGGCGATCAAGGCCTTGGGCGACCTGTCGGAGAAGATCAAGCAGTTGCAGGCGGGTCCGAAAGCCGCAGCGTCCGGCGCTTTGCAGCAGATGCTCAAGCAACTGCGAGGTTCCAGCGATCCGCTGTCGCAGCAGCTCCGGCTGGCCTTGTCCAAAGGGGATTTCGCCCAGGCCGCCAAGATGCTCACGGAACTGCAGAACCAATTGAACGCCGGGACGATGCCCGACGACAAACGCAAAGAACTGGCCGCCCAGATGCAGGAGTTGGCGAAAGAGCTTCAGAAACTATCCGAGCAGAAGAAGCAGGTCGAGGAAGAACTGGCCAAGCTGGGTCTCGACAGGAAACTCGCCGTGGCGACGCCCGAACAGTTGCGACAGACGCTGCAGAAGCAGGGGCTCAGTCCGCAGAAGATCGATCAGATTATGAAGAGGGTCGAAGCCGCCCAGGCGGCGGCCTCACAGTGTTCGAGCCTGGGGCAGGCGCTGGCCGCTGCGGCCGGTGGCAGCGGCGGGCTCTCGGCCGGCGACATGACTGCCGCCATCGACGAGTTGAATTCGCTCGACGCTTTGCAGCAGGAGGCCTTCATGCTCCAGGCGAGTCTGGCGGAGGTCTCCGACGTTCTCCGCAAGCTGGGCCAAGGGGCCGGGCTTTGGGAGATCGGCGAGGGCGGCGGGTACGAAGGAGAGGGGATCGGCCTGGACACCGTCAAAGAGCACTACATCACCTCGGACGCGCTGAAGGCGGACAAGATGACGAAGGCCCCGAGCCGACCGGAGGGCGGACCCCCTGTGGCAAGCTGGTACTTCAAGGATACGCAGGTCAAAGGCGAGGCGCAGCGGCCTTTCGTCGAGGTGATCCAGGCGGGACGGGCCACCGCGGCTGAGGCCATGAGCGAGAACCAGATCCCTCGTCGCTATGAGGAAGCGGTCAAGACGTACTTCAACCAGTTGGAGCAAAGCGGTCCCAAACCATGACGGATCGGCGGCGCGGGCGAAACGACCTGTGAAAACGAACCCCATTCCAGTGTGGTGGCAGTGAGCAACGCGTACGGCTTCTATCTCGGTCAACCCTGGTGGCTCCTGGCGAGTCTCGTGATCGTCCCGATGATTTGGCTGGCCCGGCGGAGTCTGGCAAGCCTTGGTCGGGGCCGGCGCATCGCGGCGGTGGTTCTGCGGGTCGTGGTTGTGCTCCTGCTGGCCGTGCTGCTGGCCAAACCGATGCTGGTCCAGAAGAGCCGGCGGACCACGGTGATTGCGGTCCTCGATCGCAGCCAGTCGATCCCGGCCGACCGCACAGAGGCGGTTCTTGACTATCTCACGAAGGCGGTCGTTCGCAAGGACGCGCAGGACCAGCTCGCAGTCGTCGACGTAGCGGAGGCCGCGCGGATCTCGATGCTGCCTTCGAGCGAAACGACGATTCGCCGGCGTAACACGCTCCTGACCGGAGGGCAGAGTCGCCTGGCAGACGGGATTCAAATGGCGATGGCGATCGCTCCGCCCGACACCGCGGTGCGGATCGTCCTGGCCAGCGAGGGCAACGAGACCGAAGGCGACCTGAAGGAGGCGGCGCGGACCGCCGCGGCCAATCGGATTCCCATCGACGTCATCCCCCTGCGGTATCGCTACGACAACGAGGTGCTGTTCCGTCGGATCGCGGCGCCGCCTCGGATTCGCGCCGGCCAGACGATCCCGCTGCGGTTTCTCTTGGACAGCACAGGCGACGTCCGCGGCAAATTGATGCTGACGCTCAACGGCAAGCCGGTCGATCTCATGCCGGATACGCCGGAAGTGGCGGTTCCGGTCGAACTCAAAGCTGGAACCAACGTCAAGACGGTATCCATTTCGGTTGGCCCCCGCGGACTCCACGATTTCGAAGCGGTCTTCCTCGCAGACGATCCAAGGCAGGACAGGATCGCAGAAAACAACCGCGCCGCCGCGATGACCTACGTCGCCGGGGCGGGGTATGTCCGCGTCTTCGACGTCGACGGCGGGGGGGCGGGACTGGCTCACGCCCTTCAGGAGGCGGGGATCAACACGGTTCGCAGCGACATTTCGGACTTACCCGAGGAACTCCCTCGTCTGCTGGACGTGGACGCGATCGTGCTGGTCAACACGCCGGTGCAGCATTTCACGATGGCCCAGCAGGAAATGCTGTGCCGGTACGTGAACGATCTGGGCGGGGGCCTGGTCATGGTGGGGGGACCCGATTCATTCGGCGCCGGCGGCTGGATCGGCTCGCCGGTGGCTTCCATTCTGCCGGTCGACTTGGACCCGCCGCAGAAGAAGCAGTTGCCGATGGGGGCGCTGGTGCTCGTCATCGATCACAGCGGCTCGATGGCCGGCGAGAAGGTTGAAATGTGCAAGGCCGCCGCGGCGGGAGCCGTTCGACTGCTCAGCCAGCGCGACCACGTGGGCATCATCGTCTTCGACGCGGTCAGCGATTGGGTCGTGTCGTTGGGTCCTGCCCAGGACAAAGAAGGAATCTACCACAGGATCAGCCAGATCGGCGCCGGCGGCGGGACGGTCATGGGGCCTGCCATGAGAGAGGCCTTCGCGGCTCTGAAGAACTCCCGGCACGGCATCAAGCACGTGATCTTGCTGACCGACGGGCAGACGGCGGACCCCGATCTGTGCGCCAGGCTTGGGCAGGATATGGCCGCGGCGGGCATCACGATTTCCACCGTCGCGATCGGCCAGGGCGCGTACACCGAGTTGCTGCACAACATAGCCGTCGCGGCGCAAGGCCGGTTCTACCCTGTCGAGAATCCCGCGAACATCCCGGAGATCTTCATCAAGGAGGCCCAGGTCGTCCGGCGCTCGATGATCGTCGAACAGACGTTCACGCCGCAAGTGGTGTATTCGCTCAGCGAGATTCTCAACGGTGTGCCTGCGATGCCGGCTCTGGATGGATACGTGCTCACAGGCCCCAAGGGCGGTTTGAACCAACTGGTGCTCGGCAGCAACGAGGCCGATCCGGTGCTGGCGACCTGTCAGTCGGGGCTGGGCCGATGCGTCGCGTTCACCAGCTCGGCCGACACCCGCTGGGCGGCGCAGTGGGTTCAGTGGTCCGACTTCGCGAGGTTCTGGGAGCAGGTGGTTCGCTGGGCGGGCAGGCCTTCGCAATCGGCCGACTGCGAGGTCGTTACCGACGTGGAAGGCCAGGAGGCGATGATTCGCGTGGAGGCCTTCGACGCGGACGGCAAGTTCCTGCAGCTCGCGTCCATCGAGGGGCAGGTCCTGACCCCTGACATGAAATCGCAGTCGCTGGAGCTGTCGCAGACCGGGCCGGGACAGTACGCCGGACGCTTCCGGGCGCCCGCCCCAGGCAGCTATATCGTGAACGTTCAGTACCGTAAGACCGACGATGTCCCTCGCGGCCAGGAGGCTGCGCCTGCCTCGCAGAACGGACCTCGCTCGGCCAATGCGATTGTGACGATTCCTTTCGCCCCGGAGTTTCGGGACCTCACCGACAACGCGGCGCTGCTCAAGGAGATCAGCGAGATGACCCGAGGCCGGGTCCTGCCATTGGAGTCCGATCCGAACGAAGTGAATCTGTATGACTACGCAGGGCTGCGATTTCCCGAGACGCATCTGCCTCTGGTGCAGCCGCTGATGCTGGCGTGGATCGCCCTGTTCTTGACCGATGTTGCGGTCCGTCGCGTGATCGTCGACGCGCGCGCGAGGTTGCGGAAGGCGGTGGCGTGGTTAACCGCCACGACGCGGCAGGAGAAAGACGAACGGATCGTCCGCCTGCAGGCTCGAAGCCAGAAGCTGCGGGCGCAGTGGGCGGCCGGCGCCGCCGACGGCGTATTCTCCAAGCGATACCAGGGCGGTGAGAACTACCAGGGCAGTACGATCGACTCTGAGCCCAAGCGTGCGGAGCCTCCGACAGCCAAACCGGCTGTCGAGGAACCGAAAAAGCCCAAGCCGGTGGAGAGCACGCACATCGATCAGCTTCTCCAGGCCCGGCACAAGAGGGCCGGTAGAGATCAGAAGGAATAGACGATACCAGGGACTCTACAGACGAACGACAGGTGATTGGAATATCTGAGGCTCGACGATTATGAGTGACGAGAAGAATGTGGAACAACAGTGTGCCGAGTTTCGGCAGATGTTCGAGGCGATTCGCGGCGAGGTCGCCCGGGTCATCGTGGGGCACGAGGACATCGTGGACAACGTGCTGATCAGTCTCTTCAGCGCCGGACACGTCCTGCTCGAAGGCGTTCCCGGGCTTGGCAAGACGCTGCTGGTGCGGACGCTCGGCTCGGCTCTGTCGCTGGAGTTCCGGCGGATCCAGTTCACGCCGGACCTGATGCCCGCCGACATCGCGGGCACGAACCTCGTGGTCGAGGACCAGACCACCGGCCGACGCGAATTCCAGTTCCAAAAAGGGCCGATCTTCGGGCAGATCATCCTGGCCGACGAGATCAACCGCGCCACGCCGAAGACGCAGTCGGCGATGCTGGAGGCGATGCAGGAGCATTCGGTCACCAGCGGTGGTCAGGTCCGCAGGCTGCCCGAGCCATTCATGGTCCTGGCGACGCAGAACCCGATCGAACAGGAGGGCACGTATCCGCTGCCCGAGGCGCAGCTCGACCGGTTCTTCTTCAAGCTGCTGGTGACGTACAGCAACCGCGAGCAGCTCAAAGCGGTGCTGGATCGCACGACGACCGGACAGGAGCCGCAGGCGCAGAACGTCGCGGACGCCGACAAGATCCTGTGGGCTCAGAAGCTCGTTCGTCGCGTGGTCGTCGCCGAGCACGTGCAGGACTACGCCATTCGGCTGGTTCTGGCCACGCATCCGCAGGGCGAATTCGCGACAGGGACGGTCAATCAGTACGTGCGGTTCGGCTCATCGCCTCGCGGCGTGCAGGCCCTCGTCCTGGGCGCCAAGGTCCGCGCGATGCTCCACGAACGATACCACGTGAGCTTCGACGATGTCGCCAGGACGGTTCATCCTTCGCTGCGGCACCGGGTGCTGCTCAATTTCGAAGGCCAGGCCGAAGGCATCCAGCCGGACGACATCCTGACCGACGTCCTGAAGAACACTCCCAGAACCCTGGAGCAGAAACTGATCGCGTGAGTCCCATGGGTCCCATTTGTCCCATAGGTCCTATCCTGCTGATCGAAAGCAAATGCCAACGACAAGACCAACAACCCGAAAGCTGAGCGAACTGCTCGACCCGAAGTTCATGGCGAGGCTCGACTCGCTCGACCTGCTCAGCCGCAAGATTCTGCAAGGCAAATTGCAGGGCGAGCGTCGCTCCAAGCGTCGCGGGCGCAGCGTGGAGTTCGCGGACCACCGTCCCTATGTGGTCGGAGACGACCTTCGCTTCGTCGACTGGAATGTTTACGGCCGCCTGGAGCAACTCTTTCTAAAGCTGTTCCTCGAAGAGCAGGATCTGACGGTGCACCTTCTCGTGGACGCCAGCGCCTCGATGGGCGTGGGCGAGCCGGCCAAGGGCTTGTTCGCCAAGAGACTGGCCGCCGCGCTCGGCTATGTCAGTCTCGCGAACAACAGCCGCCTGACGATCAGCCTCTTTGGCGACGGCATTCGCGCTCAGTTGCCCAACATGCGGGGCCGCAACTACCTGCCGCAGATGGCCGAGATGCTGTTGGCCACCGAGTGCGACGGGCTCTCGGATTTCGAGAAGGCGTGTCGGGACGTGGAGACCGGCCGCATCGGGTCCGGCGTGACGATCGTCATCTCCGATTTCTTCTTCAAGCAGGGATATGAGAACGCCCTGCGACGGCTGATCGGCGCCTGGTACGATCTCTACGTCATCCAGATTTTGTCGCCGCAGGAGGTCTCGCCGGAGTTGTCGGGCGACCTGAAACTGCTGGACATCGAGGACGCCGACGCGGCCGAGATCACCGTGAGCTCGGCCCTGATCAAGTACTACAAACGCAACCTGGCCGCCTATTGTGAGGAGCTTCGCAATTTCTGCACGAATCGCGGCGCGGTTTACGTGCAGGCGAACTCCGCGGACTCCGTGGAAACGCTGGTTCTGAACTATCTGCGGCGCATTCAACTGCTGCGATAGAGGTGCTATGGAATTCTTGACGCCAATGATCGGGCTCTACGCCGCGGCGGCCGCGGTGCCGATGCTGCTGTTGCTCTACTTCCTCAAGCTCAAGCGGAGGGAGATGCTCGTCTCCAGCACGCTGCTCTGGAAGCGGGCGGTCCAGGATCTCCAGGTGAACGCGCCGTTCCAGAAGCTGCGACGGAACCTGCTCCTGCTGCTCCAACTGCTTGCGTTGGCGGCCATCCTGCTGGCGTTGACCGGGCCCGTGCTGGCGCTGCGGCGTGGGCCGGGACAGCGATATGTGCTGCTGATCGACCGTTCGGCCAGCATGAACGCCACCGACGTGAAGCCCACAAGGCTGGACGCCGCCAAGAAGCAGGCGAAGGCTTTCATCGAAACGATGCGGGGCGGCTCGGCCCTCTCCTGGCGCGATCAGTCCGATCACGCGATGGTGATCGCCTTCGATCAGCGCGCGGGCGTCGTGTGCAGTTTCACATCGGACAAGCGTCAGCTCATGACTCGCATCGACGCGATCGAACCGGGCGACGGAGGTTCTCGGCTGGGCGAGGCCGTGACGGTGGCGAGGGCCTTTGCACAATCGACCGGCGCCGAAGCCGCCGGCGGGACGTCCGGGAAATCCGCACAACTGATCTTGTTCAGCGACGGGCGGATCGCCGATTTGGATGGCGTTGTGGTGGCCGCCGACGAACTGGTCTTTCATCAAATCGGTGCTGAGGGAGACAACGTCGGCATCACGGCGATGAACGCCAGACGGTCGTACGAGCGTCCGGAGGAGGTCGAGGTCTTCGCCGCGATCGAGAACTTCGGGTCCGAGCCGGTCTCACGCGACGTGCAATTGTCGATCAGCGGCAACGTACACGCGGTGCGGTCCGTCACGGTGCCGGCCTGTGAGAAGGAAACCGAGGACAGGCCGTTTCGGCCCGGGCAGACGGCCCTGAACTGGTCCCTGTCGCACGGAGAGGCCGGTGTGCTCGAAGTGCGTCAGTTGGGGGCTGACGCGCTGGCATGTGACGACGCGGCGTGGAGCGTCCTGGACCCGCCAAGGCAGTTGTCCGTTCTACTGGTCACGCAGGGCAATCCCGTCCTGGAATCGGCCCTCAAGGCCTGCCCGATCTCAACGCTCGATCCCTGTACGCCCGCGGGGTTCGACGCTTTGGACCCGACCGCTTTCTCGGCCCGCCAGCAATACGACGTGGTCGTGCTCGACAACCACGTCCCGGCCCATCTGCCCCCGTGCAGGTATCTGATCTTCGGGGCTCCACCGGCCGGGATCGACGTCAATTCTCTGCGGGAACTGGAGAATCAGGTTGTCGTCGACTGGCGGGCGCAGCATCCGGTCCTGCAGTACGTGAATCTGACGAACCTCTTCGCGACCAGGAGCCATCGTCTGGAGTTGCCGCGGGACGCGGAGGTGCTGGCCGAGTTCAACGAATCGTCGGCCGTGGCGCTGCTGCATCGTCGCGGCGGAACGTTCCTGCTGGTCGGCTTCGACGTCCTGCAGAGCAACTGGCCTTTTGAGCCGAGCTTCGTTTTGTTCTGCTACAACGCGCTGAGTTATCTTGGGGCCCAGGCCGACGGCCAGCGTCAGCGCGAGCGTGCCGTCGGAGAGCCGATCACCGTGGAGAACGTCTCCGGCGGCGCGGTTGTCACCGTGATCTGCCCCGGCGGAGCCCGGGTCGATGTGAAAGCGGATCCCGGCGGTGTGGTCCGTTTCCCCGGGACGCATCGCGTGGGCGTCTACGCGGTGGAGACGGCCGACCAGTCGCGACAGTTCCACGCGGTGAATCTTCTGGAACCCCAGGAGAGTCGGATCGAGCCGCGGAATCAGATCGAGCTTTCCGGCGTGGCGATCGCCGCCCAGGAGCAAGGTGTGCAGCGGGCCAACGTGCCTTTGTGGCCTTTGCTGACGCTGGCGGCTCTGGCGTTCGTCTGTATCGAGTGGCTGGCGTATAATCTGAAGATGCGGATTTGAGGCATGATGCGCGAGCAAAGCGGGAGTCTACAGATGGTTAGAATCGTGATCGCGATCCTGTGCGTGCTGGCGTGGGCGAGTTGCCTGCACGCAGCGAAGGATACCGAGTTCGACCCAACCTTCGAATGCGGATGGGACGGCTACTATCGACCGATGGAGTGGACCCCGGTCGAGGTCGGCATCACCAGCGACCTGAAAGAGCCGTTCGCAGGAGTCTTCACGTTGGGGGCCCGTCAGGATGGGCTCAACACCATGAACATTTCGCAGCCTTTCGTTCTCATGCCCGGCGTCTCCCATTCGATTTCGCTGGTGACCAAATTCGCGTTCGGGGCCGCCGAGTGCGAGATGCTGATTCGCGACGATCGTGGGCGGGTTCGTTCGCGGCACACTCGGACCATGTGGGATTTCTCGCCTCAGAATCGACTGCTTCGCGCGGTACACGATCAGGACATGCTCATCGGGTTGATCGGTCCTGGCCACTTCGGCCTGCTGCGCCTCCCGAAGGAGACCGTGTGCACATCCGGTCGGGGGCAGGGCCTGGTCTATGTTGGCTCCATGCGTTTGCAGGCGACGCCGTGGGATTGGACGGGCTTTGTGAGCCTGGATCTGCTGGTGCTCTGCGATCCGGATTGGTCGCTGCTCAAGCCGCAACAGGTCCGGGCGATCTGCGACTGGATCTCCAATGGCGGCTGTGCGCTGCTGATTCTCGGACGCCATCCACTACCGCAGGATAGTCCGCTCAAGGCTGCGATCCCCTGGCAGATCGCTGAACCCCGGCAGGTGCAGATCCCATCGGAGACGATGCAGAATTGGGGGCTGGACTCTCCGCAGGCGCAGACCGTCACCGGTTGGCCTCTGAGGCCCAAGCCGGACGCCCCCATCGCCGGTCGGATCAAGCAGGGGACGGAGTCTCTCTTCGGAACAGGGCGGATCGGGTTCGGACGCATCGCAGTGCTGGCCTTCGAACCCAGCCAGCTCAATGACTTGCACGCGCCGCGGGCGGCGGCGTTCTGGACGAGACTGATCGCCGATTGTCTTGGCGGGGGCTCCCATGTCGTCGGAGGCGCCACGGGATCGCAGACGCAGACCATGATGGCCGAGGCCGGACGCGGACGCAGCATCATGCTGGCGCCTCTGGCCGATCCGCAATCTGGCGAGGTCTCTCGATCCAATCCCGGTCCTTACGACAACAGGCATCGAATCGGCGTCGCCCAGAGCGCGGCCAATCGGGTGATGAACTATCTGTTCGAATTGCGGCAGATGCAGCCTCTGAGCATCTGGTGGGTGATCCTGACGCTGACGGCGCTGGCGGTGCTGTTGGGGCCGTTCGATTACTGGATTCTCAAGCGACTGGACAAGCAGCCCTACACATGGCTGACGAGCACCGCCTGGATCGCGGTTTTCACCGTCGGCGCATACTATGGGGTGCAGTGGCTTCGCGCCGGCTCGATGGAGCTTCGCGCCGTCACCGTCCTGGACGGCATCGCCGACAGCAACTGCGCATGGGCGACCTGCTATGCGGGTGTGTTCGCCCCTCGCAGCGACGAGTACCATCTCGAAGGGCTGACGCCGAACCAGTGGTGGTCGGGCATCGCGCCGATGCAGGAGGAGATCTGGGCCCAGCAGCGAGAAGTGGGCGTACGCCAGATCTACTGCCGCCAGGCCGATGGCGGCAATCTCCCCACGTCCCTGCCGATCAGCATCTGGACGGTGCAGTCCCTGCTGTGCGAGTGGACGCCGAAGGGGATGCCGTTCTCCGCGACCATCACCCGCAAGGAAGGCGACATGACCATCGAGGTCGCCAACGCCTCGGGAGGCGACATTCGGATGGGATGCGTTCTGTTCGGAGAGAGCTGCGCCGATCTGGGATCGGTTCCGGCCCATACGACGAAGCAGTTCGCCCTTCGGACTCGGCCATTCCGGCTGTGGTCGAGGCAGCCGGTGGCCGACTCGAACCGGCGGGCGCCGAACATGTGGCCCGAGGTTCCACTGCCGCGAATGCCCAGCGTGTTTCACGGCATCGCGGACAACGTCTTCTTCGCCCAGGGGTGCCTGGATCGCACCCTGGGCATGTACTCGTGCCTCGACTCCGAGACCGCGGTGGTCTGCGTGACGTTCGAGAAGGCCCCGGCGCCGTTCGCCATCAAAGGGCGGCAGTACGACGTGAACCACATCCAATACGCCAGACAGCTCGTGAAGGTCAATGGAGGGATGGACCATGATTGAGACCAAGAAGCTGACCAAGAACTTCGGGAACCTCGTGGCGGTGAGCGATCTCGACCTGTACGTCGGGGCCGGGGACATCTTCGGCTTCATCGGGCCCAACGGCGCCGGAAAGACCACGACCATGCGCATCCTGGTGACGCTGCTGGAGCCCACCAGCGGCGCCGCGTTTATCGACGGCCTGGACGTGTCCAAGAAGGGCAAGGACGTCCGTCGGCGGGTGGGGTACATGCCGGACTTCATGGGCGTTTACGACGATCTCAAGGTGTTCGAATACCTCGAGTTCTTCGCCGCCGCGTTCGGCATCGAGTACAAGAAACGCAAGGCGATCGTCGACGGCGTGCTGGAGCTGACCGACCTGGTCTCCAAGCGGGCCGCGCCGGTCGACAGCCTGTCTCGCGGCATGCAGCAGCGACTGGGTCTGGCCCGCGTGCTGATCCACGACCCGAAGGTCCTGGTCCTCGATGAGCCCGCCAGCGGTCTGGACCCGCGGGCGCGCATCGAGATGCGAGAGCTGCTCCGCGAGCTCAAGCGAATGGGCAAGACGATCATGATCTCCAGCCACATCCTCAGCGAACTGGAGGAAATCTGCGACCGCATCGGGATCATCGAGCACGGGCAGTTCGTCTTCAGCGGAACCATCGAGGAGATCCGTCCCCGGCTGGGCATTCAGAGCAAGGTTCGCGTCAAGGTGGTCGGCGATCCGGGCCGCGCGATGGAACTGCTCTCGGCTCTGCCGCAGGTGCAGAAGGTCGAGCCGGTGAACGACCACCTCTCGGTCACGTTCTGCGAAGGCCAGAACGCCGACGGGATCATCGCCCGCACGCTCGTCAACGCCGGCGTAGACCTGGTCTACCTGCACCCCGAGCAGCTCAAGCTCGACGAGGCGTTCCTGCAATTGACCAAGGGAATCGTCCATTGATTGATGGTGGATTATGGATGATTGATAATTGGCGTCGCACGCGTCCGATCGCGCATCCCAGATCATGGAAGCAGCACTGACAACCAATCTGCTAAGGCACCTCAGCCCATTGCGGCTGGCCGGCCCCATCTTCGACAAGGAACTGCGGGTGGCCAGCCGGCGGCGTCGGGGCTACGCGCTGCGATGCGTGTACGTCCTGTTCCTGATGGTCTTCATCGCGGCGATCTGGATTCCCACTGTGAAAGTCCGTTCGGGCGTGACATCCCGCGCCCAGATGGAGACCGCCGCCAAGACGATCACCCTGTGCATCGTGTGGTTCCAGTTCTTCGCAGCCCAGTTGGTGGCCATCGCCATGCTGAGCACCGCGATCAGCGACGAGGTGTACAGCCGGACGCTGGCCGCGCTCCTGACGACCCCCTTGAGCGACCGGCAGGTCGTGCTCAACAAGTTCAGCAGCCGGCTGGTGCAGGTGCTTCTCCTCGTGGCGACGAGCCTGCCCTTGCTGGCGGTGTTGATCGATGGCGTTCTGAACGCACGATGGGACGGAGGGGCCTCGGTGGCTTTCGCGATGGTTCCCTTCGGGCAGGCTTTGGCCATGGTGATGACGACGCTCGATGGTTGCGTCACGGACGTGTGGTGGTTTGGAAACCGCTTGAACGCTTCCGAGATCGCGGTGCTGATGCTGGCGGCCATGGCAGGGTACGCGCTGGCGTCGCTCGGTTTCGCCTGGCGGGCGGTGCGCGGGTTCCGGCGAAGGGTGCTCGATTGACGTTGCCCACGCGGCGGGAGACGACGAATGACTGCTCAGATCGAAAGGATAACGCCGATGGTTCTGGATCCGACGTGGCTGGCGGGGCCCATCTTCGACAAGGAACTGCGGGTCTCGAGCCGGCGGCGCAGGAACTACTCGCTGCGATTCTTCTACATCGCGATCCTCGCGTTCTTCGTGGTCGTGGTCTGGATGAGCCGGGTGGACGTCCAAGGCAATGCGACCGTCCAGCAATCCCGCATGGCCGAGGCGGGCAAGGCGATCGTGCGGACGGTGGTGCTGTTCCAGTTCGTGGCCACCCAGATTCTGGCGGTGGTCTTGCTGTGCAACGCGATCAGCGACGAGATCTACCACCGCACGCTGGGCCTCCTGATGACCACGCCGATCAACAGCTTTCAGATCGTGATGGGCAAGCTGCTCAGCCGCTTGCTGCAACTGGTCCAGTTGCTGGCGATCACGTTTCCGATCCTGGCGATCGTCCGCGTTCTGGGCGGCGTCTCGTGGGGGTACTTGCTGTCGAGTCTCTGCATCACGCTCACGGCGGCGATCTTCGCGGGCTCGGTGAGCCTGCTGCTGTCGATCAACAATCGACGTTCCTATGTGGTGATCTTGCAGACTCTGTTCCTGCTGGCCAGCTTCTACTTCATCGTGCCCATGGTCATCGGGGCTCTGTGGGGAAGAGGGATGACAGGCGTGTCCATGAGTTCTCTCGTGCTCAGAGGGACGCCTCTGGCCGCGGTGCTCTTCCACTTCAATCCGGTCGCGGGCATCTCGATCACCACGACGAACATGCTCTCGCCCATCGGCTTGCCGGTGCCGTACTTCTGGCCTCTTCAGTGTGCGGTGATCCTGGGCCTGGCGGTCCTGGTTCTGATTGTCGCCACGGCGGTGGTGCGGAAGGTCGCGCTGCGGCAGGCCACCGGACAACTTGAACCATGGTCCAAGCTCCGCCGGGCAAGGCGCAGAGCAATCGCTGCCACCGGCGTTCACACGGAAGACAGTCCGCAGGGCGTCGTCAAGCGGGTTCTGGGGCCGCCGGTCATCTGGCGCGAGTTGCGGGCGCCCTTCATCCAGGGCGTGGACAACCGCAATAACTACATCGGCCTGGCGATCACCATAGGAACGCTGCTCTTCACCTACCTGAGTTGGGCCCGCGCCAAGTACCTCGACGAGAGTTTCGTGCATACGTCGTATGTGATGCTCTTCGGCTTCCTGGGCACCGTTGTCAACGTGGTCTTTGCGACGACGAGAATCACGTCGGAGAAAGAGTCCCAATCCTGGCTGCTCCTGCTGGCGACGCCCTTGAGCAACACGGAGATCCTGCTGGGCAAGGCCGTCTCCGCGGTCCGGCGGTGCGTGCCTCTCTGGGGACTGCTGGCCGGACACGTGATCCTGTTCATTCTGGTCGGGTACATCCATTGGGTTTCCGTGGTTCACTTGGCCATGGTGGTCGCTTGGGTTACGTGCTTCGTCACCGGCTCGGGTCTATACTTTGGCACTCGTTTCAAGCGGACGACCTCGGCCGTCGTGGCGGGTTTCGCGTTGATCCTGGGACTCTGGGCAGTCGGCCCGATTCTGGCCGGGCTGATGTCGGCGGCTATGCCGCAGAGCCGTTTGCCGGGGGTATACCTGTGGACCCATCCCGCGGTGCAGGCACACGTTATCATGGAAGCCACGGGAGGCCGGCAAAACGCAGACCTTCCATGGCACAAAGTGTACTACGACAGCGCGCACCTTGTCTATCATCCGGAGCAGGCGTCTCTCTATTTCGGCCGAACCACGCAGATACTGGCCCTCGTCTCGGCCCTGTATATTTTGGCCGGGGTGTTTTTCTTCCTGCGGGCGAAACGCCGTTTGCGGCACAGTGTCTTCGCGTGACGCAAGGCTTGTTCCGAAAACGCAGAGGCGGGAACCGGACGGACCCCAGGGCCCGCGGATTCCCGCCTCTGTCGAAGTCATCGATCGATGAGTCTCGGCCGGCTTACTGATCCTTCATCCAGACCGAGGAGTTGAGTCCACGTCGCGGCCGGTTACGGGGGCTGCCATCCGTGTTCGCCGGGTTCTCCGGCGGGGCGATCCGATTGTCGCGGGCGTAGTAGGGGATCGCGGTCAAGGGCGAGCCGTCGGCCCAGGAGCCTTTGATGACGGTCAGGCCGCCCAGGAGGTCGCCCTTCCACTCGGTGGTCAGCGGGGCGTTGGGCGGGAGGACCTTGCCCAGTTCCTGGTCGGCGGCTTCGACGCAGTAGATCAGGGGACCATATCTCAGGGCAACCTGTCCCTTTGTGGCCGCGATCTTGTCGCTGCCCTTGACCCGCTGGATCGTCATGGGAAGCACCAGTTCGATTTTGTCGCCCACCTTCCACTTGCGATCGATCACGGCGTAGCCTTTCTGGATCTTGGGCTTGATCTTCTTGCCGTTGACCGACAGGGAGGTGATTCCGTTGGAGGCCGGCGCGCTGCTGTAGAGATCGCTGACGCTGCGGTCGGGCACGCGGATGCGGATCTTGAACTTGGCGGTCTTGGCGGGGTTGACGGTGATCGCGACGTCGCCGCTCCAGGGGTAGTCGGTCTTCTGGACCATCTGGACGTCGGTGCCTGCCACCTTTTCTACGTTGACCGTACTGCCGATGAACAGGTTCACGCAGAGCCCGTCGTCGCTCTTGACGTAGGTCCAGGTGGGAACCATCAGCAGCGTGCGCGGAATGTTGCCCACGCAGCAGGGGCAGTTGTGCCACGGATACCGAGGGCCTCGAGAATCCAGCGGATTCTGATAGTAGAAGTTCCTCGCCTCCAGATCGACTGAGCCCAGCAGGGCGTTGTACATCGACTCCTCATAGAGGTCCGCGTACTTGGCGTCGTGGTAGGCGATGTTCATCTTGTGCTGGAAGAAGATCAGGCCGCAGGTGGAGCAGGATTCGCAGTAGGCGTCGTGCCGGAGGGAGTAGTCGGGTCCGAAGCCTTCGGAGGTCTCGCCGCTGCCGATGCCGCCGGTGACGTAGTACTTTCGGTTGACCATGCTCTCGTAGAGACTCATCACGGCGCTCTGGTAATCCGGATCGTGGGTCTCGGCCGCCACGTCCGACATGGCCGAGTAGCTGTAGGCGGCGCGGACCGCGTGGCCCACCGCTTCGTACTGCTGCTGCACCGGCACGTGGCTCTGGTCGTACTCCTCGCCGTCCCGGCGGCAATCGAGCAGGAACTTGGCGAGCTGGATATAGCTGTCGCCATGGCTCTTGGGGCCTTCCATGTCGTTGACGAATCGGCCGAAACGGACGAGCGCCTGCTCCATTTCCTGGTGGCCGTCGTACCAGTCCTTCTTGCCGGGCCCGATGTTGGCCACCCAGCAGTCGCAGAGCTTCTTGGCGGCGTCGTAGAGGCGTTTGTCGGCGCCGTTGGTCAGCGTGTAATGATTGATCGCCGACTCGATGAAGTACCCTGCGACATAACCCTCATGCTCGCTTCGCAGGCGGGCGCTCCACCGCTCGGGCGTGTTCCGCTCGCCTCGTGTGCCCAACGTGTAGCGGGTCTGAAGGTAGCCATCGGGCTCCTGGGCGGCCAGGATCTTGGGAATCCAGTCTTCCAAGGTCGCCTTCATGCTCTCCTGGGCCTTGATGATCTCGGAATCGCCCTGGGGATCGACCATCAACGCGATGCAGATCGATTCGACCGTCTGGTGGACCCAGGCGTTGGAGAATGAATACCCGATGTGGGGTTTGGCGGGCTCGCCTCGGAGTTTCTTGGCGGCTTCGATGAAGTTGTTCATGCCGCCCTCGCGAAGGTTCGGATCGTTGTTCTTCTCGATGCAGTGCGGAATCCAGTTGACGATCAGGGCTTTGGCCCTGTGGTTCCACAGCGGGTTGTCGATCGTGTACTTCTTCGTGTAGACCACGTCAAGCCGGTCTTTGGGAGGCGCCGCAAACGCCTTGACCGCCACCGTGGACGACGCGCTCAGCGAATCCTTGCCGGCGGTCAGTTTCAGGACGTACTCACCGGGGGCCGAGAAGGTCGCGGTGGTCACGGGGGCGTCGGCTTTCTCGAAGGCGACTTTGCCTGGGCCGGACTGCTTGGTCCAGGAGACAGGCACGGGAACGCGGGTCTTGAGGGTCTTGACCTCGCCGGTCAGGTAGGTCTTGCCGCCGACCACGACTGAGCGATCAATGTCCGCGGTCACCGTGGGCGGGAACTCAGGCGATTTGCCCGAGTCGTAGACCTTCCACTCCAGGATGCCGGTGGAGAACTCGCCGTCGGAGTCGATCTCCAGCTTGAGCTTGGACGTGGTGACCTCGTCGAAGGTCGTGGTGTTATACTGATTCTCGGCGACGCCCAGGCCGGAGGCGTTCTTGACCGGGACGAAGGCATTGCCGTCCCAGTACAGGAGCCGGCTGGCCTTGGGAGCGTGCACGCCGCGGCCGTCGGCCCACCAGTAGACGTCGATCTTCGCGGTGCTGATCGGTTGGCTCCATTCGTATTGGACCCACTGGGTGCCTCGCATGGGCCAGTTGCCGTATGAGGCAGGGCGATTGTAGCGCGAACTGCGAGGTTCGACGCCGTCATTGAGCGCGCTGTTCCTCGTGTCGCCGGAGACATACGAACTGGTGGGCGTCGCCACGGCGGCGAGATTCACGCCCGATTGATCGGTCTGTGCGAAAGCTGCGCCGCACAGTCCCGCGACGACAATGAATATCAGCGAAATCGTGCCATAGAGCAGGTGGTGTCTTTTCACGGCTTGTTTCCTTTCGATATAGGGTGATAATCCTCGATAAGACCTGCAAGGACCGGTCGCAGCTTACGCCGAACGCGCGGGCCTGTCCACGAGAAACGGGTTCTTCGGCCCCTGTGCGACGCAAAATGGCGACTTTCGTGAGCGTCGGTTGTTTTCCTGGTGCAGGGGCGCTTGAACCGCCGCCTTTCGGACAGGGTTCAATCGACTATCTTGATCCTTGCATAGCTGATGGCTGACGCCAATCCCTGACGGATGCCGAGCAGTTCCAGCGTCTGAGAAGGGGGCGAGCCCGCCCGTACCGTGGCGGTATAGAACTCCGTGAAGGGTTTGGTCAGTGGGACGCGAGTCGCATCGGTCGCAGAACCGTCGGGGAGGATTTCCAGGACGCGGTTCTCGGAGACGGCGCGGCCGCTCGCGTCAGTGCCCTGGATGTAGTAGAGGACGAACAGACGACCGTCCGGCGTGATCTGGAATCGTCCACGGCCAGGCCGCTCATTGGACTTGTCTTCCTCGGCTGCCAACAGAGTGCGACGCGAGAGGACTGTTCCCTTGCGGATCACGGCGTGGTTCAGCGAATGGCTTTGTTTCTCCTGGGGAAAGAACTTCTCCCGCAGGCGTTCGTCCAGGGCCCGTTCCGTCCAAAGGACGTGTACGTCGCCGTTCGGCGCGAGCCAGAGGTCTCCCGGCGTGATCCAGCCGCCGGTTTTCTCACGACTGGCGATTTCCACCCAGGGCTCGAACTTCCCGGTCCGGATGTCCGGCGACCATGTATAGAACAGGCGACGGAAGTCGTAATCCCACTCCTGGCCTGTGAGCTGTTTCTTGAAGGCCCGCCAAGTGAGGTTCGGCTCGACGATGTCGCTGACGCCGCAGAAGTGAACCTGGCGATTCTTCAGAGCCACGTTGGGATAGCACACACGGATCGGCTGGGGCTTGGCGTATTCCGCGCCCCAAGGCCAGGGCAGTTGCCCCTGCGCGCTCCACCGACCGTCACGGTCGAGGAAGGTCCACTCCGCATGGGTATAGCCCACGTTTTGAAACAGGATCAACTCGTGACTGACGCCGTCGGCCGCGAGACTTCGGTAGGAGTGCTCGGAGAACTTCGGTTCGCCGGACCAGATTGGCAGGATCGTCTCGGCCGGCCTGCTCGAATCCCGCGCAGAGAACCGAAGGATCTCGGGTCTCGCGGGTCCGGCGTAGGCGTTCGGGTCCTTGTTCAGCGTGGGATTGGCGGAAAGGTAGAGGCGACCGTCGGAGAAGCCGGCCAGGGGACAAGGCTCGCGAGTTCGGCCGGACGGATCGACGTATGCCTTTTCCCATCCGCGCAGTCCTCGGCGAAACAGCATCCAGCGACAGTTGTTGAGCGGCTTCGCTCCCGGGAGGGTCTCCAGACCGCTGGCGAAGACATCCTCCCCGACGCGGACCAGGCACGTGGACCCATGACACCACATCGGCCCGGCCCCGTTGTTGGCGGACTCGTAGCTGTACACGTCTTCTTCAACTTCGACGATCGGACGAATTGCGGCCTGGACTATCGAAATGCATGCCAGCACGAGCCAGAGAGATACGAGCTTGGTCCTCATGATCGATCCTCACAATTCATTTCGCAGCAGGGGCGTTTCTCACACAGCGGAAGCCATAGATGTCATAGCCGAAGCAGACGTCCACATAGCCGGGGTTCTCGTTGTAGCGGTATCCGCTGCGGCAGTTGTCGCCACTGAACTTCCACGCGCCGCCGCGGACGACCCGACTGTCGCCTTCTTTCGGCCCCCGCGGGTTCTCTTTGGGCGACTGTGCGTAATACTCGACCCCATAGAAGTCATTGCACCATTGCCAGAGGTTGCCGCAGATGTCGTAGAGCCCCAAGGGATTGGGCTTCTTCTGGCCGACGGGCTGGGGATGCCCGCCGGAGTTCTTCTCGAACCAAGCGTAATCACCCAATTGGGACGGGTTGTCGCCAAAGAAGTACGCGGTCCTGGTCCCGGCCCGGCAGGCGCACTCCCATTCGGCCTCCGTCGGCAGCCGATAGCCATCGGCGTCGAAGTCGCACTCCCATGTGTCCAGGTTGTAGCAAGGCTTCAGACCCTCGGCCAGCGAGCGGGCATTGCAGAACTTCACGGCGTCCGACCATCGCACCTGCTCGACGGGGTTCTTCGGCGACTTCCAACGAGAGGGATTGTCGCCCATGACCTTCAGGTAGTGTTCCTGGGTGACCAGGCATTTGTCCATCAGGAACGGGCTCACGGTCACCTCGTGCAGCGGTGCGTCGGGCTCGTCCTTATCGCCCATGGTAAAGGCGCCGCCGGGGATCAGGACCATTTCCGCCGAGGCCCCGGCCTGCGTCATGGGAGCGATGGATTCTTCGTTCGGGGTCTTCTCACAGCCGGCGAGCAGGCCCAGCGCAGCGGAAAGAATCAGCACGATTGTGACGGTATCTCTCATCATTGCAGACTTCTCTTTCAATAATTGGCCCAAATTTCATAGCCATCAGGATTTCGGAGACACTGCCGGCATCGATTCCGGATCTCCCGTGCGATCTCAACCGCCGCGGGTTGGTCGAGGCAACCGGCGCCCGCCTCCTGGAACAGCTTGCGGATGAGCATGTGGTATTGTGCGACAACGCCGTCCTGCGCGCCGCCCACTCCTCGCCATTGTTTGCCCAACTCGAGGCAGGCCGGCAGGTTCCTGGCGTCCTTCCTTGCGGTCAACGCGATGGTCTTGCGGGCCAACTCGTCCGCATAGGCCGCGGATTTCATGTTCTCCTTCTCGACCTCGTAGATCTGCGGTATTCGTTCTGCAATCTGCTCCAGGCTGTCGATGTACGGCTTCAACGCAGGGGACTTGCTTTGCTGTTCTCGCAGGAACCTCGATAGGTCCTCGGCAAAGGCTCGGTATTCGTCGATCCTCTCCAAGTGTTGTTTGACGAAGTAGATCATGTCGCCGACGGCTTCCTTGATGTATTCCGCCTTCTCGACCTCTTGTCCCGCGTGGAACACGGCCTCGATGGCTTCCGTGCAGCCGCAGGTGCAGGCTCGTCGGATGCCCTCGGCGCCTCGTCGGTGGTGGGTGCGAAGCCTGCGGCCGGGCAGGTCGAGGATCGACTCACAGGCCTGCCGACCCAGGGTCGCCTTGAGGATCTCTACAGGCGAACTCACCGGAAGCGGCGATCCCTCGCCCTCCAGGAAGTAGGTGAGAGACTCGCCCCTGGGCATCACCTTCTTGCTCAATCGGTAGCAGGCCTTGTCTCCGTCGAACCAGACGGGATAAGCGTACATGCCGGGAACGCCCCGCCAGATCTGGCCTTTGCTCTGGCGGAAGGGGAAACGGGTCTTCACGCCGGCCTCTTCCAACTGCGTAACCCAGCGGGCGGGAAAGGGGCGTTTCCACGGGATCGTCACATCCTTCTCCAGAAAGGATGCGGTCAGCGGTTCCCGGTGCCAGATGCCGGGCGCTTCCAGAAGGGCCAGGTAGACGCTCTGCCCGTCGCAATCGAAGTCGATGCACTCGACAAGCTGATTGCCCATCTCCGTCTTGCCACGTCCGAACCGCAGTTGCTGCTTTCCCTCGGGCCAGGTCATTACCAGCAGGCGATTCTCTCCTTTGAGCAAGCCGAAAAAGACGTTCTCAGCCGGAACGGAAAGCCCATCTTTCGACGGATACTTGTCCAGATCGATGATCAGATCGTCGCCAATGAAGTCCGGCGCCACGCCGTATGCGATCTCGCTTTGCAGACGAATCCCCTTCGTGTTCGTCCCAGGTCTGATCTCGACGATCTCGGTTCTATCGAACGCCAGGGTTGCCGTCCCTGTATCCCAGATGAATTCGATCGCCGCCTCGTTGCCGGTGTTTCGAAGGATCCTGCATCGACCGCCATTGAAAGGTCCTGGTTTGACCGGCATCACAGAGAACCCCAGAGCGCCGGGGCCGGGATCGGACTTCGAGGAAATCACGCATTGCCCTTTCTCCGGCCAGAACACCGCCGTGAAGCGGCCATTCTCGACCACGGCTCTTCCCGCGAAGGTGTACTCCCGCCCATGGAAACCCGGGTCGGAGAACGCCTTGGCCGGATCGGCCTCAAGTGTCAGCAGGTCGGTGGGCACGACCTGCCACCCGTTCCTGTTTCCAGCATCGACCTTTTCGTCAAAACGCGTCTGCGTGTCCCAGACCACGACAGGGGCTGCGGACTGGTCGGCCCGCGCTGCCGACGATCCCAGGAGTGTGATAATCAGAGCCGCCCGAACAACGCGGCTGCGGTGAGGTGACTTCATGGCCTCTATCCTTACTGTATGCTCTGTTTCTCCGGCGGCTCGGGAGCAACTGGTCCTCGCCAGATGCTGCCGCCAAACGTTGTGACGTACATCCGGTTCTCGTCGGACGGGTCGAACACGATCCGTTGGATATTCGAGAACGGCAGGTCGTCGAAGGCCTGCCACGTCCGACCGTCGTCGCGCGAGAGCCACAGCCCCGCGCCGGGGGCGCCTTCGGTGAGCGTCATGTAGATCCAGCGGTCGCGCTTCGGGTGGAAGTACCCGCCGAAGGTCTGCGGGCCTTCGCGACCGATTCGTTGCCAGGTCGTGCCGCCGTCGTCGGTGCGATAGAGACCGCCGGATTGGTCGCCTCGGCCCGCGTCGCATACGCCCACGAGGATGACGCTGCTGTTGCGCGGGTGGACCGAGAAGTCCTTGGGATACAGGAAGAGCTGTGACGCGTTGACCTTTTCCCATGTTTCGGCCTGGTCCCTGGACCGGTACAGCCCGACCCCTTCGCTCGCAAGTGGCTGCCCGCGCGCGGGGCGCATCGCGCAGATCATCGCAAAGAGTGTCCCGTCCTCGTGGAGAACGACGCGGGAGACCCGCATGTTCTGCGGATGGCCCAGACCGTTCCTCTTGAGCGTCCAGGTCATGCCGTCGTCTGTCGATTTGTAGATGCCCTCCATGAAGACCCCGGCGTAGAGGGTACGCGAGTCGGCAGGGCTTCGGGGGTCGAGCACGATGGAAGTCACCGGTCGAGCGGGGAGGCCCTTTGCATCGGCCTGCCACGATGCGCCGAAATCCTGCGAGATGCAGACTCCGCCGGGACCGTTGTGGCCATGGCGTTCGGAGATGATGTTGTCGTTGGGGATGTCATGCACGTCGGAGAACGCGCCCCACATCCTGCCTGGCCGGTCGGGATCGAAAGCGATCTCATAGCAGGTGTTTCGCCAGGGGGCCCAGTTGCTCTTGTCCCACCAGATCCACGTCTTGCCTGCGTCCAGCGAGCGGGCGAAACCGATGTCCGTGTACGCGATGTAATGGCGGTTGGCTTCGTGCGGATCGATGTAATAGCCCCAGGTTGTGGTGACGACCAGTCCGGTGCAGGCCCACGCGCAGCCCGGCCTGGCCTCCTGGCCGGGGGCGGGATAGGTGTCGCCATTGAACCATGTCCGGCCGCCGTCATGGGTGATGTAGCTCTGGCTCCAGACGAGGATCAGGCGATTGGGATCGCTGTTGCGGATCGCGGCTGCAAACGGCGCATCACCTCCCTTGAGGGATTGGCCCGTCGATACCGTGACGTAATTCGGAGCCACGTTGTACTGCTTGAATCGCGGGTCCTGAAAGTACGTGGCCCGCCATGTGTCGCCTCCATCGTCGCTGCGGTACACCGTCTCATGGTGGGGCGGATGGAAGCCGGTGCTGGTGTTCGTGACGTAGACCGTCAGCGGCCGGGCGTCGGTGGTCAGGATGTGTCGATACTGCGCGATCGGACCATAGGACCACTGATCCATTTGCGTGGTATCCAGATTGATGCCTTGGCCCATCGCCCGCTGCCAGGAGTCGCCGCCGTCGAGGGAACGATAGACCCCGCCCTGCAGGGCGTCGTTCTCCAGCTTGCTGGTCACCGTGCAGTAGAGCCTGTCCTCACCGCCTGCGAAACCGTGGATCTCGTTCCAGGGCAGCCCGTTCGTCTTCGGGGTCCAGGTCCGCCCTTCGTCGTCCGAACGCCAGATGCCCTCGCTCGTGCCTACGAAGAGCGTGCGGTTGCGGAAGTGAAAGCCGATTGTTTGTCCACGCGGACCCTGGCAGGCCGTCCAGGTGACGCCTGCGTCCTGCGAGAGATGGCACCGTCCATCGCTTGTTCCCGCGAGCAGGATGGCGGGATCGGATGGATGGATCGATATCGCGCCGGAGAGGGAACGTCGCAGATCTCCGATGGGCGAGAAGGTCCTGCCTCGATCCCGGCTGATCCGAAGCTCGCCGCCGGAGGAGGCGTAGATCACGTTGGCGTCTGTGGGATGAAATGCCGGGCGGCATCGCGTGTCGCTTCGCAGTTGGGCGTGGTGGATCATCCGCCAGTTTCGCCCCCCGTCCTCGGAGATGTACGCGGCGCCCATGTCGCAGTTGAGCATCATGAGGTTCGGGTCCGCGGGCGAGATGGCAGGCGAGAACATCCCGCCTCCGCCGGACAAGCCCATGGATTCCCATTGGCCCAGAGTCAGTCCCGGCAACAGGAGAGTTGGGAACAGCCATATGCCGAGACACTTGATCGGATCGAATGACCGGTGTTTCATGCGTACTTCCTCATGATCCGCAGGTATTCGCGGTCTGCAGAGACTGACGACGGTTCAAGTCAAGATGGGTTCTCATCGAGTCGTTCCTTCCCGGTCAACGATCGGTGTCCCTTGGCGGGCAAAGAACCAGGGGGTAGTGGATAGGCCGCTCCAGCCGGATGGATTGTGGTTGGCGATGAAGACTCGCCGGAGCGTTTCATCGTAGGGGACCAGGGCCGTCCAGAGCACACCGGGCGAATTTCTCCAGCGTTCGTCCGGCGGGCCGCCATCGATGCGCTGGAACCTGGCCCGAGCCACCTGTTGGTTCCACATGAAGTCGCGATTCGTCGCGATCAGGCGGTCGATGTCGGCCCTGGTGAAGACCAATCCGTGCTCGAAGGCGGTGACGATCGCCTCGACGTCGATTCCGTAGTAGCCGCCGTTGGGGTGGACGCCAATCCAGTGCTTGGGTGAACCGTCGGGCTTGTAGTCCCACGGTCCGGCCGGGTCCCAGTAGTTCCAGACGAAGCACTTGCCGTCCTCCCTCGTCTTCATTCGTGATCGCATGAGCTGGAACCACTTCCGGGCCCGCGCGCGGTAGACGGGTTTGCCAATCGCGTCGTGCATCGCGATCAACCACTGGGCGATGTGGTTCTCTTTGTTGGCGGGATTGGAGAACCCCTCCGTCGCCCTCCGGGCATAGCCCTCCGTCCACTGCGCGGTGTTCGGATCGATGCCGAAGCGGGGGACCACCCAGAGCCCGCCTTCGGGGACGTCCCGCCAGCAGCCGCGAGAATCCCATTTGTCGAAGACGCGTTCGGCCAGATCGAGATACGTGCGAACCTTCGGGGCGAACTTCTCCTGGATTGCAGGGGTCTTGAGGATCTCGCCTGCCATGAGCACCACCGGACGCAGAAGCATCGCCTCACCCAGCAGACTGTCGGCATGGAAAGTCTCGGCGGCGTCCATTCCGCCCTTGGGCCAGCCCAGGAAGCCGTCCGGCTCTTTGACTGCCCGTCGGATGCAGGAGTCCGCCCAATCGATGAGCATCTCGATCCACTTGGGGTCGCGTGTCGCCAGGTATCCGTAATAGAAGCCGTTGAGAAAGGGGCTGACCAGCCAGCCCAGTTCCTCGCCCATCTCCCTGTCGCAATAGCGCGAACGGGCGTCGCCCAGGATGTTTCGCTCCCAGCGGGCAAGCCAATCGCGCGTGGATGCCTCGGTCTGGGGGCGCTCATCCGCTTCAGCCGCCATGCTCCAGGCGGCCACGGGTCCGGCCAGGGCGATGGTCTTGAGCAAGTCACGACGTTTCATGGTGTGAATCACCCTATTGATATTGCGCCTCCGTGTCGATGACCGTCGCGAGGGGGCCGTCGTTGATGGTTCCGCCGAGTTCGCCGGCGGAGTTGAATCGCACCCGCCACCTGCCCTCGATGTCGACTCCGGCCGGCGGGGCGAACGTGACCTCGGCCGGTCGGCCTGCCTGCTCGTTGGCGATCTCGAAAACGTGCAGGAAGAGTGTGCGTGCATCCTGGTCGTCGTCGCCCACTTCGATTCGCCAGGGGCAGATCGGCGGTTTGGTCCGCCCTTCGCTCATGTGGTTATACTGTGCCGTGGGCTCCAGCGGATGTCCCCAGGCCTCCTGGCCGGGCCCGCCGCGGGTGACAATCTGGGCTTTCACAGGCAGCAGGGTGTGCAGGAACATCCGGCACCGGCCGCGGGAGAAGACCTCTCTGTCGCCATCGGCCTCGGGCAGGCTCAGCCAGGTCAGGCGGTTGTCCTGGCGTACGGGTTCCGTCGGGACGTGCAGGAAGAAGTGCCGCGAGAACTCGGGGCGGGTTGCCTCCACGCGATCGAACACGACGAAGAATTCTCGCTCGCCCCGCAGATAGAGGAATTGCCGCGTCACCTCGCGGGCTTTGGTCTGGTTGTAGCCCTTCGTGATGTCGGCGGCCGCGTAGGTGTAACGGGAGTTGTGCTCGAAGGCCACGATACGACCGCGTTCCTGGGGCAGATTGCCCTCGTAGACATGTCGCAGGAGCCCGCCGTCATTCTCGTTGTTCTTGTCCCGCCGGAACCTTTCGTTCGGGTCGTAGATCGTCACGATGTTGAAGATCAGCGACCCACCGGCGTAGTGGTCCGAGTCGTTGTGGCCCTGGCCACCCTGGCGCGAGACGAGGGCCCCTCGCTTGGAGATCAAAAAGTGCCCCTCGTCGTCTCTTGCATGCCCTGCGAATTGCGGCCCGCAGCCGAAGAAGGCCCAGGTCGCGTTCGGATCGTTCCACGCGCTTCGCATGTACACGTGTCCGGCCCCTGGGAACAGGTAGCCCAAGGGCAGGCGATCGGGCGAGGTCGCCTCAAGGGCTGGGTCGTAGCAGGCGACCCGTTGCCATCGCTCCTTCAGCCATTCTCTGCCGCGATCGGAGAACCACTGCGAAAGCCCGTCGCGAAGCATCGGAGCGGCCCGAGCGAACGCGGCGGGGCGGGCCCCGTCTCCGTCGTCGATCCAGGCGGTGCGGTCGTTGTGGGGCATCGTCGTATAGGCCACCCAGCGGGGCGACTCCACGGGGTATCCCCAGGGCTTCGTCTGCGCGAACAGGTCGATGCCTGTGGCGGTCCCCCAGGCGTGGAAAGAATAGGGGATCACGGTGACGGGACCGTAGCCGCCGTGGCCGTAGGATTCCGACCAGACGCCGCCCATGCGGTTGAATGCGGGAATGCACTCGGTCGGCACTCGCTGATTCCAGGAATCGAGGAAGGTCCGTGCGTCGGCTTCGTGCCTCGTTCCCTCGCCGGCGATGGCCAGGGCGATCAGCAGCTTCTGCGTGATCGAATCCCGGCTGTTCATGATGTTCAGGTGGATGGGACCCCAGGTTTGATTGTATTCCCAGTGGCCCCACTTGAGCAGGATTCTCGGCTCCTCGGTGAAGAATCGAAGCCAGGAGCCCAGCGCGTCCCCAAAGAGGATTCGCTGCTCCTGCGTCATCGCGTCGTAGATCCAGTCGTAGGCGATGGCGTGGTAGCCAAAGTGGCTGCCCTTGCGGTTCGAGATGATCGCGCCGTCGCCCCATTGTTTGATGACGACGTCGGCATAGGGCCGAGCGTCGCGGCCCCGTTGTCGCTCGACGAGGTATGCCAGGCCGCAGTTCATCAGGTCTTCCGGGATCGACCATGCATTGGCGAGGGCTGGGATAGCGCCCCGGCGGACCGCCTCATCGGCTCGCTGCTTGACGACCGCATAGTCCTGGGCCAGCGGCCCGTCGCAGCGTCGGGCCATCTCCTGGACGTCCTCGATGAAGAGCCTCGGATGAGAGGTCTTGATCTGGTAGGCCCCCTGGCCGCGGCAAACGACAGGCCAGATCAGGGACGCCACCAACGCCCACGCGATGACAGAACTTCGGAGGATCATGCTGCCTCACGTATTGCCATACTGCATTCACTTCTGTGGACAATCATCGATCGCCTATCATCGCGGCAGCTTCGTTTCGGTGCAAGGGAAATGAGGGGGCGAACAGCGGTTGATTCCTGGAGAAATCGGGCCTTGCGGACAATCGCTCGCGGGGCTAAGATGGTCCTCGCTACGATAACCCTTATCGGAGACAAGGACATGACCTCTAGATGTCGAACTTGTGCAGGGAACACGCTCCTGGGGACTGTCGCGGGACTTGTCACTGTGATCCTCTGGGCACCTTCGATCTCTCTTGCGGCTGCAACGCCGTCCTGGAAGGCCGGTGTCGCCACCGTGGCAATCACGCCGGAGTACTCCATGTGGATGGCAGGATACGCCGCCCGGAACAAACCCTCCGAAGGCAAGGTACACGATCTGAACGCCAAGGCCTTGGCTCTGGAAGATGCCGAGGGGACTCGCCTGGTGATCGTGACGGCCGACCTGATCGGTTTTCCCCGCGAATTCCGCAATCGACTGGAAAAGGCCGTCGCTGAGCGATGCAAGCTCCCCCCGGCGGGCCTCCTGCTGAACCCCTCGCACACGCACTCGGGCCCCGAACTGAGGGACTGGAGGGCCTCGCAAGGGTGGGACCTGCCGGCCGAGCAGATTGCGCTGGGCAGGAAATACTCCGAGACCCTGCTCGGCAAGCTGGTCGAACTGGTAGGGCGTTCCTTGGCCGACCTGAAGCCCGCCCAATTGTCGTATATGCATGCAAGGGCAGGTTTCGCCATGAACCGTCGTTCGCCGACCGGCGGCGGCTACTCGATCGCGCCCAATTCGGATGGTCCCGTCGATCACGATGTCCCCGTTCTCCAGGTGAACGGGGCCGACGGCAAGATTCGGGCGCTGCTTTTCGCCTACGCATGCCACAACACGACGCTGAGCGACTATGAGTTCTGCGGAGACTACGCCGGATTTGCCCAGGAATACGTGGAGCAAGCACACCCCGGGACTGCCGCGATGTTCATGATCGGCTGCGGCGCCGACCAGAATCCGACTCCTCGACGCACGATGGAATGGGCCAGGCAACACGGTCGGGCTCTGGCCAACGCGGTGGAGGCGGCTCTGGTCTCCAGACCCAGGCCTGTGCGGGGGCCGTTGCGGGTCGCTCTTGGTGAAGTCACGTTGGAGCTGGCTCAGCCCGACATGGAGAAAGTCAAACAACAGGCGGCCTCCAACGACAAGTACGCCAAACGCCACGCGGAAATGGTACTTGCAGAACTGGCGAAGAACGGTCGGGTGGACGCCACCTATCCCTATCTCGTCCAGGTCCTTCGGTTCGGGGATGATTTGACGATGATCGCTCTGGCGGGCGAGGTGGTCGTCGATTACTCGCTTCGCCTCAAGGCCGAGTTGGCGGGGACGCCGGTGTGGGTGGCCGGTTACACCAACGACGTATTCGGCTATGTGCCCTCCGAGCGCGTTCTGCGAGAGGGCGGCTACGAGGCCGAGGGGGCGATCCTGTACTACGGCACGATGCCCACGCCTTTCCTGCCGTCGGTCGAGGAGCGGATCGTGGCCAAGGTGCATGAGCTGGTGAAACAAGTGCGAAGTGGCAAGTGATAAGGTTGACGTCAGAGAATGGGAGTCCTGCGCATGAATCTTACGTTGCACGTGTTGTCTGTTGTTATCTGCGTTCAGATGGGTGTCGCTCCGGCCTTGGGCGGGCTGACCGCACGCATCCATGACTCGGGTTTCCCCGAGGCCCACGACACCTACAACGGCATAGGCGCCGCCAGCGACGGCCGGATCTTCTATGTGCTCTCCTCGGAGCGGTTCGACATCGGGGCCCAGATGTATTGCTACGACCCTGCGACCGACAAGATCGAGCACGTAGGAGATGTGACCGAAGCCTGTGGCGAAAAGGGCGCCAAGACGATCGTCCAGGGCAAGTCGCACGTGCCTTTCGTCGAACGTGCCGGCAAGCTCTATTTCGCCACCCACGTCGGCTGGTACAGCATCATCGACGGCATGGAGAAGATCGGCATCCCGCCCCAGGGGTGGAAGCCCTATCCCGGCGGCCACTTCCTCGCCTATGACATGGCGACGAAAAAGTTCGAGGACTTGGGCGTCGCCCCTCGCGGCGAGGGCATCCTCACAATGACGATGGACACGCAGCGAGGGCGACTCTATGGCCTGACCTGGCCGGGCGGCAACTTCCTGCGGTACGACCTGGCGAAGAAGGAACTGAAGGATCTCGGCCCGGTCTCCCGTGAGGGCGAAAACGGCAAAGGCGAACAGTACCGCACCCTGTGCCGATCGTTCGTGGTCGATCCCCACGACGGCAGCGTCTATTACACCGTCGGCGATGGCGAGATCTTCCGATACCGCTATGATCGCGACGCGATCGAGCTCGTGAGCGGCGACGACATGCGGAAGGACTATTTTGGATTGTACGATCCGACGTCAGCGGGTCACATGGCCTACAACTGGCGGCAGACGGTATGGTACGAGCCTGAGAAGGCGATCTACGGCGTGCATGGCAACTCCGGGTACCTGTTCCGCTTCGACCCTCGCGGGCCTGAGGTTCAGATCGTCGATCGCATCACGTCCAAGCCCTCCCAACGAAGCGGCATGTTCGATCAGTTCAGCTATGGCTATCTGGGCTTCACCCTCGGACCCGATGGCAAGACACTGTACTATCTGACCGGAGGGCCGATCTACGTGGATGGCAAGCGCCTCGCAGGCAAGTCCAAGACCGCCATGGGCGAGTCGAAGGGACTCGAGAACCTCCACCTGATCACCTATGACATCCCCGCCCGCACGTACACCGATCACGGCCCGATCTTCTACGAAGACGGCCGGCGACCATATTACGTGAACTCTATCGCGGTTGGCAAGGATGGCACGGTCTACTGCCTGGCCAGGGTCAACGACGCCAAACCTCCCAAGACCGATTTGATCAGCATCCGCAAGTGAAAGGACGAGAAATGAACGGACACAGCATGACTCGACGGCAATTCATGGGTGCGGCCTCGGCCGGAACGCTTGCGGCGATCGGCTCGGGGATGATGCCCGCGTTCGGGGGGCTTGGCACGAGCGCAGGCAAGCTGGCCTTGCTGGGCGGCCAACCCGTCCGGACGAAGCGATGGCCGACCTGGCCCATCTGGGACAAGGCTGCGGAAGAACCGGTGCTCGAGATCCTCCGCAGCGGCAACTGGTTCCGAGGACAGGGCAAGACCGTCTCCCAATTCGAAGATGCGTACGCCAAACTACTCGGCGCCAAGCGATGTGTGGCCATGTGCAACGGGACCAACTCGCTGCTGACGGCCCTTCGCATGCTCGACATCGGCGTGGGCGACGAGGTGATCGTCTCCCCATACACCTTCATCGCCACCTACAACGTGGTCCTGGAGTCCTGTGCGCTGCCGGTCTTTGCCGACACCGATCCTGAGACGTTCCAGATCAACCCCGACAAGATCGAGGAGCGAATCACCGAGAACACGCGGGCCATTCTGCCTGTGCACATTCTCGGCATCCCGGCCAACATGGACCGGATCACCGAAATTGCCAAGAAGCACAACCTCAAGGTGGTCGAGGACGCCTGCCAGGCTTGGCTGGCCCAGTGGCGCGGCAAGTCCTGCGGCACGATCGGCGACCTCGGGTGTTTCAGTTTCCAGAACTCCAAGCACCTGCCCGCAGGAGAAGGCGGCGCGGTGGTCGGCAACGATGAAGAGTTGATGGACCGGGTCCACTCCTATCACAATTGCGGCCGGCCGTATGGCAGCATGCCCAAGACCAGCGGGTACCCGATCAGCGGGAACAACCGTCGCATGATGGAGTACCAGGCCGCGATCCTGCTGACGCAGATGAAGCGTCTGGAGGCCGACACGGACCTGCGATGGGCGAACGGACAGTACCTGACGTCGAGGATCAAGGACATCCCGGGCATCGTGCCGCACAGGCTGTATGAGGGCGTGACGCGGGCGGTGTACCACCTGTATCCGTTCCGCTATCTGAAAGAGCACTTCAACAACGCACCCCGTGAGAAGTTCATGGCGGCGCTGAGGGCCGAGGGCGTTCCGTGCAGCGGCGGCTATGGTCCCCAGTACAATGACGGCCTGATCGAGGCGACTCTGAGTTCCAAGAGCTTCAAGCGGGCGTTCCCGAAGGCCCGCCTCGACCGCTATCGCGAAGAGCTGCGTTATCCGGACAACGACCGGCTCTGCCAGGAGGCGGTGTGGATCAGCCAGGAGATGCTGTTGACGAGCAAACAGGACATGGACGACATCGCCAACGCGATCGCCAAGATCTACGAGAACCGCGACAAGCTGGTCTGATCGTTTGTTCTATCACAGGGGCGACGCATGCGTCGCCCCTGCTCTATCCGCATGGCAAAGGACGCAACCTCGATGAAACGACAAGTGCGAACACTCCTGTCTCTGTTGGTCTGTGTGACAATCGCCACTCTCCGCGTGGATGCGGCAGGCCAGACGCCTGCGTCCTGTTCGCCCGCGTTGGAGGCAGCGGCCAAGGCGCTGGCGGATGGCCAGTTCGACGTTGCGGCCCAGAAGTTTGACGCTGTCGCCAAAGACGCGTCCGCCCCGGCGTTCGTTCGCGGCCTGGCTCTGCTGGGTCTTGCGCAAACAGCGACGACACGCGGTGATTCCACGGCCGCCAACGCAGCCTGGCAACGCCTGGCCTCCGACGAGAGCGTCTCGCCGTTGTATCAAGACATGGCGAAACGTTGGCTTGCAGAGGCAGAGCGTCGAAAACAGGGTCTGCCCGGCCGCGATCCGAGCGCCTATCGAGTGCGGTTGCCTTCGCTGCCGGAGCCTGGCGCCGTGTTTCACGTGGCCCCAGTGGGAAGCGACCAGAACGATGGCTCGGAGGCCAAGCCGTTTCGGAGTCTTGCGAGAGCCAGAGACGCCGTGCGGGCGTTGAAGAAAGGCTCCATTTCCAAGGGCGGCGCGAAGGTTCTGATCGCAGGCGGCGATTACACTGCAGGGCAGCCATTGACGCTGTCTACGGAGGATTCGGGAACGGCCGAGGCGCCGGTGGTCTATCAGGCCCAGACTGGCCAGACGCCGGTCTTTCGCGGCGGGGTCCGAGTCACGCGATGGCAGCCGATCGGCGATGCGAACCTGCGCGACAAGCTCGATCCCGCGGTTCGCGACCGCGTGCTGCAAGCGGATGTGAAGGCTCTTGGCGTGACCGACCTGGGCGACGCGACGGATCTTCGTAAGCGACCGGAGCTGTTCGCGGACGGCGTCCCGCAGACGCTCGCTCGCTGGCCCAACGAAGGTTTCGTCAAGACCGGCGAGATCCTGGGCACGGACACCTTCACCCAGTGGGGCTCGATCAAGGGCTGCAAGGACGGCAAGTTCCAGTACGTCGAAGACCGCCCGAGCCGCTGGCTCGACGAGCCCGATGTCCGTCTCTACGGCTACTGGTTCTGGGACTGGTTCGAGGAGTACCAGAAGGTCTCAAGGATCGATGCGGACGCGGAGGCATTCACGCTGGCCAAGCCGTACTCCAACTATGGCTACCGCAAGGACCAGCGATACTTCGCAACGAATCTCTTCCGCGAGATCGATTCGCCCGGCGAGTGGTATCTCGACCGACGCGTGGGCGTTCTCTACTGGCTCCCGCCGGAGGGGGCTGATCCGTCGAAGGTCGAAACGATTCTGAGCGTCGCGGATCGGCCTTTCATCACGATGAATGACGTCAGTCACGTGACGATCCTGGGACTGACGTTCCAGGAGGCCCGCGGCGACGGCATCCACATCCGCGGCGGGTCCGACTGCCTGATTGCCGGTTGCACGGTCCGGCGGCTTGGCGGCGACGCGATCATCGTCGACGGCGGCCTGCGCCACGGCGTCTTCGGCTGCACGATGCACACGCTCGGTTGCGGCGGAACGCGCGTGGCGGGCGGCGACCGCAAGGCCCTCACTCCCGGCGGCCACTTCGTCGAGAACTGCACCGTCCACGACATCTCGCGACTCAAACGCACATATACGCCCGCCGCACACCTCGACGGCTGCGGCAACCGAATCGCTCACAACCTCTTCGAACGGATGCCGTCGTCGGCGATGAGGATCGAGGGCAACGACCACCTGATCGAGTTGAACGTGGTCCGCCACGTGGTGCAGGAATCCGACGACCAGGGCGGGATCGACATGTTCGGCAATCCGCTCTATCGCGGTGTCGTGATTCGCTGGAATCGCTGGAGCGACATCGTCGGCGGCACCCACTGCGGCGCAGCCGGCATCCGCCTGGACGACATGATCTCAGGCATTACGCTTCACGGCAATCTCTTCGAACGTTGCGGCGCGGCCCTGTTCGGCGGCGTCCAAGTCCACGGCGGCAAGGACAACCTCGTCGACGGCAATGTCTTCATCGATTGCTTCGCGGGGATCAGCTTCAGCCGGTGGGGCGAGAAGCGTTGGCTGGAATCGATCGAGCGGTTTCTGTCGCAGGCGGGCGAGACGCCCTATTCGACCCGTTACCCCGACTTGGGCAACTTGAAGACCGGCGCGGATGTGAACTTCATCGCCCGCAATCTCTTCGCCCATTGCGGAGGCACGTTCCTCCGGGACGGCGGCCAGCAGAAATCGGCTCTCAATGCAGTAACCGACCGCGCCCTCGACGCGAGGGATGCGTGTCGGGAGTTGCTCCTCGCGTCGCCGATCCCGTTCGACGAAATGGGACCCTACGAGCATCCGTGGCGGCGGGCAGACGTCCGATAGTTCGTGTCCTTTCGGCGCACCTGCAAAATCTGAAATTTTGAAGGCGACCCGCGAC
>CALEZT010000095.1 GCA_937927975.1 uncultured Phycisphaerales bacterium
ATGGTCGCGGGTCGCCTTCAAAATTTCAGATTTTGCAGGTGCGCCGAAAGGACACAGACGATTGTCTGAGAAGACATATGAAGACCCCGATACCTCGATCACAATTCCCCAGGACTATGAAGACTTGGTGGACTGGGTGCATGGGAACTTGGCGGCACGATTAGTCCTGCACCCACGTGCGATGCGCGCTGTGAAGGATGCCTGCTACGAAGACGTGGAGCTTGTCTATCGCAGCCTCATGTTATTAGCAGGTGAATACCGCAATATGAGACTGGGTTATGATGGTGCAAAAGAGGCGTTTGACCGTCAATTGGACAGATTGAAAGTTCAGTGTTCACCGTCAATTTCGCGAGAGCGTGCGGGGGAAGAAGGCGACACATACTTCGTTCAATATCCAAGCCATTCTGCGAACAAACGTTTCCTCGACGTACACATTCGAAAGGGTAAGGACAAGAACGATCGTCACTGTCTTGCCATATATTTCTTTTGGGACGAGGAAACCAGACAGGTTGTCGTCGGATGGCTCCCCGGCCACTTGGACAATCGCTTGACTTGATCTTCATTGACGTGTTTTGTCAATCGGGAAAAGAAAACAGAGAAAGGACATCAGATGCCAAGTTACGTCAACAAATTGGAGCAACCGGAACACATGGAGGGAAAGATACTTGGGCCAGCCCCCAGGAGGCCACTGGTCGGAATAATTCGCGTGAAGCCATCAAGCGTCTTGTGGAAGCCGGCAGGTCAGCGACAGTTCTACGCCGTTTCTCTTGATAGGTTTGCGTTGTGGATCACAGCATCTCAAACTCGAGCTGATCGGGTGACGCGATGACCTTCACCAGCGTGGAAGATGTCGCATGCAAGAACGACCCGCTGGGTTGACTCCAAAGTGAACATGAGGAAACCCACTATAGCTGACCTTCCAGAAAGCGCGGTCCGGAGCAGGAATGTCTCATGGCCTCTGCTCCAGGGGGATATTGTAGGGCGGGGCCGGCGGGACGGCAAGGAAGAAAGTGGCCCGTGAGAGAGACGGGCCCAGTTTCAAGTGTCAAGTTTCAAGTGTCAAGCAAGATGGTCCGTGACGGCGCAGGGCCGTGCTTGAAACTTCACACTTCACACTTGCAGCTCGATCAAGACAACGCCTCCCGGCGTCACTACGAACTCTGCCTCTCGGGAAGACGCCAAGACCGCCAAAAAGCGACTCGCGCAGAGACGCGAAGACGCAGAGATACGGAAAGGGCAGTCCCCCCAATCCGGAAGACCTCAGCGGCTCTGCGCCTCTGCTCGCGAGAGATGATTTCTCCGGTCTCAAAGGAGATCTTCTTTGCGCCCTTGGCGGCTTGGCGAGAAGCCGTTCTGGCTTCGGATTTGGTGGTCCGAATCTGGAACAGGAAGAGCGAGGGCAGGATGCCCTCGACACGCAAGGGCGGGACGCCCTCGCCACGTCAGAGCTTCTTGAGGACCTCCAGGGCTTGTTGTGCGGCTTCCCTTGCAGTCGCGGCGTCTTCGGCTGTGTGGAACTTCGGCTTGCTGTCGAGCCAGTGAAGCGTGCCTTGGACGTATTTGGTCAGGTAGTTGATCGAGGGTTGCTCGCGGACCTTCTTGCCGTATTGGAGGAAGTAGATCGGGTTCGTGTGGGCGAAGACGGATAGGTCACGCGGGAGAATGCGGTTCTTAAGGTCCGGATGGTCGATCACTCTGGCGGCCAGCCAGGAACTCTCCGTCAATTCGATTTCGGTCTCGATCTCCATCGACCAGATGCCGTCCTTGGGCGGGTCGCCGTAGAGGACCGCGACCGGCGTGATTTTGTGGCCGACGATCCGGCCGTTCATGAGGATGTCCAACTGGCTGAAGCGGAGGATCGAGCGGGCCGTGACGCGGGCTTTGACCTTCTTGGGGCCGGTGAATTCGACCACGTCGCCGGGCTTTTGGCCGTCGACTTCGAGTTCCAGGATCGGGCCGTTGGTGACGAAGCCTGTGCCGTCCTTGACGCCTGCGAGCCAGGCGTCGTAGGTGGGCTCTGCGGCCCGGGCGTAGACGCGGTTGCTGCCCAGCGGGATCTCCTCGCCAAACTTGTCGGTGCCAGCGCCGATGGGCAGGCGGAAGCCCGCGTTGAGGAACTCGTAGTACAGGTCCATCGCCCGCATGACCGGGAACTCCGCGTTGGAAAAGCCCGAGCTTTCCCACGGGCCCCAGTGGTTGGGGAACTGCGTCGGGTCGTTCCAGGTGAGCAGTTCGACGCCGTCGACGAGGCCCAAGGCGAGCGCGATCGGCAGCTCGTGGCCGGGCAGCGAGCAGATGTGCGACCAGAAGATCGTGCCGTTCTGCTGGCGCGTGGCGCGGAGGGCTCGCATCAGATCGTAGTGCGGGTTGCTTTTCCAGTGCTCGAGCGTGCCGCCGTGGTGGGGGTAGCCGGGGACGAGCTTGGTCACGCCGAGCAGCGTGAGGTGTCCCATCTGCCACTCGCGGACCTCCTGGGCGACGTAGATTTCGCAGCCCGGCGTCGAGACCTCGTCGAGTTTGCCGGTGAAGCAGTCATTCGTCGCAGGCGGCTGCTCCAGGTCGGCCATGTGCAGGAGCGTGAGCGCGTTCAGATCCTCGGCCCGCATCTGCACGTGGGCCTCTTTGGGCACTGGCAGGTGCGCGTGGAGGTCGCCTTTGACGTAGCCTTTGCCCGCCATGTCGATCCAACGACGAAGGCGGAAGGTTTTCTGGACCGGTCTCTTCCCGGAGCCGGCGGCGATCTTGTCCGATATCGGCGTGGTCTCGAATCCACGGCGGATCTCGACGGAGACGCCGCCCGCGGGGATCTTCAGGGCGAACGAGCCATCGACGTAGCACCAGCGTTTTCCCAGATACTGGACGTGCTCGTGCCTTCCCTCGATCTCCACGAACTTGCCCTCGGAGTCCGTGACGGCGACGCGCGCGGCAGTGGGCCGGCCCGTATCGTCATCGACGACGCCCCCCTCCAGTCGCCCCCCGGACGACTGCGCCCGGCATCCCAACACAGGCCACACCAGCGACAACAGCAAGACCCATCTGAGTGTTCCCATCATGGTTCACTTCTCCCCTCGAACACGATCTGCGGATGCGATTCCACTACTGTGGCGCCATTATAGGGGTTTCTTCGGGTTTGGCTACTGCAACTGTGCTCGCAGGATGTGCCCGAAAAAGAATCGGGGCCCGTATCGAATCGATACGAGCCCCGAAAACCTTGGCAATAGAGGGATCAGACAAGATTACCGCTGACCCGCCAGGTACATGACCTCGCCTTTGGACAACGCCTTGTTGTAGATGCGGAAGTCGTCCAGGACGCCCTTGAAGTAGGCGTCGGCCGCATACTGGGACTTGGCGATCCAGTTCTGGGTGGTCACGCCCATGTCCTTGGGCAGCAGGGTCGTTGCGCCGGTGCCGGCCAGTTCGCCGTCCAGGTACAGCTTCATGGTCTTGGTCGCGCTGTCGATCGTGACCGCGATGTGGTGCCAACCGGTGGGCAGGGCCCTTGGCGCGTTGACGATCTGCTCGCCGACGGTCGCTGTCCGCAGGGCCACTCGCATCTGGCTGCCTCCGCCATTGGGCGAGAGGAACAGGTAGGCCGAGGTGCCGGAGCCGAAATCGAACAGCCGCTGCCAGCCGCCGCCGGTGCCGGCGTAGTTCGACCACGTGGAGATCGTGATGTCCGACAGCGTGCTCATCAGAGTGCCGATCGGCAGGGTCGCGTAGTCGTCGGTGCCGTCGAAGGACAGTGCCTTGCCCATGTTGGCCATGCTGTCGACGAAGGCGGGCCCGTTGGTCAGCGTGCCGTTGAGACCATTGCCCGAGCTGTCGTCGATGTTGTCTTCCATCGCGTAGAGGGCCGCCAGCGCGGTCGTGCCGGGGTCCTTGGGCAGTTCTTTGGTCTTGAACATCCAGACCGGGCTCGCCCAGCGGGGAGTCGCCGCGGCCTCGTTGACTTCAACCACCTGCCAATAGTAGGTCTTGTCCAGTTCGACTTCGGCCACGTAGCTAGGCGCCTCGACCGTCGCCACGAGGGCCAGATCGGCCGGACTGGTCCCGATGAACACCTCGTGCGAGACCACTTCGCGACCGGGCCGCCAGCTCAACGTCACCGGACCCGTCAGCTCGACGGTGCCGGAAGCAGGGCTCGGAGTTGTGGCCGTCACGGGGATATACGTGAAGCGCACTTCGCTCAGGCCGTACTGCGGGAGGAAGCCGCCCCAGTTGCTGTTGACGACGAGCTTGACGAACTTGGCCGGGACGCCGTCGAAATCGACGGTCGTGTTGGCCTTGTAGCCCGCCTCGCCGGGGGCCTGGGCGAAATCGACCGTGTCCAAGGTGGCCCAGGTCTGGCCGTCTTCGGAGTACTGGACCTCGACATTCAGGAGACCGTAGCCGACGACCGACTCCATCGCCTGGTTGGAGTTCCACACGAGCATCTCGTTGAGGGAGTAGACCTTGTCGAATTCATACTGAATCCAGGGCGCCAGTTCGCCGCTCTTGCTGAGCCACATGTCGGTCTCGAGCGTGGAGTGCTCATCCGCGGCGTTCAGGCCCGAGCCGTCGATGGTTTTCGCGGGACCCATGGTGTCGTTGTTCACGCTCGATGCGGTCGCCTTGATGGCGGCTTTGCCGAGCGTGTAGGCATAGGGTTCGACCGTGAACGACCAGACGTTGCCCTTGAAGACCTTGAAGTCCGGTTCGGCGCCGATGCCGTCGACGCGCCAATAGTATGTCGTGGCGAACGCGAGCCGGCCGGCATCGAAAGCCAGTTCATCCTGGCCTGCGCTGACCAGCACGCCCATCGGATTGGCGGTCGTAGCGGCCAGCACGGTATCCCGGCTGGTCCCGAAGTATACGTCGTACGTCTTGCTTTCCTGTCCGGCCTTCCAACTCAGAACCACCTTGGGCAGCACATTAGACGCTAGCTGGGCGGGACTCGGCTCGCTGGCCAGGCCGTAGCCGCCGATCATCGCGTCCTTGATCTCGTCGGTGGTCAGGACGCGGTCATAGATGCGCATGTCGTCCAACGAACCCTTGTAGAGGGCGTCCGGCCACTGCGACTTGCCGAGCCAGTTCTGGGTGGTAACGCCCAAATCCTTCGGCAGTACCGTCGTGGCGCCGCTGGCGACCACCACGCCGTCGATATACACGCTACTCCGCATGGTTGCGCTGTCGATCGAAACGGCCACATTGTGCCAGCCCGAGGCCAGCCTGCTGGGGGTGTTCACGACCTGTTCGCCGATCGTGGCGGTTCGAATGGCGAACCGGACGACGCCGTCGGTGTTGACGCGGGCGCACAGGAACATGTACGGATTGTTGCCGGAGCCTGAGCCGAAGTCCCAGATCCGCTGCCAGGCGCCGCCGGAATTGGAGAAGTCGGTCCAGGTCGTGATCGTGGTGTCGCTCAGCGTACTGATGAGCTCGCCGATGGGCAGGGTGACGAAATCGTCCGTGCCATCGAACTTCAAAGCTCCGTCAAGTTGTCCCAGGATCCAGACCGGATCGCCGGTGAGAACGCCCTGGCTGCCGCCGACGGCGTCGACGGTGGTTGCGCCGGACATCTCATCCAGTTTCCACCAGCTTACAGGCCCCGGGGTGGCCGCACTCGCCAGCGTTGCGCCCGCCAGCGAGAGGGCCGCCACCAAACACACCAGTTTCTTGTTCATAATGGTCTTCCCTTTCAATCACAAACCTCGTTGCGTTTTCACTTTCTCTGATACGACTTGCCGCCCACGATCATTCGAGGAACCGCAGGGCGGCGGTTCAGGGCCGCTCGGGACACCGGACGCGCGGGTCGCGTCCGGTGTCCCAGGCCCGTGTCCATTATCGATCGCCCGCGAGGTAACGCACCTCAGCGGCGGAAAGGACTCTGTTGTAGATTCGGAACTCATCGAGCATGCCGGAGAAGTAGGCGTCGGCCGTGTACTGGGAGCGGCCCAGCCAGTTCTGGTTCGTGTTGCCCAGATCCTTCGGCAGAACGGTCACAGCATTGCTGCTGACAGCGACCCCGTCCAGGTAGAGTTGCGCGGTCATCGTCGCGCTAGCGATGGTGACGGCGACATTATGCCAGCCGGTGGGCAGCCGCGCCGGCGCGACGACGCGCACTTCCGCGACCGTCGTCGTCCGGATGGCGAATGTCATGGGGCCGGTGGCGGTCTGGTGCGACGCCAGGCAGATATAGTTCGTGTTGCCGGTGCCGAAATCCCAGACCCGCTGCCAATCACCACCCGTGCCGGAGGAGTTGACCCACGTTACGATGGTGATGTCGCTCAGGGTGCTCAGCAGCGGCCCGATGGGCAGATCGACGTAGGTGTTGCTGCCGTTGAAGTTCAGGGCCTTGCCGGCGTATCCCGTGCCGTAGCCGGCTTCGCCGCTGAGTGTACCGTGGTAGTTCTTGCCCGAGCTGTCCTGCACGTTGTCGTCCATCGTGTACAGGGCGACCAGGCCGGTCGTGCCGGGGTTGGTCGCGCCGACGACCTCGGGGGCCGTCGCGTACAGGCGGATGTCGTCGACGAACAGGGTGCCGGTTCCGGTCCCTTCCACGCCGAACGTCAGGCTCTTGACGCTCTTGAAGTTCACGCCTGCGGTCGTCAGCGGGATGTTCCACTGCTTCCACAGCGGCAACGCCGTGGCGGCCGCGCCGTTGTTGTAGGAGATCTTCGTGTCGTTGATCTTCACGTAGACCGGGGCGGGGCTGTTGGTCGTCTGGCCACGGAAGAAAAGGACCAGCGTTTTGATCCCGTGCTGGGTCCAGTCCTGCGCCGTCGGGAAGGTCAGCTTGGCTTCGGAGTACGTGGCGCCGCCTTTGTTTTCATAGAACAACGGCATCGACTGCTTGCCGCCGTGGAGGATCGTCTGCTCGGCGAAGGGGGCGATGTCGTAGCCGACGAGCGAGCCGTTGGCGGCGACGTCAAAGCCGTCGATCCAGGACTCGTAAATCCGGCTGCCCTCTTTGTCCGTGTAGGCTTCGAAATCATCGACCGCGATGAAGTTGGCGGTGGAGAAGCTCCAAACCGGACCCGCCCATTCGCTGAGGGCTTCCGCGTTATTGACCTCGACGACCTTCCAGAAGTAGGTCTTGTCGAGCATCAGGGAGGCGTCGTACTGCGGGACGGAAACCGTCGCGGGCGCGACCGCGCCGTCGATCACGGCCTGCTGATCGTCACTGACGAAGACCTTGTGCGACGCGGCTTCGCGACCGGCCCGCCAACTGAACGGCACCTGCGGATGAGCGGCAGTTGCACCCGCGGCGGGCTTGGGCTCGCGCGCGAAGATCGGGACATAGTAGAAGCGGACCTCGCTCAACCCGTACTGCGGCAGAACGCCGCCCCAGTTGCTTTTGACCGTGAACTTGACGAACTTGACCGCCGCTCCGCCGAAGTCGATCGTGGTATTGGCCAGGTAGTCTGCGGACGATGTGGCCTGGGCAAGTTCGAAATCGCCCAACTGGGTCCATGCTTCGCCGTCGGTGGAGTATTCCACGGTCGCGTCCTTGACGCCGAACCCGAGGATGCTCTCGAGGGCCTGATTGCTGTTCCACACGAGCGCCTTGTCGAGCTTGCGGACGTCGTCGAATGCGAACTGAATCCACGGGGTCGCGTCGCCTTTCGCGGTCATCCAGCCGTCGGAAGACACCGTGGAATGCTCGTCGTTGGGGGTGAGACCCGAGCCATCGACGGTCTTCTGCGATCCCATGTTGGCGGCGGCGCTGGATGCGGTGGCTACTACACCGGTGATCGGATAGGAGTAGGGTTCGACGCTGAAGGACCAGACGTTCCCTTTGGCGACCGAACCGCCGACCACCTCGTCGACGCGCCAGTAGTAGGTCTGTCCGAAGACCAGACGGCCCGGATCCAGACTATTGGCGTCCTGACCGACCGCGACGGCCAGCGGGCTGCTCGTCGCGGCGGCGCCGACCTCGGCAAAGGACGTTCCCAGGTAGACGTTGTGGGCGGTGGCGTTCTCGCCGGGGGCCCAGGTCAGATCGATGTCCCGCGACACGTCCAGGGCGCGGTTGGCCGGGAAGGGCTTGGAGGCGATGCTGGCGTCGATCGTGTCGGGGCCCTGATCGTGGAGCTTCTCCCGTTCCTCTTCCGTCAGAGCGCCTTTCCACAGGCGGAACTCATTGAAGCTGGCGCTGGCGGTGTTGTCGCCCCATTGAGAACGACCGATCCAGGCGTTGGTGTCCTGCAGGCTCGAAAGGAGGTTGGTTGTTTGGAGGGTGCCCTTCGCAGGGCCCAGGTCGGCGGCGCCGGCCGGAGCGGAATACCAGGTGATCGAGCCGGGCTGGAATGCGAAGACGATGTGATATTCGGTACCCAGCGTGTACGGGGCGTTGCTGCCGTCCCGAGTGACGGTGCCGCTGGAGCCGACCCACTCGACGCGGTCATTGGTCAGCGTGGTGGCTACGGTCCAGCTCATGAAGACGTTGTGGGTCGTGCTGCTGCCGAAGTCCCAGATGCGCGACCAGTTCTGGATCGCGGTCTGGGTGGCCCAGACCTCAATGGTGGCCGAGTCGCCCAGCGCGCTCAGGACGCCGTCGGGCAGATCGATGTAGTCCGACGTGTCTTTGCCGCCGCCGGCCATGATGGCCTGCGTCTCGGACAGCGTCACGTTGCTGGCTCCGAGGTCCACAATGACGGCGTCTTTGCCTCCGACGGAGTCCTTCAGGTCCCCGTTGAAGCTCCACCGGTGGGCCAACTCGGCGGCATTCGCGGCCGAGCCCACAACTACGAGAGCCAAAGTCAGAATTGCCAACTTCTTGCCCATAGCCATTCTCCTTCAAACGAACCAGTCAAGTTGTCTGTTGTTCCGCTGAACGGAAACTGTTCTGTCGTGCCTCTGTTCCTTTCCGTCACGCCGACCCGTGCCTAGGTTGGCGTGAAAACCATCTTGCCTTCCCATGTCCTCCATGTTGCCATGTGAGGCCATGCAACTCCAAATCCGACCCGTCCGCGGGACCGGCCGATTCAGTATTCTGGGGTTGCAGGCAGAATCGCTGGAGAACCGTCGGAGTTCTCCTGGACCACTCGTGCATGGACCCGGCGCGCCGCCCAAAAAACGCCGAAGGGTGCATAGGGTCGGAGCCGTCGCTCCTCAAGCGGCCGGCTCATCGCGATTCTGCCACACAGGCTCAAACCCATTCTACCCTGTCCTCCAAGTCGATGACGCCAAGCATGCCTTTTCGCTTCCAATTCGCCAGGCATGCGTTTGTCCGATAAAGGCCGATCCTCCTATCCTGAGCGGGATGAGATCGCTCTGACGCCGATCACCACCAGTGGGTGGGACTGATGCTGAGCTGGGGAATCATCTCGCTGAAGGAACGTCTTTCCTGGTGACCGTCCACGAATGCGATATTCGCGCCGTCGGGCTTGCCGGAACCGGTCACGTGATTGGTTCGGTCGAACAACTGCCAGAGGCTGTACAGACCGCCGCGCACCTCGGTGAAGGACGCCGTGTCGGGGTCCCTTCCGGTGCTGAGCGTGGCGTCGCAGATCAACTCGGTGCCCGAGGGGTTCTTGACCGTGAGGGTCCTGGGCCACTTCCACGTGTCGCGATTGGCGACTCCCGCGGGTTTTTCGGAGCGACCGCTCTTGGTGTCCATGAGCCAGAAATAGCTGGTGACGCGGTAGTAACCGTCGCGGCCGGTCTTGGGCTCGACGACGTCGTCCGGTCGGGCGCCAAAGGTGGGAGCGGGCTGGTTGGTGAACTGCCATACGATGGCCATATCGCCATTCTTGCTCGTGTCGCAGGGGCAGTAGAAGGTGTCCCGCGTGGCGCCGGACTTGAGCATGAAGTCCGTCGTGCTGTAGGCGATGTCCCAGAACCAGTACCCGCCATTGTTCAAAGGCAGCTTGCCGTCGGAATCGTTGGCATAGATGTGCAGGCAGGTGACGAGCTGTTTGACGTTGTTGGCGCAGGTGACGCGTCGAGCCTGGTTGCGGGCCCGCGACAGGGCCGGCATGAGGATCGCCATGAGAATCGCGATGACGGCGATGACCACCAGCAACTCAATCAGCGTGAATCCGTTTGCCTTTTTCACCTTCATGATCATCACTCCAAAACCTTCCTCGTCATGTGACATGCCGTGATCTTCTGGTCGTTGCGAGCCTGTGAGGTTCTGTGTCACTGAAGCAAGCGACATGCCGAGCTGGCCGAAGGTGCGCGCAACTCGGAGAAACCCACGTGCACCAGCTTGAATTATCGTCGTGCTCCGTCTCACAAACAATACATAGTTGCGTTTTTCTTTAGCCACTTTGCGAATGAAATCACAGGTAGGGAATCTGTGCTTTGTCAAAAGAGGGTGCATAGGAGGAGCAGAGGCGGTCCTTGGAGAGGGGCGTGCAGGGCCGCACAACGAGCGACGGTTGCGAGAGTGGCCTGCGCGATGGCACAGGCTTCTGCTTCCGGTTCACCCGGTTCTACGCACTCTTGTGGTTCCGGCACGTCCACGGCGGGCGTGCTCAAGGTACCCCAGAACCGAATGTGTCTGCTTCACATATTCGTATTTTGGCTAAAAGAAAACGCAAAATGATGTTTGCTTTCCTGGGTGAGCCGGGTATTTAGGATTCTGTTCGGATTCTGGCGGATGGAGTTGCGTCCGCAGACTGAGCTTGTGAACTGCATCGACCGGAGGTCCGCTCGGGATGGTCGGGAGAATCGGACCACGCCGGCATGCAGGGTTCCGTGTTGTCGGGGAGTGCTGAGATGTCGCGTGATCGGATCGTGTGCATCTCTATTGGATAACCGGTGTGAACGAGGCTTAAGTCTTTGCAGGGGAGTAAGTTATGGATGTGACGCAACTTGTGGTAGCGCAGGTGTTAGGGACGGCCGACTGGTTGGCGATCGCGGCGTACTTCGCCATTCTGCTGGGCTTGGCCTGGTGGGTGATCCTCAAGAGCAAGAACACAACCGACGACTACTTCCTAGCCGGTCGCAATCTCGGCTGGTTCATCGTCGGCGCCAGTGTCTTTGCGAGCAACATCGGCAGCGAGCACTTGGTTGGCCTGGCGGGGTCGGGCTGCACCGACGGGGTCGCGATGGCGCATTATGAGCTGCACGCATGGTGTCTGCTGGTGTTGGCCTGGGTGTTCGTGCCGTTTTACATGCGGTCCCGCGTATTCACGATGCCTGAGTTCCTCGAGAGGCGCTTCAGCGAATCCAGCCGATGGGTGCTCTCTCTGATCTCCTTGGTCGCCTACATCCTGACGAAGATCGCGGTGGGCATCTTCGCCGGCGGCATGGTCTTCGGGGCCCTCCTGCCCGAGTTGCGTCTGGATCTTGGACCGCTGCACCTCGACAGCTTCTGGGTGGGTTCGATTCTGGTCATCGTCTTCACCGGTCTGTACACCATCCTGGGCGGCCTGCGGGCAGTTGCCTACACGGAAGCTCTGCAGACGGTCATCCTGGTTCTGGGTTCGATCCTGGTGACAATCTTCGGCCTCAGGGCCCTCGGCGGATGGTCGGAGCTTCGCGCGATCGCGGGTTCCGAGATGTTCAACCTCTGGAAGCCCCTGGTTCCGGCAGGCGTCGAAGGCACTTGGGCCCCGGTCAAGGAAGCCGGCCGCATGGCCTGGTACTTCAACGACAATTACCCCTGGTTGGGCATGCTCTTCTGCGCCCCGATCGTGGGCTTGTGGTACTGGTGCACCGACCAGTACATCGTCCAGCGCGTGCTGGGCGCCCCGAATGAGACTCAGGCCCGTCGCGGCTCGATCGCGGCGGCCTTCTTCAAGCTGCTGCCGGTGTTCATCTTCATCATTCCCGGCATGATCGCCTTCGCCCTGGCCACCAGCGGTCGCGCCGAAGCACTGCAGACGACTCTTCTGAACCCCGACGGCACGCTCGCTCGCGACGAGTGCCAGAAGGCCTTCCCCATGCTGGTCGCGACGGTTCTGCCGGTCGGCATCCGAGGCATCGTGGTCGCGGGTCTGCTGGCGGCGCTGATGAGTTCCCTGGCGGGCGTCTTCAACGCCTCGGCAACCCTCTTCACGATGGACTTCTACGACAAGCTCCGTCCCGGCGCCACGCAGGGCCAGTTGGTCTGGATCGGCCGCGTGGCCACGACGGTGATGGTGCTGATCGGCCTTCTGTGGATCCCGGTGATCCGCGGCGGCCGGGGTCTGTACGACTATCTCCAGGGCGTCCAGGCCTACCTGGCGCCGCCGATTTTCACGGTGTTCTTCCTGGGCGTTTTCATCAAGCGTCTGAACGGCAAGGGTTGTCTGGCGGCGCTGTTGGTGGGCTTTGCGATGGGTCTTTTCCGCCTGGCGGTGGACACGCCGATCAAGCTCAAGCTCGAAGGCTGGCAATACGCCGAGGGTTCGTTCCTGTGGATCGTGAACAACCTCTACTTCCAGTATTACAGCGTGCTGATCTTCGTGACATGCTCGATAGTGATGATCGCGGTCAGCTACATGACGGCGGCGCCGGACTACGAGAAGATCAAAGGCCTGACGTTCGCGACGCAGACGGCCGAGGATCGCCGGCAGTCGCGGGCCAGTTGGACGAAGGGCGACGTGATCTTCACGGTCGTGGTCCTGGCTCTGATCCTGACCGCCTATATCTACTTCAGCGGCTGACGGAGCCGTGGGCCGTGATTCGACAGACGCACGGACCGACACGGATAACAAAGCGAGGAATGGATAAGGGGTTGTGATATGAAGTGTGCGATCGGCTTGGATTACGGCACGAACAGCGTGCGATGCGTCATTGTCGATACCGCCGACGGGCGGGAGCTGGGCACGTGCGTCTATGAGTATGAGAGCGGCCAGGCGGGCATTCTGCTCGATCCGGCCGACCACAACGTCGCCCGCCAGAACCCGGCGGATTATCTCAAAGGGGCGGAGGTCACGGTCGCCGGCGCGATCGCGCAGGCCAGGCAGGCCGAGCCTAGCTTCGATCCAAAGGACATCGTCGGCATCGGCGTGGACACCACCGGTTCGACGCCTCTTCCGGTGGACCGAAACGGCACGCCCCTGGCGATGCTCGATGTGTTCAAGAGCAATCCCAACGCCCACGCCTGGCTCTGGAAGGACCATACCGGTTACGCCGAGGCCGCTGAGATCACGCAACTGGCCAAGCGCGATCGGCCCCAGTATCTGGCCAAGTGCGGCGGGACCTATTCCTCCGAGTGGTTTTTCAGCAAGATTCTCCACTGTCTGCGGGCGGCCCCCGATGTCTTCGACGCCGCGTACACCTGGGTCGAGCACGCCGACTGGCTGCCGGCGGTCCTGACCGGGACCGATCATCCCGACCAGATTCGACGCTGCCGCTGCGCCGCCGGGCACAAGGCCATGTTCAGCGATTCCTGGGGCGGGTACCCCGATGCGGAGTTCCTCGCGGATCTCGATCCCAAGCTCGGACAACTGCGAAAGACCCTGGGCGATCGGACCTACGCGGTCGATCAGGCCGCAGGCAAGTTGAGGCCCGACTGGGCGACCAAGCTCGGTTTGCCGGCGGGGATTCCCGTCGCGATGGGCGCGTTCGACGCGCACCTGGGCGCGGTGGGCTCGGGGATCAAGACCGGCGTTCTGGTCAAGATCATCGGCACGAGCACCTGCGACATGGTGGTTTCGCCCAGCAGTGCGACGCTGCCCGACATCCCAGGCATCTGCGGCATCGTCGACGGCTCGATCCTGCCGCACTACTACGGCCTGGAGGCCGGCCAGTCGGCAGTGGGCGACATCTTCAACTGGTTCGTCAATTACCTCCAGCCCGGCGGCAAAGAGAGCGGTTCCCACGCCAGTCTGACAGAGCGGGCCGCCAAGCTCAAGCCCGGCCAGTCGGGACTTCTGGCCCTGGACTGGAACAACGGCAACCGCACGATCCTCGTCGATCAGCGGCTCACCGGTCTGCTCGTGGGCCAGACGCTCCACACGAAACCCGAAGAGATCTACCGCGCGCTGATCGAGGCGACCGCGTTCGGCGCCCTGACGATCATCAATCGATTCGAAGAGTTCGGCGTGAAGATCTCCGAGGTCGTCAACTGCGGCGGCATCGCGGAGAAGAACGCCATGCTCATGCAGATCTACGCGGACGTGACGGGTCGGGAGATGAAGATCAGCCGCTCGGCACAGACCTGCGCCCTGGGCTCGGCGGTCGCAGCGGCCGTCGTCGGCGGGGCGCACCCGTCGTTCGAGAAGGCACAGACCGCCATGTGCGGGATCAAGGACCAGACTTTCAAGCCCATCGCAGCCAACCACAAAGTCTATCAGAAGCTGTACAAGCTCTATCGACGCCTGCACGACGGCTTCGGCATCAAGGGCAAGACCTTGTCCATGGGCGACGTGATGAAGGAGTTGCTGGCGATTAAAGAACGGGCGAACGGATGATGGAGGACTGTTTCATGCCGCCTCTGACGAGGCGGGAGTTTATCGCTTTGGGGCCGCCAGCGTGAGATGAAACAGGGCCGGCGTCCATAGGACGCCGACCCCGCGCCGTATGGCGCCACCGTGGTGCTCGGGTCGCACTCCTGCGTTGCCCTATCCCCCACGATGGCGAATTGATTGTACCAGAATTCGCTGGTGGCTGAAAAGCGACAAACTCCGGGGGGCTGGGGGCAGAGCCCCCAGAGAGTGTCGGAGTGGCCGCGGCGGCAGGTAGTACGTGTCGTTTGAAAGTGAATTGAGCAATTGTAGCGGGTGGTCATGTACGAGAGTCTCAAACAACGCGTGTACGACACGAATCTGGACTTGCAGCGGCAGGGGCTGGTCGTGTTGACCTGGGGCAACGTCAGCGCGATCGACCGCGCGGTCGGGATCATCGCGATCAAGCCCAGCGGCGTGCGCTACGAGGACCTCAATCCCCAATCCATCGTGATCGTGGACCTGGAGGGCCGGGTGGTGGAAGGGAGTCTCAAGCCTTCTTCCGACACCGCGACGCACCTGGAACTGTACAGGAGCTTCGCTGCGGTCGGCGGGGTCTGCCACACGCACTCGATGTACGCGACGATGTGGTCGCAGGCCCGTCGTCCGATCCCGTGCTTCGGCACCACGCACGCGGACAACTTCTATGGGCCGATCCCGGTGACCGACGCGATGACCGACCAGGAGATCGGCGGGCCCTACGAGGAGAACACCGGCAAAGTGATCGTCCGGCGGTTCGCCGGGACCGACCCGATGCAGATCCCGGCCGTCCTGGTCGCCAATCATGGTCCCTTCACGTGGGGTCCAAGCCCTGAGAAGGCCGTGGAGAACGCGGTGGTCCTGGAGCAGGTGGCCAAGATGGCGTTCGGCACGATCCAGGTGAATCCGCAGCAGCCGCCGATCGGGCAGTCCCTGCTCGACCGCCACTATCTGCGAAAACACGGCCGGGGCGCCTATTACGGACAAGGGTGACCGATGGGGATGTTGGTGGGCATGGCCGCCTGGAACGAATGAGTTTTGCGGGTAAGGCGTATTGCTATGGTCGACGAGATCGTGGGGAAGACGGCGGAATTGTCCCACAACGGGGAATCACCGTCCGTGCTGTTGTTCGTGGAGACGTCGCGCGAGTTCGGGCGGGGACTGCTGCACGGGATCGCCAAGTACTCCCGGCTGCACGGGCCCTGGCGGGTATACCGCTGGACCGGGGCGCTGGATTCGTCCCTGCCGGAATGGAAACACTTGAAGATCAGCGGCGCGATCGTACGCGACGTCGGCGTGGTGGAAGGCATTGCCCATTCGGGAATCCCCGTGATCTATGCGCAGCACAACCGCGAGAGTTACTCCCCGTTCCCGGCGATCATCACGGAAAGCCGCGCGATCGGATGCATGGCCGCAGAGCACTTCCTGGACCGCGGTTTTCAGCACTTCGCGTATTGCGGGCTCGATGAGTTCGCCTGGTCGCGGGGGCGGTGTCAGCATTTCGCCCAGCGTCTGGCCCAGGCGGGCTTCGAGGTCAATGCCTACCGGTACCCTGTCTCGGCGGGAGCGAGGGGGCCTCGGAACGACCGCAACGAACAGAGTCTGATCGTCGAGTGGCTGCGGTCGCTGCCCAAGCCGGTGGCAGTGATGTGCTGCAACGACGACCGGGCCCTCCAGGTGGTCGAGGCCTGCCTGCAGGCGAACTACGACGTGCCCGACCGCGTGGCGGTCCTGGGCGTGGACAACGACGTGCTGATCTGCGACCTGGCGGATCCGCCGATATCGAGCATCGCGTTGAACACCGAGGGCGCCGGGTATGAGGCCGCCCGCCTGCTGGACCGGCTGATGAAAGGCGAGCCGATGACGGGCCAGGCGATCGGCGTGAGCCCGACGCACATCGCGACGAGGATGTCGACCGATGTGCTGGCGGTAAGCGATTCTGACGTTTCGGCTGCACTGCAGTTCATCCGCCGAAACCCCAACCGCCTGATCCAGGTCAACGATGTGGTCGAAGCGACGAACGTCTCGCGACGCGTGCTGGAGAAGCGGTTCAAGGCGATCCTGAGGCGATCGGTGCACCAGGAGATCCGCCGGGTCCGCGTGGGACACATCATCCAGCTCCTGATCAGCACGGACATGAGCATCACCGAGATCGCGATGCATGGCGGTTTCGACGGTGTCGAGCACATCGCGAGGTACTTCCGCAAGGAGACGGGCATGAGCCTGCGCGATTATCGAAAGAAACACGCACCAAGATAAGAAAGCACGAATATCGAAGTTCGAAATCCGAAACAAACACGAATGACCAAAGCTCGAAACTCGAAACGGAGCGTCCGGCGTCGCGACAGCGTTTCGGCCATTTGGGTTCTGGTCCTTTGAATTCGTTTCGGATTTCGATATTCGAATTTCGGATTTTGTTCCCCTGAAGGAGGTCTGACTCTATGAAGAGTACGATGATGTTGGCTGCGGTGCTGGCGGTCTTGTCGAACACAGTCTCGGCTCAGCAGAAGGTCTCACTGTCGATCGATCCCGCGACTGTGGTCAATCGCGTCGACGAGAAGATCTACGGACATTTTCTCGAACACATCTATCATTCCTGTCACGGCGGGCTCTGGGGCGACCTGGTCTGGAACCGCAGCTTCGAGCAGAACCCGTTCGGCCAGTGGGCGATCCAGGACGGACAGATCGTGCAGGAAGGCATGGGAACGAACGTCCGCTTGACGTTCGGCGACGAAGGCTGGCGAGACTACGAGTATACGCTGGAAGCGAAGAAGACCGCGGGGCAGGAGGGCTTTTTGATCCTGTTCCGCGTGAAGAACGACAAGGAATTCTACTGGTGCAACCTGGGTGGCTGGAACAACGAGCGTCACGCCATCGAGCGAGGCCTGGCCGACGGCAACCGCTGGGGAGTCGTCGGGCCGCAGCCGCGTGGGCGGATCGAGACGGGCAAGTGGTACAAGATCAAGGTCCGCTGCGAGGGGGCGCGATTCCAGGTCTGGCTGGGCGAGGACCGGATCATCGACTTCACCGACGATCAGCGGGCGCACCTGTCGGGCAAGGTCGGCATCGGCACCTGGGGGACCCAGGCGGCGTTTCGGAATCTCACGGTGACCGGGCTCGACGGAGCGGTCCTGTACGATGGCTTGCCCAAGAGCCTGACGACGGAGAACGCCGCGAGCTTCTGGCAGACGTACGACGGGGCGAAGGTGTACATCGACCGGGCCGATCCTCTGAATAGCGCCACCGCACAGCGGATCGTCACAGGGCCCAAGGGCGGCGGATTGCAGCAGACAGGGTTCTGCATGCGTGCCGGCGAGACGTACCAGGGCTCGCTGTGGGCCAGGGGCACGGCCAAGCAGGGACTGATTGTGACGTTTGCGGACGAGACGGGGCAGGAGGTCGTGCTGCCGATGAAGGCGCCGACTTCGAAATGGCAGGAGTTCAAGTTCTCGCTCAGGCCCGAGTGGTCCTGCGCCAATGCGACGCTGCGCGTCGGGGCGCGGGGCGAGGGCGAGGTGTGGATCGATCAAGTCAGCGTGATGCCGAAGAGCTGGCGCGAGAAGGGCGGGTTCCGGCCGGACCTGCTGCAGGCGGTGGCCGAACTGCGGCCGCCGATCATTCGCTGGCCCGGCGGGTGCTTCGCGTCGTCGTACCAGTGGAAGCAGGGGATCGGGCCGCAGCATAAGCGATTGCCTCATCCCCGTGAGATCTGGGACGACCTGGACGTATACAACTACGGCACGGATGAATTCATCGAGATGTGTCGTCGCGTGGGGGCCGAGCCTCTGATCGTCGTCAATCTCGGTTTCCCCGCCTGGAACAACGACTCCGAGACGCACGACTACACGCAGGACGTCCTCGACTGGATCGAGTACTGCAATGGTCCCGCCGACTCCAAATGGGGCAAGGTCCGCGCCGCCAACGGGCATCGCGAGCCGTACAACGTGAAGTACTGGGAGATCGACAACGAGACCTGGCACACGCCGGCGGATCAGTACGCCGAGCGGATCCTCAAGATCGCGCCGCTGATGAGGAAGGCGGACCCCACGATCAAGCTGGCAGCCTGCGGCAGCGGCGGCCTGGGTCGCGACGGCAGCGGCATGGCGTACAATCGGACGGTGATCGAGAAGGCCGCCCAGGCGATCGACTACATCAGCATCCATCACTACGAAGATCCGCAGCGGTTCGCCCGCGGGCCGGAGAATTACGAGCGGTTCTTCCGCGAGGTCGGCGAGTTGATCGCCAAGTCGGCCAACCCGAACCTGAAGATCTACGTCTCCGAGTGGAACGCCCAGAGCACCGACTGGCGGACGGGCCTGTATTGCGGCGGCCTGCTCAACGCCTTCGAACGCTGCGGCGACATCCTGGAGATCGGCGGGCCCGCGCTGTTCCTGCGCCACGTCTCGGCCACCGACTGGGACAACGCCTTCATCAACTTCGACCAATGCTCGTGGTTCGCGGCGCCGAATTATGTCGTGATGAAGCTCTGGCGCGATCACTATGCCCCCGAGCGAGTGGCGGTCGAAGGCCAGGCTGGTTCGCTCAACGTGTCGGCGACCCGACGGCCCGCGGACGGCGCTGTGATCGTGAAGGTGGTCAATCCCGGCCGCGAGGCGGTCTCGTTGGAATTGTCCCTGCCCGGCCCGGTGTCCGCGGCGAAAGCTCGGATGGTCGCTCCCGGCGGTCTCGACGCCCGAAACACGTTGGCCGAGCCCGACCGCGTGAAGGTGCAGGATCTGGTGGTGAAGACCGACGGCGGGAAGGCCACGGTCGATCTACCGGCTCTGTCGGCCGCGGTCGTTACGATCTCGACCGGGAAATGAAAGGGAGCTATCATCTCAGGACTGCCGCAGAACGGCGATTCAAATTTCCGGTGGCAGCGGCAAACGACGAATGCATTGGGAGGTCGGCTATGAAGCTTGTGCGTGCGTGGCTCGGGTGTCTGGTTGTCACGATGGGTGTATCGCCGTTCGCGGTCGGGGCTGCTGATCCGTCGGCGGCACGGCTCAAGGCCAGAGCGTTTGCTCTGCAGGATGTGCGACTACTCGACGGGCCGTTCGCCCAGGCGATGGGCCGCGACCGCGAGTACATCCTGTCCCTCGAACCCGACCGCCTGCTGCACATGTTCCGCGTTACGGCGGGACTCCCCGCGCCGGCCAAGGCCTACGGCGGATGGGAGAGTTCCGAGCTTCGCGGCCATACGATGGGCCACTACCTCTCGGCCTGCGCCCTGATGTACGCCAGCACGGGCGATGAGCGCCTCAAGGCCCGCGCCGATACGCTCGTGACCGAGTTGGCCAAGTGCCAGAAGGCTCTGGGATCCAGCGGGTATCTGAGCGCGTATCCCGAGTCGTTCATCGACCGCGTCGAGGCCCGCAAGCAGGTCTGGGCGCCGTACTACACGCTGCACAAGATCATGGCCGGGCTGCTCGATTCGTACACCTATTGCGGCAACCGCCAGGCGTTGGAGGTCCTCGAAGGCATGGCCCGCTGGTGCAAGGGTCGCTGCGACAAGCTCTCGGAAGAGCAGATGCAGCAGATGCTCAACGCCACCGAGCAAGGCGGCATGAACGACGTCCTGGCGAGTCTCTACGCGGTCACCGGCAATGCGGACCACCTGGCTTTGTCCCGTCGGTTCGTACAGCGGTCGTACGTCGAGCCGCTGGCGGCCGGACGCGACCAGCTCAAGGGCCAGCATGTCAATTCGTTCATTCCCAACATCATCGGCACCGCCAGGCAGTACGAAGTGACCGGCGACGAGCAGGATCGCAGGATCGCGGAGTATTTCTGGCGTCAGGTCGTGGGCCACCGCTGCTACTGCACCGGCGGCACCAGCCACGACGAGCACTGGCGGACCGACCCCGACCAACTGGCGAACGAACTGGGCGACCACACGCAGGAAACCTGCTGCACCTACAACCTGCTCAAGCTCACGCGGCATCTGTACTCCTGGGACCCCAGGCCCGAATACATGGACTACTATGAGAAAGCTCTCTTCAACAGCATCCTGAGCACACAGGACCCGCGGACCGGCATGATGATGTACTTTGTGACGCTGGCCCCAGGGCGGTGGAAGATCTACAACCTGCCCACGGAGTCCTTCTGGTGCTGCACCGGCACCGGCCTGGAGAACCACGCCAAATATGGCGACACGGTTTATTACTATGACGAAGACGGCGTCTTCGTGAATCTCTTCATCGCTTCGGAACTGAACTGGTCGGCCAAGGGCGTTCGTCTCAGACAAGAGACGCGTTGGCCGAACGAACCCAGCACCTCGCTCGTCGTTCGTATGGAGCAGCCGAAGGAGTTTTCGCTTCGCGTCCGCGTTCCCGGCTGGGCGGCCAACGGCGTCATCGTGAAGCTCAACGGCAAGCCGCTGGCGGTTGACTCGAAACCTTCGAGCTACGCGACGATTCGGCGGACCTGGGCCGATGGCGACCGCATCGACATTCAAATGCCCATGAGCCTGCGGGTGGAGCCAATGCCCGACGACAAGAACCTTGTCGCCTTCCTGTACGGCCCGCTCGTCCTGGCCGGCAAGCTGGGCGGCGAGGGACTGACCGACAACCTGGTCTACCTCAAGGATCAGTGGTCGCGGTTCCCGTTGAATCAGGTCGCCGAGGCGCCGGTCCTGCTGGCGGCTGGGGACGATCTGACTCAGTGTCTCGAAAGGGTCTCCGAGGACCCGCCGGTGTTCCGCACGATTGGTCTGGAGAAGAACGTCACGCTCGTGCCGTACCATCAGCTCTTCGGGGAACGCTATGCGGTCTACTGGCGGGCCTTCCGCAAGGGCAGCCCGGCGCACACTGCCTACGTCGCAGAGGAGAACGTCCGTCGCGATCTGAAATCGCGAACGGTCGACGAGGTCGAGATTGCGGACGCGCATTCCGAACGCACACACGCCATGCAGGGCGAGCGGACGGCCAAAGGACTCCATTTCGGCCGTTCCTGGCGACACGCTGGCGACGGCGGCTGGTTCTCCTATGACCTCAAGATCCTGGCGGACGCGCAGCAGGAACTTCGCATCGGTTTCTGGGGCAGCGACGCCGGCGGACGCGAGTTCGACATCCTCGTGGACGGCGTGAAGCTCGCCTCGCTCAAGCTCGAGAACAACCGGCCCGGCGAGTTCTACGACGAGATCTATCCGCTGCCGAACGAGCTCCTGGCGAACAAGAAGGCCGTGACGGTGAAGTTCCAGGCTCATCCCGGGAAGACCGCCGGCGGCATCTTCGGCTGCGCAGTCCTGAAGTCGGCCAAGAAATGAGGGGGCCGTGGCTCATCACCTTTCTATCGCAGTATTGGGCATCCTCGTTTCGGCGACAGCGGTAGGGTGGGCTCAGCCCACCAACTCTTCTCGACCGAATCGGCCACCTGAGCCCCCGGCCGATCCGAACGCCGTGGCCCATCTGCTCAAGCTCGGCAATCGCGGCATCCGTGTCCACGATCCGTCCACCATCGCCCAATGCAAGGACCAGTACTGGATCTTCTGCACCGGACGGGGCACGCCCAGCTTCCATTCGAAAGATCTGGTCGCGTGGGAACGCGGGCCGCAGACGTTCAGCAAGTCGCCCGAGTGGGTGGCCCAGGCGGTGCCTGGCAATCGCAGCGGGCTGGACTTCTGGGCGCCCGACGTGATTCACTGGAGAGACAAATATCTGCTTTATTTCTCCGTCTCGACTTTCGGCAAGAACACCTCCGCGATCGGCCTGGCGACCAACGTCACGCTGGACCCGTGCGATCCGGCCTACGAATGGGAGGATTGCGGCATTGTCGTGCAGTCGAGCCCCCGCGACGATTTCAACGCCATCGACCCGGCGGTCACCGAGGACGCCGACGGGAATCTGTGGCTGTCCTTCGGCTCCTTCTGGGGCGGCATCAAGCTGATCCAGCTCGACCCCGCCACCGGCAAGCGAATCTCGCCTGATTCGCCGGTCCACGCGCTGGCGCATTACGATTCGATCGAGGCCCCGTTCATCTATCACCACAAGGGCGCGTACTACCTGTTCCTCAATTGGGGCGTGTGCTGTCGGGGCTTGAACAGCACGTACAACATGCGGGTCGGCCGCAGTCCGACGATCACCGGGCCCTACCTCGACAAGGAGGACAAGGACATGCTCGAAGGCGGCGGCACGCTCCTGCTCGACACCGACGGCCCGTTCATCGGTCCCGGCCACGCGGGCATCTGGAAAGAGGGCGACCGGTACTGGCTCGGCATGCACTTCTACGACGGCGCCACGCGTCGCGGCGACTCGAAATATGCGATCCGACCGTTGACCTGGAGCGACGACGGCTGGCCTGTGGTCCGGACCGCTGAATCGGCGAGGTGAGCTATGAGGGTCCATTACTTGCAGCACGTGTCGTTCGAAGATGCGGCCAACATCGCGGTCTGGGCCGCGAGACGCGGCCATGTCGTGACTCGAACGCGGCTCCATGAGGATGAACCGCTGCCCGACGTCTTCGACATGGGTCTGCTCGCGGTCATGGGAGGGCCGATGAATGTCCACCAGCATCGGGATTATCCCTGGCTCCAGCAGGAGAAGGCATTCATCCTTCGGGCCTTGGAGGCAGGCGTTCCAACCCTCGGGGTCTGCCTGGGAGCGCAGCTTCTGGCCGACGTTCTCGGAGCGAAGGTGGTGCAGAACCCTCATGTGGAGATCGGGTGGTTCCCGGTCCGATGTAGGCCACAGGCTTGCGATTCGGATCTCTTCCACGACATGCCGGCGGAATTCACCGCTTTTCACTGGCACGGAGACACCTTCGGCATTCCGCCCGGTGCGAAATGGCTGGCGGACAGCGACGCATGTCCCCACCAGGCATTCGTGTACGAGGGACTTGCTCTTGGCCTGCAATTTCATCTGGAGTACTCGGGCGACAGCATCCGCAGCATGCTTGCCCACTGTGGCCATGAGTTGACAGGCGGGCCGTTCATCCAGGACCGGGATCGGATCCTGGCCGGAGGTGATCACGTCGAACGGACCGGAGCATTGCTCTTTGGACTGCTTGATTCCCTGTCGCGCCGAGGTGGACCAACGCCATGAGTCGAAGCCGTCATGACGAGAGGGTTCAGTTTGTTCGGTCGCGGTTTGCGAACCGCCGGGCTTTCCTGCAATCTGCTGCGGCCATCGCCGCCGGGCCGACCCTCGTTTCGCTCTCCTGCGTCGCCGACAATCCGTCGATGCGAGATCGCCGCGTCGTGCGCTTCGGCATCGTCACCGATTGTCACTACGCCGACGCGAATCCCGCCGGCACGCGGTTCTACCGCGAGTCGCTGGAGAAGCTCTCCGAATGCATCGACCGGATGAACGCCGAACGCGTCGATTTCGTGATCGAACTCGGCGATTTCAAGGATCAGGACACGCCGCCGGTCGAGAGCCGAACGCTGACCTATCTCCGCGAGGTTGAGGCCGTGTTCCGCCGCTTCCAGGGACGACGATACCATGTCCTGGGCAACCACGACATGGACAGTCTGTCGAAAAAGCAGTTCCTCGACAATGTCGAGAACACAGGCATCGAGGCCGGACGCAGCTACTATTCGTTCGACGTGCGAGGTCTGCATTGCGTCGCGCTCGACGCGAACTATCGAGCCGACGGCCGCGATTACGACCACGGCAACTTCGACTGGACGGATGCGAATGTCCCGGCCCATGAACTCGATTGGTTGCGGCAGGATCTGGCGGCGTGTGAAGGGCCGGCCGTCGTTTTCATTCACCAATTGCTCGATGGCAAAGGCGCGGTCTATGTGAAGAACGCCCCTGAGGTCCGACGAGTCTTGCAGGAGTCGGACAAGGTTCTTGCGGTCTTTCAGGGCCACCATCACGAGGGGGCCTACAGCCGGATCGAGGGAATCCATTACTACACCCTCAAAGGGGTCGTGGAAGGTTCAGGCCTGGAGAACAACTCGTACGCGATCGTCGAAGTCAAGCGGGATCACGATCTGATCGTCACCGGCTGTCGCAAGGCGGTGAGCAGAGCCCTCAGCGGCACGATGGGCGGATGTTCTTGAGAGGATGCTACCATGAGAAGGCGTCTGATTGGCGGAATGTTGGTTCTGGGGGCGGCCCTGGCGATCGCGCAACAGGACGATGCGGCCCGTCAGCGATGGCTGCAATGGCGGGAGTCGCAGAACAAGGCGATTCAGGCGATCCAGGCCGACGGGGTGAAGCTCCGCGCCGCGTTCGACGAAGCGGGCAGGGCCATGCCGGCTCCTGAAGGGTGGGCGAGCCTGTCCGAACGGGAGAGGGATGAGTTTCGTCGGGCGAGCCGTGTCCGCTGGGAGGAACATCTGAAGGTCTTGGCCGACATCGAGGAGCAGGTCGCGGTCTTGAAGGGGCCCTGGCAGTTGCGGACCGAGTTGGATGAAGCGATCCAGGAACTGACCGCGATCCGCGATCTGGCCCGCCAGGAGAAGGCGGTGAAGGCCGCAGAGCGGATCCAGAGTCTGATCGACCGACGGCAGGCCCGATACAACCAGACCATCCAGAAGCTCGGACTCCAGCCGTGACGGAGGCGTCAGCCATGGAGACGCCCTTCAGCCCGGCGGAATCCGAGGGTCTTGCGACGTCGGTTTCGACGCCGGCCTCATCACGCATCGCGTCCATCGACGCGGTCCGCGGCCTGGTCATGTTCACCATGATCTTCGTCAACGACATCGCAGGGGTGTCGGACAAGATCGTCCCCGCCTGGATGCGCCACTATCACGGACCCGATGGGATGACCTTCGTCGATCTGGTCTTCCCGGCCTTTCTGTTCATCGTCGGCATGTCGATCCCCTTCGCCTTGGGCGCCCGCGTCGCGAGGGGCGAGCCGTGGTGGAAATGCCTGGGGCACGTCGTGACCCGCACACTGGCGCTGCTGTTCATCGGCGTTCTGATGGTCAACGAGTCGCCCGACCCCAGTCAGATGGGCTGGTCCGCCTCGCTCTGGTGCATGCTGATGTACTTGTCGGCGATCTTGTGGTTGGGCTCGATTTCCCCGATGCGAGGGAAGGGTTCCTCGCCGGATCGGAGGCGGATCTTCAACGCCGTCGGCAGAGTTCTTCGCGCCGTCGGTTTCGTCTGCCTGGTGTGGCTCGCCTTCACCTGGCGAGGCGAGGGTGGCCGGCGGATCATCTCGCTTTCTCCTTTCTCCATCAACACGCAATGGTGGGGCATCCTCGGGCTGATCGGCTGGGCATACCTCGTATCGGCGATTGTCTTTCTGCTCTTTCGGATTCGCAGCACTGCCTTGCTCGGTTGCATGGTGCTGCTGATGTGCCTGTATCCGGCGAGTCGGACCGGTGCATTCGAGCACTTCCCGTTGGCCCGCTATGTCGGTATCGGAAACACGCTGGGTTCTCAGGCGGCCATCTCCGTCGGCGGCATGCTCCTGGCTTGCGTCCTCATCAGCCCCGACCTTTGCGACAAGCGATCGTTGAGCCGCTTCACAGTTCTATTCATCGTCGGTTGTTCGGCCGGCGCGCTGTTGCTCGACGGCCTGTACGGCATCAACAAGAACGCCGCGACTCCGTCCTGGTGCCTTTGGGCCTGCGCAATCACGGCGGCAATCTGGTCGATCCTGCACCTTCTCTGCAAGACTCGCGCGGGCCGTCTGTTGGCCTCGCCGCTTGCCGTCGCCGGTCGAAATGTCCTGTTGGCGTACCTCCTGAGCAACGTGCTCTGGTTCGTCTTGGACCTGTTGTCGCTGGGCGAGTGGTACGGCGGGCTCGCCGAGCCCCATCTTGCCAACGCGGTCGGCCGCTCGGCCGGCACTGCAGTCGTTCTCCTTTCATTCTCCGTCGTGCTCAACCGTCTCGGATTCCGCCTGAAGCTGTAGCCCTGATTGGGAGGCCATTGATGATACGCAAAGGGATCGTTTGTAGGGTGCTGATCGGCATATTCGTGGGATGGGCTTCCGCTCATGCGGACAACTTCCCGATCGACCGCCATGCCCTGGTGACCCGGCACAACGTCACGCTCAGCAAGCCCGATCCATTGACCCCGATGAGCGTCGGCAACGGCGAGTTCGCTTTCACCGCGGACATCACGGGTCTTCAGACGTTTCCCGGGTATCACCAGAAGGGCATGTCGCTGGGCACGCTGTCCCAGTGGGGGTGGCACAGCGAGCCGAATCCGAAGGGCTACACGCTGTCGGACGCCTTGAGCGAGTACACGGCAGCGGGACGCATGGTGCCGTACGCGGCCGGCGGCGCTCCCTCGGGCGGTTACTCGCCCGCCGCGAACTGGCTTCGGGCCAATCCGCATCGGCTGCATCTGGGCCGGATCGGGCTGCACCTCGCCAAGGCGGATGGTTCGCCCGCCGGGATCGACGATCTGACCGAGACCGCCCAAGCCCTGGATCTGTGGGCGGGCATGCTCTCCAGTCGTTTCAAGGTGGACGGACAGCCGGTAAGTGTCGGCACAGTCTGCCACCCGACCCGCGATCTGCTGGCGGTTCGCATCGAGTCGCCTCTGCTGGAGAGCCAGCGGCTGTCGATCCGTCTGGCGTTTCCCTATGGCAGCACGGAATGGGGACGAGACGCCCAGTGGGGTTTGGACGATCGGCACGAGACGGTCTGCCACGTCGCCGACCGGCAGGCGCATTGGACGCGGACTCTGGATGCAGACCGCTACTACGTTCGTGCGACCTGGTCGGCGGGGGGGCAGGTGCACGCGCTCTCCTTGCACGAGTACGAAATCCGCCTGCAGGGCGGGGCCACGCTGGAATTCGTCATCGCGTTTTCGCCGAAGGAGATCGCCGAGCCGATGCCTGCCTTCGACGAGGTTCGCGCCGCGTCGGCCGATCATTGGCGTCGCTTCTGGCTCTCCGGCGGAGCGATCGATTTCTCGCTCTGCACCGATCCCCGCGCGACCGAGTTGGAGCGAAGGGTCGTGCTCTCGCAATACCTCATGGCGATCCAATGCGCCGGCTCGCGTCCGCCCCAGGAGACAGGCCTGACCTGCAACAGTTGGCATGGCAAGTCGCACCTCGAAATGCACTGGTGGCACGGCGTGCACTTCGCTCTCTGGAATCGGCTGGAGCTTCTGGAGCGAAGCCTGGCCTGGTACGAATCGATCCTCCCGCTGGCCCGGGGCACCGCCAACTTGCAGGGCTATGACGGCGCTCGCTGGCCCAAGATGGTCGGCCCGGACGGACGCGAGAGCCCCAGCAGTGTGGGTGTGTTCCTGATCTGGCAGCAGCCCCATCCTATTTATTACGCCCAGTTGTGCTACCGTGCCCGGCCCACCCGCGAGACTCTGGACCGCTATCGCAGGATTGTCTTCGAAACCGCGCAGTTCATGGCGTCCTACGCGGCGTGGGATGAAGCGAACCGTCGTTATGTGCTGGGGCCTGCGATGATCCCCGCCCAGGAGAGTTATGGCTCCGACCGAGCCCGCAATCTCAATCCGACGTTCGAACTGGCGTACTGGCGATGGGCCCTCGACGTCGCCCAGAGCTGGCGGCAGCGCCTCGGCATGGAGCGACATCCCAAGTGGGACGACATCATCAACCGCCTCTCACGACCCACGATCCGCGACGGAATCTACACGGGGATCGAGACCCCGCCGTACACGATTCGTCGAGATCACCCGACGATGGTCGCGGCGTTGGGGTTCGTGCCTTTTTCCAAGCCGTTCATCGATCCTGTGGTGATGAAGCGGACCTACGACAGCGTTCTGGCGGATTGGGACTGGCCGAGCACGTGGGGTTGGGACTATCCTATGCTCGCCATGACCGCGACCCGACTGGGCGAGCCCGCCAAGGCGGTGGACGCCCTGTTCCTCGAATCGCCGAAGAACCGCTACCTGGCGAACGGGCACAACTACCAGGCGGCCCGCCTGCCTCTGTACCTGCCCGGCAACGGCGGCCTGCTGACCGCAGTGGCGATGATGGCCTCAGGCTGGGACGGCTGTCCCGAGGGACGCGCGCCGGGATTCCCGAAAGACGGGACGTGGAACGTGCGATTCGAAGGCCTGTGCCGGATGCCTTGAAGTCAGGCGAGATAACTGTGTTGTTTGACAGGCGTAAGGAGTGACTGGATGGTTGCAGAGTATCGATCGTTGGGCACGACGCAATTTCGCAGGTTCATCGCGGCCGGTGTCTTCTTGAGCACGCTGGCCGGTTCGGTTGGCGGGGCCGAGACGCACCTGGCCTGGTTCACCGATGCCACCGTGGCCGGCGCCGCCAGGAGCCCGGCTCCTTCGGATGCTCTGCCTGCGGTCGAGGGCACGTGCGGCCAGGGCGTCTCCCTGACCGGCCCGGCGAAGATGGAATGGCCCACGCTGCAGCAGCGACAGGGCTACATCAGCTTCTGGGTCCGGCCGAAATGGAATGGCGACGACGGCCAGACGCACCGCCTGCTTCGCATCGGCGACCCCGCCTCCAACGGTCTGCTCGTGGAGAAATCCGCCGCCGGAATGCTGCGGTTCGTGATGGCCAGCCCTGAGAAGGTCACGGTCTCGCGAAGCAGCGTCGCCGCCTGGCGGGCCGGACAGTGGCATCACGTCGTCGTCGCCTGGTTCCACAACGGCGGTCACCCGGTCGGTCTTCCCCTGTGGATCGATCACGTGGCGGTGGATGGTCCCATCGCCGGCGGCTGTCGATTCCTCGATCCGTCGGCGATGTCCGACACGCGTCTCTGGATCGGCGATCCTTCGTCGCAGGCGGATTTCGACGAGCTGATCTGCCGCGACCGGCTCGACGCCGAGAACTCCTGGGGGCTCATGGCCACGGTGTACCGCGACTTCTTCCGAACCGCTCCGTATGACGCGATTCGAATCGACTCCAAGCCTCAGCGAGTCCCGGCGGATCCTCGCGTCGTCGCGGGCTTCGAGAAGCAGTTCGGTCTCCAGGCTCGACGCGAGGGGCGATGGGAGCCGGTCACGGAGTTCGCGGCACGCTATGGCCAGTGGGGATACTTCGACGCCAAACCGTTCATCAGTTGGTCGAGCGGGGACACGTCCATCGCCACGGTCGATGAGAACGGCCGCGTGAAAGGGCTCAAGCCAGGCCGCTGTGAAATCCGCGCCGGGTTCAGGGGTCGTGAAGCCGCTTATTCTCTGGACGTGATCTCGCCCGACAAGCCGGACTTCGATCTGATCTGTGTCGAACTGCACCCGCGGTACCGCAACGATGCGGTCAAGGACCGTCCGGCCGCCGGGGAGAACATGACCGCGCGCGTGCGAGTCGGCAACTTCGGGCCGGCGACGTTGCCCGCCGGAGCGGAGGTCCGGCTGGAGCTTGTGCCGGTTGCTGAGACGAACAGCTATCGATTCGATCCGTCCCTTTCGCCTGAGAAGGCGTTCCCCGCGACGATCGATCGCGATCTGGCCTCGGGCGAAGAAACCGCGGTGGAGTTCAAGTTCCCCTATCCCGCGAAGCCCCAGTGGATGCGAGTGCGGCTTGACCCCGACCAGCGGATCGACGAGTTCTGCGAGGCCAACAACGAATCGATCGAGCGGACCGACGCGAGGCCGATTCAACTCGGCTATCGGCCGGCCGTGCTGAAATCGTGCCTGGCCGAGAAGAAGATCAATCATGTCGGCTCGCTGAGCTACTACGATTGGCTCCTCGCGGAGAAACTGCGGATGGACGTCATGCTCCCCGAGGCCGTCTGGCCGACGACCGGGCCTTATGGGGTCGAGGAGGCGTACCGCGTGGACGCGGTGACCGCGCTGGAAGACTGCTCGTGGGACGACCAGCCGTACAATCGCAACGCGGTCTACTACGACGGAGGGTTCCCCGTCGATGAACCGGTGGATTTCACGACCGTGGACGCCGCGATCATCCACGAGTTCGGCCACACGATCCTCAGCCAGCCCGATCTCTACGGCTATGGCGTAAAAGCCTCCAACATCTTCCTGACCGATGCACAAGGCAAGCCGTACGCGGGTTCGCCTCTGCTGCCTGTGATCGAGGGCGACGAACTGATGCCGTTCTCGCCGGGCGTCAACATTCCCTGCGGCGGCGCGTATCCTTCGCTGATGGACAGTTGCCAGCAATGGCTGCACTCCTCGCAGGCGGGCCATATCAAGCACTACAAAGGCTACCGCCAGGATCGGTTCTGGGGCACGCAGGGACGTCTGATCCCCACCCGGGCCAACTGGCTGCTCGTCTATGACCGCGACGACCAGCCGCTGAAAGGGGCCGCGGTGTATGTCTATCACGTCTCGCAGGTCCCGGTACAGGACAGCGGCGCCAAGTACTTCACGGATCGGCCCAAGTTCCTCGGCCAGACCGACGATGAGGGCCGCTTCGTGTTCCCGAACGAGACCGACGGCGAGTGGGACGACCCCGAGACCGACGAGATTGACGGATCGATCCCCGTCTGGAATCCGTTCGGCGGCGCCAAGACCGACACCGCGTTCACGCCCAATGTCTGGACGGTCGAGGGTCTGCTCCTGCTGAAGATCGTTGCAGGTCAACACGAAGAAATCCAGTTCATGGACCTGATGGCGTTCAACGACGCGTTCCTCGCGGGCAACCAGGTCCTCGGCAAGTATCCCATTCGCACGAACCTGCCGGCTTCGGCTGAGCCCACGCCTGTGGTCCGCAAGCCGATTCCCGAGGCGATTCGCGAGATCAACAAGCGGCCCGTCGCGGTCGCTCCGGCCGAGATGACGGTTCGCTGCGGCCAGGAGTTCGAGATCGACGGCTCCAAGAGCCAAGAGCCACGATCCCGAGGGCCAGCCTCTGCACTACCGCTGGGGCGAGCAGGGACAGTGGTTGCAGAGGGATCGGCATCAAGGCCCGGTGGCTCGACTCAAAGCCCCCGACAAGCCCGGCACGATCGAGTACAAGTTCTGGGTCCTCGACGGCGTTCGTTGCAGCGAGGCCGCGATCATCAAGGTGGAAGTGGTTCCGTGACGGCCGACGGACTTCTGCTTGCTGGGGCTGATGACGTTCATTCGGGTGGTTCGCCTCCGTCAGCAGGGGCATGACGCAAAAGGGCGACAATACGTCTTGAACGCGGTTGCCTGCGCGGGTTTTGTGACTCGAAATGCCCTAAAATGCCTGTGTTCCGGCGATTAGAATTGCCTCTGTTTGCTCTTACTTCTATAATATCCTCCGTGGCAAAGTGTCCCTGTATACGCAGGGTGCATCCCGAAAAGTGTGTGGAAGGAGGACAACCATGTGTAAGCGACTGCCTTATCTGCTCTGTGTTCCGTTGGTCCTGATCGTAGCGGTCGCGGCTCAGGCCGCGGTGTTCAGCGACAATTTCGAGACGGCGAAGGACTATCTCGCCGACGGGGTAACCGGGACCGGATGGGACGGATTCCTGGGTCTTGGCGCCGGGGAGACCGCCGCGGCGATCAATGCCTCGATTGCCAGGCCGGGTCAGTTGTACCTGGAGTCGGTGGGAGCGGCCTTGAACTCTCCATGGACGGCGATGCCCCCGTTTCTGTACAAGGTCGTCGAAGGCGATTTCATCGCCACGGTCAAGGTCACCGATTATGCGGGGACTCCGGAGACCCCGGTCTATCACAACAACGCCGGCTTGATGGTTCGTGCCTTTCCGGATGGGACCGTCGGCCCCGGTGAGAATTGGGTCTCCCTTGACTACTTCCCGATCTGGAACTGCGGCAACTTCGTTCGCAGCGCCGACGACGGTATCCGCACCGAACACGGCCACAATGGCCGCGCGTGGAACCTGAATCCCTGGCTGCAGATCGAGCGACGGGGCAACCGGTTCCATCTCCGCACCAGCGCCGACGGCGTCACCTGGACGGAGATGGCCCAGTCACCGCTGACGCGGAACGATCTGGCCCAGATTCCGCTGCAGGTCGGGGTGTTCCAGTCGGCCTATTCCGACAACCCTGCCTACGCGGCGTTCGACGAGTTCCACGTGGAGTCGTTTGCGCAGCTCAAGGCCGTTCTCAAGAGTCCGGAGAACGGCGCTCGCGTAGTGGGCGACGTGCGGCTGGAGTGGGTCGCGGGCGACACGGCCCTGGCGCACGACGTGTTCTTTGGCCCGGATCCGGACAATCTGGAATGGATGGCCACGCAGGCCGAGACCAGCTACCTCGTGGAGCTGGAGCTGGTCCGAGGCACCACCTACTACTGGCGCGTGGATGAGATCGCATCCGATGGGAGCACGCATGAAAGCGACATCTGGTCCTTCGTGGCCGGCGAGGAGATTGTGGCCACCACGTTCCCCGTGCGGGAGGACTTCGAGTTGGCGCGTGATTTCCTGATCGAGGGAGTGGAAGGGACGTTCTGGGATGGTCTCGTGGGACTCGACGGGAACGAAACCGCCAATGCGATGACCACCGCGAACCCCGACTATCCGGGCCAGCTCTATCTGGAGTCGAGCGGCAGCGTCTGGTCGGCCCCGTGGAGTCCGCTGGGTCCGTTCCTGTTCAAGGTCGTCGCGGGCGATTTCGTGGCCACCGTGAAGGTCACCGGCTATGCGGGCACGGCCCAAACCCCGGTGTATCACAATAGTTGCGGCCTGATGGCACGCAAGGTGACCGATCCCAATGCCGACGAGGGCGAGGACTGGATCAGCGTGGATTACTTCCCCATCTGGAATTGCGGGAACATGGTGCGCGTGGCCGACAACGGCGTTCGCACCGAGCCGCGAAACAACCGCAAGGCCTGGAACGCGGATTCATACCTCCAGGTGGAGCGCAAGGGCAACACGTTCTATGCCCGGACCAGCGCCGACGGCCAGACGTGGGAAGACCTCGGCGATCCGTTCGTGCGTGAGGATTTCAACGATCTGCCCGTCCAGATCGGCCTGCACCAAGCGGTCTATTCCGACGCCGTGGGGTATGCGGCATTCGATGAGTTCGTGCTGGCGACGCGCAAGTTCCACGACGATTTCACGACGCCGCACGATTTCGTGGCCGATGGCGTCGCAGGAACCGCCTATGACGGGTTGGTCGGCGATGTGAACGAGATCCAGGCGGTCGCGGATACCTCGATGAGTCGGGACGGCCTGCTCTCTCTTGAATCCACCAACAGCGTCTGGTCGGAGCCGTGGAATCCCCTAGGTCTGCTGCTGTACAAGGTGGTCGCGGGCGATTTCGTCGCCACCGCGAAAGTGGCCGAGTACGCCGGGACGCCGGACGCCTGGGTCTATCATAATAGCTGTGGTCTGATGGTGCGCAACGTCGAGGATGCCGACGCCGGTCCCGGCGAGGATTGGGTTTCGCTGGATTACTTCCCGATCTGGAACTGCGGCAACTTCGTTCGCAGCGCAAACGATGGCACGCGAGTAGAGAACGGCCACAACGGTCTCGGATGGAACCTGCACCCGTGGCTTCAGATCGAGCGCAAGGGCAACACGTTCCACTTCCGAGTCAGTGCGGATAGGCAGGCGTGGCAGGAGATGGCCCGGTCCCCGCTGGAGCGGAAGGACTTCGACGGATTGCCGGTCCAGATCGGTTTGCATCACGCGGTTTTCTCGGATAGCGCAGGCTACGCCGCGTTTGAGATGTTCAGCATCGAGACGAGTCAGCCGTAAGGGTCTCCGAAAGAAGGTTCAGCCCCGGTCGCCGGATGAGTGCGACCGGGGCTTTCATCGCAGTGCATTGTGCAGGGCAGAACAGCATGCTATACATTCCTTTGGAGGTTAGAGGCATGTGCAGGAAATGGGTTTACTGGTTTTGTCTGACCGCGTTGGTAAGCATGAGCGGCGCGGCTGGGGCGGCGGTGTTCAGCGACAATTTCGACACCCCTCACGACTTCCTCGCCAACGGCGTCGCGGGGACCTCCTGGGATGGCTTCCTCGGCGCCGGACCGGGCGAGACGGCGTCCGCCCTGAACATCTCGACCGCCCGTCCCGGCCAGTTGTTCCTGGAATCCACCGGCGCGTACTGGCACGAACCCTGGACTCCGATGGGGCCGTTCCTCTACAAGGTCGTCAGAGGGGATTTCGTCGCGACGGTGAAAGTCACCGAGTACGCGGGAACCGCCGCATCTCCGGTCTATCACAACACGATCGGCCTGATGGCCCGCGCGTTCCCCGAGGACGCCGGAACCGGTGAAGACTGGGTTTCCCTGGACTACTTTCCGATCTGGAACTGCGGAAACTTCGTGCGAAGCGCCAACGACAACGTCCGCACCGAGAACGGTCACAACGGCCTGGCGTTCAACCTTCGTCCGTGGCTGCAGATCGAGCGACGCGGCAGCGCGTTCCATTTCCGCACCAGCGCCGACGGCGTCACGTGGACCGCGATGGCCCAGTCGCCGCTGACGCGAGCCGATCTGGCCGAGGTGCCTCTGCAGGTCGGCATGTTCCAGGGCACGTACAACACCACGTCGGGATTCGGTGCGTTCGACGAGTTCAAGGTCGAGGGGCCGCTGGTGGTGCCCGGACAGAAATCCTACGCTCCCACGCCGGACGACAAGGCCGTGGAAGTGCCGGCGGAGGTTCTCCTGAGCTGGACTCCCAGCGAGGAAGCGGTTTCCCACAATGTGTACTTCGGGGTCTCGGCCGACAGTCTCGATACCCTCGCCGCCGCCCAGGACGCCAACTCGTTCGATGTTGGCCGTCTGGCGTTCGGTCAGACCTACTCCTGGCGCGTCGATGACGTCAGAGCCGATGGCAGCATCGGTCGCGGCGACCTCTGGTCGTTCACCATCGAGGCCTACTCCTATCCGATCCCGAACGTTGCGGCCAAAGCTTCCAGCCAGAACAACAAGGACATGGGTCCTGAGAAGACCGTCGACCGTTCCGGCCTGGACGCCGACGATCTGCACGGCGTCGACGCCAAGACGATGTGGCTGAGCCTCAAGACCGGTCCCCAGCCCACCTGGATTCAGTACGAGTTCGACCAGGTCTACAAGGTCGATCAGATGAAGGTGTGGAACTCCAATCAGGCGATGGAGCCGATCCTCGGGTTGGGCGTCAAGGATGTGACGATCGAGTATTCCTCGGATGGGGTCACATGGGACGCGGTCGGCGATTTCGAGCTGGCCCAGGGGACGGGCGAGGCTTTGCCGTCCGAGACGCTCGATCTTGGCGGCGTCATGGCCAAGTACGTGAAGCTGACGATCTCAACCAACTGGGGCGGCATCCTGCCGCAGTACGGTCTCAGTGAAGTCCGATTCTTCTATGTTCCGGTCACCGCTCGCGAGCCCCAGCCCGCCTCCGGCGCAACGGGTGTGTACCCGCAGGTGACGTTGAACTGGCGGGCCGGACGTCAGGCTGCTTCTCACCAGGTGCTTCTGAGCGCCGACGAGCAGGCGGTCATCGACGGTACGGCCCCGGCCGCGACGGTCGCCAAGCCGCAGTACGAGGCCTCGGTCAACCTGGGCCAGAGCTACTACTGGAAGGTCGTCGAGGTCAACGACGCCGAGACGCCGTCGGCTTGGGAAAGCGACGTCTGGACGTTCGAGACCGCGGATTTCATCGTCATCGATGATTTCGAGAGCTACAAGGACGATATGGAGGCCGGCCAGGCCATCTTCCAGACCTGGCTCGACGGCTATGACACTCCGTCCACCAACGGTTCGATCGTCGGATACAGCCAGGCGCCGTTCGCCGAGCGGACGATCGTCAATGGCGGCGCCCAGTCCATGCCTCTGGCCTACGACAACACCAAGGGGGCGGTCTACTCCGAGGCCAAGCGCACGTTCGAGTCCGCTCAGGACTGGACCAAGCACGGCGTCAAGACGCTCGTCGTCCACTTCCGAGGCGACGCGACGAACACCGCGGCCACCCTGTATGTGAAGATCAACGACACCAAGGTGCTCTACAATTCCGGCGCGGCGGCCACCGCGCTGCCGGTGTGGAAGCAGTGGAACATCGATCTGGCTTCCACCGGCGCCAATCTCAAGAGCGTCAAGAGCCTGACGATCGGCGTCGGCAACGGCGCCTCCGGCGGGACCGGCACGATCTATGTCGACGACATCCGTCTGTACAGCGTCGCTCCGCAGGTCGTCGTGCCGACCGATCCCGGCGCCGCCGGCATTGTGGCCAACTACACGATGGAAGGCGACCTCAAGGACAGTTCCGGCCGGAACAACCACGGCACGCCCATGGCGACCGTCACCTACACCAACTCGCTGGCCGGCCACGGCCAGGCGCTCGTTCTGAACGGGACGAACGGCTACGTCGAGCTGCCGATCGGTTCGGTCATCAGTTCGCTGAGCGATATGACGATCTCGACGTACGTCAACTTCTCCGGCGTCGGCGGCGGTTGGCAGCGGGTCTTCGACTTCGGCTCGAACACCACCTCGTACATGTTCTTCTGTCCCAGCGGCGGCGGCGGCGTGACCAGTCCGATGCGGTTCGCCATCACGACCACCGGCGGCAACAACGAATCCCGGCTCAACGGTTCGACCCCGCTCCAGACGGGCTGGCGCCATGTCGCGGTCGTGATCGACAGCGCGACCATGACCATGCGGCTCCAGGTGGACGGCGTCGTGGTGGCCAGCGGCGCCACCGCGGTCCTGCCCAAGGATCTCGGCGTCACCACCCAGAACTGGTTGGGCAGGTCGCAGTACGAGGCCGACGCCTACTTTGGAGGCATGGTCGACGACTTCCGCATCTACAACCGTGCTCTGTCGGTCAGTGAGGTTCGCTACCTCGCCGGCGATCGCTGAGCGGACGGCCCCTCTCTCAGGAGAGGTGTATCCGCCTACTCTCGCATGTCTCGGGGCCTGCACCATTCGGTGTGGGCCCCGATTGTTTCTGCGGCGCAAGCGGCAGGGGGGAGGCCTTTGGCCCTGAGCCTTCTGGCATCGGATCGCGGAGTCTGGTACCATGCTTGCCGAAAGGAGTGGTATCGGCATGCAGAAGACAAGACTCGTGAGGTCCCGTGCGGGGTATCTGTTCCTCTCTCTTATCGTGGTCGCATTCTGGGCGGTGCGCGCGGATGCGGGCGGAGCGTCGTCGTCCATTGCTTCCGATGGCGAGGTTCTCAAGAAGGTCCTGAAGCTGGACCAGGCGGGCGGAAATCTCCTGAAGCTCGACGCCTGGACCGGCTGGCAGCGCGGGTTCGTGTGCGAGAACGGCGTCTTCGTCTGCGACAACGGATCGGATTCCCGCGCCCAGCGGGGCGTCTCGCAGACGGTCGTCCTGAATCAGGAGAAGCCCGAGCCGATTCTGGCAGTCGCCTGGAGCAGGGCCGAGGGCGTCGACGGCGCGCGGGATCACGACTACTCGCTGTACCTCGATCTGCGATACACCGACGGCACGCCCCTGTGGGGGCAGGTGGCCTCCTGGAGCGTGGGCACACACGATTGGGAGAAAGCCCAGGTCCTTGTGTTTCCGGAAAAGCCGGTGGCTTCGGTGTCTTTCTACATGCTGCTTCGCGGACACGCGGGCAAGGCCTGGTTCCGCGATCCCGAGTTGAAGGTGGTGCAGGCCTTTCTCTTCGATGGCGTGCCGGTCGAGCCGGTGGGACAAGGCCGGGAGGGCTTCCAGGTTCGCGACGTCGCGGCCGAGACGGACTTCGTCTCTCTCTCGCAGGCCGCGATCGATCTCGAACTCGATTGTCGAACGCAGGATCATGACGGGGCGACCTTCTTCGATGTCACGCTGCGGGATGTCTCAGGCAGCGACCGGGCCATCACGCTGATTTACGCCGTGCCGCTGCCGGCGGTCGATCTGCAGTGGCTTCGCGACCCTCGACGCGGCGTGCCCGTTTCTGAAGGGCGCGAGTACCTCGACGCTGCCCGATTCGCAGCAGGCGCGAACGGACGCCTGTCGCGATATCCGTTTGGCGCGGCGGCCGGTGTGGAGGAGGGGATCGGCCTGGGCATTGATATGGGGCGCCCCGCGTTCTTTCGCGTGGGGTACAACGCCGGAACGCAGGAGCTCTTCCTGGCGTACGACATTGGTTTGACTCCCGAGAAGCCGGTGGCGCACCTGCGGTTCTGCAAGTTCCGTTTCGACAAGGCCTGGGGCTTTCGCGGGGCGCTGGCTCGCTACTATGAACTGTTCCCCGACCCGTTCTCTCTTCGGATCGCCCGCCAGGGGCTTTGGATGCCTTTTGCCAAGATCAGCGACGTCAACGACTGGCAGGACTTCGGCTTTCGGTTCAAAGAGGGCGACAACGAGACCGCGTGGGACGATCGGAACGACATGCTCACGTTCCGCTACACCGAGCCCATGACCTGGTGGATGGCGATGAAGGAGGGAACGCCTCGAACTCTGGAGGCGGCCCTGGCGGAGGCCAGGCGGCTCGCCGACGAAGGCAAGAACCGCCAGGCGCAGGCCCTGTTCACCAGCGGCTATCACGATGAGAAAGGGCAGTTCGCCGCCCGGCTGCTCGACACGCCCTGGTGCAACGGGGCGGTCTGGAGCATGAACTCGATGCCTGGGATCGCAGGGGACGTGACGGACTTCCGGACCAAGTGGAATCCCGAACTCAGGCAGAGGCTCTATGGATCGAGCGCCAGATCCATTCTCGACGGCGAGTACATCGATTCGAGCGAGGGATATGTCACCGACGAACTGGACTTCCGGCGGGACCACTTCGCCGGCGCCGAGACGCCGTTGACGTTCTCGCTCGACGATCGAAAACCCGCGATCTTTCGAGGCTTGATCGCGTTCGAGTACATCCGGGCCATCGCCCGCGACGTCCACGCGATGGACCGGTTCATGATGGCCAACAGCACGCCTCACAACCTCTGCTGGCTGGCCCCGCTGCTGGACGTGCTGGGCACGGAGACCGACTGGAATCCGAGCGGCGTCTGGCGGCCGATGTCCGACGAGGAACTGCTCTATCGTCGCGCTCTGTGCAAGGGCAAGCCCTACTGTTTCCTCATGAACACGGCCTTCGAGAACTTCTCGCACGACCGCGTCGAGAAGTACATGAGGCGATGTCTTGCGTATGGCATGTTCCCCGGTTTCTTCAGTCACAACGCCTCGCAGGGCCACTACTTCACCCGGCCGGAGCTGTACGAGCGGGACCGGGACCTGTTCAGGAAGTACGTGCCGCTGTGCAAGCTCGTCGCGGAGGCGGGTTGGGAACCGATCACGCGAGCCCGTTCGGACAAGGAAGGCGTGCGTGTCGAGCGGTTCGGCGACCGGTACCTGACGGTCTTCAACGACACCGACCAGCGACAGGACATCACTCTCACGGTCGAGGCGACCACAGCGGGAGACGTCTCCAATCTTGTGAGCGGACGGGCGGTCCCGCTCAGGGGTCGCAGGATCAGGGTTGTGCTTGAATCCGAGGATGTTGCGGTTCTCCAACTGCCGGACCATTGACGCGAGCGTGGGAAACGGGTATTACCGGGGGCCGGACGTACGGCCATTTTGCAGAAGTCCTGTGAGGGAATCTTGCATGAAACTACACGGCGTCGACATCGGGATCGTGGTCGCGTACCTGCTGACCGTCAGTCTGATCGGCGTGCTCCTGAGCCGGCGGGCGTCGAAGAACCTCAACTCCTACCTGCTCGGCGGCAAGGAGCTGCCCTGGTACCTCCTGGGCCTGTCGAACGCTTCGGGCATGTTCGACATCTCCGGCACGATGTGGCTGGTGACGATCATGTTCGTCTACGGTCTCAAGAGCGTCTGGCTCCCGTGGCTGTGGCCCACCTTCAACCAGATCTTCCTGATGATGTTCCTCTCCGCCTGGCTGCGACGGTCCAACGTCACCACCGGCGCCCAGTGGATCGGCACCCGCTTCGGACAGGGTCTGGGCACCCAGTTGTCGCACGGAGTCGTGGTGATCTTTGCGATCATCAACTGCCTGGGCTTCATGGCCTACGCCTTCGTGGGACTGGGCAAGTTCATTCAGATCTTCGTGCCCTGGGAGACCGTGGCGCCGTATATGCCATTCGCTGTGCCGGAGCAGTACGTGCCGCACCTGTACGGACTGGCCTTCACCGTCGTCGCGGTGTTCTATACGATCCTGGGCGGCATGCGGAGCATCGTGCTGGCCGACCTCGTGCAGTATGTCATCATGACCGTCTCGGCGGTGGTCATCGCCGGCATCGCGATGCACGAGCTTTCCGCACGCGCCCTGATTGTGCCGGAAGGCTGGCACACTCCCTTCTTCGGCTGGAACCTCAATCTGGACTGGTCGGCGATCATCGCCGACGTGAACAACAAGATCGCCAGCGATCAGTTCTCGCTGTTCACGATCGTCATGATGCTCATGCTGTTCAAGGGGATCGGCGCCAGCGCCGCAGGACCGGCTCCCAACTACGACATGCAGAAGATCCTCTCGACGCGCAGTCCTCGCGATGCGGCGTTGATGAGCGGCTTCGTCTCGGTGGTCCTGTTCCCCGTGCGGTACCTGATGGTGGTCGGGTTCGCGGTGCTCGGGCTCCTGTACTACGACCGATTGAACCTCGTCGTCGCCGGCAAGGTGGACTTCGAGCAGATCCTGCCCTCGGCGATCAGCGAGTTTGCGCCGGTGGGTCTGATGGGCTGCCTGCTGGCGGGGCTTCTGGCCGCATTCCTCGGGACCTTCTCCGGCACGCTGAACGCCGCCCAGGCCTATATCGTGAACGACCTGTACCTCAAGTACATCCAGCCCAATGCGCCCAACCGTCGGGTGGCGTTCATCAGCTACGCGGCCGGCGTGGTCATCGTCGCGGTGTCGATCGTGCTGGGCATCTTCGCCCAGGACGTCAACAGCCTCCTGCAGTGGATCGTCTCGGGTCTCTACGGCGGCTACGTGGCCGCCAACATGCTCAAGTGGTATTGGTGGCGGTTCAACGGCCACGGCTATTTCTGGGGCATGGTCGCAGGCCTGGTCCCCGCTCTGATCTTCCCGAAGGTGTTCCCGAACACGCTGGCTTTGTACTATTTCCCGGCGCTGTTCGTGCTGTCGCTGATCGGCTGCCTGATCGGCACGTACGCCAGCAAGCCCACGGACGAAAAGACGCTGATCGCGTTCTATCGCAACGTCCGGCCGTGGGGTTTCTGGGGCCCGATTCGCAGGAAGGCGATCGCGATGGATCCTGCGTTCCAGGAGAACCGCAACTTCAGCCGGGACATGTTCAATGTGGTCGTCGGGACCATCTGGCAGACGTCGCTGGTGCTGTTGCCGATGTACATCGTGCTGATGAACTGGCGCGCGATGGGCATCGTCGTCGGCGTCGTCGTCGTGACCTCAGTCGTTCTCAAAAAGACCTGGTACGACCAACTGGACAAGGAGTCCGCCGGCTGACGGACGTCACGGGTCCTATCGGTCCCATAAGTCCGATTCGTCCTATTCTATTCTGTACGGGAAGGAACTGCACTATGTCGCGTAACCACACGATCGGATTGCTGCTTGCCGCGTCCCTGTCTCTGACGTGCGCCGCCCAGCCGCAGCAGGGCAGCGGCCGCCAGGCGTTCGAGAACTTCATCGGTCGCGACGGCGACGTCCTCAAGGACGGCAATCGCGAGTTTCGCTTCCTCTCCTTCAACATTCCGAACCTGCACTTCGTCGAGGACGACATGCGGTTCGATTGCCGCATGCCGTTTCGATTCCCGGACGAGTTCGAGATCAACGACGCACTCGGGACCATCGCGCAGATGGGCGGGCGGGTCGTTCGCACGTACACGCTGGCGGTGAAGAAGGCGGACGATCCGGCCGATCAGCCGCGGTACATCCTGGGTCCGGGCCAGTTCAACGAAGAGGCCTTTGCGACGCTCGACCGCGTGATCGCGGCGGCCCACAAGCACCGCATCCGGCTGATTCTGCCCTTCATCGATCAGTGGAGCTGGTGGGGCGGCACTGCGGAACTCGCCGCCTTTCGGGGCAAGAAAGGCGAGGAGATCTGGACCGACCCGCAGTTGATCCAGGATGTCAAGGACATCATCACCTACGTGCTCACTCGCAAGAACACCGTCACAGGGGTGGCCTATCGCGACGACAAGGCGATTCTCGCCTGGGAGACGGGCAACGAACTGAAGTCGCCCGCCGAATGGGTCTCGCAGATCGCTGCGCACATCAAGAGCCTGGATTCGCATCATCTGGTGATTGACGGCACGCAGCGAGAGGTGCTGCTCCAGTCGTCGTTGGACGACGCCAACGTGGACTTCGTCACGACGCACCACTACGAGAAAGACCCGCGTGCGATGATCGACCACGTCCGCCAGAGCGCGAAGATGGCCCGAGGGAAGAAGCCCTATTTCCTGGGCGAATTTGGCTTCCTCGGCACGGACGCTTTGTACGCCGTGATGGACGCCGCGATCGAAGAGAAGCTGGCGGGTGCGCTGCTCTGGAGTCTGCGGTGCCGCACGCGAGAGGGCGGGTTCTACTGGCACCACGAGCCATACGGCGGCGACCTCTTCAAGGCCTATCACTGGCCGGGCTTTCCCATTGGGGAAAAGTACGATGAAAAGAACCTGATGCGGCTCGTGCGGGAGCGGGCCTTCGCCATCCAGGGCGTGACGCCGCCGCCGTTGCCCAAGCCTGCGGCCCCGAAGCTTCTGTCGGTCAGCCAGGGCGCTCAGATGAGCTGGCAGGGTTCCGTCGGAGCCGAATGCTACGATGTCCAGCGGGCGGAAGCGCCGCAAGGGCCCTGGACTGCGGTCGGCTTGGGCGTCTGCGAGGCCCAGGTTCAGTATCGTCCCTTGTTCGTCGATGAATCGGTCCGACCGGGAAAGCAGTACTACTATCGCGTGATCGCCCGCAACTCGTCCGGCTCATCCGAACCGTCGAACGCGGTCGGTCCCGTCCGAGTGACTTGTCGCACGCTCGTCGATGAACTCTGGAACGACTCGCGGATCTTCCTGAAAGAGGGCAAGCTCGCCATTGCGGAGAACGAGGCCCGCAAGTTCAAGGAGGATTGCCATCGACTCGCCGGCGTCGCCAAGAGTTCCGTGGTCTACTACGCACCCGGCGGGATCCAGGCCGCGAGGGCTTTTCTCTTCACGCAGTCTGATCAGCCTGTCGTCCGCATGCTGTTCTCCAAGGACGGCCGGACCTTCGAGCCTGTTGAATCGACGATCCAGGGCGTCGCGACGCACGGGGAGGATGCATACGGCTTCCTGAAGGCCCGGCTCTACTCGGGGGCTCCCGCTTCCTGGGGCTGTGACTATGTGAAGATCGAGTTTCTGACCGAAGCCCAGCTTTCGAGAGTCGAGATCGACTATGGCCGAATGGACTGACGAGAAATTCGCAGCGAGCGTTCGCGCCGAGCTGATGGACGACATCCTGCCGTTCTGGCGTAGCCGAACCGTCGACGAGCAGCGGGGCGGCTTCATCGGCGAGATGTCCAACGATCTGCGAGTTCGGGACGACGCCCCGAAAGGGCTCATCCTCAACGCCCGCATTCTGTGGTCATTTTCCGCCTTCTATCGGCACACGCAGGACGACCGCGACCGGGCCCTGGCGCAGCGGGCCTATGAGTACCTGACCACTCGGTTCCTGGACGAGCGGCATGGCGGCTACTTCTGGGAGCTCGATCCAGCGGGCCACGTGCTCGACGACAAGAAGAAGGTCTACGGTCAGGCGTTCTGCGTCTACGCGCTGGCGGAGTACCACCGCACGTTCAACGACCCTGTTGCCTTGAGGCACGCGACCGACGTCTTCGATCTGATCGAGTCCTACGCTTCGGATACCCAATACGGCGGGTACTTCGAGGTGATGTCGCGCGACTGGCGGCCCTGCGAGGACATGCGGCTCAGCGACAAGGACATGAACGAGAAGAAGTCCATGAACAACCATCTTCACATCCTGGAGGGCTACACCAATCTGGTGCGTGTGTGGCCGGAGCGATCTTCTTCGTGGCGAGGGCGTCCCGCCCTTGAGTCGCGAGAGCGTCCCGCTCTCGTCTTGAAGAAGCAAGAACAAGGGCAAGACGCCCTCGCCACGCGCCTGCGGGAGTTGATCGAGTTGTTCGGCCGGCACATCGTCAATGCCGAACAGAGGCATTTGCAGCACTTCTTCGACGAGGCCTGGACACCGAAGTCCGATAGCTACACGTTCGGCCACGACATCGAAGGCAGTTGGCTGTTGTGCGAGGCGGCCGAAGTCCTCGGCAGTCCGCGGCTCCTGGAGCAGGTCCGCTCTCTGGCGGCCGGAATGGCGCGGGCAGTGCTCGACGAAGGGCTCGACAAGGACGGCGGACTCTTCTACGAGGGTCGCGGCGGACAGATCATCAATCCGAATAAGGAATGGTGGCCGCAGGCGGAAGCGGTGGTCGGCTTCACCAATGCCTGGCAACTCACGGGCGACGCTGCATTTCGCGAGGCCGCCGTGCGATGCTGGCGGTTCATTCAGGATCGAGTGGTGGATCGCGAGCGAGGCGAGTGGTTCTGGTGCATCCGGCCCGACGGCACGCCCGATCCGGACCAGCCCAAGGTCTCCGCCTGGAAAGGCCCGTACCATAACGGTCGCTGTTGCTTAGAGGTCCTCCGGCGAGTTCACAATAGCAAATCGTAAATAGCAGATAGTAGATCCCAAGGGGTATCACGGATGACGCACGAACAGTTCACCATGCGATTGCGACAGTTGTTCGCGGAATATGAAGCTCTCATCAATCGTCCGAACCGGCCTTGCCTCGACGGCAACGGCGTGTTCGAGCGATACGAGCACCCGGTGCTGACGGCCGAGCATGCGCCGATCTTCTGGCGATACGATCTCGACCACGCTTCGAATCCGCACCTCATGGAGCGGCTGGGGATCAACGCAGCCTTCAATCCCGGGGCCATCGAACTCGACGGCAAGTTCCTGATGGTCGCCCGCGTCGAAGGCGCCGACCGCAAGAGCTTCTTCGCGGTGGCCGAAAGCCCGACCGGAGTCGATCGCTTCTGCTTCTGGGATTACCCGATCGTGATGCCTGAGACGAGCGATCCTGATGTCAATGTCTACGACATGCGTCTGGTCCGCCACGAGGACGGCTGGGTCTACGGCCTGTTCTGCACCGAGCGCAAGGACCCGCTGGCCGCGAGGGGCGACCTGTCCTCCGCGACCGCTCAGTGCGGCATCGCGCGCACGAAGGACCTCAAGACCTGGCAGCGACTCGACGACCTCAAGACTCGCTCGCCCCAGCAGCGCAACGTCGTGCTTCATCCCGAGTTCATCCATGGCAAGTACGCCTTCTACACGCGGCCGCAGGACGGCTTCATCGAAGCCGGCTCCGGCGGCGGCATCGGCTGGGCCCTGGCCGACAGCATCGAGCACGCGGCGCTGGGCCAGGAGAAGATCGTTCAGGACCGCAAGTACCACACGATCAACGAAGTGAAGAACGGCCTGGGCCCTGCGCCGATCAAGACCGCCGAGGGCTGGCTGCATCTGGCTCACGGCGTGCGCAACACCGCGGCGGGTCTTCGCTACGTGCTGTACTCCTTCATGACCTCGCTCGAAGACCCGAGCCAACTCATCCACGAGCCCGGCGGCTACCTGCTCGCTCCGCAGGGCATCGAGCGGGTGGGCGATGTCTCCAACGTCACGTTCTCCAACGGCTGGATCGCCCGGCCGAACGGGCAGATCTTCCTGTACTACGCCTCCAGCGACACGCGCTGCCACGTGGCGACGACGACAGTCGAGAAGCTGGTCGACTACTGCATGCATACGCCCAAGGACCCGTTGCGATCCGCGGCCTGCGTCAAGCAGAGGATCGAGCTGATCGAGCGGAATCTGAAGATCATGCCGAAACTGTAAGAGAAATTCGAAATTCGAAGTCCGAAATCGGAAACAAATCCAAAGGATCCAAAAACACAAATGACCGAAACGCTGTCGCCTGTTGCAAGAGCGTCACGGTTGCGCGCTTTGGAGCCACACGGCGTAGGAGAAGGCCTTGCTGCCTCGTTGCGGTTTGGGCTCGCCTTCGCGGTACCAGCGGCCGATGTTGGCGAAGGGGGCCATGATCGCTCTCGTGGTCCGGCTATCCGTGAGGCGGACGTCGACTTCGTAGAAGGGGCCCAGGGCCTTTGAGGTCGCAGGCAACTGCCGAGGCGGACCGTTTCGAACAACTGCGGCTTCTTTCGCGACATCCTGTGGGGCGGGCACGTCCTTGCTGTTCCACCAGACCGTGTCGAGGGCGTAGACGACCGGGCCTCGCGCCAGGGCCCAGGGGGCGGGACCTCCCTCGAAATGGTCGTGCTCGATCCACTTCGGCGTCATCGGCAGATTGAGTTTCACGGTGTCGCCGAGCTTCCACGTGCGATCCAGTCTCGCATATGTGCCCGGCTTGACGGGCACGGGCTCGCCATTGACCGCCACCGAAGGGTGTTCGCACCACGCAGGGATTCGCACGTTCAGAGCGAATCTCGCCTCTCCCTCGAGACTGACGCCCAGCTCGACCGTAGAGTCTTCTGGGAAACTGGTGTGCTGACTCAGGCTGACCGCGGTTCCGTCGGTGAGCGTATGGTCCGTGGTCGAGTGGATGAACTGATTTACGTAGATCTCGTCTCTGCCGTATCCATAGATGAAGCGGGGCAGCATCGAGACGATCCGGTGGCCGCTGGCGGTGCAGCAGTCGGGACCGTGGAAGTAGTCGTCCGGCTTGAAGCCGTTCGGCGGCGTGTGGTAACGATAGCAGTCGCCATCGACGGTCTGCGAGGCGAAGACGTGGTTGAACAGCAGCCGTTCGACTGCGTCGGCGTAGCGGGGCTCGTTCGTCAGTTCGAGCAGGTACTGCGTGAGCTGCATCCACGACATGTTCGCACAGGTCTCGACGACGTGGCCGGTCAGCGGGCGGACGTAGCCCGGCTCATAGTGCTCGCCCACGCTGACGCCTCCTGTGATGTACATCTGCCGGCGGGCGATGTCGTCCCAGGCGCCGCGGACCTTGCGCAGCAGCGAAGCGTCGCCCGTGATCTGGTAGAGCCGCAGGAAGCCCAGGAAGTTCATGTGGAACGTGTGCGAGTGGACGTAGGGCTGCAACTGGTGGACGCCCAGCGTGCCGTCGGCGACCTGGTCGAGCTTCGAGAAGCTGTCCCATCCGCTCCAGCGGTCGATGCTCGCGACGACCCAGCGGCTCCATTCGAGGTATTCCTTCTTTCCGGTGACTTGGTGGAGTCGCAGGATCGGGTCGATCAGGAGCGTGCCTTCCCAGCCATAGTGCGCGGTGTGCCCGGCGATCTCCGACTGCACGTATAGCGCAGGAGCCTTGGGCGTGCCCTCGGGAACCCACGTGAACTGCGGACAGATAATCGTGTTGACGTTCTCGGGAGGACGATAAGGGCTGGGCCAGAACTCGGCCTTCCCCGGCCCGACGCGGCTGGTGATGTAGTCGGCCAGGCGGCAGGCTGTCTCCTGGGCCTTGGCGTCCTTGAGGACCTCGGACGCGGTGACCAGGCCGTGCAGCGTGAAGTACAACTCGTAGGCGTCCATGCCCCGAAGAGGCTTTGCGGGCGTCCGCAACGACGGATCGGTGATGCCCAGATATCCGTCCGGCTGCTGGGCGGCTTCGAGGCGAGCGAGGATCTTCCTGGCTCGGCCCTGCAGGTCCGCGTCGGCCGAATACTCCCACGTCAGCACGGCGGATTCGAGCCACTTGCCTGGCTGCTCGCCGATCCACCACCAGTCCCGCTGCTGCTTCTCCTCGACCATCTTGACGTAGCGGTCGATGTCAAACGCATGGAGATAGCCGTTGCGATTGGCGTCCAGCCGCCTGCCGACGAAGCCGTCGCCGATGGCGCTTGCCCGCAGCGAGGTCTGCTTTCGGGCAACGAGATCGTCCGCGCGGGTCGTGGCCCCGCAGACTACGGCTATCGCCAGCGATACGGAGAGCAGTCTGTTCATCGGATGTTCCTCAGCTTTGGTTTCTCGTCCTCAGTCGCAGGATCGTCAGCGAGTAAGGCTGGAAGGCGTAGTCGAACGTGGCGCCGACGCTCTTCAGCGAGGTCTTCACCGGGATCAGTTTGTTGGGCTCCGCGAGGGTGTTCTCGTCGGTGAGCTTCTCGCCCGCCAGGACGGTCGCGGCGCCTCGGATCGGTCGAAGGCCTCCTTCGATCTTCACCTTCACAGACGTCGCCTCGGGGGCGCTGTTGACCACCTTCAGGATGATGTCACCCGACTTGTCGTCCCGGCTGGATGTCACGTACAGGCCCGGCTGCTTGCTGGTCGGCGGCTCCTGGCCTGTGATCTCGACCGGCAGGACCACGTCGCCGCGATGGAGGCTGAAAAGCTGCTGGACGTAGTAGTTGACCGACGCGTAGGACTGGAGGTTGTCGAACCAGATCAGGTCGGGTCGCCACTGCCAGCGTTCCTCGTGGCCGAAGAGGGGGGCATAACAGGCCATGGTGACGAGGTCCGCATTGCGTTCCAGGCCGGTGAGGAAGGCCGCCTCGGACAGGGCGCATTTCAGGTTGTTGCGGTTGTTCGGGCTGGCGACGCCGACGCTCTGGGCTGCATATTCGCCGACGAAGATCTTCGAGCCGGTTCGCGGATAGTTGTCGTAGTGTCCGGCGCTGTCGAAGAACCATTCGGGCTTGCGATAGAAGTGCTCGTCGATGATGTCGGCCTTGAGCTCTTGCAGCTTCTCCTGGAGGAACTTCACCTCCGCCGGGCCGTTCGGGAAGATCTGCGGGTCCGAACCCGTCGCGCCGATCAACTGGACCTCGGGGTACTTCTCCTTGAGGGCCTTGACGAAAGGCACGTACCGCTCGATGTATTGCGGACCCCATTGCTCGTTGCCGACGCCCAGGTACTTGACGTTGAAGGGTTTGGGATGGCCCATCGCGGCTCGCTTGGCGCCCCATTCGCTGGTGACCGGGCCGTTGGCGAACTCGATCAGGTCCAGGGCGTCCTGGATGTACGGCTGGAGTTCATCGAGCGGCGCGAGCTCCTTGGAGTTGAACTGGCAGGCCATGCCGCAGTTGAGGATGGGCATGGGCTCGGCGCCGATGTCCTCGCACGTCAGGAAGTACTCATAGAAGCCCAGGCCGAAGGTCTGGAAATAGTCCGGGGCGGGCCGATGCTTGAACTCGTCGTTCCAGCGGTTGATGATCAGCTTGCGGTCCTCGGGTTCGCCGATCGTGGTCTTCCACTGATACCGCGTGCTGAGATAGCGGCCCTCGACGATGCAGCCGCCGGGGAAGCGGAAGAAGCCGGGCTTCAGGTCCGCCAGCCACTGGACGAGGTCCGCCCGCAGGCCGTTCGGACGGTTCTTCCATGTCTTCCTGGGGAACAGAGAGATCATGTCCAGGTCCATCGTGCCTGGACTATCCAGCATGACACGCAGTTGGGCCTTGGCCTCGGTGGCTGAGGGACGCAGGGTCGCGGTCTTCTTCGCCCACTTGGCGTCGAAGCCCTTGATGGTCGCTTGTGCCAGGACCTGTCCCTCCGGCGAGACCAGCTCCGCCCGCACGGCTGTCTTGCCACTTGCGTCGCGACCATACGCCGAGAAGACGTAGTTCTCGTCCTTGCGAACGCCCATCCCCGCGAAGCCTTCGTTCACGATGCCATAGCCGGCGGCCTCGGCCTTGATGCGGATGTAGTGCGGACTGGCGGCGCTGAAGGGATCTTGATCGAGCGTCTCCACCGATCCGGCGGCGGACGCCTGTTTGACCTCATTCCAGGCCATCATGGCGTTGGGGAACTCGAACGAGCGGTTCTTGACCAGCTCGGCGTAGAGCCCGCCGTCGGCGCCGAAGTTGATGTCCTCAAAGAAGATCCCGTACATGGTCGGGCTGATCTTCGCCCCCGGCCGATCCGCCTTCACGGTCAGTTGGACGGGGTTGCCCTGTCCCAGGCAAGCCGAAGAGACGATGATGGTCAGGATGGCGACGATGCAGATGTGCAGCGATACTCGGTTCATGGCGTTCTCCTAAGCCGATATTTCCCATGGTATCTTTGCGACATCTATACCACACTTGGCGTCGGGAATCCAGGCGTCAACTGCTGCGAATTGGGTTCGTTTCGCAGGACGCTGGCGCGAGTTTCAAGTGTGAAGTCAGAACGGCTTGCTTCGATTCCGGGTGGCATCGACAAACTCGTTTGTCGATGGTCTTGCCCCTGCGAGGGAGCCATCGACAAGCTGCGAAGACTGCGCTTGTCGCTGCCACGCGGACTGGAATCCGTGCAATCTGCGCCAAACGAAGCCAATTTCGCCGGGATCGCGGGTTCTCGATCGACTGCGAGGGCGTTCTTCGAATGCGGGGTGGGGACCGTATTGACCTGATTGACCTTATTGACCTCATTGACCGCGGGATCGGCCTGCGAATGGGAGGCTTCTGCCGCCATGCGGGTCTCTCGCTCCTTTCGCAACTCGCGCATCGTGCGGTAGAGGCTGTTCTCGATCCGGCGTTCGTGGACCAGCAGTCGGTCCAGCACCTGGGCGCGGGCGAAGTCCGTCATCACCACATGGCCCAGGATCACCGCTTCCTCGTCGGGCTTCGGTTCGATCGGCAG
>CALEZT010000096.1 GCA_937927975.1 uncultured Phycisphaerales bacterium
CAAAGCAACTGTCACGGGATGGATTTTCGCCGCACGCTCCCAGAAACTGTCACCATATGGGGTGAATACATCTAGGACAGCCTTTTCGAGAGTGGGTTGTCCGACAGCCTTCATAAACGCTTCGTAGGAGAATGACTCCTGAATCGACAGAATCCAGTGGGTCCCGACGGAAATATCCGGATCGACGTCGATGTCAACGATTACTTTTCCCCCAAATGAAACGGGGATAAGCGGGACTTCCTTGGCAGCCGAGAACCTGACTCCCGCTATCACTTCGGAATCTTTGAAACTGACAAATTCCTCCGCACCTATCTTGTACTTCTGCGCAAAATCCAAGAGAAACCCCTTGGAGATCGTCCAGTACTTCCCGATTCCATCGTACACAAAAGAAAACCCTACCTGCAACTCGGCCACGCTGACGCTGACAACTGCCCCAGAGACCGCAAATCCCGCGTAGGCCCCGAAACTGAAGCACACCTCAGCCAAGGGGCCAGTTAGATCAATGCTCCCGCAATGAGGTTTGAGCAGAGATTCCATGCGGTCAAACGTCACTGTGGCACCTTTTGCCAGACCGGCCCCTGCCCATTCCATAAACTTCTTTACCGCAGAACCAGCTTTGCCAGCAAATTCTATCACCTCAAACGGATTGACAAGAAGAGCAGCGTCGCCCAGTGGACCTGACCTGCCCCCGGTAGAAATGTTGGAGTCATGCGTATATCCCAGCAGATGTCCAGTCTCGTGTGCGACGACTTCCGCAAGACTATCCGCACAATTCCTTGGAGATGTTCGGGCCACCTGATCACTGAACACAAGGCCCTCATCACCGGGGTCCTTATTCGCAATGTCGACTTGCTCGGCCAAGCCAAGGAAGGAACCATACACAGCGAAAGCTGAATCGTCTCCGCCGATGTAGATCGTGGAGTATTCGATTCCCTCTGCCGGTCGGACAGTGGTGAAGACGACGCCGGAGCCGGCGAAGATTTCCTGGAGATTCGATAGGATTTGATCGATGATGACTTGTTCCTGACCCGCCAGTTCGCCAGGGGCCTGGAAGGCCGGGACGTCAAACGGGCCGATGGTGATCGGGCCGTTGTAGGTGACGTTCTGCTCGCCGTCGAAGTCGAGGTAGATGATCTGGCCTTGCCAGTTCGAGATGTCCCGATCGACCAAGACAAGACCCGCCAGGTCGGGGGCGATTGCGGCCGTGGAGGCGGAGATGCTCTCAACCGAGTTAACCGCAGAGGACGCCAAGGACGCAGTGGTAATCGTCCCTGTTTCAGCAGGTAAACTCTCTAATTCGGCCGCAGCGGATGATCGGCCTTCCTCTCCGTATGTTATTGCAGATAAGACACTTAGAGCATCATAGGCCCCGGCGGGAGGGCCTCGGGCCTTGATAGGAAGGTCGTCTGTACTGGATAGATCGTCCTGCCCATCCACAGGGATCAGGCAGGCGGGTTGTGCACAGAATTGAGCCGCAGACTCCTCGGAGTCAACGGCGATTTCGATGCCAAGTTCAGACTCCCCGATCCCCTCAAGAGGCGTATTGTCGTTCACCACAGAGGCACTGAGGACACACAGCGGATCGACTTGGGTTTCCGAGACTTGGCCTTCCTCAACGGAGGACGTGGTCGCCTCCTGGGGTTCTTCGGCCGGGGCGAAACAGGTCAGGATGAGGGATGGATCGGCGTCCTGGAGCATCTCAGGGTGTTGCCTCAAGTCCACCTGGATGACCTGCTCGCATGGCTGGACATCCAGGGTGCCGAGGGGCTCAGCGCCGACGAAATCGGCGTCAAGGAGGAGTCTGGGCTCCAGGGCTTCCAGGGACGGTGTTGCATGCGGCTGGACACTCTTCCCAGCCCCCTGCGGCCCCCGTATCCAACTCCAAAAGCCCGCTCTCACAAGTCTCCCCTCGGTTCGCGACGGCGATACGCCTGTGCCGGAATGAAATCATCCACACTGGCAGCCGCGCAGCCAAACGCGACAGAGTCACTCTCGGTCCTCCGCAACCGGCAGCCCTGCCGGTATGGGAGTCACCAGATCTATTACAAGCATACAGGAAGTGGGGCCGATAAGTCAATAAATATTCGTACGTGGTTTGAAAAAAAGTCGACTCGCAAGGCGTCTTCCGGGCTCTGCATACCGCCTGTTCGGGGTCTGGTTCAGAAATGGGGGATCGCGGATTACAGGGGATTGGGAGGAATCCCTGTTCTTCATGAGTCCATCCCTTCAACCTGTTACCCCGAATTGAATCCAGCCGTACACCACATCGGTCTCGGACGGTGGAATCCTGAGGTCGCCTGAATTACGTGAGGATCAGTTCCCGCCCTCCTACTGCCAGGGCATGAACTGCGTCGAGTATGCCGTTACGCTTGTGCCCAACTCCGTCAGGATGTAGTAGGGTATGGGCGTGTCGAAGGGGTTGATCATGCTTCTGGTGCTCAGTCGAGTACTGCCCGTGTTCGAGGCACCGTGAGCCAAAGGAGGCACCGTTCTGGACCCCAAGACATGGTCACCGCTATCCAAGGTCTTGTTCTTGGACAAGTAGTAGGTCAACTGGGTAGAGCTACTGGAAGAGCCACCATTGTTTCTGATAGTGTCGCTCACGTGGAATATATCATCGCTGTAGATCTTCTTCGGAACGTTGTTGCTGGTCATGACAAGTTTCGGGGGGGGATAGAGCACGTCCCAAGTGCTGGCATGCAGGAGTACGTTGTTGGCCTCGTTGGATTCTGTTGCCACGTCCTTCGAATCCAGAATCGCTGACAGCCTGTATTGGCCTTGGGCAATCCAGGCCGGTACCGTCAACGATACGTTGAGCGTGCCCGATTTGCCTGGAAGGAGCGCTGTTCCGGAGATCGTTGCCAAGCCTATCTCGAATTCCGGCCCTCCGCCCACCCGGGTGAGTACGACCCGCACTGTCGGCGCCGGTTGACTTGGAACGGGCACATTGCCTTCGTTCAGTACAGTGATCCTCGCCGTACTTTGGATAACACGGTCGGTCACAAAAGACGTCGGCAACTTCACCTCGCCGAAGGTGCCCGTCAGGTCGATTTCGCCCAATTCGACCGCCAACGGATCGGACACCACTTCGTTGTTCGACTCGTCCGACTCCGCCACGCGACCGCCGGAATCCACCAGAACCACCAGCCTGTAGTCCCCCGTCGGCAGACCCGCCGGCAAAACGACCTTGCACGTGAGATTCTTCGAGGCCCCAGGCTTCAGATTACTAACCGACTGCTTTGTCAACGTGTACAGCGGTTCATCCGGCCCGCCCCCGACAGGTCGCGCCACAACGGACAGATCGATCGTCTGATTCCCCGACAGCGGAACATTCCCCATGTTCGTTACCGCCACCGGCAGGGTGATCTGAGTCCCATCCCCGGAAACAACCGCTGACGGAATCTTCGCCTTCACCAGGGCGCCAACCAGATCATAGAAAGGCGAAGAAATAAGGCCGATACATAGGTTGTCCAGCGTGCCCCAGCCACTGCATCCTATCTCAAAGGCAATCGAGTGGATGAGCAGGTCGTTTGCTGAGGGCGAATCCGCAGCGAAGGCGGGGATCGTCGACATGTCGGAAAAGAGATTTCGCGTATAACTCCCCCCCTCGAAATCGAGGAAAATCTCTCGCACCACGTCAATGCCGTGATGATCGTAGGCGGAATTCTCGCGACGATCCTCATGGCGATCGAAGACGTAGTTCAACACCAAACCGGACTTCGTCTCCAAACTGAGGCTGATGCAATCATATAGGAGAGCACTAGACCACCCTTTCTCTGGATCGTTGAGCTGGCCGCCCACGTCGAAGGATATCACCGATTGCTGATCAAACGGTATGGCCTTAGAGCCATTGATGGGAATACCTTCATACCCCTTGAAGAGCACGGCCCAGATGTTGTCAGCACACCCCTCCTCAGGATCTGATTCACTGGCGTTGAGCTTGAGGACGCCCCCGACAATCTCCCCATAATTGCCTGTAGGTCCGCATTCGGGAAATGACGAAACCGTGTCTTCAACGACCCACTTGCCCATATCGCCGGAGATCATCGCGGGATCGTCGTCGTTGGGCACATACCGTTTTGGGCTGGCATGGTCCCATTTCTCCAGGAAGGCGGAAAGCAAGAAGGCGGGCAACACTTCCGACAAGTCGCCGAACCAGGGCAGCGATGCCCCGATAGGGCCTGTACTGACCTCCAACACCCAGTCGCCGTTCATCGCCGAACCCGTGGGATCATTCGATGCAGCTACATCCGCGTCTGTCAGAACGGCGATTCCTTGAATGAGCTTCTCACCTTCCAACCCGCAACCTACACTGCACCCGTAGAAAAGGATGTCGCCATCTTCGGTAAGGGCATTCCCCCAACGGCGGAGCTGATCTTGGGAGTCTTCCAGCGAAGCGGTATCTAGGATACCCGTGCCCAAACGAACTAGGCCTGGTGCTCCATGAGAGACGATATGAACGGCTGAAATATTGTGACGATTCGAGAGAATATCCGCAATCCGCAGGATGCCATCTTGTGTTGAATCAAGAACGATCACTTCGAGATTCGGGCATACTCTGCTGACAAGAGCGTCAATACACTCCGCCAAATCAGCGTCAATGAAGAGAATCCCCTGAGCGCCAGGAGACCGCATATCCTCATGGCATGACAAGTTCAGCCATTGTTCTCGTGAGGAGAGGATCGCTTGTTCTTGGCCCGCCAGTTCGCCTGATGCCTCCAAAGCAGGAACATCAAAAGGACCAACCGTCACAGGACCGTCGTAGACAATGCGCTCTTCGCCGTCGAAATCAAGGTAGACGATCTGGCCTTGCCAGTTGGAGATGTCCGGATCGACCGAGTGCAGATCCGCAAGCTGGGCGGCAATGACATCGATGTCGACGGGTACACCCTCCACACTCCCCAGCGTGGAAGTCGGGGCTTCCTCTCTGCATGTTGTTGCGGAAGCAATACTTCGGGTGTCACAGGAGTTGACT
>CALEZT010000097.1 GCA_937927975.1 uncultured Phycisphaerales bacterium
GCCGTAACTATGACGGTCCTAAGGTAGCGAAGTTCCTTGTCGGGTAAGTTCCGACGTGCATGAACGGCGTAACGACTGGAGCAGTGTCTCAAGGACGGACTCGGTGAAATTGTAGATGTGGTGAAGATACCACAATCCCGCAGCAACACGGAAAGACCCCATGAACCTTTACTGTAGCCTGGTATTGATGCCTGGCATGGCATGCGTAGGATAGGTGGGAGGCTGTGAAGTTCCGGTTCCGGCCGGGGCAGAGCCAACGTTGAAATACCACCCTTGTTATGTTAGTCACCTAACCATGACCCGTGAATCCGGGCATGGGACAGTGCTAGGTGGGCAGTTTGACTGGGGCGGTCTCCTCCCAAAGTGTAACGGAGGAGTTCAAAGGCACACTCAGCGTGGTTGGCAATCACGTTTAGAGCGCAAGGGTACAAGTGTGCTTAACTGCGAGACTCAATACGTCGAGCAGATGCGAAAGCAGGACCTAGTGATCCGGCGGTTCCGTATGGAAGGGCCGTCGCTCAACAGATAAAAGGTACTCTGGGGATAACAGGCTGATGACTTCCGAGCGTTCATAGCGGCGAAGTCGTTTGGCACATCGATGTCGGCTCATCACATCCTGGGGCTGAAGGCGGTCCCAAGGGTCGGGCTGTTCGCCCGTTAAAGTGGTACGCGAGCTGGGTTCAGACCGGCGTGAGCCAGGTCGGTCCCTATGTGCTGTGGGCGTAGGAATCTTGAGGGGCCATTTCCTTAGTACGAGAGGATTAGGAAGTACTGACCGCTGGTGTACCGGTTGTCCCGCTAGGGGCATCGCCGGGTAGCTACGTCGGGAAAGGATAACCGCTGAAAGCATCTAAGCGGGAAGCCCACCCCAAGATGAGGATTCCGTGGTCTTCGGACCTGAAGTGCCCTGGTAGACCACCAGGTTGATAGGCCGGAGGTGTAAGTGCAGAAATGCATTCAGCTGACCGGTACTAACGCACGACGACTTGACCATATCAATCTTAGATTGCAGGGGTCAAGAGCCACAAGAGTGCTCATTGTCGCATCCACATCTCTTTATACTTGCAGGAACAAGTGGAAGGTTGTACGCCCGGCTGCGGACCTCGCCGACGCGGACCGCCGACCACTTTGAACTTGAAACTGTCGGGCGCTGAGCCCGATTACGATCTTCCTGGTGAGCATACGCACGGGGAAACGCCTGTTCCCATTCCGAACACAGAAGCTAAGACCGTTGCGGCCGATGGTAGTCCGAAAGGGTGAGAGTAGGTCATCGCCAGGAATTTTATAAGGCCGGTGTCGCAAAACGACATCGGCCTTTTCTGTTGGGTGGCGAGGGCGTCCGGCCCTTGCGTCGCGCGGGCGTCCCGCCCGCGTCGGGCTGGGCATGGACGGTGTGTCCCTGGGGGGCGTGTCGCGGGCATCCTGCCCGCGGATCGCACGCGTGAAGCGCCGATCGGGAAGCGTCAAGCGGTCCGGCGTTCGCAGTGTGCCCGTAAGGGCATATCTTCTAGTGATCCGTGGCTGGTGCCCCGTGACCTGCGTGGGAATGGGCCATGCGGGCGTGGGTGTGCGTCTCGCGGGTACAACGGCATTCGTAGTGCGCCCGTCAGAGCGTGTCTTCTGTCGGGGTCTGTCGTCGGTGGTCGCCCGTGGCTGGATAAGGTCCTTGGATTGTGGAAGGATGCCAAGGCGGTTGGATTGGCTGGACGGGACGGCGGGGAGTTGGTAAGGTGTCAGCCTATATGACGACGGAAGAACTGGTCAACATGGATGCGCGGGCCTTCGGTGCCGCGGTCAACGAGTTGGACGCAGGGACCTGCGGTCGGTGTGCGAGGGATTTGTTCCATCGTCTGGGCGGCGCCGGGACGTTCGAGGAGTATCTGGCGGACGTGCTTGCCGCCTTGTTGTCCTCGCGTGGATCAAGGGAGAACCAGCTCGTGGAGGCGTATGACGTGGCGAAGAAATACATGCCGGCTGTGGTGGGCCGATACTCGCCACGCGGTAAGCTGATACGGGTGTTCTTGTCTTGTGGAAGGAATCGTATGGTTGCCGTCGTCGAAGAGCATTCGGGGGAGATCGCGGAGTTATGCCGGCGTCTCGGGGTCAAGCGCCTCGAAATCTTCGGCTCGGCGGAGGGGGACCATTTCGATCCCGAGCGGAGCGATGTTGATTTCCTGGTCGAATTCGACATTGCCGATCCTGTTGCTCACGCGCGGGCGTACTTCGCTCTCTCAGCCGGGCTGAGGGACTTGTTCTCACGCGACGTGGACCTGGTCGAAGTTCGTGCCGTCACCAATCCCTATTTCCTCGAATCAATCAACCGCAACCGGCGTCAGATCTATGCGGCCTGAAGTGAAAAAATATCTGTTTGACGTCCTGACGGCCTGCGAAGCCATCATGGATTTCGTCGAGGGGAAGGGGCTTGCGGACTACGACACGGACTTGATGCTTCGGTCTGCCGTCGAGCGGCAGCTCATGATTGTGGGCGAGGCTTTGAACGCCGCAAGACGGCTTGACGAGAGCATTGTCGTCGCCATTCCAGAGGTCCGCGACATCATCCAACTGCGGAACATCATTGTCCACGGCTATGCGGTCGTGGAGAACGTGACGATCTGGGGCATTGTCCAGGCGGACGTGCCGGACTTGTGTGCGCGGGTGAAGGCGATGCTCGCGGGCGACTGAAGGCGCCAGGGGGAAGAAGCCGCAGAGGACACCGAGGACGCAGAGGAAACAGGGTTCTCATCCTCTGACGCTTCACGTTTCACGCTTCACGAGCGACGAGGAATCGACCGCTGATGAACGCAGATGGACGCCGATAGGGGAAAAGATCGTCAATAGTCGATGCAACGGGCCAGGGGAATCATCCGCAGATTACGCAGATTGCGCAGATTAAGGCGGGGCACGAGGCACGGGTCACGAGTCACGAAACAACATGGATTACAGGACAACGACAACCATTTCCAACGATGGCTCGATCACGATCCCCGGCCTGCCCTTCAAATCGGGCGAGCGGGTCGAAGTGATCGTCCGCAAATGCAAAGGCAAAGCCGGCAAAGAAGGATCTTCCCGCGCCAAGCCCGACAAGTACACGGATCCATTCGGCGAAGCCGCAGGGGGCAAGGACTGGGAATCCCTGGGCGAAGGCAGCCGAAGAGGCTCCGGCTCCGCGGAATTCTGAAATGAGGCAGGCCGTAGGCGGGAGGCTGTAGACTGGAGGGGGAGGCAACCGCAGAGGACGCCGAGGACGCAGAGGGAACAGGGTTCTTCATCGTCTGATGCTTCACGTTTCACGCTTCACGCACGACGCTTCACGAATAGTGCGTCTCTACGAAGCCATGCCCGAGGCGACCACGAAGATCCTGTCAGAACAAGCCGCTTTCGCATCCTGAGAGCCTGGCACTCAAATAGGTAAACGCCGCCATCACTCCCGTCAGCATTCGCCGGCAAGGATATCCCCGCATCTACACCGTGGACAAACGGATATAAGGTGCGGCATAATGGCCGTGCAATGTGCTTTGGGTACGGAAAGGATCATGGCCGACCGTCTTTTCAAAGATCTGTTGTCGACGACGTTGGAGTCTGACCTCGCGCGGTTGAACCCGTGGTGGCGGGGACTGCCTCAGCCGCAGTTGCCGCCGGTCCGCCGGTGGGCGTTCCCCGTCGCCATGCGCCGCTTGCGGCAGGGATTGACAAAGGTCACCGTCCTGCGCGGACCACGCCAGATCGGCAAGAGCACCCTGATTCGCCAGATGATCGACGATCTCCTCGGCCAGGGCGTGCCCGCAAGATCGATTCTCATGGTCCAATTCGACGAGTTGCCGGGCCTGTTGGACGTGCAGGAGCCGATTCTCCGCCTGGCCGACTGGTTCGAGAAATGCATCTTGGACAAGACGTTCAATGAAGCGGCCCATGCCGGAGAGCCCGCATACGTCTTTCTTGATGAGGTCCAGAACCTTGACGACTGGGCGCCCCAATTGAAATTCCTCGTGGACAACAGCGATGTGCGGGTCATGGTCACCGGCAGTTCCGCTTTGCGGATCGAAGCGGGGCGCGACAGCTTGGCCGGGAGGATCAGTACCCTGGAGATGGGCCCGCTTTTCTTGCGGGAGATCCTCGAAATTCGCGGCGAGGGCGCGTTGGAGCCGCTGTTGCCTTTCAACGGTCTGGCGGCGCTGAAGGACAAGGATTTTTGGCTGAGCCTGCGGCGCTTCGGCCTGGAGCATCGGGACCGGCGGGAGCGGGCCTTTGGCTTCTTCTCTCAGCGGGGCGCATACCCGATTGCCCACGCCCGACCGGACGCGCCGTGGGAGGAACTGGCGGCGCTGCTGACGGAAACGGTGATCCGCCGGGCCATCCAGCATGATCTGAGAACCGGGCCCAGGGGCCGAAAGCGCGACGAGCACCTGCTGGAGGAGGTCTTTCGGCTGGCCTGCCGCTATATCGGTCAGTCGCCCAAGCAAAGCCTCTATCTCGATGAGATCAAGCGGGTGATGCATGCCAACCTCGGTTGGCAGCGGATTCTGGCCTACCTGAAATTCCTTGATGCCACGTTGCTGATTCGCCTCATCGAGCCGTTGGAGTTGCGGCTGAAAAAGGCTCGGGGACCTTCGAAGCTGTGTCTGTGCGACCATGCCCTGCGGGCAGCATGGCTGCAGGAGGTGATCCCGCTCGACGGACCGGGCTTGGAGGCCAGCCCGCACCTGAGGGACCTCGCCGGACGGATCGCCGAGAGCACCGTCGGGTATTTCTTCCGCTCCCTGACGGACCTGGATGTCGCGCACTTTCCCGAGCGGGGACCCGAGCCGGAGGTCGATTTCATCCTGACAGTCGGCGAGCAGCGAATCCCGGTCGAGGTGAAATACCGTTCTCACATCGAATTCCAGGACACCCGCGGCCTGAGAAGCTTCATCGAAAAGAGCGTCTACAACGCCCCATTCGGGATCCTCGTCACCCAGACAGACGACCCCACCACGGACGATCCAAGAATCGTCGAAATCCCCCTGGCCTCGCTGCTGATGATGCGGTAGAGGACCCCAAGGACGCAGAGGGAACAGGGTGGTTCATCCTCTGGCGTTTCACGCTTCACGCTTCACGAGCGACGAGGAATCGACCGCCGATGAACGCTGATTGACGCCGATTCTGAACTGACAACGGAAAACCGACAACTGAACCCCTCCGATCTGTCGCTTATCACCTGTTGCTTAACCCCTTTACAATCAACGAGTTATGCCGATCCGGCCCACAAAAAGTACCGGACACCTTTAATTCGCCCCCGCCCACCGAGGTGTACTGGTTCAGGGCGTTGGTCACGTAGCTGCCGGTCCCTTTCTACTTCCATCGAAGTTGCTTCAACTCTTCCTCCGTGCGGATGAACTTCACCGTGCCGCCATTCAACAAGACCAAACCACCCCTGGGGTCGTGGTTATCGAACGTAAACAACTCCGGCCCGCCGTGCTGGTTCCAACCTGGTTTGGATTCGAAGAGAAAGACCATGTCTTCGGGTGAGTCCTCTCGGCAATTGGGGTTCATCGCATAATCGGAGGTCCAGGTGTCTAGAGACTGACTTGACGCAGTAGTCCCGCCCATTCGAGACCGATACTCATACACGTCGGGGCACATATGTATACCTGGACACGTGAACACCCCGGCTACATAGCTGTCGGGGTACATGCGTACTATCTTTTCGCCGGCTATCTCCGGGTCGACATAGCGTTTATTGCGGTAACGTTCCACAATCGTATCACACCAGTGATTCGGATCCAAATGCGGACGACCAGTCTGTCCGCTTTCCCAGAAACCCTGATAGATCAGGTAAGATATATGTCTCGCACAACCCCATCTTGCCCGCAGTGGTTTGAGTCCCGGGGGATCAAGGCTTACTAGGCTCAGGGCATGGGCCGCATCACACGAGAAGAGACGCCACCCGACCCTGATTTCCGAGGTTGTCCCTTCGGTAGTTGAAGGTTGAGAAAGCGGTGGCTACTCCGGCCTGA
>CALEZT010000098.1 GCA_937927975.1 uncultured Phycisphaerales bacterium
CCGATGCACCCTCGCCGATTCAGATTGGGACTGTGCTCAGGTTCGCTGATCTGGTGGGGGCCATCAAAGGAGTGCTGGCTCAGAAAGGAATGTCGTCATCGGTGGTCTCTTCTGGATAGGATGAAGCCGGTGGGTGGGCAGGATTTGCTGGGTGTGCCGCATCTTGCTGTGGAGCCTTGGGTTCTCTGTGCTCCGCCCGCTTGCGTTCTCGGTCCGCCACTATCTGCTCGACGGAACGGACATCGTCGGGCCGCTCCTTCTTGAAACGCTTGAGATACAACTCCTCGACGTACTGCGGCAGTGGGACCTTCCAAGACTTCTGCCGGTGGTTGGCCATGCCTCCCAGTTTCTTGGGGTTCATCCCGAGTTCTCTTGCCATTTGAACATGAGCATGGGAGAGGTGGAACCTCCTTCGGGCATCAACCCATGCTTGGAGTTCGGGAGTCAGCTTCTTCTGCTTGGCCATATCGTGACGCCTTCGACGGCGAGCCAACGACCTTGTCTTCTCCCGCAGTCACAGCCGCGACTGAATCTCTTTGCCAGCTGGGACCTGCACGTCTATGGTCTCGCCCTGCCACGAGATCGTCAGATGGAATGAGCCGGTGCTTTGGGCCGTGACGGTGCGAGCGCCCGTTGCATCGGCTTCTTCGCACACGAGCGAGACGGTCTTACCTCCGAACCAGAATCGTTCGACGCCGACCCGGCGGGGCGAGCGTACGTCCCACGTCACCTTGTTCGCCAGAGCGTCCGCTCGGATTCCGATGGCGTACTCGATAAAAAAGGCAATCGGCCCCAGCCCGCTCCAGCCGACAAAATCCCCTTTTGCCGGCTGGCCGTGCGCGATGCTCCGGGGGGCGTAGTTCTCCCAGATGGTGCCTGTCTCCTTGAAGACCGCGACGATATTGTGCAGGTGGTTCAGTGCGATCTCCCTGGCGAGGTCTGCATAGTCGTAGTTCTCCAGGCCGGCGATCACCATCTTGTCGGTCGGTACCCACACGGCGCCTTTCCAGTATCCGCCTTTGGGATCGAAGCCGGGCTCGTTCGCCGCCAGAGTGGGCACCCGATGGGGTGTGTTGAAAGTCTCGGGATTCCTGAGCTCCGCGGCCAGGGCCTCGGCCTGGGACTTTGAGGCCACCTTGCCGAGCAGCGCCCAGAAGGCCGCGATGCTCTTCACTGGGGCTCGCTCGCCCTTGGGAGTCAGGTCGAAATAGAACCTGCGCTGCTCGTCCCACATGAGGTGATTGATGAGCGTGGAAAGCTGCTCTGCATCCCGGCGGTATTGCTGAACCTCAGCTTCTTTGCCCAATATGCCCGCCATCTCTGCCAGATTCCGGGCGAAGAGGACCATCTCACAAGAGATGTCGATCCCGGTGCCGCCGGATTCGAGGTAGGGGTTGCGGTTGGAGTTGTCCATGCTGGCCCAGTCGGTCAGGTAGAGTCCGTTGCCCTGCCGGAGATGTTTCTGGAGGGCGGCGTAGTATCGGGTCAGAGGCTCCCAAACCAGTCGCAGTCTGTCCTTGTCGCCCGTGAACCGCAGACTCTCCAGTTCGGCCCAGGCGAAAATCGGATGATTCAGAGCATCGAGCGTCAGCTTGGGGTTGGGTGCGGGGGCCGGCCGGCCCTCATAGACCACGCTCACTCTCTTTTGCCCCGTATCCAGCGTGTACCCCCACCGGCTGAAGAGCGGTTCATCCTTCGTGTTCACCCATTGCTCGAAATCCAGGCCCGTGGTGCGGTTGATCTCCCGGCAGATCTCGCCGTCTTCATGCTGCTTGACGTAGAAGTTGTCCAGAGAGCAGATGCCGGGGACGTAGGGGTGGGCGTAGTTGCAGAACATCGTCATGAAGCACGTGTCCCATAGGAAGATGTTCTGGTTGAATGCCGCGTCGATGAACGCCGAGACGAAGCCGCTGTCTTTGGCCGGCTCGTGAAAGTTCCGGAAGGCCAGTTCCCACGCCTTCCAGTAGCACCTGACGGCATCGGGGTCCTCATCGAAGATCGGAGAGGGCAGCTTGCCCCTCGTGGTTTCGAACGCCAGCAACGGCCTGGGTTCATATCCTTTCTTGGCAAAGTACAGGCCTTGCCCCGCCGAGACGATTCCACTCGCAGACGCAACGAACAACGTCAAGAGGGTCACTGTGATCCAGGCTACCGGTCCCGGTTCGCGACTTGCTACGCTTCTATCCATGTGATTCTCCTCAGGAGACAGACGTTGCGACCCTCACAGGATAGCAGCGTTGGCCAAAAAGGCAACCATACAAACGACCTGTGGCCGCCCGGGGCGAGCGACGGGGCCGGGGGTGTTTCTACGTGTCTTGTGCTTCTCAGGGCGAAGTGGCTAACCGACCGTCTCCCTCTGATATTCGC
>CALEZT010000099.1 GCA_937927975.1 uncultured Phycisphaerales bacterium
GACAAGCCGTTTACGTTCGACAGAAGGCCCAGTGTCTGTCTGCAGCCGGGGACGTGGTGCCCGTTCAACAGCCAGAGCACTTGGTGGTGGCCACAAGCGTATCCGCTCATGTACTTGCCCAGCTTCTGCTCGTTTCGAATGACGGACATCTGGAGGAGCTTCGTGGCCCAGCGGTGTCTGTGGGAGATGGGCTATGGTGTGGTGTTTCACGCCGCAGAGGTCTATCAGGAACGCAATCCGCACGACTTGATGAAGGACTTTGAGGCGGAGATCCCCGGCTATCGCGGGAACCAGGCCTTTGTCGATGTTCTGGCCGCCACTTCATTGAAGCCCGGCGTCGGGAACGCCCTGGACAATCTTGTCCGCTGCTACGAACGATTGATCGAGGCGGGCTTCTTCCCCGATAAGGAGATGGAGCTGGTTCGCGCGTGGGCTCAGGACATCGAGCCGTTAATGTCGTCCTTTGCCTGTTCCAAATGAGGTGTATTCGATGCGAGTATTGATCACGGGCATAACGGGCATGATCGGCAAGCACCTGGCTTCGCTACTTGCGAAAGAAGGGTGCGAGGTTGCTGGGATTTCGCGAGCGACCTCGGCGTCAAGGTATGTCCGGGAGAAGCCGCCCTATAAGCACTACCTGGGCGACATCCTCGATACCACCTTTCTGCAGCGGGTCTGGCAGGATTGGAGTCCGGAGCTGGTTTATCACCTGGCCGCCCAGGCGTATAACGGCGAGTCCTGGGACGCTGAGGATACCACCTACGCATTGAATGTGACAGGTTCTCGGAATGTCCTAAATGCCTGCCGGTGGTACTCTCCGCAGGCGCGGATCATTCCGGCTTGTTCGAGCGCCGAATACGGTTTTGTTCCCGAGCACATGATTCCCATCCGGGAGGATATCACACCGCTACGACCCATCACGCCGTACGGCGTGTCCAAGGCCTGCTTGGAGATGATGAGCCGCCAATACCATCTCAACTACGGCATGGACGTCGTGATGCCACGGCTCTTCATTCACGTCGGTCCCGACCATCCCCCGGTGACGGCCCTGCAGAACTTCGCCAGGCAGCTCGCGGCGATCAAACTAGGACAACAGGACCCAGTCATGAAGGTGGGGAATCTCGACAGTTCCCGTGATTTCGTGGATGTTCGTGATGGCGTTCGCGCTCTGTGGCTCCTGGCCCAGAAAGGTGTCTCCGGCGAGGTGTACAACCAGTGTACGGGCAAGGCCTGGGGAATGCGAGAGAGTCTCGACATCCTCATTCGGATCAGTGGCGTCAATGTTGAAGTGCGACAAGATAAACAGCTCTTCCGCCCGTCAGATGAGAAGGTCCTCTTGGGCGATCCGTCGAAATTGCAGTCATTGGGATGGCGGTGTGAAATCCCGTTTGAACGGACGCTGGAAGACATCTATCGCAATTGGCTCGAAAGGCTTTCCTAGCAATCCGCTTCAAGGTGTCTGAAGATGCTCAAGTTCTCCCTGGTCACCACATGCCGCAATGAGATCGACTCGCTGCCCCGCTGGAGGCAGGACATCCTCGCCCAGACAAGACAGCCAAACGATATCGTGATCGTGGATGCCTTCTCCGACGATGGAACGGCCGAGATGCTCTTCGATTGGGCCCGGAACGACGAACGGGTGGTCGTGATCCAGAAAAAAGGAAACGCCGCCCATGGCCGGAACCTCGCGATTGAGAAGGCTAGGCACGAACACATCCTCTCGACCGACATGGGTGTGCGGCTGTGCCCGGTCTGGTGCGAGGAGCTGATCAAGCCCTTCGAAGCCGACCCCGATGTGGAGATCGTCGCCGGCAGTACGCAGATTGACAAAGAGACCGTCAAGACGGCGGCCGCCAGGGCAGAGTACTACATCGAGAACGGCGGTGAACCCAGGCTGGGTCCCGGCTTCGTGCCTGGCAACCGATCTGTGGCCTATACGAAGAAGGTCTGGCGAGAACTCGGCGGGCTTCCCGAAGACCTGACCTTCTACGCCGATGATTCCGTCTTCGGCCGGCAGATGGTCCAGGCCGGCTACAAGATGGCTTATGCGCCCAAGGCCATGACATACTGGGGTCGACCGTCCAAGCTTCGCGATTTCTGGAAGGAGCAGGGCAGATATGGTAGAGGGGACGGGGAGGCCTTGATCAAGGTCCCCTTTGCGTTTCGACTGCATGAAAAGGGTTACCTGCCTGGCTGCTGCGTGCCAGTGTTGACAGGAGTCAGAGTCTTGACGAAGCAGTTCAGAGTTGCGCCGATGTGGAGAGCCTTGTCGTGCGGAGACTGTGCAGCTCTTGTCTGTATGCCGCTCCTTGTCTTCGGCAATGGGTATTTCTTCGGCAAGGGGTACTTGCTGGGCGCAGCCCATGGGGAGATGCACTGCACCGATTCTCGCAAGCGGCTTGCTGCTGTGGTCAGGGCACAATAATGGCTTGGGGGCCGATCTTCTTATGAGCCGGCCTGCTGTTGCCGAGACTGAACCACTCCGCGTCGCTTCCGCTGATATCCTGCGCCAACCAGGATCACGGTAGTGTCATTCGTACTTGACACCATTAATCCCCCCAAACGAGAAGATGAAAGAATTCTCCCAATCAATAACCCAGACGACAGCGAATCCGTGTGGCCGGGATTTGTTGGCGGGCGTATCTTCAAGCCGGGTAGTTCACGGGTTGTACTTTCCGCACATTGATGGCATTCGTGCACTGGCGGTACTGCCCGTCGTGGTGTTTCATGTGTTTCCGTGGCTGTGCCCTGGTGGTTTCTGCGGAGTAGACGTCTTTTTTGTCATTTCTGGTTATCTGATTACATCTAACATCCTACGCGACCTTCAGAATGACTGCTTCACGATCCGAGGCTTTTACCACCGGCGGATACGCCGCATTTTCCCGGCCAATTTCGCCTTGCTTGCAGGCGTCTTTGTCATCGGTTGCATCATCTATTACTGCGTTCCCCTCAAACGCCTTGCCGACACAATGGTCGCAAGCACACTGTTCTCGGCGAACCTCTTCTTCTGGAACAATGTCGGCGACTATTTCGAGCCCGAAGTGCATATGAACCCGCTGCTGAACCTCTGGTCATTGAGCGTGGAGGAGCAATTCTACTTGTTCATTCCCCTGCTATGCGCCGTCGTTTTCAAGTTCCGCCGGCGCCTGGTCGCTCCCGCCCTAGCGACGGTCGGAATCCTGTCATTCTGCGGTGCAATATCCGCTATGGCCAGTGGAAAGCAGTCCAGCGCGTTCTACCTTCTGCATTACCGCGCGTGGGAACTCGCGACTGGATGCGTGTTGGCTGCAGTATTTGATTTGCGACAGCAGCCCCAACGTTCGAAACAAGCGTCAGTTGAGTTCGCGTCCTGCGGATGGAAGGACAAGGCGAACGTACTTGCAGCTGCAGGAATGCTGTTGGTGCTCGTCCCCTACTGGGCGATATCCTCTCGCACGCCGTTCCCCGGCGTCGCCGCGCTGCCGTCGGTTTTGGGAACTGCCTTGCTCATACGCTTCGGCCAAGCGAGCTTGGTCGGAAGCGTGCTCTCGTGGCGGCCTATGGTCGTCGTCGGTCTGCTCTCTTATTCCCTGTATCTCTGGCACTGGCCGGTGACAGTATTTTGGAGGTACGCCGTCTATGACCAACTACGTGGCTGGGATTATGTGGGCATGTTCGTGCTGTCGTTCCTGCTGGCTTATTTGTCCTGGAGATTCGTCGAAATACCCGTGCGCACTTCGCCGACATGGACAATGCGAAAGTCCTTTGCCTTCGCAGGAACGGGCATAGTCCTGCTGGTGTTGGTCGGGGCGGTCTGCTGCTTCAACAGAGGCTGGCCGATGATCCTGCACCCCACGGCAAACAAACTCACAGCCGAGATCAACATTCAGACCCCCTCATCGCTCGAAAGTGGACTGCTTCGCGTGACCCGGTGGGCAGAATCACTGCTCAGCCGGAGTTCGTCCAAGGAGGAGAGCACACGCTGGCGGCTGCTTGCAGGCCTGCCCGGTGAATATGTTTTGGGTCTGCCGACCCAGCCAGAAGTGGCCCTGATTGGTGACAGCCATGCGGGGGTGCTGGGGGCAGGGCTGGATATCTGGCTGCGGGAGAACGGCAAGGGCGGACTACTTTTGAGCCAATCCGCCACGCCGATGTTCGACCTATCGTTGCCTCAGTGCCGGGGGGCGCTGTTGGAACTGGACAGACATCCAACTGTGACAAAGATCATTCTGGCCCAGGGTTGGTTCTATCTCCTGGGGAAGAAAACGGATACTGACGTCTATCTCTGGAAGCTTGAGGAATTTGGCCACGAGATACGCCGTAGGCATAAGACTCTTTACATCACTTCGGATGTCCCGCTCTTTGACGGCACGGACATTGCTGCCAGGTCGGTGATCATAGCTCCGCGAAAAATGAACGTCGGGTGGGACGGAACATTGACCCCACAGCAGTATGACGAAGCCCAGGGGCAGTTCAACTCGCGGCTGAAGGATATCTGCCACCGCACTGGTGCCGTGTTTGTCCCCGTACATCTGGCGTTCATGCAGGGCGGCCGCTACGTGGCGTTTGAGGAACACGACGGTAGACAGATCGCCCTGTATCGCAATGTCGACCACGTCTCGGTGGAGGGTGCCATCCGTGCAATTCGCTTCTTGATGCCCCATGTGTTTGTGGCGTCAATGGGTTCCACATCTGCTCGGGAGAGCACGATAGCACCACAGGCTGGAAGTTGGAGCCCATCCGAATAATCCCACGCGCCTGGTCCACGATGCTTGGCCCGCCGTGACGCCAACGAGGTCGCCAACCGACTAGCAGGGATCGAGCCGTGGGTCCTCAAACGCCGCCGCCATCGATACTCTCTCATGCAGCGGATGCGCGAGCAACTCCGCGAGGGACTGCGACAAACATAAACGCATCCTATAATCTGGCTTGCGGATAGCAGTGGCATTCCCGCAACCGGCTTGTTTCCATGGTGGAGGGGTAGTGACGAATTGGGCAACGATTCTATCATGAGCCAAACAGCTGTTACCATCGTGATTCCTGTGTACAACGGTGAGTTGCTTGTCGGCAGGTGCCTGGAATCTGTCTTTCGACAGTCTTACTGTGAATATATCGAGGTGATTGTCGTTGACGATGGTTCGACGGATCGGACTGTGGAGGTGGTGGAGGGATTCAAGGACAGCCGCATTTGTGTCATCTCGCAGAAGAACCAGGGGCCTGCGGCCGCCCGTAATGCCGGCATAGAAAGAGCCAAGGGCCAGTATCTCGCCTTCTTAGATGCCGATGACTACTGGGAGCCGGGTTTTCTCGAGCACACAGTAGGTTTTCTTGATAACCATCCAGAGGCGATCGCCGTCAGTGTGGGCCAGGTCCACAAAGTGCTCGGCAAACCACCGGCTGTCGTCCCCCGTTTCTTGCAGGACGCTGCTTCTTCTCGCAAGTCGGAGGTCTTGGAGTCTTTCTTTGCCTTCTGGGCTGAGCATAATCACGTTTGCACTGGCTCTGTGCTCATGCGGACCGATATAGTGCGCCAGTCGGGCGGGCAGAGAACGGAGTTGCGAATCTGTGAGGACTTGGAGTTCTGGGCCTATCTGGCCACCTTCGGCAAATGGGGCTTCATACCTGAACTGCTCTTTGTCAGCGGCGGTGGAGTGATTGTCCAGACGCAGGGTTATGAGAAATACCGTCTGCGTTTGCGACAGGTTCCAACGTACAAGCAGTGGCTCTGTCGCTTGGACAGCCGTTTGTCCGAGCAAGACCGTGTCACCTTGCGTCCTTTGTTCTATCGGGTAATTGCTGGAACAAGCCGTGCCCTGATTATCGAAGGGCGTTTTGGGGAAGCTCTGGTGAATCTTCACGAGTGCTCCTTTGAGGAGCATGACGAGTGCCGTCTATGTCGCTATGCCTCCAAAGGAAACTTCATCTGGCATTTGTTTTGTCTTGCATATAGATATCGCTTTCTCTTAAAGCACTCTAGAGCCTACCTTAACGTCGCGGGTTGGTTCCGATCAGAAGGAAAGACTGGTGCATGCATAGAATAGCTCTAGTGCTGTCCTATTTTGGGCGGTTTAACGAATACTTTCCTCTGTGGCTTCACTCCTGCCGGGAGAATCCAACCGTAGACTGGCTCGTGTTTACGGATGATCGAAGGGCCTTCGATTACCCGCTGAACGTCAAAGTGTTCTATACGACTTTCCATGATATACGAAAGCGGATACAAGAGCTGTTTGATTTTAGAATAGGGCTGAGGACGCCATATGGATTGTGCAGCTACAAAGTCGCGTATGGCGATGTGTTCAGGGAATATTTAGACGCGTACGATTTCTGGGGGCATTGCGATTGTGATGTGATTTGGGGGGATATTCGACGGTTTCTGCCTGAATCAATACTCCAGGCGTATAACAAGATCTCACAGTGGGGGCACTTTACACTGTATCGTAATGACCCGTCCATTAATCGATTGTACCGAGTCGAGGTGAACGGCCACAAGCTATGTGAAAGGTATTTCGAATCAGACCTTGAGCTTCTCTTCTTTGATGAGCACGGTATAAACGTCATCTTTGAGAAGAAGGGTCAGAAGATGTACACTGGCATTCCATTTGCGGATTTGAGACCCCGACGTGGCAACTTCTATTTAGAGCATTTGCCACCAGATGAATCATACAAGAACCGGCGACAGGTGTTCTTGTGGGAGAAGGGGCGATTGCTCCGCCTCTATTTGGATCAGGGTGGTGTCTGCGAGGAGGAGATGATGTATATCCACTTTTTGAAAAGGGCGATGACCACGCCTGATGGGTTCCCCTGTCGTGAACGCTTTGGGATTATTCCGAACGAATTCATCGACATTGACCGAAGTCACGTTACGCCTGCATTCCTTGCGAGAGCCGGACGAAGGCGTGTATTCTGGCGGTATTGGCTTGACAAAGGTAGGATGAGTTCGCTTTGGCAGAGATGGCACTATTGTGTCCATGTGCGAGCGAGACGTAGACGTGTGCTCGAAGACATCCACACGTTGCTTGCGGAGCTGCAACCGGATTGAAGAGGCGGTATCGTGCAGCTTACCTGGATTACTCGCAGTTTCCTCGATTACCGGATTCCTGTGTTTGCGGAGCTCGACCGTCTGGTTGATGGTGGGCTGAGCGTCCTCTATTATGGCGAGGTGGTGCCGGAGCGGGTGACGGAGAAGCTGCGGGCGGTGCTGGGGGACCGCGCCGTTGCTCTTGCTGGAGAATGGAGACTTACGGGCAAAAAGAGGATGGGCGCAGGTTTTGCCAATGCTGGCATCCGAATCCCCTTTCAGCCGGGACTGATCCGGGCGGCCCGGCGTTCCGAACCCGAGGTCATCGTATCCGACGGGTTCTTTCAGTGGACATATGCGGCGCTGTGGCTTCGGGCCACGCGGCGGATTCCCCATGTGATGTGTTATGAACGCACCGCCCATACCGAGCGGAATTCGCAGTGGTATCGGGTCGCCTATCGAAAACGGGTGATGCGGTGGATCGATGCGATGTGCTGCAATGGCCGGTTGTGTGGGGAGTACGCTCAGAGCCTTGGATTTCCCACAGCACGCATCACATATGGTCATATGGTGGCCGACGTCGAAGGCATGATACGGGCGGTTGCGGGCGTATCAGCCGATCAGGTGGCCGCTCTCAAAGCTCGTCTCAATCTCCGAGGACTGGTGTTCCTCTATGTGGGACGGCTGAATGACCGCAAAGGCATTGATAAGCTATTGTCGGCATGGAAGGTGTGTTCCGGCCAGATACAGGCCGGTGGGGCGACGCTTCTACTCGTAGGCGACGGTCCCCAGCGGGGCGAGCTTGAGCGGTACACTCGCGATCACGGCCTGGCCAACGTTCGCTTCGCCGGAGCGGTAGATTATGATGCACTGGCACCGTTCTACAAAGCGGCCGACGCTTTCGTCATCCCTACCCTGGAAGACAACTGGAGTCTGGTTGTGCCTGAGGCAATGGCATGTGGCCTGCCCATTCTATGCTCAAAGTACAATGGCTGCTGGCCGGAGTATGTGACTCCTGCTAATGGTTGGGTCTTCGATCCCTTGAGTCTTGATGACACCGTCAATTGTCTGCGACGATGTTGTGCAGCGAGAGAGAAGTTGCCTGAGATGGGAAACGAATCGCGACGCATCATCAGCGGCCACACCGCCAAAGAAGCCGCAGCGGCAGTTCATGAAGCCTGTTTGCTGGCGGTACGGCGTAGATCGGAAGAGCACACGTCTGAACTCCAGTCACCGAATACGATCTC
>CALEZT010000100.1 GCA_937927975.1 uncultured Phycisphaerales bacterium
CCTTGATGTCCTCGGAGGCCACGTAGTAGAGGATGGCCGCGGTGAGGATGGTCGTCAGGTTCGAGTCGAGAATCGCGCTGAACGCCCGCTGGTAGCCGGCGCGGATGGCGCTGGAGAGGCCGACACCGCGTTCCTGCTCTTCGCGAATCCTCTCGAAGATCAGCACGTTCGCGTCGACGCTCATGCCGATCGTCAGGATCAAACCGGCGATGCCCGGCAGGGTGAACGTCGCCTGCATTGCGGCCATGATGGCCAGCGTGAACAGGATGTTCAGCAAGAGGGCCACGTCGGCGATGCAACCGCCCACAGCGTAGTAGACGATCATGAAGACGATGACCAGCGCCAAGCCGATGAGGCCCGACACGATGCCCTTGTGCAGGTTGTCGGCACCGACCGAGGGTCCGATGACCCGCTGCGAGATCGGCTGTTCGATCAGGCGGGCGGGCAGCGAGCCGGCGTTGAGCTTGTTCACCATGTCGGTGACCTCGGTCGGGCTGAAGGTGCCGGTGATGATGCCGCGATCGCGGATGCCGCCTTCGGAGATGTTCGGCGCGGAGATGGCGACGTCGTCCAGCAGGATGGCCAGGGGCCGATGGGTGTTCTTGCTGGTGATGTTGAAGAAGATGTCGCCGCCCTTGGGATTGAGGTTGAAGCCGATGGCCCGCCGGCCGACCTGGTCGGAGGTGGGGTGCGAACCTTCAAGCTTCCAGTCGCGGCCATGGAGCATGGCTTCATCGGGGCGGTTGCTGGCTAGCACGTAGAACTTGTCGCCGAACTGGCCGAGGATGGTTCCCGGGGTTTTCCATTCCTGGGGATCCCTCGGTTCGATCTGGACCCAGACGTACTGGCTGTCGGATGCCTCCTTGGGGCCCTTGTCCTTGAGGTCGCTCAGGTATCCCTCGATCTGCGCCTGGCTGAGCTCCGTCCGTCCCGTTGTGGGCAGGATGCGGAACTCGAGGATGCCGGCGCCTTTGAGCATTCGCTGGATGTCCGCCGGGTCGTCGAGCCGGCCGCGGTAGGGCCTGTACTCCTTGTAGGCGGCTACGACCTGCTCGATCTTGGCCTTGCGGTCGGGGAACCTCGCCTGGAGCTCCGCGATCTGCCTGGCTTGATCCGTCGCATTCTGGAGGTCCAGCACGAAGGCGATCCGCTCTTCGGAGAGGTTGAGCTGATTCAGTTGCCGACGGGCCTGCTCGTACTGCTCGTTGATGCCGCCCTCGGCCGTCAATCTGGTGAACGCGTCGGCCAGCTCCTTGTAGTTCTTCACATAGCTGGTCAGCAGTTCGAGGTTCGCATCGGAACCCAGGAAGTCGGTCAGCTCCTTGCGAAGGGTCTCGTCGTCCATCGCCACCCACTGGCTGCGGTTGGCCTGGACGCGGTCCAGACGAACGCCGGCGGCCGTGAGCTTCTCTCCAAGGGTCTTGACCTCTGCAGAGAGCACGCTGCGACGATCCTGGAACTGCTTTCGCTGGTCGTAGAGGGAGGCCAGGTTGGTGAGCGACTTGAGACGGTTGGGGTCGCCCTGGGCGAATTCCGCGATCTCCTGTGTCCGTCTTTCTGCGGGCATCTGGAGGGCACGAAGGATGACGGCGGGATTGATGTTTTCGTCCAGCAGGTTCGCGAGCGACGCCAGATATGCGTCCCGTTTGACCTGCGTCTCCTTGCTGGCCAGGGGCATCTGGATCTCGAACCGCGTGTCGCCCAGAGGACGCCAGACGAGGTTCTGGATATTGGCCGGGTCGATGCGGCGGCGCAGCACGGTGATCATTCGCTGGGCCAGACCCTTCTGCTCGGCGGCGCCGAGGCCCTCGGTGTTGATCGCGTAGATGAGACTCGTTCCACCTGCCAGATCGATGCCCGGCTTGAGCGTCTTGCTGGGGGGGAACAGGGTCACCGCAGCCACCGCCACCAGAACGAGGATCAGAATGATCTTCGGCATCAAATTCCTGCTCATAACGGTTTCCTATCGAAAAGACTCTTTATGATTTACGATTTACTACCGAGCGGTGCCGTACCGGGCGTTTCCTGCCGCCGTCTCTGATCCATCGGCAGAGGGCAAGGGCAAGTCCAATAGTAAATGGTCAATAGCAGCCAAGCGGCTCGTTATTCCTTTCCTTCCTGGGAGAGGTTCTTGCTGATCGCGGAGCTGCTGACTCGGATCTTGGTGTTGTTCGACTCATCGACCTTGAGCACGATCTCGTCGTCGCGAACGTCCACGACGGTTCCGAAAATGCCCCCGATCGTGCGAACCTTGTCGTTCTTCTTGAGGGACTGGAGCATCAGCCTATGCTGCTGCTGCTGTTTTTTCGGTCCTCGGAACATCATCACGTACATCAGGACGCCCATGACTGCGACAAACAGCACGAGTTGCGTGAGCCCAGAAGAGGGGGATCTCTGGGCTTCTCCGTCCGCAGGGCCGCCGGCAGGAGAGCCGGGAGCGGACGTCGTCGCCTCGCCGCTGGTTTGCACCGGCTCTGAGCCGATTCGCGAGGGCGCCTGCCCGGAGTCTGCCTGTGCCAATATCCACGTATAATCCATTTCGGGTTCCTTTCCAAATGCCAAGACAATCGGGTTAGCCTATATCAAAACCCGGAAATTGTCAAATTCAAATACGGTATTCGCGGCGAAAAGCGGTGAAACTCAGGGTTCCCGTTCGATTCCGGCGTATCGTGCCATCTCGCCGGTCGCCCAGGAGGCGAAATCGCCTCGCTCGATGTGGTCGCGGATGTCGGCCATGAGTCTCTGGTAGAACCGCAGGTTGTGGATGGACAGGAGGATCGGGCCGAGCATCTCGCTGCTGTTGAAGAAGTGGCGGATCGCACCACGCGTGAACTGCTGGCAGCAGAGGCAGTCGCAGCCGGCTTCCACCGGTTCGCGCGAGTCGACATGCACGCTGTTGCGCAGGCGAAGCGAGCCGTCGCGGGTGAAGGCGAACGCGTTGCGTCCATTTCGGGTCGGCAGGACGCAGTCGAACATGTCTACGCCGGCCATGACGGCCGCCAGGATGTCGATGGGCATGCCGACGCCCATCAGGTAGTGGGGGGCCTCGCTCGGAAGGTGGGGGACCGTGCAGCGGACGGTTTCGGCCATCGCTTCATGGCCTTCGCCTACGCTCAGACCGCCGAGGGCGTAGCCGTCGAATCCAATCTCCACGATCCGTTCGGCGCACGAGCGGCGAAGCGTCGGGTCAACGCCGCCTTGGACGATGCCGAAAAGGAGGCTGGCGACGGGAGTCGTAGGACTTATCGGACTCATGGGACGTATAGGGCTCGCTTCGACCGCCCCTTTAACCAGGGTGTTGTGGGCGACTTTGCAGCGTCCGGCCCATTCGATCGTGCGGGTCACCGCCCGGCGGAGCTTCTCCTCCTCGACCGGGTAGGGCGTGCACTCGTCGAAGCACATGATGATATCGGACCCTAGGCGAACCTGGATCTCGGTGGCGATCTCCGCGTTCAGGCGAATGCGGGCCCCGTCGAGGTGGCTGGCGAACTCGACGCCCTCGTCGTCGATTCTCGTGAGCGAACTGAGCGAGAAGACCTGGTAGCCGCCGCTGTCGGTGAGGATCGGGCGATTCCAGCCGGTCAGGCCGTGGAGGCCGCCGAGCTTCTCGACGACGTCCACGCCGGGGCGCAGGAGCAGGTGGTACGTGTTGCCCAGGATGATCTCGGCGCCGGTGGACTCGATCTGACCGGGCAGGATGCCCTTGACCGCGCCGGCGGTCCCTACCGGCATGAACGCAGGGGTCTGGACCGTTCCGTGCGCGGTGGTCAGCACGCCGCGACGGGCAGCGCAGTTCGGATCGGTGGTCAGAAGCTTGAAACAGGCCATGTCAGTAGATGCTCACGATCTGGGCGCCGGGGTAGTAGTGCTTGAGGATCTCTTCGGCCGAGCGGCCCTGACGGGCCATGCCCTCGGCTCCGCACTGGCACATGCCGACGCCGTGGCCCCAGCCCCGGCCCGAAAGAAAGGCCCAGCCGTCGCCCCAGGGAACGATCTGGCAGATCGTGCTCTTGATCTTGCGTCCGCTCGAATCGATTCCCAGTCGCAGGTTCTCGGCGCGAAGGGTGTCCGTCTTGCCGGTGGAGCCGACGAGCTTGATCTTCGTCAGTCGGGAGAACTGGCCGTAATCGATTTGGTCGGTGACGACGATTTCTCGGATTTCTCCGAGGGCCTTGAGCTTGGGATACCGTGCGGCCAACTGGTCGGTCACCGTCTTTCGACTGAACTGAGCCATCGGCCAGAAGAACAGGCCGAGCCGGGCGACGTCCTTGCAGTGGGGGCAGGGCACGCCCTTGAGCGGCGCGAAGCTATCGCCAAAGACATACTCGCTGTCGCTGGTGTGGCCTCCACAGACCGAACTGAAATAGGTCGGGAACAGGCCCCGACCGAGCAGGTCGGCGCCGGGATTGCTTCCAGCCTGCGTCGATCCGGCGACCAGGATCTTGCCATAGGTGCTGTTGACCGCGTCCCAGACCTGCGTGGATTCCGCGGCGATCCCGCCGTAGACCTGGCTGGCCTGGGTCCGGCTCACGTCGAAGCTGCGATTGACTCCGAAGCGGTTCTTGATGTACAGGCAGTAGGTGCGCGCCGCGATGGCCTGGGCCCGCAGGGCCTGCGGCTCCCAGTAGCTTGGCATTTCCTCGCCGACGACGCCCGCCAGGTAGGGTTCCAGGGGGACCAGATTGAGCACGTCGAAGGCCGATCCGTCGCGATTGACGGCCAGCTTGAGCTTGCCGCGGTAGCTCTGGCCGTTCAAGGTGAAGACGTGCGGCGCCCCCGGACTGATCACGACCTGGGAGTCGGGAAGGGGCATCTGGCCGAGCTGGAGCCGGCCTGCGACCAGGGTGATCTTGGCCGGGCCGTCGAGGGGCTCTCTCGCGGGTTGCCCCGTCTCGACGCCCAATCCGAAATCGGCTCGCACCACGTGGAAGGCGGACGGGATTTCGACAGTGCACTCAGACGCGCCGGAGGCGAGCAGAACGCGAATCCAGAAGTGCGAGTCGACCTCCATCTGGGGCGTCGGTCGAACGACGCCGCGAGGCTCACAGCCGGGGAGAAGGAAAACCAGCAGGAGCAGGGGGATGAGCGATGACCTCATTGACCTTGTTGACCTGATCGACGGCGACGTCAGCAGCGTCAATGAGGTCAATCCGGTCAATAAGGTCCCAAAGAGAGGCGCGTCGCTCCAACCCTGTTGCCTTTTCACGTTCCGCTTTTTCCTATCGCGGTTGCCGAGATCAGTCGAGGTTCCGCAACGACAGGCCGTAACTGCTCAGGGCTCGCTTGATCTCATTCAAGCTGGTTACGCCGAAATTCTTGCAGCCCAGGAGTTCCGCATCGGTCGTGCGAGTCAGCTCGCCCAGCGTACGCAAGTTGAGCTTCTGAAGGCACTTGCGGGCCCGGACCGACAGTTGGATTTCGTCCACGGTCTTGTTCATCAGGCCCTTGTCCTCGGCGCCGACCCGTTCCGGGGCAGGCTCGATCTGGAGTTGCTTGTCTTCGAGCGCCTGGCCCAGATGCAGGCCTTTCTGATCGAGGATGGCCTTGATCTCGCGCAGCGAGGTCTCGCCGAAGTTCTTGTAGGACAGCAGCTCGGCTTCGGTGATGTTGAGCAGGTCGCCCAGCGTGCGGATGTTCATCTTCCGCAGGCAGTTGCGGCTGCGGACCGAGAGCTCGAAGTCGGAGATGGGGGTCTCGAGGATCTGGTTCTTTCGGCTTCGTTTCTTCTCCCGCTCCTCGTCGTAGAACATCGTCTTGGAGCTTTCCACGTCCTTGTAGAACAGGACCGCTCGCGGATGGTTCGGATGCGATTCCAGGACCTTTTCGACGCAGGCGCTGGAATTGTCGAAGTCGCCACGGTCTTCGTAGAGGACCGCCAGGTTCAGCAGGGCGCTGACGTAGGTCGGCGAGCCGGCGACAACCTGCTTGTAATACTCGATCGCCTCGTCTTCGTAGCCGGACAGATCGTAGCGATAGGCCAGATGGAACAGCGATCTCTGGTGCGTCGGGGCCAGATCCAACGCCTTCTTGTAGTTGCCGACGGCCTGGTCGTACAGGCCCTCGGATTCCTGTAGGCGGGCGAGCTGATAATGATATTCCGCGCTGACATTCTGGAAATTGGAGCAGGCCTTGAGCTCCTTGGCTGCGGCTTCCAGATTGCCGGCATAGCGGTAAGTCGCTACTTTTTCAAGGCTTACGTTGAGAGCCTCGGCGCCGAGTTCCTTGGCCCGGGTCAGGGCCGCAAGGGTCTCGTCGAACTTGCGGATTCGGCGCAGCGCGAACGCCAGGTACAGGAGTTTCTCCTTGTTGTCGGGCCCCTTCTGGAGCTTGGCGATCGCTTCGCGATACCGGCCCAGGATGAACAGGCCGATCCCGGCTTCCAGCGACGCCACCGCTGACGTGCTGCTCAAGTGCTGCTCGACCTGCTCGGTGAACCGCATCTGATTGATCTCGCTGGAATGCACGATGTGCGAGAGAGTTCGGATCTCCTCCATCGAGGGCACTTGTTCACGAAACAGGTTAATCTGCAACTCAGCAGTCTGTTCCATGGATGACGTCTCCAAAAGGCAATACTGATACGGGTATCGTGATGACCCCAGATTTTGACGAACGTGCATTATAGAATCGTCTGAGATTATTGCAAGAGGCATTTTGCACAGTTCGTCGAGAGGGCGGCGTTCGGGCCCGTCGCTCAGGGTTCTGATGGCGATGCGGAGCCCGCGGGGTCGGTCACGGGACCGAAACGTCTGGGTTTGACTCGTTCCACCAGGGCCGCCCAATCTTTGTCGGTGTCCTCCGGCGGCTGGCCGATCGAGGTCTTGCCCGGCCCGGTGACCGAGGCGATCGTGCCGATCCGCAGGGAACCGCCCATCCGGGGATTGAACCATTGGATCTCGAAGGTCGCGGTGGATTCGCCCAGGTCCAGCTCCGGCACGCCTCCCGACGGCAGGTAGATGGCGTACACGTTGCCGGGGTCGGCCAGGCACCAGTGGTCCTGGGCCGTCGTCAGCTCGTTGCGAGGGGCCATCCAAGCGAACGGCAGTCGGGTATGGAAGAACTCCAGAGCGTACCGCGTCATGTCCCACATGTGATCCCGGCTGTGCCAGCTCTCGCAATTGAGGTCGTTGTGCGAATAGTTGTATCCGAAGTACCATTCGACGCCTGCTCCGCCGGCCATGAGGTTGCCCCAGAGGTGCTGGATGCGGACCTCATCGTGCCAGAAGTCGTCTTTATCGGGCTTGACGCCGGTGTGGGAGGGACCGATCTCGTCCAGGCAGACAAACCACTGCCGCCCGGCCTGGGCCGACAGAGTGACCCACTTGAGCGTCTGGGCGTGCGTGTCGTTGGTCTGGAGGGAAGGGCCCTCGAACCATTCATATCCCAGCAGGGGCTCATAGACCTGGTTGTACTGGCCGGGATAGGTGTGGCAGACCACCGGATGGTCGTACGGGTCCAGATCGTGAATATGCTTGGCGAAGGCTTTGCGCTGCTCGGTGGTGTTGGTGTTCTCCTCGCCCAGGTTCCAGACGAGGGCCGGATGGTGCGCGAAGCGGGCGATCAGCTCGCGGTAGTAGAGCCTTCGCTGGATGCCCAGGTCGCCCCCGTCCAGACCCTGGTCGTTCTCCGTCTCCTGCGTGACGACGTGCATCGCCAGACCCAGTCGGTCCATATGGGAGAAGACGATCTCCCACTGGTCCAGTCTGCTGCAGTCGAAGCGGTATCGCTCGATGGGGTCGGTCCACATCCAGACGTCTTTGCCGTCGCCGCCGTCGAGGTTGTAGGTGAGGAAGTAGACGCTGTTCATGCCCTTGGAGGCCAGGTAGTTCAGGGCCCCGATGATGCCTTTGCCCTTGCCGTCGTGCCAGGTGGGGTCGCCGGGCCGCCAATCTTCCACGTGGGGCTCGTAGGTGTGGATGAACTTGCCGCCTGCTGCCTCGCCTTCCCGCGTGAGTTCTTCGGTGTCGTACGTGTCGTCGAAATCCGCGTAGGCCAGGAAGTTCTCAGGGCTGTCGGCGCCGCCCTTGATGAAATAGCTCTTGGTGCCTGCGAATTGCAGGTATCGCTGGCCGACGTATTGGAGCAGACCCCGGGCGCGGAAATCCCGCCCGGTCTTGTCGGTGGGCTCGATGGTGAACGAACCGCAGGCCCCGTCGAAGTAGGCGGGCTTGCCCGCGGTCGAGCAAGGATCGATGGCGACATCGGCGCCGTACCGGAACGAGGCGGTGTACGTCCATGGGCCGGGTTCCGGCGGCAGGAAGTGCGCCCGCCACTTGTTCCCGACCTTGGCTCCAGTCTCTCCGGCGTCCCCATCGGCGGCGAAGTAGCCCGGCACGACGTACGTCTTCTCGCCCTGGGCGAACGTGACGTTCAGTCGGCAGTCGAGGAAGGGATTAGTCGGGCCTCGCTCGCTGGCCATGGGTCCATTGAACGTCAGCACGACGTTGTGCCACTGCCTGAGCTCGCCGGACACTGCGGCGGTGTGGCCGCTTCGCGAGGCGCACCCGCCCGCGAGGACCAGGGATGCAAGCGTCAACAGGATCGATCCACGCAACTTCATGTCAGGGCTCCTTACTGCACAGACAGTTCCTTGTCGCCCAGCATGGTAAGGGACCGTCGCAATCCTGACAACAGAATCTCGATGCCTGTAGGTCGTTCTCGTCTTCTCTGTGCGACAAACGCAGGAAGAAGGCTGGGGCACATGGGCCCGGCCATACGCTTCCAGCGATGAGCAGAGTTCATCGTTTGATCTTGAACTCGTACTGGTTGGCGTCGGCCTTCTCTGGGGTTTGCTTCACCCGGCAGCGAAGGATGAACCGATCGTCGGTTTTCTCATATACGAATGGCTTCCCGCTGAAGGGATCGGAGGGTGCATCTTCGGGCAGCACATCCGGTAAGCGTCCCGTCCGTGCCTCGGACAAGTAGACTTCGACAGCCCCTCGGATTGCATTCGAGCCGCTTTGCACCCGAATCGATACCACTCGAATCGACAGAAAGGCGGGCGTCAGAAAGGCCGTCAAAGAGGCGTCCGGGTTCCGGTCGAAATCCGCCTCTGCCTCTTTGCTCAGACGCTCGATTTCCTTGTAGCCGGCTTCGTACGGCATTTCGAAGGCGCCCTGAATGCGGTCCATGAAACTCTTCCAGTAGGCGATATTCCTCGTATAGAAGTGCGCGTCTGCCGTGCGGATTCTCTCCAGCACTCGTCGCTTCAACTGTCCCTCGTCGAATACCGCCTGAACGACGCTGTCGATCCGCTCCGCGGACATGGAGATGATTCCCGCTTCGCGCTGCCAGGCAAGCGAAGGACGCACCGAAAAGGGGCGTTTGTCGAGCGAGGCCAACTCGTCGCGGAACCACGTCAGAACCTCCACGTCCGCAGGCATCGCGGAGAGAAATCGGGTGACGCTGCCGTTGGTGGCCGACGTGACGGCCGCCCCCACCAGGTAACAAGTGAGCGTCCGTTCGTTCAGATGACTTGCCATCCTGTACATGCCCACGCATCGCTCCAGGGCTGTGCGGTAGTTGCCCAGGTCGAACTGCATCGTAGCCTCAGCGGCAATCAGGAAGAATACTTCCCTCGCCTTGTTGTGGGGTGGCGGCACGACCTCCAGACCCTGGGAATAATCCAGGGCCCAATCGCAATGGTCGATGCGGCTGGCATCGAGCACCATGTCGATGACTACCTTGTTCTTCGCCAGGTGCCGCTCGATCTCTTCGTTCCGTTCGATTTGCCGCTGGCGATAATCCTGCAGAACGGATTGAATCCCGTTTTCCGGCTCATACAGCATGAAGGCCCGGTAATACAGCACCGCCGCGTTGTCCGGCGGATAGGCGAAAACAGACGATCCGGACTGAGCCACGATAACGAGCAGCAGAATTGCTTTTGCGCGTACACTGTTTTCCAACATTCTCATAGGTTCGCACCTCCCAGCGTGTCAGCATCGCCAGCCAGTTCGGCCAGCAGTTCTTCGACTGACGGCGCGGCCCGCTTTTTCGCGGATGTCGCCAGAGCCTGCTTGCACTGGTCTTCCACGGCCTGGATTCCCCCTCGCCGGTACGCCCGTTCCAGAGAAAGCTCCGTGAGCAGGACGATCCCGGATGGGGTTGCCGTGGCGACCTGGGCGGGTTCTCGCCTTTGTGGGGCATCGCGAGTGAGCAACAGCCGTGTCGCAGTCACAGCGATGATAATGACTGCGGCCAAACAGGCAATTCGCTTTCCGATGTGCAGTCCCGCCCTCGCTCGCCATCCAACCGGACCTCCGGTAGGCTGAGGCAACTCTCGAAGCAAGTGCTCAAGCACGGTTTTGTCGGCTTGACGCCGTACGTGCACCGGCGCCTTGGCAAGATCCTGCTCGATGTTCTTCAGCGGTCGCATTCTGTCACCTCGCTGTTCAACAGGGAACGCAGTTTCTGGAGGCCGCAGCGGTATCGGCTGATCGCCGTCTTGAGCGGCACGCGCTGGAATTGGGCGATCTCGCGGAACTTCATGCCGCCCTGGAGATGGAGCGTGATCGCCTCCCGCTGTTCGCAGGGCAGCGTCGCCAAGGCTCCGGCGACTTGCCGAAGCTCCTCGCTGCACACGACCCACTGGTCCGGCCGGACGACGTCAGAAAGTACGTCGCATGCCTCATCCAGCGGGGCGGCCCGCCGGGTCCGGATCGCGCGGTTCGCGTTGCGAGCCCGGTTGGCCACGCACGCGGCCAGATAGGCCCTCAGGGAGCCGGTCAGCCGGAATTGCCTCGCCTGGCGGATGAAGGAGGCGAACACGTCGTGCACGATGTCCTCCGCGGCCGTCGCGTCGTTCGACAGGGACACCGCCAGCCGCAGCAGATCATCTCTATGCTTCTCATAGATCCGCCGCAGCGCCTCGGCGTTTCCCCGCCGCAATCTCCACACCAGCAATCGGTCTTCCAGCACCGCTTTTCACCTTTCCAGGCGATGGATCGATCCACTCACACCTATATAACACCGGTCGAGCGGGTTTTCCTCATCACAATACGCTTTTCTTTCGGAGGGGCGGCGCAACAGAAATGGCCGAGCTCGAAAGCCCGGCCCTGGTGTTCTCATGGTTTCGTGGCGGCTCCGCTTGTCCATGTCGCCGGCGTCAGTTCTCGTCCTGGTTCTCCACGCGGGTGAACGGCTTGGTCATCCTCTCCCTGGCGTAGGGGCTTGGCGTGTAGGCCAGGCCGAACTGGTCGTGACGCTGCTCGAAGTCTTTTATACCCATCTCGGCGACGATGCGATACGTGGCAATCGCGGCCTGCCGCTTGCCGAGCAGGTCGAGCATGTGTGCCTGCCAGAGCGTCGCCATCATCTTGCCTCGCGGATTGTCGCCGGCGAGGGTCTCCATCTTCTCGAAGGCGGGCAGGGCGTCCTCGTCGCGTCCGACGTCGTACAGGGCGAGCCCGATCTTGAGCCAGACGTCGCCATCCTGGATCTGATCCAGCCAGGCCTTGTCGTACTTCGACGCGAGTTGCTGATTCGACTTGCGTCCCCAGCCGAGCTTGCCCACGAAGACCGCCGGACTCTCTTGGCGAGCGGACAGGCTCTCCTTCCAGTACTGCAATTGCAGGGCAGGGGTCTCCCGCAGTGTACCCATGAACTCCTTCAAGACCGCGAAGAACCGCACGGGCTCGTCCTCAAAGGGGTTGTGGCCGGATTCCTCGAACATGACCAGCCTGGCGTTGGGGTGGTTGGCGGCGAGCGTCTTGGGCTTGTCCATATTCCACGACATATCCCACGTGCCTTCGACGATCAGCGTGGGGATCGGGCACTGCGCGAAGCATCCCGCCAGGTTCACCGCATCGGCCGAGCGGCTCATCACTGCGTTGAAGTTGTTGTCGTGGACCCAGCCGTAGAGCGCGCCCTGCGCGATCTGTTCCCGCGTGGGCTTGTAGTACGACTGTCGCTTCCAGTCGCCGTTGAGGAAGTTGTTGTAGATGACTTGGGCGGTGGACAGGCCGGAGGTCTTGCGTCGTCCCTGATCGCGCCGCCGGTTGCGGATCCGGTTGGCGACGCAGGTCACGAGGTACTTCCGCAGGTCGCCCACGGGTTGAATCCTCGACCCGGCCTGGGCGAAGCTCACGAACACGTCCTGCACGACGTCCTCGGCCTCGTGGGGATCGTTCAGGAGTCCCATGGCGATGCTCAGCAGCAGGTGGACGTACTTCTCATAGATGCGGGCCAACGCCTCGCGGCTGCCCCGCCGGAACCGCCATTTCAGCACTTCATCTTCGATCATCGTCAGCCCACAAACCCGGGTTTCAAGAGCGCTCTCACCCCATAACACGCCCAGGAGGACCATTTTACATGACCCGTGCAAAAGAAAAGACCGGTCCTCCGCCGAAACCGGTCTTTCGAATCACACGGGTGTGTCGCCGCCTCGTTGCGACAGCATCTTCAGGTGGAATGCGCCATATCACTCTTCGATCAGGATTCTCAGCCCGATGGCCGAGGCGACCTGCCATCGTGAAGCGCATCGGCAGTTCAGTACATCGGCCTGCCAACTGCCGCCGCGGCAATACCGCGACTGCCCACCGTCCGCGTCCGAATCGAGCCTTCGGTTCTGTGGGTCGACGCTGTAGGCGTTCTCGGAGTAGACGCCCGCGACCCGTTCCGAAGCATTGCCGATCATGTCGTACAGCCCGAACGCGTTGGGCAGATACCGGCCCACTGCCGCCGGTCCTACGCTGCCATCGTCGGTGTTCAGGACGTGGAGGCTGGCCGGGTCCACGGCGGCGTAGGCCTTGTCGGCCACATTGGCGTACCGGCCGGCGTCTTCCTCGGCATCCCCCCAGAAGAATCGGGTTTGCGTCCCGGCCCGGCAGGCGTATTCCCACTCCGCCTCCGAAGGCAGGCGGATCGTCAGGCCCGTCTTCTCACTTAGCCACGTGCAGAAGGCGGTGGCGTCATCCAGGCTTACACACGCCGGCTGATCGTCCAAGTCCATGGGCAGACGAGTCAGCCTGCCACCCAAGGGGCCCACACTGTGCGGGAGCTTTCTGAATTCGGGACGGAACCGACGGAACTGGGCACAGGTGATCTCAAATTTGGACAGGTAGAAGCCTCGCGCGATCTTGACCAAGTGCTGCGGTCCCTCGTGTTCCGGTCGAAGCGTTCCACGCTTCTTCAGAATCCTCTCTCCGAACCGCTCGATGAATGGAGCCGGATAACCGATTTCCGTGTCCGGGCTGCCCATGAGGAACTCCCCCGGCGGGATTCGGACGAAGTCGATGCTGACGCCGCCGCTCAGGAGCAGAATCTGGCGGGCGGGGTTCTCCGGATCGACGGTGATGTTCACGCGGATTTCCGCGTCGTCGGCGGCGTTCGGATCGGGCCGGCGGTCGATCACCTTGGCGTCGCGCGGGACTCCGAGGCTGTACAGGTCTCGCGGCCCATCCTCGGGGTAGTCGAATACCGCGTGGGCCTTGCCGATCACCGCGCCGTCTTCCTGCGTGACAATCGCCTCCATCGTGATCGGCAGCTTGGACTGCGCGTCGAGGGTGATGGTGACGATCTCCTGCAAGAGGATTTCGCCTGGGATTCGCTGCGTCGCGCGGATGATCTTGGCGACTCGCCCGTCCACCTGTCCCTCGCTGACGGAGACTCTTCCCTCGCCCGTTTCGCTCAGCGTATTCATGAGCCTGTCCAGCATCTGCGAGGGCGAGGTCGGCATCCGGGTTCGTCTGGGGACGGCGTATTCGTCGCTCAAGGACGTGACGGTGATCGCATTGGCGGCCGGGTCGTAGGTGGACATCGTCTGACGGCCCTCGTCGCGATAGCGGATGGCGCCGTCGGGCCCTCGGTGAATCTCGATCTGTTCCTTGAAGCACATCCAGTCGTCCATTCGGCCCTTTTGCTGGGGGCTGTCCACGTCGCCCTGCACGTGAATCCAGGAAACCTGCTGAAGCGCTTTTCGCATCTGGCCCAGAGCCACGCCGGCGCGGCCGCCTGACATACGAATGACGGTATACGCCGCTGCAAGGATCACGGCCGCAGTGGCGTATCGGATCGTTCGGCTGTGCATGAGTCTCTCTCCCAGGAATCGTGACCGTGGTTTTCTCGCATGACCTCGATAGGTGTCCAGCGCTCGTCGAAGGACCAACTCATCCGTGCCTGGATCGGTCTGGAACTCCAGGTTCTTCACGCGACGCTCGAATTGGGAGTTCTCCGGCGGTTTCATGATTCCAACTCGCTATTCATCAAGGCCCGCAGCTTGTCGAGCCCGTACCGGTATCGGCTTTGCACGGTGTTGATCGACGTCTTCTGCTGCCGGGCGATTTCCCGAAACGTCAGGTCCGCACGCAGATGCATCGTCACGACCTCACGCTGCTCCGGCGGCAGTTCCTCCAGGGCTTCATGCAGACGGCGCAACTGATCGTGGTGCAGGACCCATCGGTCCGGCCGGACCTCGTCCGGAGCCGGGATCTCCTCTGTCACGCCGCCTCCGCCGCGTCGCACGGCGTTCGTCCGGTGCAGGTTCCGGGCCCGGTTGAGCACCGACTGGATCAGGTAGCCTTTGAGGCTGCCGCCAATCTGTAGTCGGTCCACCGATTCGGCCAGGCTGACAAATACGTCCTGGACGATGTCTTCCGCCGCCGTCGTGTCGCGGACCAGGCCGCAGGCCAGCTTCAGCAGCAGATTCTTGTACTTGACGTAGACCCGCACCATGGCGGGCTCCTGCCCGCGTTTGAGTCTCCAGATCAGCAGCCTGTCTTCCAGCATCGCCATCGAGCGTCGCACCCATGGGTCGTTCTCGCCTACTCAGTACACCCGATGAGCGGGCTTTCGTCTACCGGCTGATGCTTTTTCTGTGGATTTCCTGAGCACAGAAGACGGAAAACGAAAAACGCCGGACTGGTTGGGTCCGGCGTCTTGGGACGGATCTGAGTTGATGCTGTCGGGGGACTAAGAAACTATCTCAAAACAGTGTCTTTGGCCGATAACCATCCGTAGGAGC
>CALEZT010000101.1 GCA_937927975.1 uncultured Phycisphaerales bacterium
GACGGCATACTAGATCGTATTCGGTGACTGGAGTTCAGACTTGTGCTCTTCCGAGCTCTCCTGTCTCTGGTGTGCCGACGTTTCTTCGTTCGGTTCGCTGTGAGCGTGGGCCGTGCCGGCGGCTGCCTGGTGCAAACCTTCAACATAATGAGTAAATTCGACGTATGCGGCCACATAGGCACGGCCGGCTGGCACGCTATCCTCGGCATGTTGCTTGGCAGCCAGAGTCGTCTGAAAACGCTGTCGGATGCCCTCGGCGATATGACCGGTGATTTTGTCAACGAGCGTGTCAATCTTTCCCCGGTCCAGGGCCTGATCGGAGGCGGCAATGACCGGCTCCGCGGTTCCGGCGGGCTTCAGCCCCGTATAGGGAGCGCCCTCACCGGCCCGATGGATGCGGACAAGCGACTCGAAGAAATAGCGGTCGGCCAACGCCTGGGCGGATTTACCCTGCGCACGGACGACTTTCACTTGGTCAAGTAGCGTGTGAATCTCCCGTTCATCCTCAGGCCGAATCCACTTGAGCACCGCTGTGGCGTCGCCGGCCTCCAAGGCTGCTATGGCGTCCTTGACAACCGGACCATCCATCGTGTCACAATGGGCCTGGATTGGCCTGGCTATGAATAGGGAAAGACCTGTGACGAGTAGAAGCCCCAATATCGGTCGGCGGTTCATGACATTCTCCTTTCACTTACGTTGGTACATCTTATCGGGCCTCGGACCGTCAATCGCAGAAAGCGACTGACGGCGATTTCTTGACTGCCCAAATCAAAGATGTAAAACGCGATTGGCTTTTTAGAACGGTCATTCTTCGGTAGAGATGGCGTCGGCCGGACAGTTCTCTGCGGCCTCGCGACAGCTTGCTTCAGCCTCGACGGGAACTTGATCCACGATGACTTCAGCGATATTGTCTTCGTTCATCTTAAACACTTCGGGACATGTGTTTTCACACAACCCGCAACCGATGCAGGCGTTTTCGTCTACCTTTGCTTTCATGGTTATTCTCCTTCTTTACCTCAATTGAGTTCGTTCACTTCGTGGGATCGGCGATCATCAATCGCAACGATCGCCAGAAGGCCATCCCTTCCTTCTCTAAATCGAAGGTGCAGCCGCTCAATCGCCATCGGGTCACTAAGAAACGCAGCGAGCCCATGACTATGCGTGCCAGGTCTTTGGGGGGGACGTCATTGCGGCATTCGATTCGTCCCTGCCGAGATCGTATCAGGCCCAGAATCCGGTTCTCGACCATATCCATGATGCGGGCTACTCTTTCGGCCAGCCGCTTATCGTGACGAAAGATCTCTTCGGCAAAGACAACGGAGGCCAGCGCCGGCTGGGCCGCAAAGCTCCGAAAGACACGGGCATAGACGACCTGAATTCGATCGAGGACGCCGGCCTCCTGGCTCAGGGCTTCTTCGAATAGATCGCCCATATGTGCTTCGAATCGGTCGAGAATGGCCACCAGGATGCCCTGCTTGTTCTCAAAATGCCGGTACAAGGCCGGCTCTGATACCCCTACAGCCTTGGCGAGATTCTTGATGGTCAAGGCAGCGATACCGCCTGCCGAGAGTAGCTCGATCGCGGCCGCCACAATCTGCCCACACCTGGGACTCAACTTCTTCCCTCCGCAAAATGCGGCAATGCTATTGTCGTTTTCCACCGGCAGAATCCTACAACAGGTACAGTTCGGAGTGAGTGAATACTCACTAACGTCACAAGCTCTTACGTCTTTGGTCCGCCCGAGTTCTGCGGTTTTCGCCACACAGACGGTATTTTTTTGTCCGTGTGTTTGACATCCTGCTAAGACGTCGAATGCCCATGGATGAACACCGGCAGAAGAGAACAGCAATGGGCTCGAAAGGCGACATTGCGAGTGGCGCTGTGGCCCCGCGAAGCGGAGCCGGACAAACCGGTGCTGAGCGAAAGGAAATACGCCATCCTCGAAACACTAGCTGAGTACCGTCAGGCCGTGGCCATCTCCTCCCATGTTGGTGTCCTGAGCGAAGTGCTGACATGGAATCTGCTGGGACAGTTGTTATCGACGACAAGCAGGCAACTGTGCCTTCTGTCGATGGTAGTGGATTGGCCTTGTGTCATTTGCATGACTTGATGGAATTGGTGCCCGCCTCTGCGGTCTGCTGGAACCAAACCTAAGACTGCGCGGTCGACCTGTTAGACACATGCGTGTCCCCGATGTGGAGTTGTTTGTGGTCCCTGGACTCGCGTTCGACACACACGGCGTGTGGCTCAGATACGGCAAGGGGGTACTACAGTGACCTGCTGCGATCGACGCTGTCTCAATCACCGCATATAGGACTTCCTCCTCCTCCGGTGGCAGTGTTTGAAATCCCTATAATGCGGCCGTGACATCGTGTCACCAGACTGTCTCCACTCGCACCCATTTCGGTGAAGACCAAGACACTGGCACCCCCTGTCAAGCACAAAAGAATGTGGTTTCTGCAATTTATCGGTCGGGGCATAGTACTGGTTGTCCGATGTCCCTATCGAGATGCGCCCATAGTCCGGAGCGGATTGGAGGGGAATAGGAGAGCGCGTGCGGGAGCACCATGGGCAGCGGCGTCCATTCTCAGAAAAGACCGTGGTTGCCGATCGCTTTGGGCTCGGTTTCCATTCTCTCGGGG
>CALEZT010000102.1 GCA_937927975.1 uncultured Phycisphaerales bacterium
CGAGATCTACACTCTTTCCCTACACGACGCTCTTCCGATCTCTCGGTCAAGACGCTGCGTTTGACCCCGCGTTTGGCCCGGTCGGTGGGATTGGGGCCACTTTTTTTCCCCACCCAAGGGGGCCTTGGTCATCACGCCATCCAGGGCTTACCACCGCCAGCCCAGTTTCTTGCGGCGGTCGTATTCCAACAGGCCCATCTTCCACAGCTTCAGAAACACACCGGCCTGGGTCCACGCTTGAAACCACCGGTGGGCGGAGGAACTGGAACAGATGCCGGTGGCGTTCAAGGCGTTCCACTGACAGCCGGTGCGCAACACGAAGAAGATGCCGTTCATGGCCTTGCGCGGCTCGACCGCAGGGTTATGACAACCCAGCGGATGCGGCTTGCCGGGCGGCAGCAGCGGCTCGATCTTCGCCCACAGCGTATCGGGAATGCGCCACAGATCGTCGTAAGGAACCTTCCGTTCCTTCCGTACCGTATGTTTCTTTTTGGTTTTCTCAGTCATCGCTGATCTCCCGCGGCATACGCATGCCTCAGAGATCTATACGTAAACCAAGCCTATTGGGATAGGCTCTAAGACCCCCTCTCGGCAAGCGCCGAAAGAGATTGCTTCGCTACGCTCACAATCTCTTTCGGCTTAGCCTTCATGCGGGTCATTGCTTCTTTTCCCGCTGCCGCGTCTCTCCGCTGCGGGTAGCGCTGGTTCCCCTCGTCACCGGAGTTCGTTTCGAGTGGCCATGACGCGCGCAAGCACGAACCATACCGTACGTGCAGTCATCTGCCCCTCGTCCGTGTGAATGACGCGAACCGCAACCCGGCCGGACGTCGTGGAAATCACGCCCTCATTCGCCGCGTCACATTGTCGATACTGGTGCCCGGTTGCGCCAGCCGCTCCAACACCCAGCGGATTTCCTTGACAACTTGCTCGATCCGGGTTGGCGCCTCTCCGTGGTCGCGATAGGTGTCAAGAGGTGTCAAGGGTTTCCATCCACTTGTTGGCGAATGGCTTTCCTGCTGTGGTGCCAAGCACCGATGGCGTCAACGGTGCGCTCGGACAAGGGTGCTCAGCGATTCGGTCTTAGGACGCTGTCGTTGCCAGTTGTTCGACTGTGTGAACCGTCGTCTCGATCGCGCCCGTACCCTTCAGGATACCACTGGCTCTCTCCACTTCGTCAACGGTCCCGTTGACCTGCCCCCGGGAAAATGTGCCAGTGAGGGTTAGAGGGTATCCGTTAGAATAGGTTTGGATTGATAGAAAGGATGCCCTGATGAAACAGAAGTACAGTGCGGAACAGATCGTGAAGTTCCTGCGGGATGCCGAAGGCAAGCTGGCCTCGGGCAAGACCGTGGAAGAAGTCTGCCGGGAGATCGGCGTCAGTGACGCGACGTATTACAACTGGCGCAGGACCTACGGTCATCTGAAGGTCGACCAGGCCAAGCGGCTCAAGGAACTGCAACGGGAGAACGCTCGCCTCAAGAAGGTGGTGGCGGATCTGTCGCTGGACAAGGCGATCCTGAAGGAGGCCCTCGAGGGAAAATACTGAGCCCGACGCGGCGGCGCGAGGCGGTCGAGCATGTGTGCGACCGCCTGGAGGTTTCGCAGCGTCGGGCATGCCAGGTGTTGGATCAGCCGCGGGGCACGCAGCGGTATCAGCCGCGTCGGGCGGATCGGGATGAAGTCCTGATCGGCGACATCAAGCGATTGAGTCGTCAGCACCCTCGGTACGGCTACCGCCGGATCACGGCTCTATTGCGAGCCGAAGGCTGGTGCGTCAATCGCAAACGGGTGCATCGACTCTGGCGTCAGGAGGGCCTGAAAGTGCCGCAAAAGAAGGGCCAATGCAAACGTCTGGGCGACTCGGAGAACGGATGTCTTCGCCGCAAGGCCGAGCGGATCAACCACGTGTGGAGCTATGACTTCGTGTCGGACCGGACCGCCGACGGCCGGAGCCTGAAGCTCCTGGTGGTTCTGGATGAATACACACGAGAAAGTCTGACGATCGAGGTCGAACGCAGCATCCGGGCCGAGGCGGTCCGCAACACGCTGGAGTATCTGTTCGCCGTCCGCGGGGCTCCGCAGTACCTGCGGAGCGACAACGGGCCGGAGTTCGTGACCGAGGTGATTCAGAAGTGGCTGAAGAAATCGGGCGTCGGCACGTTGTACATCGCCCCGGGCAGTCCGTGGGAGAACGCGTACATCGAGTCATTCAACAGCCGCCTGCGGGATGAGCTTCTCAACGCGGAGGAGTTTGGGAATCTGCGGGAGGCCAAGGTGCTGGTGGAAGACTACCGCCGGCGGTACAATCATCACCGGCCGCACAGTTCGCTGAACTACGCGACGCCGGCGGCGTTCGCCGCCGCCTGTTTGGCTTCGGCTGCGGCTTCGGCGGGGCCTGCGCCTACGCCAAACAGGAAAGAAGTTGCCAACTCTCCAACACGCCTTGGACAATGTTGCAAAACATCCGGCCATTTGGGAGGTAGTCATACCCAGAGCTCCATTGCAGGCCCCTGAGGGAAGGGGCTTGACCGAGGGGAATCAGTCCTCGGTATGATGAGCCAGGCGGAACCTTCAGGGAGGATGTTTCGGCCATGAAACCGACAGGACCGACACGTAGCGAGAGGACCGTGGAGCGGGTTTTCGCCCCCGGTCGTCTGAGGCGTCAGTGGATGGCGGCAGCCTATGAAAGGCTCTTGCCCATCCGCCGGATCACTCGATGTCCGGAATTCACGGTCAACTGCGATCTCAGACAGGAGGGACAGCGATGTGCTCGATAGCAACCAACCCATGCGTGCGGGCAGCGATCTACGCGAGAGTCTCCTCCCAACAGCAGGCCCAGACGCAAACGATCGCCAGCCAGGTGGAAGCCTTGCAGCAACGGCTGCACGCGGACGGGCTGAGCGTGGATCCGGAGGGGATGTTTCTCGACGACGGCTACAGCGGCTCGACCCTCGTGCGTCCGGCCCTGGAGCGTCTGCGGGACACGGCAGCGGCCGGCGGGCTCGAGCGATTGTACGTGTATTCGCCGGACCGGTTGTCCCGCAAGCAGGCGTACCAGGTTTTGCTGTTGGAGGAGTTTCGCAGCGCCGCCGTCGAGGTGGTGTTCCTGAACCACCCCGTCAGTGACAGTCCCGAGGGACAATTGCTCTTGCAGGTGCAGGGGATGGTCGCCGAGTACGAGCGGGCCCAGATTCTCGAACGCAGCCGCCGGGGCCGATTGCACGCGGCGCGTCACGGCTCGATCAACGTGTTGACCCGCGCTGCCTATGGGTACCGCTACGTCAGCGCCGGCCGGACGGGTCTTCCCGCATCCTACGAGATCGTCCTGGAGCAGGCCGGCGTGGTCCGCCAGATGTTCACCTGGGTCGGACGGGACCGGCTCTCGATCCGCCAAGTGTGCCAAAGGCTGCAAAACCAGGGGATTCGCACGCCAACGGGCCAGTTACGCTGGAACCGCAGCAGCGTCTGGGTGATCCTGAAGAACCCCGCCTACAAGGGTCTGGCCGCCTACGGCAAGACGCGTCACGGGCCTCTGCGACCTCGTCTGCACGCGCGTCGCGGCGGATCGATGCAGCCCCGAGAGGCCTGCTCGGTCTACCAGATGCCCCCCGAACAGTGGATCTAGATCGGAAGAGCGTCGTGTAGGGAAAGAGTGTCGATCTCGGTGGGTGCCGTATC
>CALEZT010000103.1 GCA_937927975.1 uncultured Phycisphaerales bacterium
CCACCGAGATCTACACTCTTTCCCTACACGACGCTCTTCCGATCTTCGGCTATCGGCTCCTTGGACTCCGCGAGCATCTCGGCGATTTGTTCACGGATGGCATCGGCGGACTGATCGGCGTCAATCCATCGTCCGTGCAGACGGCCTGCGTTGTAGTCGGCCAAGGATGCTACGTAAACCCGTGGGGTCTCGGCAGTGTGTTCGTGGTTCGTGCAAGTATGTGTCATATATTCTCCCTCAAAAAGCCGTTTTTCCCCGGAATGGGGGGCGGCGGTTTGTTCTTTCACCCGAAGCTGGAGAACAGACCGCCAGCCCCCCTTCTGGGAAAAGGGAGCGAAGCTCCTTCAGCCTCGCGAGCCGGGGCCGCAGCGGCGTCGGCAAGGGACGTGACCGGTGGGCGCAGCCCCCTGGCACAGCCCCTTGCAGCCGCCAGGCCCCGGTGAGCGAGACGAGAAAGGGAAGCCAGGGTGATGCAGTGAAGCGTCGCGGATTCGTGGCCAGACAGACGGCGAACGTCAGTGGCGGGAGAAGGAAGCAAAGTAAGAAACAGGGACCGGTCTTACCAGTTTCGGCGATCAGGCGCGCGCCAAAGTGCGCGCCAAGCATGTACTTTTGGCACGCGTTTGACCTTCGGCTGATCTTCGCCTGATCTCATAAGTCTTTATTTGACAATCATTAACGTTTACTGCACAAGGACTTACAAACGCCCTTGTCAGACTGTCGATCCGAAGGTTGAGGGTTCGAGACCCTTCGGCCTCGTTTTGTAAGATCAAGGCTCGTAAGCAGTTATGCTTCCGAGCCTTTTCTCTTGCGCTGCGTCAGAGGGGGCGCGCAACAAGTACGCAACAGAATTGCCCTTGCGTGAGGCTTCCGAAGCGATCCAGGCGCGGTCAATTGCATCCGATCTGACAGCCCGATAGAATTGCCGCGTGGTCTCGGACTTGGCGTGTCCGGCGGTCATCCACTTTGGCGGTTTCTCTCTCCGCTCTCATGCTGTTGGCCCGACGCGACAAAATGCCGGGTTTTTGAGGGTGGAGCCTGCGAAACACAAGAAAAGCACGCAAGTACCGGATGGGCAAAAAAAGTGCGGAGCGTCTCTCCTTCTAGTCTGATAAGATCACCTCCGATCAGGCACAAGACCACTATGGGCACGCTGCCCCTTCAGGAATCCAGGCGAGCGTTTGACCTTTCCCCGGAAAATCGGGTATAATAGGGCGGTGACGGATGGAGGAGTCCGCACCTCGCCGTGCGATGTCGCAAAGGGGGTGGGATTCCGTCCTAGGATCCATGGCGCGTGCCTGCGGACGTTGGGGGCGTCGAGTGCCGGGGATTTTCCACGGATGAGAGGTGTTCACAAGGGTTGCACCGTGCTCAGTGGGTGGCCTGTTTCCGTTTGGAAGGGCCTCATTGGGGGGGCGAGTGCAGAATCGAGAGGTGGAGTGCCATGCCAACCTATTGTGTGCGAGAGAAAGAACGAGCCGGCGGCGACAATCTGGAGAGGGCGCTGGGGGTTGTGATTCTGCTGGTGCTGGCGGCCTGCGGACTGGCCAACGTGCCCATGCCCAGTCGCGCGACGGTCGAGGACATCTCCGTCGGTCTGCGTCGAGACCAGGTACGTGCGGCGGAGATCCAGGACTTGCGGACCCGCAACGGTTCCCTGGAGGCGGAGTTGCGAAAGCTGGCCAAATCCCTCGAGACCACAAGGTCCGATTTCACGAGCTTCCGCCAGGTGCATGACACGCTGATCGCCCAGGTCGCCACCGCGACGGCCAAACTCCAGGAGTTCGAAGGCAAGTTCCAGGACACCAAGACCCAGGCGGCCAAGATGAGCGAGTTCGCCGGCCTCCAGGAACAGCTCAAGAAAGAGCGAGACGAGGCCGTGACACAAGCCAAAGACGCGGCCGAACGCGTCCGCGAGCTGACGCTCCGGCTCCAGCGGGCTGGCGTGTATCCGTAATCAGAACCACGACGATTGTTCTTCAGGGACTTGCCGAATCCCCGAAAGAATGCTCCAATGATCGCGACGTTCTCGATGTGCGTACGCGAACACCCTGCAGGAGCAGCGATATGGCGGTCCAGTTCAAGGAATTCGTCCGACCCGCGTTCTCCGGGAATCCCGAAGAGCTCAAAAAGAAAGTCATCCAGTACTGCAACAGCGAGCTGAAGTGTTTCCGAATCATCTCGATTTCCGAGGCCAAGGGGATCACCGACGATTTCTATCGCATCACGGTCTGGTATGACGACCAAGGCGAGCAGTTCGAACACCTGATGTCCTCCGCGGTCGAAGCGCAGGCGGAGTTGCGAAAGACCGAGGAACCGTCGTCGAGACCCGCGGACGAGCCTGGGCAGCCCTGATCCCTGGCGGATCTCCCCGCGTATTATCGCCCCATCGCTCGACGCGTCGGCGCGGCATCCCCCGTTCGCAGCGCGGCGTTCCCCTGCCAATCACACGGCGTCCGCAACGACGCTCGCGTCGCGGACCTCCGCATTCATCCTTAAGTCGTCCTCGGCTTGTGACGATAGGAGGGAAGTAATCTGTCTCGCAAGAGGACCCTCAGCAGGAGAGTGTACATGAAAAGAACCGGACTGACAGGCAGCAAAGCGTTCAACTTGCTGGAAATCGTCATTGTGGTGGCCATCATCGCCATCCTGGGCGCCATCGGCATTCCGAAGATGAGCCAAGGCTCCAAGGGCACGGACGATTCGGCCCTGCGCGGCGATCTGGCGGCCCTCCGCAATGCAATCGATCGGTACGCCGCCGAGCATTCGGGCGCCCTGCCCGCCGTGGCCAACATCGCCAACCAACTGACGAAGTACACGGACGCCACGGGCAACTCCGTCAGCGACGCCAAGACCCCGATCTGCGTCTACGGTCCTTACATCCGAAGCATCCCTCCCCTGCCGATCGGCACGAAGGCAGGCAGCAGCGGGATCTCCGCCACCGACGGCAGCGACGTGGGCTGGCTCTACACGGAAGCCACCGGCAAGATCGTCCCCAACACCGGCGACCTGAAGGACAACAAGGCAGTCCCGTACACGAGCTACTGAGCGAACAACCCTCTTGACCCTGTCGCGATACGCAGCTTCCTTGGGCCGTTTGAAGCCAGGGTCGATCGAGCGGACGATTGAAATGGCACACCCGGGCGGCAGCGCGTCCGTCCACTGCCAGCGAGATCAGACGCAGTGTCCCCGATACAGGTTCTCTGCATCGGGGACACGTTCAACCGCCCGGGGTGCACCTCGACGAGTCCCTTGGGACTCTCTGCGGGGCGCCGCCTTGGGAGACGGCGTTATTTCCACTTGTGAGGTTTCCCCATCACCTTGATCTTCGCGGTGCCTTCGAACGGCGTGCCGTCGAAGAGCTGGCCCGCGACGGCAACGGTGGTCTGAGGCGCTTTGGCGATCGCTTCGACCGCCGCCCAATCGAACCGGACGACGCGTTCCGGGAGACCGTCCCGATCGCGATCCACGATGGTCCGCCGGTTCATGTTCGCATGGGCCCACCGCCGGCCCCACGGCCGACCCCACCACCATCGAGCCCAGCACCGGGCCCATCGCTCCGTCCCCGTGACGGCGGAGATCTCTTCCAGCGTCACAGTCGATTCGTCGATCTGAGCGACGTCGTAGCCCGCCGGCAGCTCGATGGTGCAGGTGATCCACCGGCCGCGGAAGAACGGATTCAAGGTGTCCGGATCCAGAGCGATATTCGCCTCGATCGTCCTGGGGCCCGTCAGAAGCATCATGTTGTCCCAGTACGCCAGGTAGGACTCGGCGAAGGTGCCGTCCTCCAGCGCGGTGAGCCGCAACTCGATCAAATGCCAGCCCGGATAGCCATCACCGGCGTACACGTCGGGCAAGCCGGAGAGGTCAATCTCCTGGGACAGGTACACGCCCTCGACGACTGCGCTCCATAGAGGCACGTCGTCCACGAGGACGGAGGCTTCGAAATGGGCAAACTGGCCGGAAGGGTCTCCGGTCAGCATCGCGTCGAACACCAGGACGCCCATCCCGGTCAGGTCCACGAACTGGTAGAAGCACTGATACCGGCCCGCTTCGAAGGACCTTCCAGGCAGGCTGAACAGACAGGCCGACTTGGCGCCGTCGGTGTACCAGGAGTCGTCGCAGAACGAGTTGAACGAGGGATCGTCAATTCGATACCAGAACGAGGGCAGCGGCCGAGGATGCGGCAACCCGTCATACGTCGTCTCAAAACTCGGATTCTGGATCTGAGCCCCGCACATACTGGACCAGAACAATCCGGCCAGCACGGCAAGACACCCCACGGTGCGAACACACGTTATCGGGGCCTTCCGAACCTCTTGAATCATACTCTTACTCCCCGCAGATTCGAAACACACACACCAATTCATCAGACAATTCATCAAATGCAAGCAGGGTTAAGATCGATCGTTGGACGCGCGAACCGTCGCTCGTGCGAGACGGCGATTCGCCGGATGTTCCTGACAGCCCATGCCAGGGCAGGATTTCAGATGACGCGTCGTCGGTGGGACCGGCCCCCAAACTCTTACGGACACACCCAACTAAAGTATATCCCGGATCGCCCCCCTGCCAAATGCGACGAAGAAGAATCCGAGAAGACTCGCCCGACCGACGCAAATCCCCCATAATCTCCGCAACATCCGGCCTAAGACAGGGGTTCTTCCCGTGAGGAGAGGAGGCAACTGGACCTCTGCAAAATGGCCGTCCGACCTACTGGAGCAGGGCCTGGAGGATCACCTGTATCTCAACCTGGCGGTCTTCGCGCACAATCGTCAGATCGAGGGCATCGCCCACTTTGTGGTTGTCCAGAACCCGGTACAGATCGCTCGAATTCCGTACGGGCTTGCCGTCGGCGCCGACGATCACGTCGCCGACAACGATCCGGCGGCGGTTGTCCTGGTAGGTCGGACGAAGGCCCGCCTTGTCGGCGGCGCTGCCTGGGACGACTTCGTGGAACAGCACGCCTTCGACCCCCAGCCGACGGGCGAAGCTGTCGTCCATGAGCGAGATCCCCAGGCCGGGCTTCTCGATCTGCTGGCCGCTGATGATCTGCGGCACGATTCGGTTGACCACGTCCACGGGAACCGCAAACCCGATGCCGGCGTAAGCGCCGGACGGACTGACGATGGCGGTGTTGATGCCGATGACACGACCGGCGCTGTCCAGGAGCGGGCCGCCGGAGTTGCCGGGATTGATCGCGGCGTCGGTCTGGATCACGCCCTGGATGGGCCGGCGGGTGGCCGAGACGATCTCGCGACCGAGGCCGCTGATGACGCCGGAGGTGAGTGTCTGATCGAAACCGAAGGGATTGCCGATCGCGAACACCTTCTGGCCCACCTGCAGATCGGCTGAGGTGCCGATGGGAATGGGCGGCAGCAGCCCGACCGGGGCGTCGATCTTCAAGACCGCGATGTCCTTGTCCGGCTCGACCCCGACCAGTCTGGCGGGCCACGAGGACTGATCGGCCAGCGTCACATTCGCCCCCCGCGCCTCGGCGATGACGTGGAAATTCGTCACGATGTGGCCCTTCTCGTCCCAGATGAAGCCCGAGCCGGAGCCCCGCGGGACTTCCAGCGCGCGAAACCGGAACGGGTCTTGCTGCACCGATAGAGTCGTGATGTACACGACCGAAGGCGCGACCGTTCGGAACAGCTCGATCATGCTCTTCTCGTCCTGTGCCAGATCGCCGCGGGCAGTCACGACCCTGGGCAGCGCCCCTTCCTGATGGACGCCGCCGAACCAGAATCGGACCTCGCGATACAGAAGCAATCCGACGAGAACCAACAACAGAAGGGGCAGCACAGCCTGAGGCTGCACGCGACCTGCACGAGACGACGGCCTGCGATCCCACTCCATGACGGACAACTCCCATCCCCTGGTTTACGGCCGGCCCGCGGCTCGCCGCCGCGACCCCAAACCGACCGCTTGCGATGATAGAACGCAGGGAGCGGGTTGTCAAACCCCGTGATGGGTCGAGACCGCCCGATCAATCGGCCGCGCCGGGCGACCCGCCGCGGTTGACGCTGGGACGCCAGGCGGCCTTGTCCCCCAGCGAATTCGGATCGACGGTTTGAGGTGAAACCAGCGTGAGGGAGAAGCCCTTGCCGTCGGTGGAGCTGTACCAATCGTCGCGATAAGCGAAGCTGTGGATCGTCCGCCCGACGGCGTCGCGAAGCTCGATGCGTTCGCCGGCGTTGTTCAGAGCCCCCGCGTACCGACCTGCGACCGGCAGGCCCGGGCCGTACCGGGTCTCGAACGCCGCGAGATCCTGCACCACCAGGCAATAGGACCCCGGCGCCAGTACGAAGCTCGGGAAGGTGAATTCGATCCCGTTGCAGAAGCGGACGAGATTCAGGTTGACGGACTGGTCGCCGATGTTCGTCAGCTCGACGAACTCCGCATTCGGATCGGTCGGATGGTACATGATCTCGCTGATCCGCACGCTCTCGGCCACCGGCCCGACCGCGAAGACCGCGTCGTTGGACGCACTCCATCGCCCGCCGTTCAGCGACCGGGCGATGACCCGCGCGCTGGCGGCCAGCGGGACCGGTCCCGTATACGGAAGGACCTGCAAAGGCGTGGTTCCACCGGGGATTTCGCTGGCCGTCAGCTCGACGCTGATCAGAAAGTCCGAACTGGTGGCCGGAGAGTTCATCGCATGGATCGCCAGCACGTTGTTGCCCTTGCGAAGGACCGCGCGAAGGTTCGCGACCTCGATATTCTCGAAGATCACGGCCTCCGAGTCGTCGTGCAGACTGCTCGCGACGGAGTTCCAGGCGGGCTCGCCCGTGAAATTCCGACGAGCGATCTCGACGCCGTTGAGGTATGCGACGAAACCGTCGTCGTAGCGGACACTCAGCGTCCCCTGGCCCACCGTCGCGGGATCGCGCGCGAACGAGAACGGAACGCGAACAAAGCAACTCGCGTTCTTGCCGTACATCTGCGCCTGCACGTCGAGGCTGAAATAGTCTCGGTAGCCCGTGCTCATCTCGTAGCCGACGCCGCCGGTCGTGGGCGTCCAGGAGGAATCGTCGAAGGCGCCGCCGCCTCGCCAGGCGTCGTCCACGACCCTGGCAGGCACGAGCACCCGCTTGGGCGCGTCTTCCGAGACCAGGACCACGCCGACCGTATGAGAACTCGGCGCAGTCTTCGGGTCCGAACCGTCGGTCGTATAGTAGATCGCGCCGGGACCGGTCATCGTCAGCGGAAAACCGGACTCGACCTGCCCCCCCTGCCGGTTGAATACAGGCGGCGCCGGCGCCATCTCGACCGCGATCTGGCTATCCATCCAAGCCAGGCGGTTGGCGAGCCACGTCTGCATCCAGGCGATCTCCTCCCGGAAGGTCTTGGCGATGTACCAGTTGGGCCAGACGTACTGGCCGAGGATCCGCCAGCGGTTGAAGTGCCTGCCCGCGGGTTCGTCGAGCAGCGTCGCGTAGTCCTCGACCATGCCGATCAGCCGATTCGTCGCAAACAGATCCCGCCGCAAGGCGAACCACCGGTCCGCATAACGCAGCTTGAACTGGGGGTCTTCGAACAGCCGACGCCAGTAGGGGTAGTCGCCGTCGCCGAGTTGGCTGAAGTACCAGCCGTTCGGCAGCCAGCCGTTGAGGTAATTGGCGTTGCCCAGCGACAGATTGTAGTCCCAGGCCGGACCCTGGAACAGCTTGCCCCCGCGATCCTTGTACAGGTACGTGCTCAGGCGGAATCCGTCGATGTTCTTGGTCAGCTCCACCAGGATGTGCGTATCGATGAACGAGTCCACGTCGATGAACTTCGCGTAGCCGTTGACGGGGTCGGCGAACGACGGGCCGTACAGCGCCGCCTCGAAGGCGTTGAAGTAGTTGCGGATCCAGTCCCGCTGAGCCTGCGTCAGATCGTGCCCGTTGGGGTCCTGGAAGATCAGGTTCTGTCCACGGCTGGTGACGAACGAGACGTCGTCGCCGTCGAACTTGTCCTTCTTGACGATGTAGCCGCCGGAGATCTCGGGCTCTGCGATATCGCCGGGCTCCAGTTTCGCGATGTCGACGCGGTTCCGCGAGATCTTGATCTTTTCGACGAGGACGTACACGCCCACGTAGTCGCTCAGGGTCACGAGCGAGTTGTCGGTGTTGAGGAACATCTCGATGAACCGCGTGCGAGGCGCGTACTGGCCCATCTCGTTGGACCAGCGGTAGCTCAGAACGTTCCGCATCAGCGATTTGTCCGTGTACGGTCCATACAGCACCCAATCCGACTCGGCGGGCAGACCCAGAATGGAAACATCCTTGTCCTGGCCCCGCTCGTCCTGCGTCTCGAAGTGGTACTGGCGCTGCGGGAATCCCTCGGAGCTCTTGCCCCGGACATTGAGGGCGCCTGCGCCGCCGAAATCGAGCGGTCCCGCCATGCGGGCCCTGCCCTCTTCCTCCAGTTCGATGAAGCAGCCATATGCGGGAACGGGTGTTCGCGAAACGCCTTTGCCGAACGTGTCCACCACCGCGATCGCCAGGGGCGAGCTGAACGCCTGGACGTCCTGGCCGACGAACACGTACCGCTCCGCCTTCGTCAGGCTCCGACGCCATCCGGCCTTGACCGCCATCGCCTTGAGCGTGACGGTGCTGCCGATGACCACCGGCCTGGTGTAGAGCGAGCCCACCGGCTGATTGCGGGCCTCGCTGAAAGGCTCGGTCCCATCGGTCGTGTAGTAGATCGAAGCCCCTTCGGTCGCGGTCGTGAGCGCGACCGTGACGGGCCGGGTGCAGATCTGACTGCCGACGTCGAACTTGGGCGGCGACACGACGCCCTGGTAGATCACCAGATTGGACCAACCCGCGGTCGGGTATCCGAAGAACCGCAGGTCCGCGGCGCCGTCGGGATACCGTCCGTACGAGACGTCCGGCTCCAACGGACCGAAAGCCAGACTGTCGAGCATCGTCGACCCGTCGGGCGCAAAGAGCGCGACGACCTCGCCTTCGGCGCTGAGCCGAAAACTCGCGTGCAGGCCGGAATCGGCGATGTCGCCGTCGGCCCAGATCAGCAGATAGCCGCGTGCGGGAATCGTGGTGGCCGCGGGATTGCCTGCGGGAAACTGCCATTTCGTCGGTCGGGCCAGATCGTCCGTCAGGTAATACCCCGCCAGATCCACAGGGGTATTGCCGACGTTGTACAGTTCGATCCAGTCCTCGTGCTGCCCCTGCGGGTCGCGGACGTCGCTGAGGTTGGAGGCCAGGATCTCGTTGATTACGACCGACACGCCCCCTTGGGCGAAGGTCGTGCCGCACAGGCCCGGCGCGAACGCCGCCAGCAGGATGCCCAGATACGCTGCTTTGCTCACCATCCACCGACTCCCACGGATCGACGCTCGTTTCAACAGGACCGCATTTCGGCCGTTCATGCCCCCCATGCCCCAGCCCGCGCACCCATACGCGTGCCCCGCTCGCGACACCTCTATTCTAACCGATTCGACACGTGGGAATCAAGTTCGACGCCGGCTTGCTTGCCTGGCGGCTTGGCCTGGATAGAAAAAGGGCGTCGTCTGGCACAACGACGCCGGAGAAAAAGATGAAACGGTTTTCACCCCCTTTATCGGCGCGCGGGGTCGGAAATGACTAGTCTTTTTGCCCGGAAAACGGGTCCCAGAGCCCCTCCAGACCCCATAACTGAGGCCCACACGAAAGGTCCCATAGAATCGTGATTCACGCGACTGCCAAAGGACTCTCACGTCCCGCGTCCTGCCTTGGGTTCTTGCCGGAAGATCTCAGTAGGCCGCCAGGAACCTGGCACAAATCGCGGAATACTCAGGTTCTTCACGGAATTGGGGGATCATCGAAACCGCCGGAACGGCACTCTTGAAGCGGTCCTGCAGGGTGAGTTTGTCGCGTTGCGGCCTCCGGCTTGAACGCGAACGAGGCGTTCGCTTGCGGGACCGTGCATCACGCAGGGGCGTGCAACGCCCCGCCATGCTGGAGGCCCAACGCGTAAAACTCCCGCCGCGACGCGGCGGAATCGGCATTGTGCCCATCCCCACAATTCCGTGAAGAACCACAATTCAGGCGTGCCCGCCCTTCTGTGGTCGCTCGCAAACGGATCGCCAGGTCATCAGAGAACCCAGCACGAGCACAAAACACCCCGCCCACAGCCTCCATCCCGGCCGGACTCCCAGATACATGGAACTCACCAAAGTCGAGAGCAAAGGCGTGAAATAGGAACAGGCCGCCACCAGCAGCAGGTTGCCCTTTCGCATGGCTCCATCCCACAGGATGTACGCCAGGACGGTGACGCCTGCCAGTGCCACCGCTTCCCCTCCCGCGCGGACGCTCCACACAGGGGACTCCCCCGACAGAAGGCTCAGGATCAGAAGCGCCACGCCTGCGACTGGGATGAACAGTTGCACCGCCCCGCCGGAATCGGGCCGCGACCACCGTCGCGCCAGCGTGGAATAGAGCCCCCAGGATACAGCCCCGACCAAAGCCAGAGCATAGGGCGCGGGATTGGCCTGCAGGTGCCCCAGGAACGAGCCCCAGGACACGGAGTCGCCATGCGTAATCACCAGGAACTCGCCTGCCAGAGCCAGAACCGTCCCCGGCAGCAACAGCCAACCGGCCCGCTGATTGAGCAACACAAGCGACAGGAGCACGGTCGCGGTCGGCCACAGGTAATTCACCAACCCGATTCCAATCGCCTGCGAACGATCGGCAGCCAACCCGACCGCCAGAAAAAGCACAGCCGTATACAGAACAAACAGGAATCCGCAGCCAAACACATACCGCGGCGAACTCGTCACGAGCCCCCACACAGGCCCCCGCCGCCGGACCAGGGGCACAAGACACAAAGCCCCGCCAATCAGATACACGCAAGCCCCCGCAGTCAAAGGCCCAAGCTGCTCCGAAAGCCGCCTCGCAAAAGCGACCGTCAGACTCCAAAGCACAAGAGCCACCAGCCCCCCGGCGGTGCTCAGATTGACTTTGCGGTGATCGCGTATCACTATGAATCACCTGGATCGGTTGAGACTTCCGCCCAAAGAGACTCGTTCGTCCGTGGAACGTGAGATTTGTACGCCAAGCAGGGTTCGAATTGAAGCGTAAGTAAGGAACTGACCCGCGACCGCCCACGGAATCTCACTTTCCCCTCCGCAATAGCTTGCCCTCTTTCCCACCCGCGGCACGTACGATATCGAAGAGGTTCGGATCTCTGCCATAGACCGTGTTGGCGGCGTCCATCGGGCTCCGACCATCCCGACTCATGGCATTGATGTCGGCACCGTGGGCGATGAGAACCTTCACCACGTCCTGGCGACAGGACTCAATAGCTTTGTGGAGCGGACGGTCGCCGTACGCCATCTCCACGTTGACGTCCGCACCCCTGGCAATCATCTTTTCCACGACGCGAGCGTGACCTCTCTCTGCCGCAACATGCAGGATCGTGCCATACTCAGGAGGACACTCGTCGAGACTTGCACCCTTGGCAACGAGGAATTCCGCGAGTTCTGGCAAACCACCTTGCAGTGCCTGAAATAGCGGAGTGTAGCCCTTGGCCGTCTCCGTGTTGATTTCAGCTCCACGCTCAATCAGCAATCTCGCCACCCGCTCCTGGCGGCTTGTTATTGCCGCAAAGAGGGGCGTGCGTCCCGTGCGAATGCCTGCATTGATATCCGCTTCTTTGGCAAGAAGAAGCTGTATCGCATCGAGTGCCCCATCGCCATTCTCTGAGGCCGCGGCGTGCAACGGGGTGAACCCGGCATCGAGCCCGGCGTTAACATCGAGGCCATTGCGGATGAGCAATTCGATCGTGCGTTCATCATGGTTGGCTGCGGCAGCATGCAAAGCCGTATACGCAGCCTCGGACGGCTGCGTGGCCTTCGCACCTCTTGCCAGGAGCAATTCACACACTCTCGTGCCACCGTATTCCGCCGCAACATCCAGAGGCGTTCGACATCCATCGATACTCGCGTTGACGTCGGCGCCGTGGGCGATAAACCACTCGATAAGTTCCCGATGGGCGTTTCGAACCGCGTGGTGAAGCGGCGTCCATCCGGACGTGTCTGCTGCGTTGACATCCGCCCCCTTGGCAACAAGGAACACCGCAATCTCCATATTGCCTATGGTGGCGGCAGCATGGAGCGCCGTGGAACAGACTGTGGAAGTCCGTGCATTCACATCAACGCCTTCATTCACGAGATGGCGTACCCGATTCAGATCACCATCCAAGGCCGCTTCAAATAGGGCATCGCCATTCAACACCGGGCTCTCGCGGCACCCTGCGATGAGGCAACAAACGATGACGACTCCAGGGAATCTTGTCAGCCATTGCATCATTACACGCTCCTGATACTCCTAATCCATCAGTATGCATCGGGCTCCAACTCCTTCGTCACAGCTTCATCCCGGGCGTTTCTCTGGGGACATTGTCGCGTAGGCCGGCGGAGCGAACAAGCGAAAAGTGGCAGGCGAGAGTTCAGAGGGGGCATGACCGCAGTTGCGCGCCCCGGCGGCGAGCCGCCGCCCCGGCTCAGACGATTGGCCAAGACGGCGAAGAAAAGGGACGGACCGATCCGGATTCCGGCCTTCGGCCGGGCATTTTGCGCTTTCTGCCAGCAACATGAAGGATGTGCAGGGCACACCCGAACAAAGCGTGGGGCCTCATAGACCATGCTGCTGGCCCAAAGCGAAAAACCTCCCTGGCATGACCGTCTCGGGCGTGCTCTCCTGGAATCCGCCATCAATCTTATGACACCGGCGTACTGTGGTTTCTATTCATGTCCACTGCCGGCCTGTCCGGTTGCTCTCTTGTCGGGCTTGTGGTACACTTGTGCTTGTGGTTCAACTGGAGATTGCCATGGCGGAACCGATGAGAAAAGACGAGGCGCACGAACTGGTGAACCGAATGCCGGAGAACGCCACGTGGGATGACCTGATCGACGAGATCTACGTTCGGCAGGTGATCGAGCAGGGCCTGTCCGACAGCAAGGCCGGAAAGACGACCGACGTCCAGGAGGTCCGGCGCAGGTACGGCTTGCCGGAATGAACGTTCATTGGACCGATACGGCGTTGCGGCACTTGGACGCGATCCACCGTTACATCGCCCAGGATTCGCCCGCATACGCCAGGAGAGTGGTGGACCGCCTGACGCGGCGATCCCAGCAAATCGCGGAATTCCCGCTCTCCGGGCGCATGGTCCCTGAATATGAGATGACCCAGATTCGAGAGATCGTCGAAGGGTCGTACCGCATTCTCTACTATATCAAGCCTGGACAGATCGACGTGCTCGCTGTCATTCATGGAGCACAGATCCTCCCCAACGTGAAATGACCCGCCTCACTGCATCTGTCTCCTGAAGGACGAAGGCGAGAGCGCCGCACTGGAGCCGTCCCCCCTGCTACTTCGCACTTGGCCTTGCACGCCGCCGGCGGGATGGTATAATCGCCTCATTCTAAACGAAGTTGGATTTGGGGTTTCATCACAGAGGTAAACTATGCTTCTTCCGAGATTTGTGAGCAAATTGCTGGCTGTGTTTCGAGGCAACGTCGCGCCGCCATTGATCCTCCTGACGGTGCTGCTGGGGTTCTGGACGGGCATGATGCCCGGCTGGTCGGGCCTGCACACGGTGCTGGTCATGCTGGTGCTCGTGGTGAACGTCCACATCGGCCTGTTCATCCTGTCGCTGGGTCTGGGCAAGGCCCTGAGCCTGGCGGCGGCGCCGGTGCTCTATCACGTGGGCGTCTGGGCTCAGGAGCATCTGTCCGGCATGCTCTCGACCCTCTCCTCGATCCCGGTGATCGGCCTGATGGATTTCAGCCGGTACGCGCTGGTGGGCGGGCTGATCCTGGGCCCGATCGTCGGCGCGGTCGCGGGACTGTTGCTGGCGTTCGTCGTCATCCACTTCCGCCGGATGATGGTCAAGCTGGACCAGAAGTCTGACAAGTTCCGCATCTGGTATTCCAAGTGGTGGGTGCGACTCCTGGATCGAATCCTGATCGGCAAGCGGGCCAAGGACGTCAAGTCCATGTTCGCCAAGGCCAAGTACATCCGCAAGGTGGGCGTGGTCCTGGCGGTGATTCTGGTCGGCGGCTTCTTCGCCGCGGTGCATTTCGGCCAGGACGCCGCGATGAAGGGCTACGCCGCCAACACGCTGACCAACGCCAACAAGGCGGAAGCGAACCTTTCGGCGCTGGGCATCGACGTGCTCGCAGGCAAGGTCTCAGTCTCCGGCATTCAACTGACCGACCCCGCCAATCCGATCCAGAATCATACCGTCGTCGGGAAGATCGAGGCCGACGCCAGCATGTACGATCTGCTATTGGGCAAGCTCGTGCTGGACAAGGTGGAGATCTCGGAGGTGAAGTTCGACCAGCTCCGCGAGGTCGCAGGCCGCGTGATTCAGCGGATTACCGAGGAGAAGCCGTTCGACGCCAACACGTACAAGGTCGACGCCAACGACCTGGCCAAACTCGACAAGTACGTCAAGGACGCCAAGAAGGTCAAGGAGCAGTTGGAGAAGCTGCGGAACTGGCTGCCGGACAGCAATCAGACGACGCAACCCGAGCAGACACCTCATAAGTACCTGGATTATCTCATGGCCAAGGCGCCGGTCGCGCCGTCGTACAAGATGCTGGCCAAGCAGATCCTGGCGGACAAGATCGAGATCCCGTCCACCCTGTTCGGCAACAGCAAGGTCGAGATGACCAACCTCAGCGACGCCCCCGCGGCCGCGGACAAGCCGATCACGATGCTGATCCAGTCGTATGTGACGCCCGCCCTGATGAAGGTCGTGATGGACTATTCCAAGAGCGACAATCCCGAGGTGACCGGCACGTTCGAGGGCTTCGACCTGAGCAAGCTGCAGTCGGAGTTCTCCGAGGGGGCCGGGCTCCAGTTCCAGTCGGGCCTCGCCTCCGGCGCCTTCGGCGGCACCCTGACCAAGGAACAGATAGACCTGAAGATCGACCTGGGGATCAAGGACCTCAAGGCCTCCGCGGTCGGCAAGGGCGTGCTGGGTCTGGGCACCGAACAGACCAACCAGGTGATGCAGGTCCTCAACGAACTGAAGACGACGATCCGGGTCGTCGGGCCGACGACGTCGCCTCGACTGGTCTTCGACACGAAGGGCCTGACCAAGGAATTCCAGAACGCCCTGGTCGCCGCCGGCAAGCAGCGGCTCCAGCAGGAAGTGGACAAGCAGGTCCAGCAGCTCGGCGGCCAACTGGGCGATAAGCTGGGCGACAAGGTCCCGACCGAATTGAAGGACAAGCTCCAAGGCTCCGGCAAAGACATCGTCGAAGGCCTGGGCGGCCTGCTCGGCGGCAAGAAGAAGCAGGAAGAAAAGAAGTAGCAGTCACGCAGTCCCATCGAGTCCTGCCGCGGTCAGGCGGCCGCGGCAGGACTCGACATATTTCATACGCATCAGGAGTCACACGTGCGAGGCAGGGATTTGTCTTCCTGAGGCGCAGTTGAAGGACCTGGGCACAGGACGGGAGGTTTCTCTCGGTCGCAAGCCAGATCCTTCACTTCGCTGCGCTGCGTTCAGGATGACATAACCCGCGCACGAATCGATCCGAATCCGTATCAGATCGACAGCACCGCTCAGCCCCCCCTCCCGAACCCCTCTCTTGCCTTTCTCACATTCGCAAGAAATCTTTCCCGTCGGCCCGCGACTAACCTTGTGTGGACGGGCGGCCTATGGCCTGCCGCCGGACAAATGAGCGTTGTTCAGGGCTGAAGAGCCCAAAAGAAAGGGCACGTGCGATCTTGTGCCGGATAAGACGCACGTGCCCTGTGTTTGTCGATTTCACAGACTCCAGCCGCTGCGGTACGGCGGATTGACATGCTGATTCGCCTCGTCGGAGTTGGTGAACCGCATGGCGGCGGCGTCCCAGGCCAGCTTCGTGCCCGGCAGTTTCAGGGCGATGACGCCCAGCATGGCCAATTCGGTCAGCGGGCCGCCGTAGGAGAAGTCGGCCCCCGCCTTGCCGCCCGTGCGAATCGCCCGCAGCCAGTCCTGCTCGTGCTGAGGCTGCTCCCGGATGCGCGGGATCTTCTGCTCGGGACGCTTGTATGCCTGCATCGCCGGCTCGGGAATGATGCGAACGCCGCCGGCCCCGTGCGAGCCGTACATGATGACGCCTTTGTCGCCGTAGACGTAGGCGCCGGTGTCGACGGGCTTTCGGCCTTCCTCCAGTTCCTTGGCCACCGGGATCTTCTCTGTGCCGCTGTGCCAGATGAGCGTGATCGGTCCCCGGCTTCCCTTGGCGGGGAACTCGAAGGTAATGACGTCGCCGCGAGGAAACGTGTCGCCCTGCGTTTTGGGATCGTAGTCTTTGACCTGGGCCGTGACGCTGGTCGGGGCGCCGAGTTCGAGGGCCCAGAAGACCGGGTCTACGACGTGGCAAACCCAATCGCCGATCGTGCCGTTGCCGAAGGGGACCCATCGGCGCCAGGCGCCGGGCAGATAGAACGAATGGTACGGCCGCTCCTGGGCGGGCCCGAGCCAGAGGTCCCAGTCCAAACCCGCCGGGACGTCTTCCTTCTCGCTCAGTCGCGGGAGTTGGTCGAGGGCGGAATTGACCGCCGCACAGCCGCAGTGGATCGTGTGGACGTTGCCGATGGCGCCGTCCCAGATCCACTCGCAGAACAGGCGGATCGAGTCGAAGGAGTGGCCCTGGTTGCCGAGTTGGGTCACGACCTTGCAGTCCCGCGCGGCCTTCATGAGGGCCCGGACCTCGCCGACGGAGTGGGCCAGGGGCTTCTCACAGTACACGTGCTTGCCGCGTTTGATAGCGGCCATCGCCGCGACGGCGTGGGTATGATCGGGCGTGCCGACGATCACCGCATCGATCTGCTTGTCCATCTCGTCGAGCATCTTGCGGTAGTCCTGGTAGACCTTGGCGTCGGGGTACTTCGAGAAGATCGGGGCGTTGCGGCGCTCCGGCCGCAGGTCGGCGTCGCAGAGAGCGACGAACCGCGTGCCGCTGTCGCGGGCGATGGCCTCAATGTCGGCGGCGGCCCGTCCCCCCGCGCCGATGCTGGCGATGTTCAGTTTCTCGCTCGGAGGGGTCGCCCCCTGCCCCAGCACGTGACGCGGGACGATGGTGAACGCACCGACTGCGCCCGCGGCTGATTTGAGGAAGTCTCGTCTCGATGCCCTGCTCGAATTGCTGCCCATAGTCAACCCTCGAAATCACGTGGTTACCGTTCGTTCCCGTGAGCGCGGGATGGCGATAGTGTAGCACGATTCCGCGGCAAAGCCAAAGCGAATTCTTACGTGACACGCGAGGCAGGGAAGAGCTACAATGGTCTCTGCTGGGACGACGAATATGCGATTCTGTCGCGAACCCCATGCGATCAAGGAGCATCTCCATGGATCGAGAAATCTCGCGTCGTGAACTGTTGAGAACCGGTGTCGTGGCCGTCGGCGTTCCGTATTTCGTCCCTGCGAGCGCCCTGGGAGCCGCTGGGACCGTGCCGCCGAGCGAGAAAATCGTCATGGGCTGCATCGGCATCGGCAGCATGGGAGGCGGACACCACCGCAGCCTCACGAGGCAGGACGACGTCCGCGTGGCGGCCATCTGCGACCTTCGCCGCAAGTTCCGCGAAGAGGCGAAGCGCATCACGGACGAACGATACGGCAGCACCGACTGCGCCATGTACGCGGACTACCGCGAGCTCCTGGCCCGGCCGGACATTGACGCGGTGCTCATTGCGACGCCCGACCATTGGCACGCGCTCGTCGCCATCGAGGCCGCTCGCAACCGCAAAGACATGTACCTGGAGAAGCCCATCGACGTCCACGTCGCGGCGGGAAAAGCCCTTCGCGACGCGGTGAATCGCTACGGCGTGATCTTTCAGTTCGGGACCCAGCAGCGCAGCGGGCGGGAGTTCCGATTCGCATGCGAGCTGGTCCGCAACGGTCGCATCGGCAAGCTGCACACGATCGTCGTGGGCTCGGTGCCGGGGGCAGAGTTGCCCAATCAGCCACTGGAGCCCCAGCCCGACCCGGCGGACTTCGACTACGACATGTGGCTGGGACCCGCTCCCTGGTCGCACTACGCGTTCCAGCGGTCGGCCTCGCGGGCCGAGGGCACGCCAGGCTACTGGATGCACATCCACGATTACTGCCTCGGGTGCCTCAGCGGCGCGTGGGGCATCCACCACATCGACATCGCCCAGTGGGGCAACGACAGCGACGACACAGGCCCGCTCGAAATCGAGGGCTCCGGCTACATCCCCCGCGACGGCCTGTGCGACACGCCGGTGACCTGGCGCGTCGAGCACACCTACGCCAACGGCGTCAAGATGATCCACATGGACTCGCGGCACACGGAGAAGGAATTTCCGCAGTTCGTGACGCCCGTCCTGGAGACGCGGGGCTGCGGCATCCTGTTCGTCGGCTCCGACGGCTGGGTCATCGTCTCGCGAGGCGGCCTCGACGCGCAGCCCAAATCGCTCCTCCAGACCACCTTCGACTCCAGCGAGCCAAGGCTGCCGGTCAGCAACGACCACAAGCGGAACTTCCTGGACTGTGTGAAGACGCGCCAGCAGCCGATCTGCCCGATCGGCCCGGCGGTCCGCTCCGACACGATCTGCCACCTCGACGACATCGCGATCCGAACCGGCCGCAAGCTCCGCTGGGACCCCAAGGCCGAGCAGTTTGTCGGGGACAACGCAGCCAACCGCCTCCTCACCCGCCCCATGCGAAGCCCCTGGCGATTGTAATGTGCGGCTCGATCAGGTATCATGCGGCTATAAAGCCCCATCGAATCATGCAAGTCGTGGGGCCGCGACGGAGTAGTCAGATGAACAAGAAGGTTGCCGAATGGCTCAAGCAGGCCGACTACGACATGGACACCGCCCAGTTCATGGCCAAAGGGGGCAGGCATTTCTACGCGGTGTTCATGTGCCATCTGGCAATAGAAAAGGCGTTAAAAGGACTGTACGAGCGGACCTTGCGAGAAACACCACCCAAGACGCATAATCTCATCTTTCTGCTGGACAAGATCGGCCTGAAGCCGGATCCGGACAAGGGCAAGACCATCACAAGGATCAATGAAGCCAGTGTCGGCGCTCGCTATCCAGAAGATATCGACGAAATGCAGCGTAAGTACACGCAGGATATCGCCTCACGGCTTCTGACGCAAACCCAGGAGATTCTGGAGTGGATAAAGAAGCAGTTCTGAGAATTATCCGTGACTTCGGGAAGGCGTTGGAGGCCGAGAGAGTCTCGCCCCGGAAGATCATTCTGTTCGGTTCCTACAGCACCGGCACCCAGCGTGAGGGCAGCGACATCGATCTGGTGGTGATTTCGGAGGATTTTGCCGATAAGGACTACTGGGAGAGGATAGACATTCTCTCTTCCGCCATTTTCGCAGTCTTCGCGCCCATCGAGGCGGTCGCCATGACCCCCCAGGAATGGGAAAGCGGCGAGTCTCGGATAGTCGACTACGCCCGCAACGGGGAAGTCGTCTACGGCTGAGATCGTCTGATTGGATCCATCCGCAGGTTCTCCAACCCTGACCAACTCCTCGCCTGCTCCATCGGCTCCAGGAGCACGGCGTGCACCGTCCTGATCCCTTGACAGTCATCGCGCCGAGAATCGTGCCCTTGTTGTTGATGCCCCAACCGCTCACGGCTGTGACGTTTCTATGCCTCAGGTCGTCCCCACAGCAGAGGTGTACGGTGATCTGTCGAACGTGGCGTCCGGACTGCCAGAGATGCGACTCGGATCGCCGCCGGAACTCGAGCCTCCCCACTCGAATCCCCTCGCGGCTCACATTCACGAAATAGCAGCCCGCGTCGTTCAGCCCGTGCACCTGCAGGAAACCGCCGCCCTTCCAGGGAAGCGGCTGCGATCCGGTGGGGACGGTCCAGGTACAGACACCGGGACCGGGTTGCACCGAGTTGAACTGGCCGACGACGAAGCCCCGGTCGTTGATGAGGCATTGGGCATCCGATCCGGATTTCTTGAAACCGAGTTCCCGCACTCGCAGATTGGGATCGTAGACAAAAGCCCGCCAGTCGAGACTGCCCATCGCGAAATAACCAACGATCTGGCCTCGATCATTGAGGTCGCAGGCGACACTCTCGCCGCCGCTGAACATGCCCAGATCCTGCATCCCCGCCGCCTGGTCCCAGAGGAACGCATGTGCCGGGCCCCGCGAAGCCCAGTGCCCTGCGACCTATCCGTGGTTGTTCATTGCGCGAATGCGGACCTCGGCGGCACTGGGCGCATCCAGCGTATACCGGCGGCGGTCCACGTCCCAGAAGAAAGAGTTCCAGGTTCGATTGGGATCATTGAAAACGGTGCACGCAACCTGACCGGCGTTGTTGAGCACCATCGTGGCTACACTGCTGCCCACGGGAAAAGACGCGAGTTCCTCCATCCGCCCGCTCTTATCCCAGAGAACAACGCGTTCGACTCCATCGGGCATCCGGACGGTGACAGCAATCCGGCCGAAGTCGTTGATCCCGTGCGGCCGCGTTTCCACCCCGCCCATCGAGGGCAGGAACGTCACCCGGTACAGCGGCTTCGGCCGACGGAGGCCCCAGATTATCCCCGACAGGATCAGAACCGCCGCGCATCCAAGAAGAACGAACCTTCGTCTCATTCTCACAATCGAGACCTCCCTATTCCAGGAGACCGCTATGACAAGCCTACATCGCAGCAGGCTCCCCGGCAAGCCTCTTCGCTCTGTTCACAGTCTCCTCGTCGAGGGTATAGTGTGCGTCGTCGCCGAAGAACGGGCCGGAGGCGGCTTCTGAAATAACCGAGGAGCCGAGTGTCATGAGTAGAGTTAAGATCGCGATGTGCCAGATCGTTTGCATGGATGGGGACCGCCGGGGCAACCTCGCGAGAATCGAAAAGGCGGTGGCCGATGCCGCCCAGACAGGAGCGGAGATTGTCTGCCTGCCGGAGTCGGTTATCTTGGGGTGGGTCAATCCTGAGGCGCATCGGCAGGCGAGGCCGATCCCGGGGGAGGATTCAAAGCGTCTTTGCGAAATGGCCATGCGGCACAAGGTGTTTCTTTGCGTCGGGCTGGATGAGAAGGCCGGCGAGGACCTCTACGATTCCGCCCTGCTCATCGATGACGCCGGACAAATTCTCCTGAAGCACCGCAAGCATATCCTGCTCAGTGAGTTGATGACGCCGCCGTACTCGGCCGGGCGGGAGGTCGAGGTCGTGGAGACCCGATTCGGCCGAATCGGCGTCCTGATCTGCGCCGATACGCACGAACCTGCAATCCTCGCGCGGATGGCGGAACTGAAACCCGATCTGGTGCTTGTGCCGTATGGGTATGCAGCGTCGGAAGAAGCGTGGCCCGAGCATGGACGCGAACTCGAACGGGTCGTCGCCAACGCCGCCAAGACGATCGGCGCGCCGGTCATTGGAACGAACTTAATCGGCCAGATCACGCACGGTCCGTGGGCAGGACGAACGTACGCCGGTCACAGCGTCGCGGCCGACAAGACAGGCAGTATCCTGGCTGTCGGGCGAGATTTCGACAGAGACGTCGTCACGATCTCCATTTCGCTGTAGAAGGAAGGAGAATCGGGAGAGGCAAAACCGTGGATGGCGTGTCTCAGATGTCTTCCACCAGCCGGCAGGGAAACGCGGAGCGATGCTGTCCCCACTCGCTGGCGGTCCGCATGACGATGACGCCGGCCAGCGCCACTTTCGAACCGCCTTCAGACGGTTTCGAATCGGCCTGAGGCTGGGAGCTGCCGGCATCGGCAGCAGGCTTGGCGGATTCGGCGACTTGGCGACGAATCGTGCGGTACCTTTGCTTGAGAAGGCCCACGAACGCGTGGGGGTTTACGGAATCCTGGGAACCGACGGTCGAGCGATGGATGTCCGTGTAGAGCCCAAGAATCATGCTCAATCGCAACTCGGGACCGGTCGTCTTATTCCAGGGGAGAAACGGCAGACAGGCGAAATCCAGCCAGAAGGCTTCCTTCGGCGAGTACCCGAGACCGCGAAGGTCCTTCACATGCTCCTGGTGCATCCAGCGGATCGATTGCAGGACTTCCTGGAGCCAGTTGGGCCGCACTTCTTCAAGCCTGCTCGAACGCAGACCGCGATGGTCCCCGCGAGCAGTCGATATCATCGTGTACTCTCCTCACTTCCCAGATGACGTGACACTCAATCACCCTCCAACCACTACACAATTGAACCCTGACACGTTACGAAGCAAGCACACGCGCTCCTTGCAGTGTCGGAGCTATTGTACCATGCCGGACCGGCAGGGACATAGAAAAAAAGCGATTGGGGGTTCGGTCTGGCGGTCCCTTCCATGGCGAGCCGGCGGCTCTCGACAGGTCGGGAGACCGAGCCGACGAGCCCGAGATCACGTCTGCAAGAGGGAGTTGGACAGTTGCCGAATGTGGTGTTCTTCCCGGTCGATCATGCTGTCGATCATTCGGCGGCTCTCGAAATCCTGTGCGAATCCCTTGAGGCCCTTGTAGAAAATGACGACCCCTCCGGCCCGGTTGACCGCGTCGCGGACGATCTGCTCGTAGGTCTCATGTCCGCTGGGCCAGACACCCGAGCCGGGGCGCGACGCGAAGCAGGTCAAACTCGCCATAACTTGAGGATTGGAAAGGACATAGTTGTCGGGGTCGAACGTGCCGAACTCCCCGGTTCGCTCGGAGTAATCCCTGCGAATCCGGGCCCAGGTCTGTCCGTGTCGGGCCCTCCAGGAGGCCAGGTTGTAGCAGAGGTTTCGACGCTCCAGATCCCCAAACCGCTCGGCTGCACGCAGATAAAACCGGGCGGCTTTCTGTTCGAGCTCCTCGGCGATCCGCAGCACTTCCACCACGTTGAACGCCACCTCCGGTTGAGGCATCTCGCACACCCCTGCTCCACAGCACGATTGCGACTTTTCGCCGGTCCGATTCATACGCCACCTTAGCCTGTTCTCCATTGCCCTGGGCACGCCCCTGGAATCTTCTCAAGACATCGTACGACGCGAGCGTTAAGAACCGGTTAGGACTCCATTACTTTTCGACGAATCTCCAAGAAAGCGACGCCTGTGTTTTCCCAGCAAGGAATCGATTGATTTCGCGCCCTCAAGACAAGACAATAGCTGTTTGGGGATCGACCCCACGAAGAAAGGAAGGATATGAAGACACTGGCGTGGATGCTGATTGCGACAGCCGCGGGCCTGGCGGGATGCACCCCTTCGTATCGAGTCCGCGTGAACACCTACTCCGAGTTGGACGGACCTCTGGATCAAGGGGCGAGGATCTACGTCGCAGCGGACCCGAACTCAGAGAACCCCATCCTCCGCAGGCAGATTGCGTCGAAGATTCGGGACCTGCTCTCGGGCGACGGCTACCATCCCGTTGAAACGCCGCAAGGGGCCGCGTATACGCTCACTTTCGAGATGGGGATCGACTCCCAGCAGGTCATGGACTACGCGCCGATGAGCCGGTCGTTCGGCGGCTTCTTCGGAGGCGGCGGGCGTTACGGCAGAGGGTTCGGCATGGGTTGGGGCTACTCGACCTATGTCCCTTATGTCGAGACGGTCTACAATCACTGGCTTCGGATGAAACTCTATTCCATGAAGGACGCATCTCCCGACCCCGAGAACGATAAGCCGGTCCGCCTGTCCGACCGCCAGACGGTCTGGCTCGGCGAGGCCATGGTCGGGACCGAGAGTCCCGAGTTCCGCGAGGCGGTGAACTACCTGCTCGTCGGCTGCATCCAGTATCTGGGCGTCGACACCGAAGAATGGGTCTCCATCACGATCAAGCGAAGCGATCCTCGTATCCAGGGCATCACGACGGAGTGAGGATGACTGACCTGTGCATCCTCGGGGCCGGTTCGGCGGGACTCATGGCGGCAGTCCATGCAGCCAGTGGCCGCGCTTCAGTGACCATTCTGGAAGCCAATCCGACCGCAGGACGAAAGCTCCTGATCACCGGCGGAGGACGATGTAACTTCACCCACGTCGGCAGCCCCGACCAGATCGCCAAAGCCTTTGAAATCTACCCTGCCGCCAAAGGCGCCGTCAGGCCGGAGCGGTTCCTTCGACACAGCCTGCACGAATTCCCGCCCAACGACGTCCGAGACTTCTTCCGGTCGCGAGGCCTGGCCGACAGGGTCGAGCCCGACGGATGCGTGTTCCCCGCGAGCGACCAGGCGGTCGAAGTCCGCGACCTCCTCGTTGCGGAGGCGACCCGACTCGGAGCGCACATCCAGCGCCAGACGAAGGCAACCGAAATCCTCGCCTGCGACGAAGGCTTCACGATCCACGCAGAAGATCGCTGCATTCAGGCATCGCGTGTGATCCTCGCGACCGGCGGCCTCTCCTATCCGCAGACCGGCTCGACAGGCGATGGCTACCGCTTTGCCAGAGAGCTGGGACATACGGTGATCCCCCCCAAGGCGGCCCTGGCCCCGCTGGTCACGCGTGAGAAGTGGGTAAACGAGTTGGCTGGCGTCGCCCTGGCGGACGTGAAGATCCGCACGATTCTTGGCAAGCGCGCCCTCGTCGTCGCAGGCAACATGCTGTTCACCCAGCGAGGCCTCGGCGGCCCGGCGGCCCAGGACCTCAGTCGCTATCTGACCGACGAGCTTTTCGAGAGCCACCAGGGCATCCCCATCGAGATCGACATCCTGCCCGCCCTCGACGAGATGGAAACGAACCGGCTCTTGCAGAAACACTTCCAGGCCCAGGTGAAGAGAACCGTGGCGAATGTCCTTTCGGAATTTGTGCCAAGACAGCTTTCACAGATCCTGTGCCGGCTCGCGCCGTGCAGTCACGACACGCAGGCGGGCCAACTCCCCAGCGAGAACCGCAGGCAATTGGTCCGCACGATCAAGAGACTGACGCTGACTGTGACCGCGATCGAATCCATCGCCAAAGCCACCGTCACTCGCGGCGGCGTCAGCCTGGCGCAGATCGATCCCAAGACAATGGAATCGAAGGTCTTGCGAGGCCTGTTCTTCGCGGGCGAAGTGATCGACATGGACGGGCCGTGCGGAGGCTACAACCTGCAAATGTGCTGGTCCACCGGCGCCCTGGCCGGTCGCTCGGCGGCCCGACGTGGAGAGTAGAGGGCGGAGTTTGGCGGAGCAACGCTCCTGATGAGTTTTGACGAGCAAGATCGGTAATCGAACCGTGTGGCACCCCCGCCCTCGGGGGTGATCCCAGCGCACCCAGCCGGGGGCGGCTGGGATACATTCCTGTCGGCTGAAGGAATTCCGTACCAGGCGCACGGAGTCCGCTAAAGCCGTGGTACACGCTACCGAACTTGTCTGTCAACACTCATTAGGGTGCGCCAGGCACACCTTCTCTCCGCGACAGGCAACGGTATGCACGGTACACCCTACGGTTTCGACGCCGGTTTGTAGTATTCCATCGCCTCCGGCATCAGCTCCTGGAGTTTCTTGATCCGGCTCGCATCGGCCGGGTGCGTGCTCAAGAACGCGGGCGTCGAGGCCCCCTTGCCCTTCAACGCTGACATCCGCTGCCAGAAAGTCACCGCCTCGTGCGGGTCATAGCCCGCCATCGCCATGAAGATCGTGCCCAGACGATCGGCTTCATACTCGTGCTTGCGGCTGTAGGGCAGCAGGATCGCGACCTGAGAACCGACCGCGAAGGCGCTCACGAAGATGCTCTGAGTCGCCTCGGGCTGGTCCCGCAACGCCGTGGCCAGCGCCACGCTGCCCAATTGCGTGAGCAGTTGCTGGCTCATCCGCTCCGAGCCGTGCTTGGCGAATACGTGCGCGATCTCATGGCCCATCACGGTCGCCAGGCCCGCCTCCGTCTGCGTGACGGGAAGAATGCCTGTATAGATGACGACCTTGCCGCCGGGCATGGCGAAGGCGTTGACGTTCGGGTCCTCGACCAGATTGAACTCCCACTCATAGCCCGCAAACGGGTCGCTGTCGGCGTGCTCCTTGCAGTACTGATCGACCGCGACGCGAATCCTCTCGCCCACGCGTTTGACCATCGCGGTCTTGGCGGCATCGGCGCTCAGCTTGCTCTCGTTGATGAACGCGCTGTACTGCTGGATGCTCATCGAGTTGATGATCGAGTCGGGCACGAAATTGAGCTGCTTGCGGCCTGTGATCCCCACCTCGGCGCAGCCAGCCAGCCCGAACACCAAACCCAACAAAGCGGCGACGACAGGATTCGCAGCCTTTCTCATATCGATCCTCCCTGTATCAGCAATAGCCTTGCGACCACCATCGGTCCGTCCGGACGGGAACACGAACGATCTCCGTTCCCACAGTCCCCTATTAAGCCCGCCTGACGGCTCTCATGCAAAGGATTTTTTGCTCATCTGCCCCAACGGCAAAGCCCGCAATCACTCGCCAAGCGGATAGGACTCTTCGCCCGGATACACGACATGGGCACTCCATTCCCAAGCCTTCTCGCGATTATCCTTGGATTTTGGGAATCAGATTCCCGATTTGCAGGGATAAACATGAAGCTCAGAAGGGAAGCCACAGAGGTCACAGAGAACCCCAGAGAAAAGCGAACAAGTTCGATGGTTCACATCTGAAGTCTGATCTACAACCGTGCTTCAATTCTCTGTGATCTCTGTGCCCTCTGTGGCCAAGACGGCTATCTGGCCTTGGAGCGGATCGTTGAAAGAAGACGAAGCACTTGGTGTCTTATGGATGCCGCCGGGGAGACGGTCAAATCGAACGACCGCCGGAAACCCATCCGTCCCAGGGCGACCTGTCGTGTCCGACCGGCCCTCTCCGCTGGTATCCCAAAATGCGATACACGCACTCTTCCATCCCGCCACAAGACTCTACCAGAGAACAGCCGACGAGGCGACCATCTACTCATCCGAAAGGACTCCCCACGGCTACCTATTGGCGTCGCATCGTTCAATGCCTCGTCGCTGACCATCCCTGCATCATAGGAATCCAAGTCCTGGTTCGCAAGAATCGCATGGTTGACTCGGCCCCCTGGGGAGTGTACGATCCTATCTGAGGTATGCTTATGAACGGGAAACTCGCCATAGACAAAGACAGCATCGCCGATTTCTGCCGGCGGCACCATATCACCCGGCTGGCGATCTTCGGCTCCGCCCTAGTGAAGATTCCCGGCCGGACTTCGATACGGATGTGCTGGTGAACTTCGAGCCGGCCATGTGCCCGGATGCCTCCGTTTGTCTCATATGGTGTGCAATTACCATTCAGCAAGGTGCACAAAATGAACCCTGGCCAGGCAGATAACGCTTTCAGAACAACTGAAATAATCGCTGAGCACCTTGTTCACGCGTGGAATTACTGTGCCACGCTTCGCACCCTGCAATGCTATGCGTGTTCCTGTCCTGATGTCCTTGATAGAAACGGGCATTTCTTCTCCACGCTAATGTTCGCGTTGTGGGATTCCCTGTTCTTGAAGTTGGCACATTGTTCAGATAGACAGAAGGAGGCGACAGGATTCCCAAAGCTATTCAAACAACTGCGGGCTTATCTCCCAAAGTCTCATCACCTCCGCCAGCACATTGATGAACAGGAGCGCAGCCTCATTGCTCTGGAGGCCCGAGAGAAAGTAGAGAAATGGCGAAACCAAGTGGTCGCACACCATACGGTCAAGGACGAGTTCGATGCTTTCTACAAAGAGAACGTCTGTTCACTGGATGAAATCGAATCCCTTATCCGAACGTTCGGTGGAATACTGCAATCATTCAGTCGCGACCTCTGGAATCAAGTGTTCTGCATTGAGGATCTTGGGTGCCTTGCCCGGCAGGGAGTTGACCGCCTCATCCAGAGTATGAAGAAGCAAGATGAACAGGAGGTCTCGGGCGACGCCAAATTCAACTCAAAACTGGAATAGATAAACAGTAGGCATCATTCATCTGAAATTCATGACGACCCACGACATGGTCCAGGTAGATCAGCGTCATGATCTTGTTCGATGCTGGGTGGACATGATAGCGCAGACACATATTCCTCATCGATTCCCGTGGCAATCTCCACAAGGATGCTGAAATGGCGCGTGGCGCTCTCCCAAAAGACGCGAGCATCAGCCTGAGGCACTGGCGGTAACTGATCTTGTACGACGCTCTCCAGATATGTCCTGATCCTCGAGAGGGGATAGCAGAGGTCCTGACAGACATGTTTGATGTCTCCATACGCTTGCCAGTCGATGCCTCTGTTGCCAAGTCGCTCCTTGAAGGCGGAGACTGACGTGGTAATCTCATCCACATGGGTCAAGCCAAGCTTCCACGTGTATCTGTCGGGATGACACAAACTCTCTCCCAGCTTCTGAAAGAAGTAATGCGCGCGAGAAAGTGTATCGACGAGCTTCTCATGAGCATGTTCTTCGCAGCGTGATTTCTCCCACTGCCGGAGTTCATCAAGCAGTATCTTTAGGAGCATTTGCACATTTCTCTCCTGAGCCGCAGCGAGATCGAGCAGCTGAATATCGTCAGACTCCATCGAACTGGTATCCCCATAGAAGGAAAGGAGCTCGAATCCCTTTCTGGTCAGTGTAAGACGGGAGATGTAGTGGTACGATGGGCTCCTCGGTCCCTTGTCCCGCTTGCTCGGATGTCCAATAGCCTTGTTCCTTATATCGCGTATCTCAGCCAATTCACGAACCGTCTCCCGCCCAAGCGATTTCAGGCCCAGTGCCTCTCGGAGATGCCTGATGGCATCCTGTTGTATGATGAAGGCCTGCAATAAACCATAGACTTCGAGATATAGGGGCCCCCAATTTTCCCGGGATTCGTCCTCTTGATATGACTCAATGGCAAACTGAGCGTCCTCGACAACATCCATGGAACTGCATATCTGATGCCAATCCCTGCGGTCCACCATAAGAAAGTACTTGACAACTGGTCTGTTGGTGAACGAGCGAATTTTCTCCATCAATGTGTGGATGCTCATGGGATTCCTG
>CALEZT010000104.1 GCA_937927975.1 uncultured Phycisphaerales bacterium
TCCGGACCTTCGAGGGACACACCAATACTGTCGAATCCGTCGCTCTGAGTGCCGATGGCCGCTGGGCGTTGTCGGGAAGCCGCGACAATATGCTTCGTCTTTGGGAGGTATCGACGGGCCGCTGTGTCCGGACGTTGGAGGGGCACTGGTATCCGGTCGAATCCGTCGCTCTGAGTGCCGATGGTCGCTGGGCGTTATCGGGGGGCTGGGACAAGACGGTTTGCCTTTGGGAGCTTTCAACGGGCCGCTGCGTCCGGACATTGGAGGGGCACACGCTCGCAATCACTTCCGTCGCTCTGAGTGCCGATGGCCGCTGGGCGTTGTCGGGGAGCCAAGACGGTACGCTTCGTCTTTGGGAACTCGACTGGGAATATGAGTTTCCCGGCTGGGCAGACTGGAACGAGGGGGCACTGCCGTATTTGACCAACTTCCTGACGTTGCATACGCCCTGTGCAGCGAATCTACCATCTGAAGGCGAACCCAATGAGGAGCAAATCTCCCTGTCCCTAACGCGAAAAGGCAAGCCGACGTGGACTGAAGACGACTTCGGGCAGCTTCTGTATACTCTTGGCTGTGCCGGCTACGGTTGGTTGCGCCCAGAGGGAGTGCGAAAGAAGTTGGAGGATATGGCGGCGAATTGGCAAGGTCCGTTGCCTTTGCCGTGGGGAAAGCAGTAGCGTCCAAGAGAGGAGCGGGAGACCAATGAAGCAGGAAAGGCTATGCAAACAAGATGCCCTCGCTTAAACCAGAGCGTTGCTGCAGCCTGGGCAAGACGATGAGGCGTGTGGCGTAGTGGCTGAAGGTGCGTGAGCTGGGAAGATTGGGAACCAATGGGCAAGTTCGGGCGTCGCCTCCACAGGAGTGGTTGAACGCTGACGCAGTGGAGTAAGAATCCTGATACTGATATGAAGACATCCATTTCGATCGACTTGGTGTGGCAATTGGCTGGGCAGGAGGCCATTGCCAGCGACTTCAAGGAAATACTCCCCGAGCATTTTCTTGTCTCGCTGCTGAAGTACGTGGAATTGCCGGCGGCGGAGGTAGAGAAGATCGCCCTTGGGGCTGAGGCATCGAGGGCCCTGCTGGGCGAGGTCAACGAGCTGCGCGGGGAGTTGGCAGAGCGCGGTATTGACAGTACACAGACTCGGCGGGGCCTGCGGGCTCGATTAGGTAAAGGCAATTGTCCTTACGACGGGGGCCAGAAGCACCGGTCGCAGGCCAGCCGGGACGCCTTCGATGCGGCCGTGAGACTCGCTGAGAACGCAGGCAGCGAGATGCTTTCCACCGTACACATACTCCGAGCCCTGCTCACCGCGCCCACGCCGGCGATGGTGGAAGTGCTGGGAAACGTAGCGAGGCCGGCCATGCCTAAGGTGGCTGTCACACCGCTACTGGATGCGTACGGGCGCAATCTCTGCGAATTTGCCCTGAAGTCTTCTCAAGAACAGAGTCAAGGACGAGTGGCAGAAAGCCGAGCCCTTGTTCGTGCGCTATGTGACAGGAGTCGAAGGGGTGTGGTGCTTATCGCTGAAGACGAGGATGAGGCATTCTCAGTCGCGGTTGGGGCCGCTGGAGTTATGTCCTCTAAGAGCTGCCCATCTGAACTGAAGGCCATGCAGGTACTCGATGTGAGATCAATTCGGTCATCGGTTCCTGGAGACGAGATCGGGCATGCCGAGCTTCTCTCTGAGACCTTGGATCGGGTCGAAAGGATGTTCGCGGAGGCGATCACCGTTGGGAACGTAGTGTTGTTCTGTCCCAGTATGCCGGAGCCAATAGGAAACGCGGATACCACCTTGTTTAATGTACTGAAGAGTGCCTTGGCCAAGAGAGAGCCACAGTGCATTTGTCGTGTGTCGCCGGAGGTATACCAGAAATATCTTAAAGCAGATCGGGCGTGGAGGCAAATCACCCACGTCATGTGGATCCACGAACAGAAACTGCGTGAATTGCCCGATGAGCTGTAGAGCCATTAGGAGCCGATATGTTCTCAGATAGAGCACAAGCGATAATAGACTCGGCGAAAGACTATGCCTTTTCTGCCGGTGAGGGCGATTTGAGTCTCTTGGCCGTCTTAAGGGCCATTGGTGGCCGATCCGAGGCGAGTGTCCTGTTGGCGGAATGCCTGGGAATAAGCCCAGAGCAATTGAGAGTCGTCTGTCCACAGGGGCCCCCGCCTGCAGCATGCATAGGGAAACTGCCGCTGGCGGAGGGAACACGGTCTGTGCTGTCCGCAGCGAAGGAGATGGCTGAAGAGATCCCGGATCGCCATCATCCTGGTCTGATCGATCTGAGACATCTGGTCTGTGGCTTGGCAATGTCCCGCGATGCTTGTGCCATTCTCAAAGCAAGTCCTATCTCTCGCGAAAAGGCCCTGGCGTCTCTGGCCTCTTGGTACGACCGAGACATCCAATCACCCAAGCTCGAAGATCTGACCGACCGGCTGCGGCAACTGCGGGCAGACCTGCTGACCAAGGTCTTTGGCCAGGACCATGCTGTCCACGCCTTTGTCGAAGGCGTGTTCAACGCGGAGGTGGTAGCCGCTGCGGATACTCGGCGTACGATGCCGCGGGCAGTGTTTGTTTTTGCCGGGCCGCCTGGCGTGGGCAAGACCTTCCTGGCCGAACTGGGAGCAGCCGCGATGGGGCGACCGTTCAGGCGATTCGACATGAGCGCCTATTCGGGCCACTACCAGAACGAGCAGCTGGTGGGTATGGCCAAGAGCTACCACGGTGCTCATCCCGGAACGCTGACCGAGTTCGTTGAGAAGAACCCTGGTGCAGTATTGCTCTTCGATGAGATTGAAAAAGCACACGTCAATACGATCCATCTGTTTCTACAGATCCTGGATGTCGGCGCGTTAGAGGATAAGTATCATGAGCGAAGCGTCTGCTTTCGTGATACGACGATCATCTTTACCACCAATGTGGGCAAGAGGCTCTATGACCGGCCCAACGAGAGCGGAGTCAGCCGGGCGAATGCGGCATTCCATCGCAGGACTATCCTGGATGCACTCCAGAATGAAAAGAACCCCCAGACTGGCGAACCCTTCTTCCCTCCTGCAATCTGTTCGAGGATGGCGACGGGGTACCCGATCCTATTCAACCACTTGCGGATCAACGAACTGGAACGAGTTGCAGGGGTCGAGCTTCGCCGCATCGCGGATCTCTTCGGTCGGCAATACTACAAGCAGGTCGTCTTCTGCGACAAGTTGCCTATGTGCTTGGTGCTTCGTGAAGGTGCCCGTGCTGATGCCCGCATGCTACGGTCCCAGACCGAGGCATTCGTCAAGACGGAGATATTCAAGTTCTGTCAGCTCTTCAACGTAGATCGGCTTGAGGACGTGCTATGCAAAGTCGATCGTATCAACTTCGCCATGGAAGACGAATCAACCCCCACGGCCACAGAGGTTCAGATCTTGTTCGAGCAGGAGACGCGCCCTCGCGTGTTGCTTGTCGCGGATGCCGATCTGGCTGCCTTGTATAAGGACTTCATTCCAGAGGTGGACTGGAGGACGGCATATACTGCGGAACGTGCCCTTCAAGTTCTGGCGGACCAAGAGGTGGACATGGTTCTGCTGGACTTGTGGCTCGGAGGGCAATCGGAAACGCCCTCGATGACAATCCAGCACTTTGACCACATTCCTGCAGCGGCAAGAGGGTTGGACAGAGGACAGGAACTACTTCGGAAAGTGCATGACCGCCTGCCTGGCATGCCGGTCTATCTGCTATCGTTGACGAACTCAGAGAAGCATGATAACTCCCGAGGTTCTGTAGATGAGGAACTTCTCATGGCGAGCATTCGGGGCGGCGGCGCCAGAGGTATGATCGTCAGCCGTTTCATTGACGGCATGGTCAAGGGATGGGAAGAACATCGTGATGAATTCGTGTCTGGTTTGATTGACATCTGCCGTCACCTATACAGGGAGCGAGTGGCTGAGCGGATGGGCCAGGAACGGAGAGTACTTGTCTTCAACACTGCTCCTCGTGTGAACCTGGACAACCGCGAGATCAGCATCCGCCTTCGCAATCTTGGTGTGAATCGTGCTATTGCCGCAGCAGACGCGGGGGAGATCCTTGACGATGTCGAACGACCCCGGACGCGCTTTGACGAGGTGATCGGTGCAGAGACTGCCAAGGAGGAGCTTACGTTCTTCATTGACTACCTGAAGAATCCCCGACGGTTCGCAGCCCTGGGCTTGAGGCCGCCCAAGGGTGTGTTGCTTCACGGCCCGCCTGGCACCGGCAAGACCATGCTGGCCCGGGCAATGGCTGGCGAATCAGACGTTGCCTTCATCTCGGTGTCTGCCGCCAATTTCGTGACGATCTGGCAGGGCAGTGGTCCACAGAGTGTTCGGGACCTCTTCTCTCGTGCTCGCCGGTATGCCCCGGCCATCATTTTCATTGATGAAATCGATGCAGTCGGTAGGGTCCGAACAGGTTCAGCGGGTGGCGGCCACGGGGAAGAGATGGCCCTCAACGCCTTACTTACAGAGATGGATGGCTTCACCAGCCCCTCGCCGGACCGGCCAGTCTTCGTTCTGGCGGCGACGAACTTCAAGGTAGAATCGGAAGATCAGCAGTCCCCGGAGCGGTCTGCTCGAACGTTGGACCCTGCTTTGGTGCGTCGTTTCTCACGCGCGATCCTCGTGGACCTGCCGGATACTGCCGCTCGCCGACAATACGTGGCTTTGCGCCTGGGCGAGGTGAAGGGATTGAAGATCTCGGATTCGGCGATTGATCTCCTGGCCGAGAAATCAACAGGTATGAGCATTGCGAACCTGGAGCAGGTGATCGAGGCGGCAAGCCGGACGGCCCTGAAAAACGACGTTGAGATGACTGACGATCTGCTGCTCGAATCGCTGGATACCGCGAGAGAAGGTGATGCCAAGGAATGGGCCGCCGAGTTCCTGGAGAGGACCGCACGGCACGAGGCAGGTCATACTGTCATGTACTGGCTCTCAGGCTGGTGGTCGCCCGAGGTTTCGATCGTCGCCCGTGCCGAGCACGGCGGCGGGATGCGCCGCTGTGAGCAAGAGATGAACCGGGAGAGCCTGACGCGTGAGGAAATGCTGGCTCGCATTCGGACCTGCCTGGGCGGAAGGGCTGCCGAAATGCTCTGTTATGGGCAATCTGGTCTTACCACCGGTGTCTCCGGCGATCTAGAGCACGCGACCAGCCTTGGTAGGCAGATGGTCTGTCGATACGGCATGGACGAGGAGTTCGGTCTTCTGGCGATGCCGGAGTTGTTCAAATACGCCGAGGCTGTCAGCAGCCCCACATATCAGCGTGTCAACGAGGCCGTGAACAAGATGCTCAATCAGGAAATGGTAAAGACACTCAAGCTCCTGGAGGCCAACCGGCAGCATCTGGACACCGTGGCAAAGGCCCTTCTGGAACGCAACAGGGTATATGGAAGGGATTTGGAGCAACTTCTGCCGGCAGTTTCCCGGAAGGCCGGCGCAGCGTGAGCGTGATAGCGGTGTAGAATAGAGTGGACAGGTGAGCTGTTCGGATTGTGTACATTATTGGGAGGTACGGCCATGGCGAATCGCAAAGAAAACTGGCTTTCAAGGTTACTTGGGAAGAAGGCTGCCGCCAAGCCACGTCCTGAGCGAGAAGCTTCATCGCCGCCCGGACCGGGTCGCCTTTCACCGGTTCCGACCGTTTTGTCGCTCACTGAAAAACAGGATTCGGGCCAGACCCTTGAGGCCGCGTTGCCAAACGCGGCCGGTGGTATCCTTCCGGCGGTTTCGGCGGATGCCGTTCCCCTTAAATGGGGCATCGGCGACGTGATCCTGGACCGCTACGAGATCCGTCAGGTGCATGAGGGCGGCGG
>CALEZT010000105.1 GCA_937927975.1 uncultured Phycisphaerales bacterium
AATGAGACGGCGGCCACCGAGATCTACACGCTTTCCCTACACGACGCTCTTCCGATCTTCTGCCAAACGATTGCCCTCGATGATCTTAAGCAGCTGCGAGATGGCATCGGCCAACCGTGTCGGACAGGCGTCAATGTCGGCACGGAGTTGGGGTATCGGTGTGGCCACGTCCACGTCCTTGGTTGCCCGACTCGCCAACGGCTGGACGATCCGTTCCTGTTGGTCTCGTTCCAATTGTGTCCAGCCCGTTGCCGCCTGCAGCTTACTGACAGCGTCACCGTACGCGTCAGCACGTTTGGCAACCGTAGCATCAAACCGTTCGCTGTAAGCACTCCCGATAGCTTTCGCATACTGGTCAATGACAGGTATCTTCTGGAAGAACGTCTCGCGTCTCAGCAAATCACCGAGTTCCTCTGCTTTGGCCGTGAGCTCCCGGCCAACATCCGGCTCGTCACGGAGGAAGGACCATTGCTGGTCCAAGATAACCTTTCCTGAGGCCAGGATGTAGAGGTTGGGTTCGGTTAGCACCTGCTCCAACTCACTGGCCCTCTTGATGGCCTCCTTCACTTCAGCATGGGAGCCATTGAACGTAAGGATTGTATTCTCTTCATTCCCGCTGCGGATGACCCGCATCTGACTGATGGCGTTGGTCAGGACTTCGACTCCCGGCAACCTGTTAGTCTTGAGAAGCCCTTCCTGCTCGCGAATCGGTTCCTCCCGTTCGGAGATCGCTTCCCTGATCCAACGCGCCACGACGCCCTGTTCGAGTTCCGGTATCTCCCTGCCAAAGACCTGCTTGAACGCGTCTGCCGCCAGGACGATTTGTGCATATTCCAGCGTCTTCTTCGGTCTGAAGGTCGCGCTGCGGAACAGGTTGTTGTTGCCAAAAGCGTTCTTGGCCTCGACGCTAACCGCAGAGTCGATGGTTTGGCCTTTACTCGTTGCGTCGATTTTGCCGGCTCGAAGAAGACATAGCGTAAACAGCCGGACGTTGTCAAATTCCCATCCGTAGGGCTCTTTGGCGAATTCATCAGCCAGGGCCTTGCCGGTCGCAGCCATACCATAGCTATAGTGATTGTCGATCCGCGCGAGGATCTCTCGGAGCGGACCAGACTCGACTTCGAAGACGGGCTTTCCGCGGTCATCCTTGATCAGATTGAGTGTCGAGAACACGGTGGTGAGTCCGTGAAGGTTCTCGCTCGTCATCAAGGCATCGAAATCCCTCTTCTGAACGCGGGCCGCTGCCATATGGAATTGATCGAATACCTGCGGCAGGACTTCGCCGAGCAGGCCGGACGCGGCCTTGACTAAATCCGTCGCAGACTCGTCAGGACTGCGATCATTACCACGAAAGTAGACTGTGCCAGTTAGGCAGGCACGGTGCATCAGGCGCTTGAGTTCCCCCTGATTGTTGGTGAGTCTTCGTTTTTCTTCAGATACGAGGCTCAGTTCGGCCTTGGTTTGAGCCCCTCGCTCTTTGCGGGACAGTATTTCCTGCGAGCGGAATACCTCGACTGTTGCCCGATCAATTCGATCATCCAGAGGAACAACCCAGAAGATGTCTTTGTCCTCGGTCTGGCTGCGAGATCGTGCCTCAGCAACTCGTTCCTCGTAGTCTTTTCCGGTCTCGGCGAGGAACAGTTGGATGGTCATGTCGCCTTGGACGCGCGGACGCCCGTTGAGGTTCAGTCCAGCCTTGAACAGTTTCGTGTCCTCCAGGTTATGCGACGGCTGAGGCTGCCAGAGAGCCTCAATGACCTCGCCGTGGATGCGGTTTACATCGGCGGGTTTGGCGCTGAGCCCGGCACGCTGCTTCTCCCAGTCGTCTTCGGCGGGCGTGGGGATGCGATAGCCATCGTCACCCTTTCGAACCTTGTGGGCCCTTTCCAATTCATCGAGGGCTTCCTTGACGGCCGAGAGCCGCGAATCGCCCACGACTTCTGCATGCAGTGTTGCGGCAATGTTCTCGGCAGTGCGATGGATGTTCTGCACGAATTGCAGCAGGCAGACAGACTTGGCGACCGCCTGGGCGAGTGGATGCTTCACTTCCGTTGAAATGCGGTCGATCTTGTTGCGGATATCGCTGTCGATGTTACCTTTGACCAGATCATAAACGTGCTCGATCGTGGCGAGCTTCCCGATTGGTTCCTCTCCCAGCGCAACGGCCGGATTGATTAGCAGCTGCTGGGCCAGTTTGATAATCGTGCGGTTAGCGCCGCCAACGTGTTTGCTGGCCCCACCCTGAGTTCGGAGACCCGAGACCACGTCGATTATGAGGTTGATCTGATAAGGTAGCAGAGGGTAGAGGGCTATGAACTGGCCGGCCGTCACTTCCGGCAACTTGATGTCGGCCGTGAGTTGCGTATTCGCGACCAGGCGCCCTCGGTTCTTTTCAAACAACTCGCGTAAGGCCTTCTCCGCATCGGCGTTCTTCGACAGGACACGTTCGCTGGTAACTTGGGAAATATCCGACGGCTCCAGGTGGACCTGAAGCTCCTGTGGGAACCTATCCATCAGTCTGGCAAGCTCGACACGTTTATCGTCGATACCACCGACTATGTCGCTCAACCGCTCCTGTGAAGTCACGACGACCCACATCTTGCCACGACCAACTCGCCCGACAGCCTGCACAATGCCCTGGAGATCGAGCATTTTCTGAATATCGCGGGCAACGAACTGTCCGACTTCATCGATAACGAACACCAGAGACCGATCCGGGAACTTCCTATTCATCAGTTCCCGTGAGCGCTCGGCCAGAATATTCGCAGTCAGTTCCGCGCGTGACTTGGCCGCCTTCACCCATGAATCCGCCGCTGGGTATGTGCTGGGGTCAAGTTCGTTCATGACACGGCTGGCCTGGCTCAGTGCAAAGGCAACCTTGCCTTTCTCCTGATCCCAGTCCTTCTCGAACAACCGCGTGTAGGTCTTCTTGAATTTGTCGAGCCTTCCTTCTTCCTCCAGAGTGATTTCTAGCTCCGCCAGATCGAGGTCTCTCGCGTAGCCCAGATGTTCAAGCAATTCGCGATACATGATCTCCGTGAGCATCTGGTTGCCACTGCGAATGCCCCGGTCGGTAGACAGATCGAACACGACAGATTCAGTGGGAATATGCTCGCCAATGTTCCGCAGGAGGACTTGAATGCGCGAATCTTTAGCTCTCTGCCCGAAAAGCTCGGCCGCCTTCGCACCTCTGAGTTCGCGGTCTTCCAAGACAAGACCAAGCATTTTGGCGAAGCTGGACTTGCCCGATCCGAAGAAGCCGGAGACCCAGACGCCGACGCCTTCGTGTGGCTTGTTGGGTGTCTCGTAATAGCGTTCAAGAATGAACGTGTAGAATCGTCGAATCGATTCGGTCGTTACGTATTCGTCGATCTCCTCGCGGAGGATACCTTCATCGGTTTGATCGACCTTGATGACTTCTTCGATCCGACGGTTCACGTCACTCGCAAACAGTTCTTTAATCTTCACGGGCATCACCAGTGTCCACTTGGGTTCAGAAAATCATGGGTCTGTAATTGTGCTCCGCATCAAACACACCCATGAACCGCAGTCCCGCCGCACCATCCAACTCCCCAGGGAAGAACAGAATACTCGGCACTTCCACTCGACCCTTCAGTTGTTCCAGAAGCGATGACGTTCGGTACACCGGGAAAAGGGCTCCCGCGCGAACGATCAGTACAACGTCCCGAAGTGGATTCGGATTCGTTGGCATTCGCTCAACAACGATGTTATCCAGCGGTTTGTATTGGCTCAGTATTTCATGAACTGTATCAACAGCCTGCATCAGACCGACGGTACGCTCGGCTTCAATCAAGTCATGAATCGAGGATTCCGCTTCAATGGCAGTCCGGAGCAGTTCCGCCAGGCTAATCAAGGTCACACGCTTTCCAACCTGTTCCAGCCGGGTACGCAGCAATGCCAACTCTCTGCGAAGTTCAAACTCAGCCTCAGGCGGGTAGCGGAAGATCGCATATGGCATGTCATGATAGGCGCTGATCGCCTGTCGAGGGTCCTCTTGAGCGAGCAGAGGTTCCAGCCGGGTAGTGAGCCGCTCAAGCCAGTCGTTCATCCTACCAGCCTCCTCACATATTCGATTGCGGATGCACACGGCAGTTGCAGTTGCGCCAAGCTGCCCGCAGATTCGAAGTGGAGCTTCCGGAATTGATGCAACCGGTAGAGTTCCGCCTCCACTTCTTGTCGGGTCATGAGGAACATGTGCCAGTCCGGTGACTCAAGGACTTTACCTGCATTGCCAAGTTGATCCATCATGGCGTGAAGCAGGTACATGAGGCTCTGCTCAGGCAGATGATAGGTGGAGAACTCCTTGAACCGGCTGCCTTTGAGCAGCGAGAAGTCCACACCCATTTTCAGTAGGCTCGCCGCGGATCGCTGTAGATTGGCGGGGCTCCACTGCCTCTCAACCCCCAAATGGCTCATGACCCACTCCGTCAGAAAGCCAACGGCCGCTGCAGTCGTCAGGCGGTGGACACCCTCCGCGTGCTCGCGAAAGAGCCATTCTGCGAAGAACTCATGCACTACCGGGTCTGTGCGACTCATGTGCCAGAGCAACAAAGGCTTCCAGATTACCAGGTCCACTCCCCCGTGCGCAAGCTCGACCAAGGGGCGGTCAAATCCCCGGCAGTCAAACCGGCGACTCAGCACCTTGCCAAAGTCTTTCAGCCAACCATAGGTCGGTGCCCCAATCAGATTGGTCTCTCGCAAATTCCGAATGTTCTCGGCATCAGTCAGTTCGAGGTTCCATTGTGCAAACGTCGCATAGGTAGCCTGAATGCACGCTCCCTTGCTAATCTGAAAACACGATGGAGTGCCAGTTCTGACGCATTCCATTAGTTCAATCCTCTAATCTTGCATAAGGGACTGCGGGTTCGCCGGGTTCGCCACGAAAGAACCCCGCGGCGAGCAAAGTCACGGTACTGCGCGATGGTTGATAAACACCCGGAAGCGGAACCGCTCGGCCGTCGGCAGCCCGCCGCAGTCTCCTTGCTCCTTCAGCTTCTTCGTTCGTGATGATCTTGAGATTAAGCATCTCCGCGAGCAGATCCTTCCCCGAGACACCCTGGAGTCTGAGAAAGAAATCATTCCATTGCTCGTATTGCTCCGTCCACGCAGCCCATCGAGTCTCGAACTGATCCTCGATGACTGCAGGCAGGTGCCATAGCGTTATGCAGCCTGGTGGGTCAAAGAGTTGCTGACATCGAACCGTCGCGGTCGAAAAGACAGCCCGAGCCTGGGCAAAGTTGTGGGACTTTGGGAATCCCCGTCCCAGGGCTAGGCTCCCCAAACGTCCCAGCATTCCATTTGTGTTCCACCATCGCGCATTATCCATTTCACCGAATCGGGCCACCACCAACCGCAGACGCAGGAGGTGATCAAAATCCATCTCTTCGACGCTCATGATACCATCTTCCAACGACAATCCCGTTCGCGAGATAACCAGGACCCCTGTATCCCTCGCAGAGTATGGATTATACCATCAGGGGACTTGGGCCGGAAGGGCTCGTTACACTTGAAGAAAAGGAATTCCCATGAACGAAGACCATGAACAGGTTGCCCGCCCCGATCTTCTTCAGCAGGTCCTCGCCCATCGACAGGTCCGGGTTCATCCACACCAGCGGGTTGGTGAGTTTGCTATACCACTTGGCCTCCTCCGAGACGTGCGGATCGAACGCGATGCCGCACACCAGCAGCAGGTCGAACCCGATCCCCTGCACCGCCTCCTTCAGTTCCGGATCGACAGTCCCATGCTCTGGCCCGATGCAGACGGTCATACATCCCAACTCGGCGATCCTCTCCATGGGATCCCTTCCAATCTGGTTTCATGCATCGTTGGATCTCTGACCAAAATCCCGATCATCTGCTAAGCGGGTCCGCGGAATTATTTTGACAACACGAACCGGAGCCAAAAGTGGTTGGAAAAGACGCCGGACGTATGCAGTGCCTCACGCGGGGACAGGCTCTCCAAGTAGGCCAGGAATCGATGGACTTGATCGTCGACCGTGGCATACTGGCGGCTGGCACTGACCACGTCTTTGCCGTCGCCCCACAACCGCTCCATAGGATTGAGTTGCGGAGCACGCTTGGGCAGCCAGATCAGCTTGATCGACAACTCGTAGGCCAGTTCCAGGGAGCGGTTCGCCGTATGACTGGAATCCTCATCCAGCAGCAAAGCCACGTGCCACCCGCGATAGTGTGCATGCAGCAGAGACAGGAACGCCTGAAAGTCGGGGGCCCGTCCATACCGACGGGCCAGGAACCACCGTCGGCCCGTGCACAGATTCATCGCCCCGAAGACCACCCGTCGATCGTTCTGTCCCGAGATCGGCACCTCGCGCGGCCGCCCGCGCAACGCCCAACCCGCCCGCAAGGGAGGAAACAACAGCAGATCCGTCTCATCTTCCACCAAGAGCACACTGCGCGGCGGCACATTACGGATCCGGGCCCGAATGCGGCGTCTTTTTCTCCAACTCCGGATCGGGCGTCAGTTCATAGCGGCCGCGCTTCCAGACATACCCCAGTTCCAGCAACCCGCGGCGAACCGTATCCTCCGAAGGACGCACGCCGGTGCCGTGCTCCCATTGCTCTTGCAGCAGCGCAACCGTCCAACTGCCGGCGAAGTAGCCGAACTCCTCGGGGCTACGCTCCATCAACCAGCGCAAGAGAGCTTGATGATCCTCGTGCCAGAAACTCGGGCGACCGGGATGGGGTTCATCCTGCAAGGCACGGGGATCACACGCCTGGGCGTAACTGGCGAGCCAATTGTAGACACTCTGGCGTGTCACACCCAAGGTCTGGGCCACCTGGCCAATGGATCGGCCTCGACCAACCTCCAGGACAGCCAAGGTCCGACGATAGAGGCGGGCGTCTTGGGCTTCCTGCAACTGCTCAGCCAAACGCTGCCGCTGTCGCCAAGTCAGTTTCAGTCCTTCCATCGTATAGCTCCTTCATGGCCATACTACGAAGGACAAGCTGCCGAGTGTCAAAATGTCAAAATAATTCTGCGGACCCGCTTAGCCGCCCGAGCGTGGCTGTGTATGACATCAGCAACCCAATTGCTCGGGCACGGGACAATCGCCCAACCCTATTACAATTGTATGTCGCCGAGCGGGCTTCAGCAGCTTCAACAAGGCTTCCCCTAAACAAATCATCATCAAACAGGAGTCGGAGCCGGTGCCCTCTCCGCCGGCACTACCGCTGCGGCGTGGCTCTGCCACTTCAGCAATCGCAGGGCGTTGACGATCACGAAGAGCACGCTGGCCTCGTTGGGCAGCAGCTCCGTAACGAGTCCATGAAACGGAACCTGTGGCTCACACTGGCACCGTGCCTGGCATATTGCTTCGGCAAAGAACTCTGGGTGGCCAATCGACTACCTCAAAGAGCAGGTCCAATGGCCTGCCTCTAGGAGAATGCGCCAGTGTGGGGGTGGAGAATACCATTGCACGGAAAGATCAGGGCAATAACCCGTTCTACGCGTGGCGACATCCTGAAGATTTGGTTATCATGCATGAAGCGAAGGAAGTGTGACGTGGGATCCATCAGGATTCCGCTTTTCGGACGCGAGGTGGTCAACAGGTAGTTCCCTAAGGATGCGCAGGTAATCAAGAACATCTGCCACTCTCGACAGATCGGAAGAGCACACGTCTGAACTCCAGTCACCGAATACGATC
>CALEZT010000106.1 GCA_937927975.1 uncultured Phycisphaerales bacterium
TCGCATCGATGGACTTGCGCAGCCCCTCGTGGTTGCCAAGGACGAGAATGCATTCCTCGGTGAGCCATTCCTGGAGACTGAATGTGCGCTCCGCTTTCTCATAGAGTGCGGCAATGGCCCGGAACTCAGAGGCATAGGCGGTGATGGTGTACTGCACACTGGTCAAGGTGCGGCTGTTGCGGCTGAAGTGTTCCTCGGCGATGTTACGTGTTTGCGGAATGGAACGCAGGAGGGTTTCGGTTCTTTCGCCGCTGGACAGGATGTTCAGCAGTTGTGCCAGCGTCCATTCGCCCGGCCGGGTGAGGATCAAGGCCTGTATGACGGCGGCCACCAAGTCACGGGCGGCAAGGCTGAAGAAGGCATTTTCACCTTTCTCCCTGGGAATCATCAGGCTGGCGAACTCCAAAGCGGCCGCCGGAGAGTTGATATCCTTGGCAATGGCCCAGGCGTAGGATCGCTTGTCAAAGGGGTTGAGGATGATGACCCGACAGTGAAGCAGCATACCAAAAAGAAGACCTATCGTATCCTGTTTACCGTCATAGACCAAGGCACGCCAATTGCTGCCGCGCGTTATCCTCGCGACGACCGATTGCAGGAGCATCCGCAGAAGTACGGTCTTGCCGCTGCCAAGGCCCCCCAGAATCAAGAACGACTCGGCACTGAAATGTTCGGGCAAGGGGAGACCTGCCCAGTGGAGGAACTTCTCTCCGACCTGAAGCATGCGTAGAAGCATAGGACGCACCTGCGTCAGGGGGATGATGAAGGTCCCGCGCAGCAATCTGGGGCGCAGGTCCGGTTTTGCCGAGCGGAAGTAGTTCGGGTTGATCGCGCCGATGAGGCCGCCGACGATCCAGCCGACCAGAACGGGTGTGGGTGTGTCCATACAGAGAGCACCGCCCAAGGACATCCCGATGCTCACGCAGAACGGTCGGATCATGTGATTCAAGAGAGCCCGAGAGAAGTCCTGCATGGGCATGCGTTCGAGGAATGCGGGCTGCAAGCACCGATGGAAACGGCGATAGAGCCAGAACGTGGGGATGACGGCCAGGAGGAACCTGGCGAACTGGGTGTCCGCAGATGGGGACTGGGGGCTGGTGCTGTACAGGCCCATGTAGGTCATGGCAAAATACAGGGTCAGCAGGGACAGCGCCAGCATGAGAGAGACCTGCTGTTTCGTGGGGTTGACTGAGCTTGTGATCATGATCGTTCCCTTTCATAGGAGTGTGAATGGATGGATTCCGACTTACGTTCGAAGTAGTCGGTACGTGTCTTCATCCGGTCATTGCGCCGGGTGCGGTGGGCAAGGTGCTCGAACGCGGTTGCGTTCTCTCGGTGTAGGTCAGCATGGCCTACCAGGACAACGCGACCGCCATATTGCTTGACGGCGCTGAGGACCTCGTTGAGTTGGTTGTAGTTGAGCTGGTGGGCGTCGTAGATGACGAGGATCTTGTTGTTGGTGTGGAGGGGCTTCAGAGGAAACGAGTAGCCAAAGAGGGCTTGATGAAGGATTTGCTTCAGCGAATACTTGATGCGATAGTCCAGTGTCGGATGTCGCATGAGTTCGTAGGCCCTGAAGGAGCGGGTGCGAATGCCCGTTTCCGTTTCAAGGGTCTTGGCCCCGTGGCGTGTCAACGAGAACCCCCACACGTCTAATCGGGCCTTCTCCCAAGCCTCGTTGCAGGCTTTGAGAATGGTGTGGATGTCGGACAGACCGTTGCTGTTGACCACCTGCAGGGCACCACGATTGCGTACCAGCGCACGGACCCATTCTGCATCGTGCTTGCTGAGGACGGTCTGAGCCTGACGAGCGAGCAGCGGACGATTGACGCGTTGGGTCTTCTTCTTGTCGAGAGCTCGTCTGAATTGTTGAAGGTGGTGATCGATTTCGCAGCCCCAAGGAGTCCGTGCATGGCGGTATTTCGCGATGATGGGATTGACATAGAGGCAACTTGCGTCCCAAAGGGCGGATCGCCTCTGGAGGGTATCAACATAGCACTGCAATTTGCGCTGCTCTTGATTGCCCTTAAGGCTGGTGTATTGCCTTCTGCCGAGAAGGTCGGTCCATGATTGTTCCTCGGGCCACTGGTCCAGTTGCTCGCGCACCTGGTTGCGGACCGAGTCCGGGTCGATGCCGTGCTTGACGGTCTCGGCGAGAGTCTCGGTCAGAGCGATGGCGTCATTGAAGCAGGATCGCTTCTGACTGATTCGTTGAATGGCCTGTTTGACAAGCGCCTTGACTTGGTCGGGTGACGGGTCGATGGATCTCTGGCGGTTGCGGGGAATGACCTGGTTGATGTCAAAGCCGAATTCGCGGCCAGTCTGCTGCCAGGATTCAAAGAGTTGGGATCGAGGGGGGACGAGAGATTTCGGACTGCGAGTCTTCAGAGCGGCATACGCCGCCGCCGAAGCGATCTCCAGACGGTCCTCGCCGAGTTCGGCGACAATGGCTTGGCGGCGCTTGGAGAAATGGTCGCACAAGGCTTGCGGGACCCCGGCGATCTCGAACCAGGTCTTCTTCGGGATGATCGTGACCCCGAGACGGTGACGCAACTGATGGGCCAACTCGGCCCGGTAGACGGCCCCCGCTGCCATCTTGTACTTGTAGATCAAGCGACCATCCAGGGCCCGGATCAGGCCGTCCTCACAGACGGAGAGATTCAGCACAAGCGTGTGGGTGTGCAACTGGGGCTGGCCGTCCCGACTGGTCGAATGTAGGAAGTTGGCCATGATCAGCTTGGCTCGGATATGCTCGGTGCCGTCCTTGCCCTTGCGGCTGTACGCTGCGACATCCTCCAGGTACTGATTCTTCTTCTTGACAGCCTCGTTGTGAGCCTGCTCGATCTGCTTGCGGATATGGAAATCGGCCTGACTCCAGAGCACGGAAGCACTCTTAGGGGGCGAACAGACAGTGTCCAACGCTGGCACCCTGGAAGCCCTGCCTGCATTCTGTACCCAGGGCTCTGTCCCGTCAGGCGAATAGCCTCGGAACAGGTTTGAGAGGACTTCTTTGGACACGGTGCCTTCGAGGCCCAGAGCTTCCGCTCCTGCCCCGGACCATGTGCCGGGCGGTTCTCCTCCGGAGAGGTAGTAATCCTCCTGACCGAGATTGAGGTAGTAGTTGTGACTGCCGCTGGACAGTTTGCCGATGGATACGAGGAAACGAACCAGAGACAGGAGCTGCATCCACAGCCGGTTGAGCCGGGAGCTGACCAACAGGCACCAGACCAATGCCGTGGTGGACACACAGCCTGTGGATACTTGGCAGCCGTAAGATAGTCTGGCGTCCTGGCGATTGAGGAACGGCCAGAGGGATAGGAACACCGAAAGACGTTGCGCCCATTTCAATAGAATGTTTTTGCCGCCCATCGTTGAGCCTCCTTCAGGTCAGTGATCTTCCCGCCCATCAGGAGCATTGCCTGGAGGCTGGAAGCGAGATTGTCGCGGAGCTTGTTCAGCTCGCTCCGCAGTTCGATGAGTTCGGACTCGATGGACCGTGACCGGGCGTCCTGGAAGTAATCGATGACGATCCGCTGGGCCATCTGGTGCCTGCTCAGTCCCTTGAACTGATCGGCACGCTTTTCCAGGGCGTCCATTATGTCAGAGGGTAATTTGAATGTGATCGTTTCCATCTGCGGTATACCTTTAAGTTCTTTACTGGAAAAGAGTTAGGTGTCATTTGGTGTACCTTGGGTACACTCCTGAAAGTGCTTGTGCAGAACGCGTTTGTGAGTGTTTTTCTCCTCCCGCAGCTTTGCTGCACAGGTGTGACCGTAGTTCTGGGATAGGGGCCGGACAGTGCGTGAAAGTAGACCCGACGGTCGTAAAGAGCGGTAGGGAAGCCGTTGAAATGAGCGGGTGTCCGGCCGGATTGCGGCTCTGGATCGGGTTGCACAAGTAGTTGAGGACTGATTCGGGGTGTGCTACGATACATACGGCCTGTAGCACGTGCCGAGAGGCATGGACTGGAGTTGTGAGGAGGCCGGGCATGCGGCCTCCGAAGGCAACATAAGAGGTGTTGTGTGCTGCCAGCAAGAGGACAGACGATACCGGAAAGAACATCTCGTGGAGCGACCGTGGCATGGGGCTCCAGGATGAGAGCGGCTTCATGTTCCAGCCGGGGGTGCGGCGTACCTGGACGCAGAAGCGTTGGATGGCTGTACGCCAGAGGTGTGAGGGGCAGAATCGTCTCGCCGGGGTCTCGGCGGCGGCGGTTTAGGCCGGGCGTCCTCGGCCAGGTCTGTGCGTTGGCTTGCCCCAGAAGCATTCTGGCGGGCTCGCAACGGACGCGTTTGGGGCGGGCTTGCTGGCGCATTGTGACCCTGGGCTCATCCTGCTCATGGAGGGGCGAGAGCCGCATCACTGGACCGCCGGGGAAAGCGGCAAGGGCTTTGCTCGTGGATTGGGGAGTTTGTCCCATCGGTAGTTGAAGGTTGAAAAAGCGGTGGCTACTCCGGCCT
>CALEZT010000107.1 GCA_937927975.1 uncultured Phycisphaerales bacterium
GAGATCGTATTCGGTGACTGGAGTTCAGACGTGTGCTCTTCCGATCTATACAGCCCTCGGACAAAGACCAGGATCGCATTCGGGTCAAAGGCCGGTACACGGCCGAAGGGCTGCTTGAATTGACGGTCGTGGACGATCTGTCGGGCCAGACGATTTCTGACTGTTTCATTCATCAGCCGGGCCTGAGCGGCACGGAGATCGAGCAGAAACGCCGCAACTTGGCCGGCCAAACGGAAGGAGTCCCCTCATGACCGACGAACTCTACAAGCGGACAGGCTGGCTGCGCCGGCTGGCGGGACGGTGTCTTGGCGTCGGCCCGCGCAACGGAGAGGGGACGACGTTGATGAGACGGGCGGATCCGGACAGTGTGCCACTGGGCCCATGTGAAGAGGGATCATTGCCTCACGACTCTGTGTGCGTATTTGATGTGTCCGGCAGCATGGCATGGAAAGATGTCGTTCCCTGCCGGCTGGACGCCGGTAAGAAGGCGGCGGAGGTGTACATCCGGCGCCGGGCGGCTCTATCGCCCGGCGACCGGATCGGCATCGTCACGTTCAATCGTCATGGCCGTATCGTCTTGCCGCTGACCGAGATCACTCGGCTGGACGTGATCTTGATGTGTCTTGCATCGATCAGGGCAACCGGCGGAACCGACATCGGCGAGGGCCTGAAGGCCGCTAACAGCCTATTTGCTCAGGATGTGGCCTTGAATTGCACGCTCGGCAGGTACCGGCGGATACTTGTGCTCACGGATGGTCGAGGCGGCGATCCTTTGCCGTGGGCGACCCACCTCAAAAGCGCGAATGTACTGATCGAGGTGATCGGCATCGGGGGGGACACATCCCAAGTGGATGAGGCGACATGCCGCAGGATCGCGACAACGGACTCCAACGGGGTCCACTACTGGTTCTTCCGCGATACCGACGGGCTGGTGGCCCATTACGAGAATCTGGCCGACGGCTTGGTCTTCAGGGGGCATGACCGATGACCGCGACCCAGGCATATCAAGCCCTGCATGTGCGTCCGGGCGCCGGCCTGCCTGAAATCGAGCAGGCGTACAAGGCCGCCTTGCAAGCCCTGCAACTTCAGTTGGTGCCCGGCCAGCCGGTGGACGTACGCCAGAAGGCCCAGGCCCAGATCGCCGAATTAAAATCGGCGTTCGAGTACTTGAAGAACATGGCGGTGTCCGGCGTCCAGCCGACCCGGGCCGGCGTGCAGCCCCAGCCCCAGATCCGGCCGACTGCGGTTCCACAAGTTCAGCCACCTGCGATGCCCCCCATCCAGCCGATGCCGATGCCGCCGATTCCACCGGCTGCAATCCCGCAAGTCCCGGCAGCCGCAACACCGTGGATTCAGCCGGCGATGGCTCCCCAGGGACAGCCCTTTGCGGGGTTCCCGATGCAACCGCCCGTCATCCCGCCGCTCCAACCCTTCGCCGGGTTCACGCCTCAGCCACCGGCGATGCCGCCGAATCCTTTCGGCCAAGGACCGACCGCTCCGACCTATCCGTGGGTCATTCCAGCAGGCTTTGTCCTGGCGGCCGTCGTCATGCTGCTTGTCATCATGCTCTGCGTGGGTTCGACGATCTCCCTGGAACGGCAGAAGACGGCAAGGCTGCGGGTCCTGTCGGTTCCGTGGTCGCAGGTCAAGGTGGACGGCAAGTCCCTGGGCCCCAGCGGCCAGATCGACGCCTTCGCACTCAAACCAGGCGACCATGAAGTCGTTTTGCGTCAGGGCAACCGGGTCCTGTCCCAGACCGTTCACCTGCCGGAACACTCCGAAACTGTCATCAAGGTTCAACTTGAAGAAGGAGAGATCGATGTTGCACAGAAACGAATCTGATTTCCGTGGTAGTACGAGTCCAAAGGCTAAGTCGCATCGGACGCGGAGCATCCTCCGGTTCCTCTGCGGAGTGATCGTTGTCATCACCCTCCCGTTTTCTGCGGGCTGTTCGCCGGAGTTGATGGTGGGAGGGGCCATCCTGGGGTCTGTTCTGTACGCCCACGCAAACAAGGACGGGTTCCCGCCAACGCGAGGAAGGGTTGGCCCCACAACGTATAGGGGTGGCGCCTACACGGACTCGGGTGGGCCAAGCCGCACATATGTGGCGAGCAATCCGCCGGTGCAGAAGGCCGGGTCGCAGGCCCCGAGCCAAGCAGGGCCGACCTCACCCATCATGGAGGGCGCCCAGGCCTACCGGGAACTGCGGTGGGACGATGCAGTGCGGGTGCTGGGCCGAGCGATCAACACGGGGAATTGTACGGAATCCGAGTTGGGTCAGGCCCATATCCTGATGGGGGCCATCGCTTATCAACAAGGGGACGCCGAGGCGGCCAGGCGACATTTTGTTCAGGCGCACCGGTACGACCCGCAACTGCATCCAGCGCCGGAACTCTTTCCCCCGCAACTCATCGATTTCTACAAGGATGTGAGTGGCCCTTGAGAACGGCCGGAGTCCGGCGGTCGGGACAGCAATGGGAACATGCGTCAAATCGCGTACAACCGGCCGGTGACGTGCCGGCTGGAAGTGAAGGCATATAAGCAAGGGACAAATCGAAAGGAGCTTCAAATGGCGTACGAAAAGATGATCAGTCAAAGGGAGCCGGGGTTGATTGGTCTGATCCTGGACGACAGCGGCAGCATGGCAGACAAGTTCAGTCCAGAAACTGCAGATCACAAGTACCAATGGGTGGAAAGATACTCTGGGAACATCCTCTACGAACTGTTGGCCCGATCCTCGGAGGTGAAAGGCAACGATGCGGTCGTCAAGCCTCGCTACTATCTCACCGTGGTTAAGTACGGCAGTCGGCCGGAGCTCTGGGGTAGCCCGGAGATGGACATCCAGACCGCGGTCAAGTTGTTTTCGAACTCAGGCAATTCACTGGGTCTGGGTGGCAACTTGGGCGGCACAGACGCAGAGGCGGCATTCGCGGAAATGCTTGGCCATCTCAAGGACTCGTTGGCCGGCGGGCGATTCAGAAACTCGTTCAGCCCCATGATCTTCCACCTATCGGATGGAGAGAGTCACACGGATGCAACCGGGATTGCGGAAGAGATGAAGAGGCAATCCACCACAGATGGCAATGTGTTGGTGGTAAACGCCTACATCGGGACTCAGACCAATCTGAGCTACAACGGTCCGGACGACTTCCCCGGGTACGTAGACGTGTCAGAGGTAGGCTCTTCCCCGGACAATATTCGGCTCTTTGAGATGAGCAGCGAGGTCCCGCCGAGCATCGAGGCCAACCTCAAGGCTGACGCGATCTTCCCGCAGATTCGATCCAGCTCTCGCCTCTTCTTTGATGTTCGCACCAAAGACATGCTCAAACAAACGTTGCAGGTGGTGGGGAGTATAGGTTCGAGGGTGGCGAGGTGATCATCATGAAACAAGGCCTGTATGTACCAGAAGCGTTGTATCGGGCCGCAGTGATCGTCTCGCCGAACCGCTTCGGTGAGGAACAGAAAGACCAGGACCGGGCTCGATTCTTCGAGCCCGGTCTGGTCGGCATTGTCTGTGACGGCGTGACTTCCTCACCCCGTTCTGGAAAGGCAGCTGAGCTGGTGACATCATTTGCCCCGATCCTTTTCGAAGGGAATGCTCGCGAGAAGCTGCGAACAATCTGCGATCTGCTGTTGGCCTACCGAAAGGAGTTTCAATCTACGTGTCTGGCCGTGCCGGAAAATATGCCCGAAGCCATGCAGACGATGCTCAGAGATGTCCTCCGTGAGAAACAGGCGACCAGTTACCAGACAACGATGGTCGCACTCCGCCTGCGGCCCAGCGGATCCGACGTTGGCGTCGATATCCTGCGGTGCGGTGACTCGGCGATCCTGGCGTTCTCGGACGATGGAGAGTTGTTGTACTCTTCGCTCGCCCACGCACCAGAGAACGAGAAGAAGAGCCATTATACATTCCTACCCGATGGATGGAGATTCGGCCCCGGTGACCAGATTTTGGTCCGGGTCGAGGGACCGCTCGACGATCACGAGACCGTGGCAGCGAACTCCGGCATCCAGGAGAGGCATTTTGGGAACTGGCTTGTCTGCACGCCGGTTGAGGGATGCTTTGACGTCAGGAAGGACGGCTCCACACACTCTGGCGTCCTGGTCATCGCCCCAGGGGACAGACTCCTGGTGCCAAGATACCTGTATGGTCAGCAGTTGACGAGCGGGGGCCGGAAGTACCGATGCCTCGACTATTCCAGTACGATCCGGATCGTGCCCGCATCGCCGCAGGGCGTCTGGGCCGACGGCATCGAGCATCGAGGGTCGGTGACTACCGTGCTTCCCGATCATTTCTACAGCGGTCATTACGACTACGTCGAGGACCGATTCCCTTGCGGAACGAACTTAGTGCTGTGCAGCGATGGGTTCTACAGCGCCTTTGCGACGGCATCCGGACTATGGTCGTGGCTGCAGGAGAATAGAGATGTGTTGGCGGACCCCTCGGAGCGAGAGAAGAAGCTCAAAGAGCTCCATGGGCAGCTGCATGAGAAAGGCACCGACGACGACATGTCGTGTGTCTGGATCTATCCCACACCGGCAACCGCTCCCGCGGGCGAAACACCGGCGACGGAGCAGGAGGAGTAGACTATGCCATCATGTGAACCCGTGGAAGGGTGGCTCCTAAGGGGTGACAGCGCCTTGATCGGTCCACGCCGCCTCAAGCCTGTCGAGCATCCGTACGCCAAGGGCAAGCCTCTCTCTTCACAAAAAGGGCAAGCCGAGGTGTTCTTCTTGATCGACGAGTACAGCAACTGGTGGGTCTTGAAGAAGTTCCGGCCGACCTGTGCACTGGATTTGAATTACCTAGTGACGGTGACCTCCGTCCTGCCCGGGGAGCCAGGATTCGTATGTGGCACGGAGAGGCAGATCCTCAGGACAGGGATGCTCCAAAAGACCAGGGGCCATCACTACAGCAAGGACTTGGACCGGTGGTTGGAAGGGACCGTCCTGATGCCTCGAGTCGAAGGCCTCGATTGGGAGTGCCTGGCCGACGATCTTCGCAGCGGCGAAGTTGCCCTGACGCCGCTTCAGCGGCTGACGCTCTGCCGGAACCTGACGCGACTGATCGGCGTGCTGGAGGCGCATCGCTGCGCCCACAGGGACCTATCCTGTGGAAATATCTTCATAGAAATACAGCTCGGAAATGTCGTTTTAATAGATTTTGACAGCCTGTTTCATCCGAGTTTGGCCATGCCGAATGTGACCACGTGCGGCACAGCCGGCTACACCCCAGCCTACATGTGGACCGGTGACAATCTCGACGCCCGCAGGAGCTGGTGCGAAGGGGCGGACCGCTACGCCCTGGCACTGCTGAATACGGAAATGCTCCTGGTCGGCAACGGGACGGTGGCGACGGGCGAGGGCGGGATCTTCGATCAGGATGAGCTCAGGAACCGCTCCGGTAATGGGATCGACGCCATGGCCGCCGAATTGAAGGCTCGCTACCCGCAGGCGGCGGCTCTTCTGCTGCAGGCGATCCATAGTCGTACGCCCGCTGACTGCCCTTCGCCTGCGGCCTGGAACAGTCTCTTTCAAGGCGTGCCGACCGGGACGGCGGGTTTGCCGAGCCTGGCTGATCTCCCGGACCCGGCCGACCGGATTGCGGAACTGCTGGCCCGAACCCGGCAGGCGGTACCGCTGTGGCCGGCCCCGAGTCTCAGGGATGTCCCGGCCGCGATACCGCAACTGCCCGCGAAACAGCAGGTCATCATGCCGGGTCTGCAACTTCCCCCGGACCCGTGGGCGAGACACTCGGCACCTCAAACGAGAATGACAAGGAAGCCGTGAGTATGGCAGTGGCAATGTGCATAGACACCGACTTTCCCCGTGATTGGCTGCCGTCCGGCCAGACGGTCCGGATCTGCGGCCAGGACTTCCGGCCCAAACCCTCTGGGCATCTGGCCGGCGCTCCGCTGTGCATCCAGAAGGGGCAGGCCACAGTTGTGTTCTTGGAGCAGGTTCCGCAAGGCCATACGTGGCTTCTCAAGCTCTTTACCCCGGGCCGGCGGCCTACGGAGGCGTATCTGCTCGCCGTCGAGCAATGTTTGCCGGGATCGGCGGCGTTCTTCGCCTGTACCCAGCGCAGGCTTCTTACCCGGGAACACCTCGACCTGCGAGCCTCTTCCTACCGGAATCCTGGCCTGCTGAACTGGGTGGAAGGGGCCATCATAATGCCCAAGGTGCCCGGCATCCCCTGGGCGTCGATGGCCGAGGATCTGCGGGATGGGGCTGTGCAGATGTCCCTGCCCGAAAGGCTCAGACTCGGCTTGGCACTGGTCCGATGCATCGATCTTCTGGAGGCCGGGTCCTGCGGCCATCGAGATTTATCTGGACCGAACGTCTTCGTGGACGAGGAGGGCCATGTCTGGTTGATCGATTGGGACTGTACCTATCATCCGAGCCTGCCGTTCCAGGCCAACACGACGCTGGGCACGATGGGATACATGGCGCCCTTCTTGAAGGTGACCGGAGGCACGGCAGATCCGGCGTTGTCGTGGCGCCCCCATGCGGATCGGTTCGCTCTGGCGGTGCTCGTTGCGGAGATCCTACTCACCGGCCCAGACATTGGCCCGCCACATGAGGATGGGACGCTGTTTTCGCAGGCACAGATCGACGAGCCTGAAAATGACTTCATTCGGGAGATCATCGGCCGTTTGAAGGAACTCGCAAAACCCTGCGGATCACTCTTGGAACGTGCATT
>CALEZT010000108.1 GCA_937927975.1 uncultured Phycisphaerales bacterium
TCGTGAAGGTCACGCCCTGAATGCGCGTCACTGGAACAGTTGCGGCGCCAACTCGGCCAGGTAGATCCGCCAGACGGGCCAACTGTGGTTGCCTTCGGTCAGACGCCACTGGTGCGTGATGCCCTTGTCCTTGAGCAACGCGACGAAATCCTCGTTTCGTTTGAGCAGGAAATCGTCCTTGCCGCAGGCGATCCAGAGGAGCTTGAGCCTGGCGTTGGCGGACTTGGGGTCTTTCAACAGTTCTGCGATGGCGTCCTGCGACGGAGCGGACGAACTGAAACCTGCGACCCAGCCGAAGCGGTCCAGGTGATTGAGGCCGACCGTCAGCGACTGTCCGCCGCCCATGCTCAGGCCTGCGATGCAGCGGCTCGCGGCGTCCGTCTTGACGCGGTAGTTCGCCTCAACGAACGGCATCACGTCCTGAAGCAAGTCTCGCTCGAAGGCCCCGGTGTTGCCGCCGGGACCGGTGGCCGAACGGTCGCCCGCGTGGCCGTCCATCATCACGACGACCATGGGACGCGTCTTGCCCTGGGCGATCAGGTTGTCGAGTATCCAATGGGCCTTGCCGTGGACGACCCAGGTCGCCTGGCTGTCGCCGCTGCCGTGCTGAAGGTAAAGCGTGGGGAAACGCTCATCGGCTTTCTGGCCGTAGCCGGGCGGCGTGTAGACGACCAGCTCGCGCAGCCTGCCGAGCGACTTGGAGAAGTAGCTGTGGCTGTGCACCACGCCGTGGGGGACATCCTGGAAATCGTGCACCCGCGGCGGCTGGCCGGGGATGTGCAGAATGCTCGTGCGAGGCTCACGCATCGGCTTGATCGCGGGGTTGCCTGGGTCGATCATCTGCAAGCCGTCCACACGAAAGTTGTACTCCCAAACTCCAGGATCGATCGGCCCGACGGTGACGCTCCACACGTCGCTTTCGCCTTTGGTCATCGCGACGGGCTCTCCGCCCCACTGCGCCGCCACCACCACCTCGGCGGCCTTGGCGGCGCGAAGCCGGAAGGTGACATGCCGATCCGCGGACACCTCAGGCGATTGCGTCGACACCCGAGGCCCTGCCGGTCCGCGAGCCGCCTGGGCCTTTGCCCAAGAGCCCGCGCCCAGGATCGCAACCACGGTGATGAACAGAACGACCGGACAAACGCGACGGGACATCATAACCATCTCCAATCCAGCAACTCGCGGCCTGCTGTCGCGCTTCCCACGGTGGCAAGCACGTTCCACGATTCTACCATGCGTCCCCCGGCTGTCCACACAAGAGCACAAAATCAGTGCATTCATCGCGGAATCTGGTATAGTGGTGGCCGTTGTCGGATCCCAGCCAGTTTGAATCCGCAGTCCTGGTGAGAAAGGGTCGGTTCATGAAACGGATGGTTCGCAGAGAAGGCAAACGCATGGCGTTGGTTTTCATTTCGTTGCTCGCTGTCGCAGGAATCGCTCAGGCCGAGGATTGGCCGTGCTTCCGCGGGCCCGGCCGGCAGGGACTCTCGCAGGAAAAGGAGATCCCTACGCAGTGGAGCGCCGAGTCGAACATCAAGTGGAAGACGCCCCTGCCCGGCGAGGGCTGGTCGTCGCCCATCGTGTTGGGAGACGACGTGTTCGTGACGACCGCCCTCGATGGCGGCAAGTCGCTGCATCTGATTCGCCTGGAGCGCAAGGACGGGAGGATCGTCTGGGACAGGGAAGTCGCGCAGCAGCAGCCCAAGTACAAGCAGCGGCCCAACTCCTACGCCACCTCCACGCCGATCGCCGATGGGCAGCGGGTTTATGTGGTCGCCTGCGACGGGAAGATCCTCGCGACCGACCTCGGCGGCAAGGTCCTCTGGACCAACCACGAGTTCGATTACTACAGCCAGCACGGCCTGGCGGTCTCGCCTGTCCTGTGGGAGGACCTGGTCATCGTCGCCTACGACTGGAGCAGCCCGGGGCCCGAGAAGACAGTGGGTTGGCAGACCCCCTGGGACAAAGCCGTGATCCTGGCGGTGGACAAGAACACCGGCGTCACCCGCTGGCGCGGCAGCCGGGGCAGTTCTCAGATTGCCCACGTCACACCACAGATCGCTGCCGTGGACGGTCACGACCAACTCGTCAGCAGCGCCGGCGCCGTCGTGCAGGGCTTCGACCTCAAGACGGGCGAGCGGCTCTGGACCGTTTCCAGCCCAGGCGAAGGCGTCGTGCCCTCGGTCGTCGTGGGTGATGGCCTGGTGTTTACATGCTCCGGATTCGGTCAGGAGACCATTCTCGCGGTCCGTCTCGGCGGCCGGGGCGACATTACCCAGACGCACGTCGCCTGGCGCGTGACCGAAGAGGTCCCGCACGTCCCGTCCCTGCTGTACGTCTCGCCTCGCCTGTATTCGATCACGGAGGGCGGGATCGTCAACTGCATCCAGGGCGCCACCGGCGCAGTCCTCTGGCGAGAGCGTCTGCCCGGCAAGTACTCTGCGTCCCCCGTCTGCGCAGACGGCAAGGTCTACTTCCTCTCGGAGAGCGGAAAAGCCACGGTGATTGAGGAAGGACCCCAATACAAGCTCGTCGCCCAGAACGATCTCGGCGAAACCTGCTGCGCCAGTCCCGCGATCTCCCAGGGGAACCTGTTCCTCCGCACGGACAAGGCCCTCTACTGCATCGGGAAGTAGACGCCTGCGGCCTGGAAATCCGAAACTCGAAGCACGAAATCCGAAACAAATCCGAAGGACCGAAACTCAAATGACCGAAACGCTGTCGCTTTTCGGATGACCCGTTTTGGAATTGGGATTTCGAGCCTTCGTGCTTGTTCCGGATTTCGATATTCGGATTTCCATATTCGGATTTCGGATTTCCAGGCCTGTTCTACTCGCGACCAGCCTGGTACGGAATGCCCGCCTGGGGCGTCGTGTCCGCCTTCGGCGTGGCCGTCGTGATGGGCGTCGTGACCGAGGTCTTCCGTGAGCCCCTCGCGACCCGGCCGAGCGTCTCCTTCGTCGCACGCACCGGTTCGACGACCAACTCGGGAACGCTGTACGTCCACAGGCAGGACTCGTAGTCCGTCGGGTCTTTCTGCGGCAGCACGAACGGTTGCTGCACCACGCCGTTGGTGTCGACGTAAGCCAGGTACGTCCTTGTGAACAGACCGTTGTCGCGCTTGCTGCTGAACGCGATCCACCGGCTGTTGCTCGACCAACTGTGCCAGCTCTCGCTCTGGTTGCTGTTGATCCGGAGCCTGCGAAATGCATACCGGCCGGTCCTCTCTGCGGCGTGGAGGTCGATCACGTACAAATCGCTCCTCCTTCGGTACGCCGGAAAGCACCCATAGTCGCAGATCGTCATCATCAGCCATCGTCCGTCGGGACTGATCCGCGGAAGCAGCACGCTGCCGCCCGCATCGTCGCCCGTCAGAACCGTCTCGGCCTGTCCCCACGTCCCCTGGTTCGGGTCGTAGGGGATCCGCATCAGGTCGTACCGGATCGCGTTGTACTGCTCGGGGATCACGCTGCGGCTCGTCCACGTCAGCGGCGCGCTGCTGAAATACAGCCAGCGCCCGTCGGGGGACCAGGTCGGATACGTCTCGAGTCGGTCCTTCTTCGCCAGGTCCGGCGCGGTCCCGACCCGCCTGGACTGGGTGTCGTAATACGCCAGATACGAATCCAGATCGATCACGTCGCGTACCTCCTGGGTGGCCGGATGGAGGAACAGGCTCACCAGCATGTCGGTGTAGACCAGGATCTTGCCGCTGGGGTGCCAGGAGGCGTACCCGAACTTCGCGCCGACCTTCTCGACCTGCCCATCCTGGAAGATCAGCGCGCTGGTCTCGGCGCGCGTGCTGATGAGCATCGTGTCGGTGCGGTTGTCGCGGAACGTGTGACAGTTGACGCACCCACCCTGCACGTAGTCGCTCGTCAAGACCGCGGACTCCTTGAACGTCCGCAGGTCCCGCTGATAGATGCCCATGTCCCGCCAGGCGGAGTGCACCGGACGAATCCGACGGTACACCAGATGGCTGTCGATATCCTCCTGGGCGACCGTCATCGAGAACGCATCGTACCGCTGCCATCCCGCGTCGGTCAGCGTGAGCACCTCGAATCGAAGCTCCGCGCCCCGATGAGCCTGGAGCCACTGTCGCCAGCGCCGCTCGGGCATCGCGATCTTCGACGTTCCGCTCGACACTTCGGTGGGCGGCTCCCGATCCGAGAGGACCCTCACGCGGTACCGCTTGCCCTGCTCCCGCACTCGAAAATTCAGCGGCGCGATGTTCGGCGGGATCACCACGCCGACGTAATTGGGCTCGATGTGAGGAAGCCGACCGACCACCATGGCCGGGGCCACCGACGGGACGAAGGGCGACCCGCCAAGACATGCGACCCCAATCGCAACAAGAACGAGCGTCGCGATCGCAGCAAGCACGAGATGTCGCACGCGCCGGTTCTTCATCGGTTCGCTACCTTCGTACAGAAGTAATAGAAGAAGAAGCTGCCGCGGTAGTCCCTGGCCAGCTCGGGGATCGCGGCGGCCTTGTCGACGCCATGGCGATTGACGATAGCGCTGAAGTTCTTGAATCGCCGCTCGATCTCCGGATGGATCGCCAAGGCTTTGAGGATGTCCGTCTTGCCTGTGCCGTAGGCGTAGATCAGGATCGCCTCCTGCCACAGGGGCGGGACCTGGGCATATCCGAACTCGCCCAGCCGTCCGGCCTGCTGGGCGATCCTGCCCAGGTTGCCCTTGAGCAGGTTCCAGGCCATCAGGTACTCGAACGCCATGCGGTTGCGGCTGCCCTGCTCCGTCTCGGGCCCGATCAACGCGGTCAGCAACGTCTCGCGTTCGTAGAACTCCGCGGGCGAACCGGGCCTGAAATAACCGACCCGAAGACGCTGGATCTCCGCATCGGACGAGAGACTCGGGTCCGCGTCGAGTCGAGCCACCTGTTCGCTCGCCCAGCGATGGTGAAAAAGCGTCCTGCGCAGCGCGCCCAGGTAGATCCGCGCCGCCTCGGTCCTGCCCTTGACCAGGTTCACCGTCGCCAGTCGCTCCAGGATCAGAGGCTGCTCGCCGAACGTCTCCAGGCACTCGGTCAGGTTCTTCTCCGCCTGGTTCATCAGGCCCAGGTCGATCAGCGTGTCGAACGCGTGCCAATACTGCACGATGTGGTCGTCGCCCGTGACCAGCAGCGCCTCGTCCGGCTGGGCGTACAGGAACAGGTCGCGTCCGAGCCGGCCCTCGTGATACAGGGCGCGGTTGATCGCGTTGACAGCGCGCGCCTCAGCGGGGCAGCGATACGCCGCAACGAGAACCTGTGGCCATTGCCGCCGGCAGGCGTAGTGATGCACCTCCAGCAAGGCCCGTTGGCCGGCGTCGGTCGAAAGCCACGTAGCCACCCCGCCGATGCCGAACAACGCCAGCGTGCCGAGGGCCCACGCAACGGCCGGCCTGGGGAAGCGACGCGTTGCCAGTCGCCCTTTGGCGAGGTCCCACAAGCCCGCCGCCAGGACGCCTGCGATGGGGAACAGATACGCGACGTACGCCGCGACGATCATCGTCTGTCGCGTGGGCCAGCCCAGGACCCGCCAGGACACAGGCAGCAACTCCGTATAGGCGTTGTCGAGGCTGATGCGAAAGACCAGAACGCCCAAGACGTATGGCAGGAAGGCCGCGACGAGCGCGTACAGTCCGGCCCGACGCCAGCGTCCGCATCGAAGCTCGTACGCAGCGCAGAGCGCCGCGAACGGCAACGCCGCAGCCGCGCCCGCCAGGTACAGAATGCCGAAGAGCCCGAGGAAAACGCCCAGAGGACTGCGGGCTCGCGCCGCCGACTGCACATACAGACTCGCGAACGCCGCGGACGCCAACGCGCCCACAAACAGCGGCAGGTGGTAGCTGTACCTTGCGTACGCGACGACTATCAAGATCGCAGGGACGAACCGCAGCAGACGCGCGCCGGGCAGGCCCGCCTTTCGAAGCAGATAGCCGGTGCAGGCGGACAGCGCCCATGTGTGCAGCGTAATGACCGCAGCGCCCGCCCAGGAGAAATGGAACATCTGCGATGCGAAAGCCGAGACGTACTGGAGGAATCCGCCGGGCGTTCGCACGGTCTCGAAGAAGAACGGCCACCCCTTGTAGAACACCGGGAAATTCGTGACCGTGCCGCAACTGGCGATCAGGGCGGGCTTCACCCACAGCCACAGATACGCGAACCCAAGACCGAAGAAGACCACCGTCCTCGCCGGATCGGCCCAACGCGGACACAGACGGTCCCCCCCACGCGGGTCGCAGGCACGAGGATTCAACGGGCTTGGCCCAACTGCCTTCGTCATACCCCATTTGTAGGACATCCGCGAGAGAAAGTCAACCGACGACGTTCGTGGTGTGCCCGTCCGGGCATCTCTTCCCACGCACGGGAAGACAACGCCCTATACGGACTATTGCTTCACCGCCTCCGCCTGGGTCCGGGCCCAGACGTGGCTAAGGTTGAGCTTGGAGGCGGCCTCGAACGCCGTCAGGGCCCCGTTCACGTCGCCCTTGCCCAGGCAGCCCAGGCCGATCGTGTACTGGGCCGAGGCCTGCTGGACCTGGCGGGTCTGCTGCTCGCCGAACTTGGCGAAGAAGTCCGCATCCTCGCCTCGCGTCAGACGCTCGACGCCGGTCTTGACCAACTCGTCGAACTCGCCTGCGGCCTCGTCGTCGCGTCCGAGTTTCTTGAGGGCCATCGCCCGGTAGAACCTCGCCTCAGGCGAACGGAACCCGCCCCGCCGGCCGCCTGCGGTCGCCTCGCCGGCAGCCTTCGCGAAGCACTCCTGGGCCTTCTGTCCCTGACCCATCGCCTCGTAGGCACAGCCCGAATAGTAATCGAACTGGGCCGCACGCGGCTCGTTCTGAGGCCGACCGACCGAGAGGTTCTCCGGGTACTCGCCCGCCGCGAGGAAGTCGGCCAGGGCGTCCTTGGCCTTGCCCGCCTTCAGTCGCGCCAGACCCCGCAACAGCCGCGCGTCCACGTACACGTCGCGGATCTCCCCGCCGCCTTCGCGGACGTGGAACTGCGTCCTGGCCAGCGCATCGACCGCCTCGTCGTACTTGCCGACCAGGACGTGGGCCAGGATCAGTCGCAGATGGCTGTCGTTTCGCTTCAGCGCGACCGCCCGATGCTTCTCCAGCATCGCCAGACGACGGACGGGGTCCACGTTGCCCAACTCGTACAGTTCGTCCAGCTCGGTGAGCAGACGCGGGTCCTTTCCGTTGCAGGCCACCGCTCGCTCGTAGCACTCAATCGCCCTGGCGACATCGTTCTTCGTGCGGTAGCAGGCCCAGCCCAGGTTGCGATGCGCCATCGCGAACGAACCGTCGATCGCGACGGAGCGTTCCCAGCACTCGATGGCCTTTTCCGGCTGGATCTCGTACAGCAGGTTGCCCAGGTAGTAGTGGGCCCTGGCGTCGGTGGGGTTCTTCGCGATCGCGGCCTGCAGGACCGTCGCGGTCTCGGCGCGGAACGGGAAGACATACTCGCTGGGCATTCCGACCGCGTGGTCGTAGAGCTGCTTGGCCAAGTCCGCGTCGCCCTTCTGCTCATGGAGGTAGCCCAGATAGTAGTAGACCAGGGGCGAGCTGCCCGCCAGGTCGGTCTTGTCGCGGGCGGCGCGGGTCAGGACCGCCAGGGCATCGTCCCAGAATCCCCAGGCCATGTAGTCCGTCGCCAGCTCCAGGTACGCCTGAAGGTCCCGGCGCATCGCGGACTCCAGGTCGCGCAGCGTCGCCTCAGCCTTGCCTCGCGAGGCGAACTTCCGCTGCGCCGTCGCCAGCTCGTTTCTCGCCAGGAAGTCCAGCGGGTCCTCAGCGAGGATCTTGGTCAGGACCGACGCCGCCTCCCTGGGCCTGTCCAGGCGCGTCAGGATCGCGGCCTGCAGGTTCATCGCCCGCGTGTCGGCGGTGTTCGTCGCGATCGCCTCGGACACCTGCTCCAGCGCCTTGGCGAAGTCGCCCTTGCGAGCCGACAGCTCCGCCAGTTGGTAGTACGACGCCGAGCGGAACGCATAGTCCCACGAGGCCCGGTAGAGCAGGTCGTACGCCTCGTCCATCTTGCCCTGGGCCCTCAGGGCGATCGCCAGATGGTACAGCGATTCCCCGTCGCGGGTCCGCGTGTACTCGGCGGTCATTCGCGCCGCCGCACGGCGCAGGTGCTCCTCGGCCTTCTCGTACATCATCCGTCGGTTGTAGCCGATGCCGACGACGGTGTTGGTCCGCACGTCGTTGGCGTCGCGATTCAGGGCCTCCTCGTAGTAGTCGAACGGATTGACCCGCGGGTTGTGGATCTGCTCGATGCGAAGCCCGGTCAGGTACAGCTCCTCAACGGTCGCGATCTCCTTCGGCGACACCGGCGGCTTGACCGTCGCAGGCAGGTTCGGATCGCCGACGATCTCCACCGGTCGGTACGCGATCAGCGTCTGGCCCGACCTCGTCACGAGACTGGCGGTCAGATCGGTCCTCTCGGTCCCTTCGGGCAGCGAGACCTCCTCGACGAACGGGCTCTCGGGCCCGATCGTGATGGTCTTGTCCAGCAGGGTCCGGTCCCCCGCCTGGAGGACCGCGCGGGCCCTGCGGTGTCTGGAGGTCGCGTAGAACCCGAGCCTGGCCTTGCCCTCGCCCGCCTCCAGGTTCACCGCGGCCTGCGTGTTGGCGTTCTTGAACCCGCCGATGTCGCGGACCGGGTACCAGACCTGCGTGAAGGTCTTGGTCTCGCGCGGCGCGACCCAGCTATAGTCCGGCTGATTGTCCGACCACGCGCCCACCATCAGTTCCGCGTAGGGACCGTCCTCGTCGGTGAGGATCTTGTCCCACATGCGCCCGGTCTGGCCCGGGCTCCACTCCCAGAGCTTGGCCCCGCAGACGATGTGGTGGTCGCCCACGTGAACGGTGCCCGCCTGCCTGGCGTGGTCGTAGCCACCCATGAAGTCCTCCTGGAGGTCCCAGGCGAAGAACGAGACCGGCTCGGGGTGGTTCTTCCACCAGGACAGGTCCACGCCCTGGTAGTCCACGCCGCGATAGCGACCGCTGCCGATCGGCCAGTGGGCGAAGTCGTTCTTGGAGTGATAGGTCGCCGCGGTGACGCTGGGCGGAAACAGGATCTGGTAGTCGTCGTTGACGTGCACCGCGACGTTGGCCCAGTACAGGATCGAGTGCGGCTCGGCCGTGCGGTTGAAGATCTTGACCGTCGCCTCGATGGCGGACGAGCCCGGGCGCAGCGTCACGCCGATCAGCCACTTCATCCGATGGCGTCGCTCGGTCTCGCCGAACCAGATGGTCTTGCTGCCGTCGGGATTCGAGGCCAGCGTGTAATCGACCGGCATGTGCGTGGTGTTGCGATGATGGTGGAAGACGCACCACTCGATGCCGCCGGAGACCCAGGCGCCGAGCATGCCGATCAGCGCGGGCTTGACCACCTGCTGGCGGTAGAAGATCTCGTAGCCGTTGGTCTTGTCGGTGGCGTACCAGAGCCGCCCGCCGATCTCCGGCAGGATGCACAGCTTGATGTACTCGTTCTCCAGGTACAGGGCCTTGTAGGTCTGTTCCTGGCGGATGCCGGTGACGCCATCGAGCATGGGATAGGGATAGATTCGCTTCTGGGCGCCCTGGTACGACTCGTTCGTGTAGAACCGCGGATTGACGTCGGGCGGGTCCAGCCGGTAGGTCGGCAAGGTCAAAGGCTCCTCCCACACCTTGACGGCAGCCGGCGCCGACCCAACGAAACAGACGACCAGCAGACACGACAGACGGAAGATTCGCGATGGGGACATGAGACGACGACTCCTTTCTGCACCTCAGTCATCGCGGTCCGGCCCGACAAGACCCCGACCGCTGTCGGCATCCTACCACAAGCCCGCGCCGGGGACAAGCTCGCTGTGATCCCCTGGAAAACGCAAAAAGGCTGCAAGCCCTCGGCCCACAGCCCTGGAGTCTCTCCAGATCCAAGTGTCTACATCATGCCGCGACGACGCATCGAAGCGACCGCCCCCGCGCCCAGGCCGACCAGCAGGATCGCCGCGGGAGCCGGCACCGGCGGGCCCTCAGGGAAACTCTGCTTGAGGTCGTGCAGCGTGAATCCGCCGTCAGAGCCCTTGGCCATGAGGCCTTCGGTCACGCCCGGCCGGTCGGCCAGCCGGAAGATCGTCTCCCACGTCAGGGGCTGCCCCGATGAAGTGCCGACGACCATCGCGCCCAGGTGGCCGGCGAAGGAGACCGAACCGACGCCCGGATCGCCCGCTACAGTTTCCACCAGGGACGGATCCCAGTCCAGACCGTTGGCCTCCACCTGCGGCGGCGCCCAAGGGGGCAGTTCGTCGAACTCGACGACAATGCCACCCCACGCGGGCATCACGCAGGCCGCGAGAGCCAGCACCATCACCACACTCTTGTTCATTTCTATCCCTGCAACCGACCCACCTGCGGACGAACCCGCAGCCCGACCGATCGGCATCCTTACGCGAATTAGCACACTCCCCGACGGCGTCCGAACTCCCTTGCCCCGACGCACGTCGGCCTTTGGCCGTCTTCCCTGGGGAAGACATGCCCCCCATCCGTTGGTCACGACACACTTGTATTGTGCCACTCCGGTGCTCGCTTGTCAAGTCCGAAGTGAAAATCGTCCGAGCGGGGTCTCCGCAGGCTGTCGGCGAGATCCTTCAAGAGGGTCAAGAGTTCACCTTGGCGAACAGGGGTCCCCTTGAACTTCTTGACCTTCTTGAGACACGAACGCAGGGTCGGGGTCTTCGTCCCGCGCCGGCGGCAACGACCAGTACCACGCGGCGTCTTGTCGCTGGCCTTCTTTGCGGGACCGAACGCCCAGGCCCTGCTTGGCCTGCTTGAGCCTGCGGGGCGCAATCCCTGCTGCCTTGGCCCGCGCGAAGATCTCCGTGCTGGCCACGGGTCCGTCGGTCAGCGCCGCTTGCAGCCACGACCTCGCTTGGGACAGGGCAGTCTCGCTCGCTGTGCCCGCCTCGTCGCGCTCCTGGCGCAGTCCGTCGTCGGCGCTCATGTTCACGGGCTCCGACTCCCAGCCGATGGACGCCGGACCGCCCGACTGGCCGGCGATCGTGAACGCCAGGCCCTGGCCCTCGACCGCCAGGTTGTTCTTGCCCGGCAGCAGCAGACGCCGCGAGGGGTTGTGCGAGTCCCGCGTCACATGCCAGACCGCCCGGGCGATCCCCGTGAAGGCCCGGCTGCCCATCGTTTGGTCGTCCGCGCTGCCGACCACGCTCTTGCGACGGTGGGCGACCACCAGGACCGCCGGACCGTACACTTCCGCCAGCCGCGCCACCGGGGCCAGGACCGACCGCACCTCGCTGTCGCGGTGGCTGTCCGTCCCGTTGCCCAGGAACGACCCGATCGGATCCACGACCACCAGGCGGCAATCGGGATGCGCCCGGAGCCCTTCTTCCAGCGCGGCGGCGTCCCGCAGGGTGAAGAGGGTCTCTCGCGGCGTGCCGTCGGCGTCGATTCGTCGGACGGTCGAGACCAGGTGAATCCGATGCACGTCGGCTCCGTGCGCGTCCAGACGCGGGCGGATCGTGTCCGCGGGATCGTCCTCGGCACAGATCAGGAGCACCGAGCCGCCGCAGGCGAGGCCGCCGTCGGGCCAGTCCGATCCGGTCGAGACCCGGGCCGCGATGTCCATCGTGAGGAAGCTCTTGCCCTCGCCGGGCCGGCCGACGAGCATCGTGATGCGCCCCAGGGCGATTCGTCCGGGCCACAGCCAGCGGACCTCGGTCGGCTCGACGTTCGCCAGGCACTGGAGGACCATCTCCGCCGGCGGCTCGCGACCCGTGGTTCGTGCCTCGTTTGTAGTGACGCCGTAAGGCGTTGTCTTCTCTCGTTTCGCCTGCGTCGCATCTTCAGGAGGATATGCCCTTACGGGCACACTACAAACCGCTGTCGCCTCGACGAGCTTCTCCAGGCGCTCGCGGAGCGTCTCGGATTCCGCCGCGTCGCGGCGTTCCAGCCAGTCGTGGAGGTCCTCGCCCGCCTCGATCTCCGGCAACGCCACGATCCGCACCGTCGCCGGCGGCTGCAAACCGAGCAGAAGGCTCGCCACCTCGTCGGCGTAGCGGCGGCCCGGGTCGTCGTTGTCCGGCAGGATCACCACGTCGCGGCCGGCCAGGGCCCGCCAGTCGGCCTTGGCGGCGCTCTGCGCCCCGTGCGGACTGGTCGTGGCCAGCAGGCCGAGGCTCCATCCCGCGTCGGCGGCCTTCTCGCCCTCGGTGACGTAGACCCGTTCGTCGCGTCGCTTGAGCAGCTCGACCAGCCGATACAGGGGCCGAGGGGTCGGCATTCCGCCGAGGATCCAGCCCTCGCGCGTGCGACTGACCGGGCGGATCTGCTTGCCGCCTTCGGCGTCCCAGCGGAGAATCAGACCCGCCTGATCCTCACAATCGTCGTGGTAGACCCACGTCCGCGAGACCGGCCCCATCCGTCGCTCCAGTTCCGCAACCGCCTCCTCGGCCGAGGCATAGACCTTCCCCACCCCCGCGCCGGCCGCCGCGATCCGTGTCAATCCGTGTGAATCCGTGTCGGGTTTCCTCCTCTCTTCCCACAAAACCCCCTTGTCTGTCTCCGCCATCCGCATCGCTCCACGGCCATCCGCGTCCCTTCTCCTGGTCTCGTCGGGCGGCATCAGGTCGGCCATCGTCAATCCCATCGCCGCGACGATCGCCTCGGGCGTGCAGCCCGCGTAGCAGTGGATCAGGGCCCGTCCGCCGTCCCCGAGCGTGACCGACAGGCTCGGGTTCGTGTCCGCGTGGGCCGGACAGCAGGCCTTCCACGCCTTCTGCGACGTCCCCGCCGCCGGCTTGGCCGACGGCAGTCTCGACAACACCAGTTCAAACGGATTCATCGCCCCCCGCTCGCCCGCCACAACTCCACGGCTCATGTTCGCCTCCGTCTTGCGTCTGTTCTTTTGCATCCGGTTTCGGGGCCGCTCACGCTGATGCGTCCCTCTACCCTTGCCCGATGTTGCACGAATTTGTCGAAAAATTCGTGTTTTGAGGAAGGTTGAAATCCACATAACTTCCGTTGCGGCCTGGAGTAAAAAAAATTGTGCGACGAGGCCATTTTGGGGGGTTCAGATGTTGCACGAATTTGTCGATTCCCACGGCAGCGATGGGCATTCCGAAGCCCGCGAGGCTGCCCGCAGGTGCGGATGGGCGAAGCCTTCCTCGCACCGGCGTTTTCGAGCGAGAAGACGGAGGCGAGGGTTTCAAGAAGTTCAAGAAGGCCAAGAGGCCGCGGGCCTGTACAGGCGGGATTCTTGAACTCCTTGAACCGGTTGAGTCGGCGACCCGCCCTTGAACGAGACCGGGCTTGAGGGTATACTTCAGGTCTTACGGGTTGGCGGCCGATCGCGGATCGCAGCCCCCTCCCAAGCCGACTTGTTCGCGGACTGGTTATGACCGAAGCATTGAAGAAGATCAATCAAGACATCGTTCCCATCACGGAATGGCTCCCCCAGGACCGGGGCGGGGCCGAACCCCTGCCCTGGGTGATCGCGGGACCGTGCAGCGCCGAGTCGGCCGAGCAGATGCTCGCGACCGCGCGGGGTCTGGCGGGATCGCCGCACGTGAAGGCCTTCCGCGCGGGGATCTGGAAGCCCAGGACCAGACCCAACTCCTTCGAGGGCATCGGCGCCGAGGGGCTGGACTGGCTGGCGAGGGTCAAGGCCGAAACGGGCCTGCCGACCGCAACCGAGGTGGCCAACAAGCGACACGTGGAGCTGTGCCTGGAACACGGCGTAGACATCCTCTGGATCGGGGCCCGGACGACGGTCAGCCCGTTCTCGGTGCAGGAGATCGCCGAGGCATTGCGCGGCTCGGACATCCCGGTGTTCGTGAAGAACCCGATCAACGCGGAACTGGCCCTGTGGCTGGGCGCGATCGAGCGGCTGCACGCGGTCGGCGTGCGGAAGCTGGGCGCGATCCATCGCGGGTTCTCCAGCTTCGGCGAAACGCAGTTCCGCAACGACCCGAAGTGGCAGATCCCGATCGAGCTCAAGCGTCTGCTGCCGGCGCTGCCTTTGATCTGCGACCCCAGCCACATCACCGGAAGCCGCCAGCTCATCGAGCCGGTCTCGCAGATGGCGATGGACCTGGGCATCCAGGGCCTGATCATCGAGTCGCACATCGATCCCGACCATGCGCTCAGCGACGCCAAGCAGCAGGTGACGCCCGAGGAGCTGTGTCGGATGCTGGACCGGCTCAAGGTGCGAAACGCCGGGATCACCGACCGCGAGGTCAAGCGAAAGATCGCCCAGTTCCGCGCCGAGATCAGCCAGGTGGACGTGCGGATCATCCAGGACCTGGCCGAGCGGATGAGGTGGGTCGACGAGATCGGGCGGCTCAAGCACGAGCACAACATCCCGGTCCTGCAGATCGAGCGATGGGAGAACCTGCTGGGCGACCACATCGCGCGGGGTCAGAAGGAGGGTCTGGACGGGGAGTTCATCAAGGCCCTGTTCGAGCTGATCCACGCCCAGGCGGTCAAACGGCAGCTCTGACGACGCGAGGCATCCCGCCGGTCTGTCATTCCTGCACGAAACCTGATCGGCAAGAAGACACCGGTCATTCTCCGTCAACCGTCCCGCAGAATCCGTACAACCTCTCATCTCGCCGGAATCTGCGTGAATGGGTGATGTGGGCTCAGAACACCTACGCAAAGACCCGCAAGAAAACGTGGTCTTCAGAAGGCGCGGCACAGAATCCGGCACAGTTGAGAATCAGCGTCTCCCTGCCGACACTGATCTTGCCCTGATCGTGACCGTTTCGCAGTAACGCCGCAAGGCGTTTTCTTCACAGTCCCGGGCCGGCAAATTGGCTTCGTTTCACGCCCCGTCCCACCGGCGATGGCGGCGCCTGCCCCCCTTCTCGAACAGCGGTTGCCGTCGATTCGCACACCCAAGAATTGGCTTTGTTCTGCACGTTCAGCCCCACTCCGACTGAACACTTGACACTTCGAACTTCCCCGATACTCCCTGACGGGCGCACTACGAACGGGTCGCCCTGGATTATGCGGTTGCCGGAGGCAGGCCCACGGCGCGTCTGGCGGATTCGACTGTGTTGTGCAGGAGCATGGTGATCGTCATGGGGCCTACGCCGCCGGGGACGGGGGTGATGAGCGAGGCCTTCTCCTTTACCGCCTCGAAATCGACGTCGCCGACCAGGCGGAAGCCTTTCTGCTTCGTCGCGTCCTCGATGCGATTGACGCCTACATCGATCACGACGACGCCGTCTTTGACCATGTCCGCGGTGATCGTGTTGGGCCGACCGGCTGCCGCGATGACGATGTCGGCCTGGCGTGTGTGGCGGGCCAGGTCTTGGGTTCGCGTGTGGCAGACCGTGACGGTCGCGTTGCCCAGGGGGCTCTTCTGGATCAGGATGTTGGCCAGCGGCTTGCCGACGATATTGCTGCGGCCCACGATCACGACATGAGCGCCGTCGATGGTCACGCCGTTTCGCAGGAGCAGTTGCACCACGCCGTGCGGCGTGCAGGGCAGGAACGCCTTCTCCCCGACGACCATCTTGCCGACGTTGACCGGGTGGAATCCGTCAACGTCCTTGTTCGGATCGATCGCCAGGAGCACTTCAGACTCGCGAACGTGGCGGGGAAGCGGCAACTGGACCAGGATGCCGTTGATCTTCGGGTCCCCGTTCATCCGCCGGACGAGGGCAAGAAGCTCCTCTTGTGATGTCCCGGCGGGCAGATGGTTGTGGTCGGAATAGATGCCGACTTCGTCGCACGCCCGCTCCTTGCCGGTCACGTAGGAGACCGACGCGGGATCATCACCGACCAGGATCACGCCCAAGCCCGGCGTGACGCCGTATTCCTTGAGCTTCGCGACTTCGTCCTTGAGTTCGGCCCGGATGCCGGCCGCCATCTGTTTGCCGTCGATGATTCGTGCGGTCATGTTTGGATCTGCTATCTGCTATTGACGATTTACTGTATTACGCGACGCTACGCCCCGCGACGAGCCCAGATCGTAAATAGTAAATCGTCGATCGTCAATCAAAACAGCCCGTGCACCTTGCCTGTCTCGACGTCGACGTCGATCCGGCGGAAGGCCGGGTCGGAGCCGGTGCCGGGCATGAGCTTGATCGCTCCGGCCATCGGGACGACGAAGCCCGCGCCCTTGTAGACCAGGATGTCGCTGATCGGGAGGGTCCAGCCCTTGGGGCGGCCCTTGAGATTGGGGTCGTGCGAGAGACTCTGCTGCGTCTTGGCCATGCAGGTGCCCAGCGTGGTCCCAAGCGATTCCGCTTCGAGACGCTTGGCCTTCTCCAGAGCCTCGTCGGTGTAGGAGACTCCGTCGGCACCGTAGATTTCCTTGGCGATCAGCTCGATCCGCTTCCGCAGGGGCATCTTCATGTCGTACAGGAACTGGAAGTCGTTCTTCTCGGCGCACGTCTCGATCACCGCTTCCGCCAACTCGACGGCGCCCTGGCCGCCTTTGAGCCAGTGGTCGGAGGTGACCGCTCTCGCCCCGCCGGCTTCCGCGATCCGCCGGACGATGGCGATCTCCGCGTCGGTGTCGGTCTTGAACCGGTTCAGACAGACGACGGGACGGACGCCGCTTCGTTTGACGATGTCGATGTGAGCCAGGAGGTTCTCGCAGCCTTTCTCGACGAGGCCGAGGTTTTCGCTGGTGTACGCGGAATCGAGCGGAACGCCCGGCTTGACGGCCGGTCCGCCGCCATGGGTTTTGAGGGCGCGGATCGTCGCCACGACCACGACCGCGTCCGGCTTGAGACCCGACATGCGGCACTTCAAGTTCCAGAATTTCTCATAGCCGATATCCGACGCGAAACCGCTCTCGGTGATGTGGTAGTCGGCCAGCTTGGCGCCGAGCCGGTCGGCGATGATCGAGCTTTGCCCGATGGCGATGTTGGCGAAAGGCCCTGCGTGGACGAAAACAGGCTGGCCTTCGATGGTCTGGACGAGGTTGGGATTGATGGCGTCCAGCAGCCAGGCGGTCATCGCGCCGTCCACCTCCAGGTCGCCCGTCGTGACCTCTTTGCCGCTTCGGCTGTAGGCGACCACCATCCGGCCGATTCGCTGCCGCAAGTCCTTGAGGTCCCGCGCGACCGCCAGGATCGCCATCACCTCGCTGGCAACGGTCATCCGGAAACCCGAATCCATCTCGAAGCCGTCCATCTTCTCGCCCAGCCCGATGCGGATGTTGCGAAGCGACTGGGCACAGAAGTCCATCACCCAGCCGATCTGGATGCGGGCAGGGTCGATGTCGAGGCGTTTGAGACTGCTCTTGGCCAGGCGGGCGTCGTCGTAGTTCCGTTCGTGCTGGAGCCTGGCGGTCAGGGCGACCATCGCCAGGTTGTGTGCGTTGGTCACGCAGTCGAGATCTCCCGTCAGGCGGACGGAGATCGGCGTCAGCGGGACACACTGGGCCAGCCCCCCCCCTGCGGCGGAGCCCTTGATATTGAACGTCGGGGCGCTGCTGGGCTGGCGAATCGCGCCGCAGACCCGTTTGCCGAGCCGGCCGAGACCTTGGATCAGGCCGATCGTCGTGGTCGTCTTGCCCTCGCCCAGCGGCGTCGGGGTGATCGCAGTCACATCGACGTACCTGGCGGTCGGACCATCGGCCAGGCGGGTCAGGACCTTCTGGTAGTCCACCTTCGCCAGCTTATTTCCATAAGGGATCAGCTCGTCGTCCCGCAACCCCATCTCGCCGGCCAGACGCTGAATGGGTTTCATGCGCTCCTCGGCCGCCTCGGCGATCTGCCAATCCTGCATCGAACGGGGGTCAAGATTCATCGGCCCACACCTGCCCAAGAGACTTCAATCCTCACAAAACAGCTCACCAGAATATTATCGCTGAAAACCGGTAAAATGGGTAATCCCGCAGGGCTGTTTTTTGTCACTATTATGCTATTTGGGCTGATATTGAAGTCAATAATGCGGTTTTACCCCCTGGGGAGAGCCTAGTTTTTGTGGCAAGACGGACCCTTGTCCGCTTCTGTCGGGCTTGGCCAGGACACCAACGACGCCAGGAGAAGCGGAACAAGACCGGCTCCCGCGTGTTCTATCGGGCCGGGATTTGCATGGTTCCGACTGGCGCGGATCGCTGTGATCGTGGGCTTGGGACGCCGGGGAACGTCGCGGCGTCGTGACGAGGAAGAAGGCTGGACCAAAGGAGGTATGGCCATGAGGAGCTTCTCAAGGATTTGCGCGTCGGGTCTGTCGGCGATCTGTCTGCTGTGCAGCGCGAGTCAGGCCGGGGGCCTGGACGATCTGGCCCGCGGCCGAGGATTTGAGATTTCAAATTCGAAATTTGAGATTGTCGGCGTGCATCTGGCGGTCAGTCGAGGACTGTCAGGTCCATTTCGACAGAGCATTCGCTGCAGTAGGCCCGGATACTCTCGGTCATGATCCGGCCGTACTGCGTGGCCTTTGTCTGGCCGACGCCTTTGACGTCCAGGAATCGCTGCAACGTCGAGGGTCTCTTGCGAGCCATGTCCCGCAGGGCAGCGTCGCCGAAGATCACGAAGGCGGGTACTCCGCGTTCGCGTGCCAGCGTCGCCCGCACTTTACGCAGGGCATCAAACAGACCCTTGTCGACACCCTGCCACGAATCCGTCACGACTTTTGCCTTGCGTTCGCGTTCAGGCTTCTTCGCCGGGCACAACAATCGCGGCACAGCCTCTGACTTGAGAAGCCGTCTTCCTTCAATTGTGACCACCAGCACATTATACTCTCCGGTCTTCTCCAGAAAGCCTTGACCCACAAGCTGTTCGATCCAGCCCTGCACAGCTCGGGAATCGTAGTCACGGAGCAGGCCATAGGTCGTGAGGTTGTCGTGACCATTTTCGAGAATCCGCTGATCGCGCGAACCGGTGAGGACCAGAGCCGTGTAGCCTCCGCCGAAACGCTGGCCCAGGCGCAGCACGCACGAGAGGATCTTCTGGGCGATAACCAAGGCGCCATCCATCGAGTCCACTTCGCCCAGGCAGATGTCGCAGGCCCCGCATTCGCCTTTGTCGAGGGACTGGCCGAAGTAGTTGAGGATGGCCTTGCGACGGCAGACGCCTTCCGTGCAATAGCTGTACATCCGGCCCAGCTTCGCCACCGCGATCTCCATGGCCTTGGGGTCCATGTCGCGCATCAGGCTCTTCCAACTGGCGTAGTCGCCACCGGAGTAGAAGAGGCAGCACTCGGCCTCCAGGCCGTCGCGTCCGGCCCGGCCGCTCTCCTGCTGGTAATGCTCAAGCGACTTGGGCATGCCTGCGTGGATCACGTAGCGGACGTTGGATTTGTCGATCCCCATGCCGAAGGCGATGGTGGCGACGATGATATCCACGTTCTCGTTCAGGAAATCGTCCTGGTTCTTCTTGCGGACCTCGTCAGGCAGGCCCGCGTGGTAGGGAGCCACGCGGAGCCCCTTGGCCGTCAGATCCTTCGCCATCTCCTCGACGTCCTTGCGGCGGATGCAGTAGACGATGCCCGACTCGTCGCGGTGGCGGTCGATGACCTCGCAGACCTGCTTGGCGACCCGGTTCTTCGCCTGAACCTTGTAGATCAGGTTGGGCCTGTCGAACGAGCCGACCAGCATGCCGGGGTCGTTGAGCGACAACTGTGCCGCGATGTCGTGGCGAACCTGTTCGGTCGCAGTGGCGGTGTAGGCGCCGATCGGCACATTCGGGAAGATCTTTCGGAGCGAGCCAAGCTGGCGATACTCCGGCCGGAAGTCGTGGCCCCACATGCTGATGCAGTGGGCCTCGTCGATGGCGATGAACGACAAGTCGAGCTTCTGCAGGAACTTGATGAACGAGTCGGAGACCAGCCGCTCGGGCGACATGTAGAGCAGCTTGAGCTGGCGGCAGCGGATCAACTCCAGGGCCTTTTCGCGTTCCTCCGGCGTCAGCGAACTGTCGATCCTCGCGGCCGGCACGCCGCACTCGGTCAGGGCATCCACTTGATCTTTCATCAGCGAAATCAGCGGGGAAACCACCACCGCCAAGCCGGGCGAATTGACCGCGGGCACCTGGAAACACAGGGACTTGCCGCCGCCGGTGGGGAGAACGACGATCACATCGCGCCGGTTGCAGAGGTGCTCCATCGCCTCCTTCTGCAAGGGACGGAACTCCTTGTAACCCCAGTATTTTTCTATTGTTTCTGCGAGCCGTTCGATCAAGATCCGCTGTCTCCAAAGGCCGGCGCATTATACTGCCGCTCTGCGTTGAAGGCCAGAGCGCCCCTGCCAAAACGACAGCGTCTTCCATCGACCTTCTCTCGTATGGCCGTTCTGGGGTGTGTGAAGAGAGTACACGATTCTCCCAGGGTTCTGGTATGCTTTTTGCACAATTCCCTGCGTCGGACGTATAGATGCAAAAACAGGAACCCTGCTTGAAGGGGATAGACCATGCGTGGACTGGTGAACAATTTCAAGACGACCTTGTTGATGGGCTCGCTGATGGGCCTGTGCCTGGGCATCGGCTACCTGATCGGCGGCCCCAACGCGATGATCTACGCCTTCGTCTTCGGCGGCATGATGAATCTGATCGCCTTTTTCTTCAGCGACAAGATCGCCCTGGCGACGATGCGAGCCCAACAGATCGGCCCCGACGACGACCCAGCCTTGTGGGATATGGTCGAGCAACTCTCCGGACGTGCGGGCCTGCCGATGCCGCGGGTGTACCTCTCTCCGGCCGCTGCGCCGAACGCTTTCGCCACCGGCCGCAATCCCAGACACAGCGCGGTCTGTGTCACGGTCGGCCTACGCCGGATGCTCGCCGACACGGAGCTGCGTGGGGTCCTCGCGCACGAGCTGGCGCACATCAAGAACCGCGACGTTTTGATCGGCACAATCGCGGCCATCATGGCCGGCGCGATCACCTTGTTGAGCCGGTTCGCATTCTTCACCGGCGGCGACGATCGTCGCGGCAATCCCTTGATCGCAATCCTGATGATGGTCCTGGCCCCCATTGCGGCGGTCATCATTCAGATGGCCATCAGCCGCTCGCGTGAGTACGAGGCCGACCGCTTGGGCGCCGAACTGGCGCAGGATCCAAGAGGTCTGGCGAGGTCGCTTCAGAAGCTGGAGGCAGCCAATCGTCGCATTCCGCTCCCGGCGCCGGAGACGCAGAGCAGTCTCTTCATCGTCCAGCCCTTGACGGGCGGTTTCGGCAAGCTCTTCAGCACTCACCCGCCCACCGAGGAACGAATCGCCCGCCTGCTCGCAATGGAGCGGGCCTTCTGACCATCAATGCGAAGGCTTCCAATCGGGCTCCCAGCCCCAGGACAGATTCAACACCGGACCGCTGCGGGCATTGGGGAACTCTTTCTGTAGAGACGCATCGCCGCTAGCGACTATGGGCGTGTCTTTGCGGCGGATAATCGCCATACGCGTTCGCGAGTTGTCCACCTTGCCGAGATCTACCTCGCTCTCTGTGAACAGAATATAGTTGCCGTCCGGCGAGACGCACCCGCCGTACAGATGCTGTTCACCCTCGGCGTAGAGCAGTCGCCTCTCTGTGCCGTCGGCCTTGACGAGCCAGAGTTGCGCCCAGCCGGCTTGGCCGGGAACGACGCCCCGCGAGTAGATGACGTGCTCGGAATCGGGAAGCCAATCGGGTGTGCAGTTGTAGCGGTCCACTTCGCTGACAGGGTGGATCCGCCCGGTCTCGGCGTCCAGGCACCCCACCGTCCACGCGACGCCCAGGCCGTTGGCCGTGCCGACGAACCGCTTGCCGTCGGGCGACCAGACCACCTGCTGCACGATGCCATTTCGCGGGATCTGCCGGACGATCTGACGGCTCGCCAAGTCGATGATTTGAATCCCTTTCTTATCGAGGCAGGCGATCTGCGTGCCGTCGGGACCCCACGAGGCCCAGGGGAACTTGTTCCCGTAGGATGCCGCGTTGCCGCCGTCCGCATCGGCAATCATCAGTTCGAAGAGACCATACGTGTTGTTGTCGACCCGCTCGGCGACCGGCATGCGGTAGTACAGCAGCTTGCCGCCGTCGCGAGAGAACTTGGCGCCGGCTTCGTTGTACTGGCGGGTGTCGGTCAGTCGCCTGCGGTCGGAGCCGTCGGGCCGCATCAGGAACAGGTCCCAGTCGCCGCCGTCGTTGGCCGCGCTGAAGACGATCCAGCCTTTGTCCCGCACTTCCTCGGCCAGTCCCGCCGCTCCATCGGCATCGATCTCCGCCACAGTCCAGCACGGCTCCCAGCCGTTCGGCAGCACGAGCACTGGACCCTCTCTTGCCTCCGGATGCAGCGTCCGCAGGTCCTTGCTGTCGCCCGTAATGATCGGGGCGTCCGCCAATCGGATCAAGCCCATCGGAGCGCCGGCGTTGCCTGGGTCGCCGTCCTCTTTCATATTGCCTGTGAAGACCACATACTTTCCGTCCAGCGAAACACAGCCGCCGTAGACATGCCGTCCGTCTTGGCCGTAGACGAGCTTTCGTTCGCGGCCTTCCGCGTCGGCAGTCCACAGTTGCGTCCAGCCGTAACCGTTGTTGCCCTTCTGTCCGGCGGGCCGATTTGAGAAGATCACCTGCCGACTGTTCGGGAACCAGTCGGGCGTGCAGCAATCGACCTTGCTGACCGCGTTGATCTCGCCGGTCGCGGCATCCATGCGTGCGACGCTCCAGCCCGTGCCAAAGGAGTTCGCCACGCCAAGGAGCCACTTGCCGTCTGGCGACCAGGCGAGTTGCTGAAAGAAGCCCTTGCGTTCGAGCGTTCGCACCGTCCGGAGGCCGGAGACGTCCACGACAGAGATCCCTTTGATCGAAAGGCAGGCAATCTGGGATCCGTCGGGGCTCCAGCTCGCCCAAGGATACTCGCCGAGCGTCCGGGCAGCCGTCCCGTCGTGGTTGGCCAGGACGAGCTGTCCCTGGGCGCCGTAGCGATTGCCATCGATGTTCTCCTCTCGCGGGAGCCTTCGATAGAGCAACTGGCGGCCGTCACGGGAGAACTGCGGGGCCGCTTCATTGAACTGCGGCGTCCGCGTGATGTTGCGGATAGACGAGCCGTCGGGGCGGCACAGGAACAAGTCCCAATCGCCTGCAGGCGATCGGGCACAGAAGACGATCCGCCCCTTGTCCCGCACCTCGTCCGCCAAGTTCTGAACCGAAGCGTCGTCCGCACGACCGACAATACTTGACGCAAAGACCATAATCGCCGTGACGGTGAGTGATCTCATGGCTGCCTCCTATCGCCGCTCGATGGACCAGAACCGGATGCCGTACGGTTCCAGAGGAGCATCGATTTCCGCCTTCTCAGGCGTCAGATCAATGGGCCGCTCGACCTTGAGTCGGGCGTTCTCGTCGTTGTTGGCCGTCGCGGCGTCGAGCACGAGCGGCCGGGCGGTGAGATTGCCCGGTGCGTCGGCCAGCGTCAACCGCACGCGGGCGGGCGACGCCGAGTAGTTCCAGACGAGGACGTTGTACAACTGCAGGTACGAGTCCCAGGTCGCCAGACCGTGAACCGCGTCGCGCGCGGATGTCACGCGGAGCCGCTCGCCCGTCAGGCGGGAGAGGAGCTTGAACGTGAAATAGGCCGGACGGATCGTGTTCTGGTAGTCGAAGAGACCGTCGTACTGCGGACGGCGATTCCACCAGCGATACATGAACATGGTCCCCTGCGGGGACATGAACTTCGCGAACGGCTCCATCGCGACGTGCCAGTCGCGGATGTGATAGTAGCAGGAGTAGTCGAGCCCGCCCTCCTTCATCTGCCAGATCACCTCGGCCACGTAGCACGGCTGAAACCGCGGGTCCTGGGGCGGGTGCGACAGATCCACGTTCCACTCGTTCAACATGGTCTGGGCCTTGATGCCGGGGTGCTTTCCCAGCAGGCCTTTGGCGTACTCGATCGTGTCGCGGACCTGCTGCGGGCTGCTGCTGTAGATGTGCCAGGAGATGAAGTGCAGCGGCACCTTCTCCTTCTCGCAGAACTCCAGCAACCTCGGCAGAATCGGGGAGCGAACCCAGGCCAGCGCCGGTCCGCCCACCAGAGCGTTCGGATCGGCCCGCAGGATGGCGTCGACCGTACGCTTGTAGTATCGCGTGTAGTTCTCGGGCTGGAAGCGGTAGGGACAGCCGCCGCTCTCGCCGATGTCGGGCTCATTGGCGACCTCCCAGTACCGAATTCGGGGATCTCGCTCTTTGTAGTGGCGGACCATGCGGAAGATCAGCTCCTCCCATTGGCCATAGTCGCTCGGCTCGACGAGGTCCTGATCGACGACCGGGAAGAGCCCCTTCGGCTTGAAGCAGATGCACATGATCGGCTCGGCCCCGGTCGCCAGGATCGTATCCACCGACCGGTCCAGCGTCTCGAAGCGATACCGGCCCGGCGTAGGCAGCAGATCGAAGTACTCCTGAATGAACAGGCGAATCACGGCGGGGCGCAGCGCCCGGATCTCTGCGATCCGGTTGTCCCACATGGGCTCTTGCGACAATCCGCCCTGCCCAAGAGCCATGCGTTCGATGTGCATAGGCCCCAATCGCTCGCTCAGTGAGACCGTCACCTGAACCGCCTGCTCTTCGGCGCATGCTTGAAACGCCATCGACGCCAGACCAACCATCAGCACAAGTCTCGACTTCATCGGATCTCTCCACGATCAGTATTGAGCCGCAATCTCGTATCGGCTCTCGTCGGGCTTCTTGATAACGACCCATTCATTCTGCACGTCGAATCCGGCCCAGGCCTGACCGTTGACCGTCACAGACCGCATCGGCCGGGCCTCGGGATGGCGGAAACGGACGATCAGCCGCTTCAGAGCGTGCCTCTTGGGCATGTCGATCTGTGCAATCAGAGAGCCCGTGGCGGCCCGACTTTCGACCGCCATCGACATATCGCCGAAGCAGGTCGGCGCCCGCTCGACAGCGATCTTCTGTCCGTCCGCGAGCCACTTCCGCGGCGGGGCCTGCAACAAAAGCAGCGAGTCGTCGTCGAGTTCGCGGATCAGCATGTTGCGGTAGAGCTCAAACCAAGCGCCGTCCGTGCTCGGCGGGCCGAAGTACTGGCCCCAGGTCCAGCGATGCTCCACCGGCTCCAGCACCGAGTGGCTGAACGCGCAGGCCATCATGCTGTAGAAGGCCCGAATCGCGGCCTTGGGCTCGTCGCGGAACAGATAGACCGTCGCCTGCGGGTTGTAGACGGGCTCGTTCGCCATGCCCCAGCCGTGCAGGTAGAGGTTGTCCTCGTGGTCGTTCAGCAGCGCCTCGGCCAGAACGCCCTGGGCCGGCAGAGCTTTGAGTCGCACCAGGTGCATCGCCCCGGTGTCCACATCGGTGGGATACCACTGCTCCAGCATCCGTCCCGGCGTCGCGGCTTCGCACGGCACATACGGCGTCCACGTGCGGTCCCGCAACGGCGCCAGGGGCGACCGCACGGCGGCGGCGCCGAACGCCCGCTCGACCGATCCGCGAAACGATCTGGCGGCTTCGAAACAAGCCCCGGCCCGCGGATGTCCCGCCCGTTCCAGGGCCCTGCCCATCACGTCGAACGCGGCAACCATATAGGCCTGGGTAAAGGCCCAGACCCCCTCGCCCGTGAGGTCATTCAGCGGCGAGCGGACCAAGCCCTCCGCGGGAATCTCGTTCAGACACCAGTCGAGAGCCCGCAGCGTGTGCGGGAGCAGTCGCTCGAACGCCGCCCGATCGCCCGAAAGGAGGTAGTTCCGGGCCGTGACGTAGATCATCGAAGGAGTGTAGACTCCCCAATTCGCATAGCCCTTGACGTGGCCGTTCGCCTCCTGATTGTTCCGGTACATCGCGAGCATCTCTTCGGCCGCGACATCGTGGTAGCCTCGCAGAGCGTAGATCATGTAGTCCACGTACACGGCCTGGTTGATCGGCCAAGGCGTGCCGCGCTGATCGTACGCGAAGTTCGAGTACGGCAGATCGATTTGCACGCCGTCCCCGGAGCCGCCGTGCCGTCGGGGCAGACGCAACGCGTGCCAGAGATTCGCACGGTACAGGTCGTTGACCACCTTCTCCGGAACGGTGAACTGCGCGCCGCGTCGGACCCATTCCTCCCAGAACTCCAACGTGGCTTGACGCGCCGAAGCGTAATCGATTCTCGCGAGAGTCCCGGCGTCCCTCGCCTCCACAGGCGGAGACGGCAGCTTCACCACGAATTCCCGGCTCGCACGTCCCGCAAGATCGAAGGCTAGCGCAACCTCGCTGGCCTTCCAGGGCTTCTTCTCGATCGTCTCATCCCTCGTTTCACAGGAGACCTCCGTCGGCCCGACCCCGTCGAGTGCGAACACCACCCGGCCCGAAGCGCTCTCGAACAGAGTCGCAGTGCCTTCGGTCCTGCGCGCCAGCGTGGCGCCGTCGCCGGAGCGGAACTCCCGGCGATGGTGCATTTTCACCGTGACCGTACGGCCTTGGTCGCCCAGGTTGGCGACCATGACTCTCTCCAGGAGGACCATCGGAATGTCGCCGCGTCGCTCAGACGGAGGGCCGTTCAGGGGATAGGCGAACTGCTCGACTTCATACCGCAGGCCGTCCCGCTCCACCGTCGTCGTGATGACCGGCAGGCCGTCGCTGAGCCGCTGGACGGCCGCGGCCTGGTCCGCGAAGTCGAACGAGAATCGAAAGTGGTCGGGGTTGCCGTAGTCGTTCCAAGCCCCCGCCCAGCGGTCGACGCCGAACTTCGGCACAGCGCTGTCCCAGGCCAGGCAGACGATGTGCCCGGGAGCGGGCTGGGAGGGATGCTTGTACGCCGGGCTGCCCATGTCCTCCCAGCGCGAGGTGTATTGTTCGTACGTCGCTTCAGGCTCTCGCTGCACCTGGTCGAGCACTCGCAATCCCTTGTACGCGTCAAGTTGCCTGCGATGCTCCTCGAAGGACGGCGGATCGTCGCCCACCGTCACATAGACATCCAACGAGGGCACCCAAAACGCCTTGTTCGCGAGCAACTGATCGACCGTCAGGCTGAATCC
>CALEZT010000109.1 GCA_937927975.1 uncultured Phycisphaerales bacterium
CTGGGCCGCCCGCCGCAAGGCCGCCTAACCCTGCCAGAAAATCTGGGCACACCCTTTCTGTCCTTCTACAGGGAATTCCGTTGACGGGGTCGTGACATATCGGTAAGATTATCGGCCTGAGTCTGAGTCAAGGTGTATACTTTCCTCCCTCGGAGCATACCCCTGATGAATGAGACAGAGGGAACTTGCACTGTGGACGCGCCAAGGTCCAAGGAGAAGACAACGTGGCACGAGGTACCGTAAAGTGGTTCAATGAGAAGAAGGGTTTTGGCTTCATCACTCCTGATGATGGTGGTGAGGATCTGTTTGTCCACCATTCCAAGATCTCCGGAGAGGGCTTCAAATCCCTGCAGGACGGTCAGGCTGTGGAGTACACCGCTGCGCCTGGTCGGAAAGGCCAGGAGGCGACCAACGTCCGTCCTTGCTGAGCGGGATCTTGATCCTGGCAAGAGAAAAGGCCCCGTCGAAAATACTCGACGGGGCCTTTTCTGATTGCTCTGCTGTCGCCGGCCGTGATACGCCGAATTCCCCCTGGGGGGAGTCCGATTCTATACCCAACCCTTCCGGCGTAGATCTACGGTCGCGAGTTACTCGTCACCAATCCTTGCCGTCGTCGTCGAAGTCCTCGTCTTCGTCTTCGAATTCGTCCTCATCCTCTTCGTCGTCGAGGTCTTCGTCTTCTTCGTCGTCGTCGTCGAAGTCTTCGTCTTCTTCGTCGTCCTCGTCGTCAAGGTCTTCTTCTTCCTCTTCCTCGTAGCTGAATTCTTCGTCGAGCGGCTCGCACGTGCAGTTGCTGGGTTTCTCGCCACATCTCGAGCAGACGCCATCCTCAACCGGTGCTCCGCACGTGTTACAGGGGGTGCATCCACATGAATCACACATTAGCATACCACCTTCAAAGACACTTCCGCATTTATTCTCGGGTCGAACGGGCCTACGCCAAGCCCGTCCCTGAATGTCGGAATCATCGTATGCTGGCCTTTACGAAAAGCAATACCCTTTGTGCAAATTTTTTGGTGGGTTTTTCGTGGGCGAGGAATCCGTTTCGAATCCTCAGGCGGGCATTCAAACTCGGTCCAATTCGCATGACACAAGCGAGGATCGGGCTGTGTCGTTTTTGGGTTCGTTTGCCTGACGCTCGGGGGCGAAAGGAGGTCCGCACTGCGGCTGCTTGCCTGCTTTTTCCTCTGACAACTCCAAAGAGCGTTCTTCAGGCAAACTTGTCGATAATTTCTCTTGTACGGCGCATCGCTTGCGTGTACACTCATGAAGCGTTGACTCTTGGCTGCACGCGTCGGTCTGTGACGCACGCGGGTCGGGGTATAGCGCAAGTCGTTGGAACAGAGCACCTTGGAGAGGTGGCCGAGTGGCTTAAGGCGACGGTTTGCTAAACCGTTGTAGGGGGTAAACCCCTACCTCGGGTTCGAATCCCGACCTCTCCGTTATGTTTGCGAGACTCGTCACAAGTCCTTGAATTTGAGGGACTTGTAGCGTTTCCTCGATTCTTGACAGGCCCATTGCCCTCAAATTGCCCTCAGAGGGGGCATCTTTCTGATCGTCCCTGGCCGCCGCACCGGCTGATTCCCCTAAGGCCTCCATAGCCCGCTGGCTGTCCTCGTCGTGCAGGTGGTAGTACAGGTCCAACATCTGCGATGAGCTGTGCCCCAGCCAGGCCAGGGCCTTGCGGTACGCGACGTTGTGGTTTGCACAAAGGCTGGCGAAGTGATGACGAAACGAATGGAGCTTGTACTGCCTAGGGTTCTCAAAGCCGCTGGTCTCGCACAGCTCCTTGAGCCGTTTGAGCAGTTGACGCTCGGTGATCGCCTTGAACACCCTGCCGGTCCTCTTCGCCGGCGACCCCAGTAGGGCTGCAATGGTGGAGTGCACGGGCACGAAGCGGTCATCCTTGTCCTTTGTCGTCCCGGATGAACCGCCGCGCCTCACATGAATCATGGTGAAGCGGCCCCCGCCTGCGTGAAGGTCATCCCACTGCAACTGTTCGACCTCGCCGATACGCAGGCCGGCATAACCCATGAGGGCGCAGGCGAGTTTCTCCTCGCCCTTGGCGGCGTCGATCAAGGTGTTGACCTGCTCGGACGTGAAGCAGGGCTGCGGTTGGGCCTTGGCCTTGGGAAAGGAGGTCCCCGCCAGCCGGTAATCCCTCAGCAGTCTCCGCCGCCACGCCCACTTGAACATCTGCTTGGCCAGAATCACGGCTCCTTCCACAGTCTTGTCGGCGTAGCCCTGCTTCTTCAAGGAGCCTCGATAGCCATACAGGTCATTCTCCGAGAACCGGCTGGCCAGCCTGACCTGTGCCTGCAGGCAATAGGCATCGAGCTTGTCCAAGTCGGCCCGATACTTCCACTTGGTCTTGGGTGCAGCATCCTTGGCCTCCATGGACTGGAGGTATGCACCGATGAGATCTTTGACAGTGAGATGGGACTCCGGAACCCGTGTGACCCCGGACTCCAGTTCCTGCTGAATCTCGATGGCCTTTCGCCGGGCCTCCGCCCGGCTTCGAGTGCCGAGGTTTCGGCACGCCTGTTTTCCGTCGAGATCCCGATACTCGGCGGCATAGCATTTGGACGTGCAATTCTTCTTGTTCCGGTAGTATACACGACGGCCGATCGTGACATTCGTGCCGTCAACGCGTTCGCGGTCTGCAAGTTTCATGTAATTCACTCCTCTGTGTGCCTATCACGCCGAAGGCGCAACGGCGATTGCATTCGATGGCTTCATTGTAGCGCATGTTTCATCCAGCGCAACTATTTTCCCAGAATCTGACGGTTTTCGAACGATCCCTGAGCTGGGATTGACGGTTCTACTGTCAGGTCTGCCCCGTTGAGTCAGCACGGGGCGGTCGGCAATCCCCTCGCTTATGTGACGGCGTACTGACTGTGGATCGACCTTGGCGGCGGGAGCCCCTATTCGGCGCATCCCGCCACCGGCAGGTCGATGCTGTCATGTCATTCCATAAACTCCTGGATCAATCTATCACGCCAGAATCGCAGTGGCTTACCCCTTTTGACTGCTGTCCGGTACCGTCCTTCGGATACGTGCCGGTACAGCGTCGAGATCTTGACCCGCAGCAGCCGCGCAGCCTCCTCTGGCGTCAAGACCGGCGGTATGCTGCCGAGGGCAACGGTAAGCTCCACTTGTGTCAGCTTTCTGTTCATCAGAGCGTCCTTCACAAAACGGTATTATTGGTGGATCTGTCGAACTCGAGGTGAACAACGCCTTGTCGGCGCCAGTTCGTCCTCCTTGATGCAGCTGTGCGCCTTAGATCGCTCGAGCTTATGGCGGCGGGCCTCGATCGCTCCGCGGCTATGATGTCCCCGAAATCGCCTGGATATCCAGGCCAGCAGCGTGGTCAGGACGATCGCCACGGCCAAAGCCGCGTAGGGCAGGAGAATCAAATCGACATTGACGTTGTGCCCGGAAACGGGTCTGTTTTCCGGAGACACCCGCGGCGGAGCCGCGGTGAATTGCATCAAACCCAGGACCGATAGCAGGGCGACACAGCCCGCCAACACGAAGGTCCCCGGCGACCCAAAGAGCGTCAGCCTCTTCAACGCTTGATAGGCCGTGACAAACACGATGAGGAACACCGCCACAAGGACAACCGCGGCGGCATCGTTGAGCGGTGATGGTAATTCGTAAGGCATAAAGAACCCTTTCTGAAATGATGTTGGTGTGGTCTTCACTCTGCGATCTTGCCGGCCGTGGCTTCACAGAGCGACAGGGAGGAACATAGGATTGTCACATCGGAGGATCGTGGATTCGGTCAGCCTCAGAGAAGGCCGACTGCACCGACCAGAATCAGCCTGATGGCTTCAAGGATCAACAGCCCGATGATGTGCTTGCCCCGCAAACTCAGGGGCCGAAGATGGAATCGCGACCACCAACGATCGACCCATCCGGTGTAGCCGTTCACCAAAGCGCCACCGGCCCGATGAAAGGAACGAAGCCACGAGACGTCCTTCATGAGCATTACGATACTGACGACCATGAAGAATGCCGTGACATCGATGGCGAGCACCAAGAGAGCGACCGCGTTGTATGCGAGTGTCGTGTAGATAGCCATGGCGGTCCTCTCCTCAAACGCAGCGGATGTGATGAGCCAGATCCTGGTACTTCTGCAGCAGCGCATCGCTGTCGCCAATGAAGCAGTAGCGAATGCTGCCATCGGGATTCCGGGACGCGATCTCCTTGAGCAGGCCCTCGTCGACACTCTCGGGATTGCCCCCGACGCCGACGCAGTCGATAACGACGCCCGCCCGCTTGAGTCGAGACGCCACGGCGACGGGAGAAGGGCCGGTATTGTGTTCGCCATCGGACAGCAGCACGATCCGCTTGGCGCCATCCGCGGGGCACGGTCCGTGCGATCGACCGGTCCCCTTCGGGATGCCCTTTTCAAAGAGCAGGCCCGAGAGCATCCGCGAGACCGATCTTGCTTGATACCATGAACGAGAGGGGAACAGGCATTCCTCCGCCATTTCCATCGCCGCGGTGAAGTTGGTGCCGAAACCGCCGTCGGGATCTCGCAGGGCCCGACGCAAATCAGGCAGCGAACCCTTCACCACGACCGGGGCCAGCAGCACCCGGGCGGTGGCGCTGAATGCGATCACGCCGACCCGATCGTCCGGATGGTGTTTGGCCTTGACCTCCGCGAGTTTGATGTTGGCCTTGATGGCCGCCGCTCTCCGGCTCGGGGCGAGATCCTGCTCATCCATCGAAGGCGATTCGTCCACAAGCGTGACCGTGGTCTCCACGCCCCCGCCCGAGTGCACACGATTGGCCATGTTCAGATAGTTCATATCTATTGCTCCTTAGAAAGAACGGCGGCAGAGGATGACGCCATCCCCTGCCGCCGTTCGGGTTGACTGATCACACGATTCAGGCCGCCGTTCGGCCAGCGACGCCGGCGCCGGCCTCGTAGTCGATTTCCAGCTCGGCCATCGTCCCGCTGGCGTTGTCGCGGGCCTTCGCCGAGAGCAAGCCACTGCTGTCCAGCGAGAACGTCACCTCGATTCGACCGATGACGTCCGGTCGGGCGGGAAGATCCTTGAGGTCGAAGTGGCCCAGCACAAGGCAGTCGCCGGCTTGTTGGCCGTCCTCGCCCTGCAGGATCTGGATGGTCGCCGCCGTCTGATTGGGCTCGCTGAGCTTGAAGAGCTTCGTCTGGATCGACGGGATCGGGGTGCTCCTCGGCAGGATCGCGACACAGACTTCCTGGTTCTCCTCGTTGAGGGCCATGACCCCGATGGAATGGCTGAGGATGTCGTGAAGAATCACGCCCGGGGGCGGCAGTGCGACGCTGCCGCTGGTGTACATCCGGCCTTGCCGCTCGTACTCGATGCGTCCGGCCAGGACAGCGCCCAGGGCCGCCGCCGAGTGGGGCTCGCACCGCCGGGAGACCTTCTTGCCGGTCATCTTCTCCAGCAGCTCCACGACAAGGGGCATTGTGGAACCGCCGCCGACCGGGTAGATCTCGTCGATCTCGGCAAAGGTCAGACCCGCGTCCTGGACCGTCTGGGTGGTCCTGGCCATGGTCTTTTCGACCAGGTCGATCACCCACGAATCGAACTGGCTTCTCGTGATCGGCATCTGGAGTTGCTTGCCCCGCGAGAACACCACGACGGAGGTCTGCGCCTGGGCCGAAAGGGCGATCTTGGCCTGTTCGATCCGCTGGGCCATCTCCTGGTAGAAGACCGGGTCGTTCTCCTGGCTCGGTCTGAACCCATGCTTGGACTCGAACTCCGCGAGGATCTTGTCGGCCACGCGGTCGTTGAAGTCCCGACCGCCGATGGCCGGGTCGCCGCCCGTGGCGATGATGTCGCAGACGCCGCCTCTGGAACGGACGATCGAGACGTCGAACGTTCCGCCGCCGAGGTCGTAGACCAGCGCGGTGCTATTCTTTCGCTTGTGCAGGTCGTTGCCGAGCGCTGCGGCGGTCGGCTCATGGGGCAACAGGATCACCTTGATCCCGGCCTGGGCGCCAGCGTCCTTGGTCTGCTGTTTCTGGGCATCGGTGTAGTTGGCCGGTACGCAGACCACCGCCTCGTTGACTACCTCGCCCGTCTTGGCCTCGATGTTGTCCTTGGCGTCTTGGAGCAGGATGGCCAGGATGTCCTTGGCGGCGTACTCGGCGCCATCGTCGCCCACATACAGCGGCTTGGCCGTACCCATGTCGCGTTTCCAGTTGACCACGAGCCGCGACGGGTCCACAAAACCGGCATTGATGGCCTCGGCGCCGACAAGGATGCTCCCATCGGGGGCAAAGTACACGGCGCTCGGAGTGAAGGACTCGCCGAACCGGTTTGTCACCAGCCTCGGATTGCCGGCGATGTCCGGCACGGCACATTTGAAACGGGAGTTTCCTGCATCAATTCCTGGGATGCTCATCTTCTGTCCTTTCATCTGATGTTGCGGTTCCAATTTGGGTGGGACGGTATCCGTAGAGGCTCACCGTCTCCGGTCTCAGCAGCCGGTCATCGCCCCGGCGGAAGCCCACCTGCAGACACCGGGCAACGAGCCCATCCAGGCTCTTGTTGTTCGTCGCATGGACCTTGACGGGCCTCATGAACCGGGCGTCGAATCGGGCGTGCGGCGGGTGGCCTACGATCTCTACCTCGTACTGGAGCAGAAACTGACGGAGCTGCGTCCAGATGGCGTCGGCGAAGGCCGTGAACTGCTCGCCGACGGGCTCGCCGGCCTCTTTCCAGGAGACCTTGGCGTCGTACACAAGGTCGAGAATGGGGAACAACGAGCGGACCATCGGCAGGATCACGCGTTCTTCGTAGTGCCCGTCGCCCAGAAGCTGATTCTCAACGCTTGCGTTCTCGAGCAGCTTGTGCGTCGCGAGCAGAACTTCGAACTGCCTGCGCAGGGCCTCCAGTTCGTGAAGGGCCTGCTGTTGCTTGACCTGGACCTGCCCCAGTTCAGAAAAGAGCGGCGAAGCCAGCTTGGCCAGATCCTGGAGGGCACGGTCGCGCTGCCGTTCGATCCACTGGTTGAGCCCTGTGCCCACCAGCGCCATGGGCCCCGGCGGCTCCTCTGCCGGCGGGGCCTTGTTCACATCTTGCCTGTGTTCTTCGAGCATAGACTGTCTCCTTTGCAATAGAAGTTGGGAAATGTGAGGTTCCCGGTCCCGATCGTTGGGCCTGATCGAGTCCGGAACAGGATTTCGGGTGTGAATCAGTGCCTGTTGTTCGAGATGATTCGCGCGACGCCGACGATGGTGACGCAGATGATGCCCAGCGCCATGATCCCGATCGCCGGATCGTCGGCGTCGTGGTAGACTGTCCCGAGGTCCGCCGACAACCGGCGAAGTGCATCCGGCATGTGGAACAACAGGACGATGAGCATGACGATGAGCAGCGGAATGATGATGTTCTCCCATTTGATTCTCATGAGGTTCTCCTTCAAGAATGGTCTTTCGTTGTCTGCCCCGTCGCACGAGGGGCCAGTTCACTCTCGATCTCCCCGAGGAGCAGCACTTTCACGCTCTCGCCGCCGGCAACGCGGCAGGCGTCCAGCTTGTGAGCAATCTGACGTTTCGTTCGTCGCCTCGGCACGACGAACCACACCGGCGTCCCAATGGCCCGGGCCTTGCGTGCATTGTCCAGTGCATGGCGGGCCGTGGTCTCGATCTCGAAGGCGATCCGTCGCCCCTCCTTCACCGCGAAGAGGTCGAAGTACGCCGTGGTCTCGGCGACCACGAACCTCTTTTCCGTCGAGACCTGCCAGCCCAAACGCTCCAAAAGGGCTCGCACTTCGTCGGCCAGCTCATTGTGGAAGGGATCTCCCCGCATGGGTCAACTCCCCTCTCCATGGGCAATTCCGGCCACGGCTTTTCGGGCAGGCTCCAGGGGCTCCCAGATCCGCGCCCCGCGTCCTCTGCCGCTCTTTTCCAGCACATGCTCCCGGATGAAACCTCTTTCGATGAGGAGGGGCCGCAGTTTCCGCAGCGTGTTGGGGCTGATCCGGGCCAGCTTCACGTACTCGCTGGAGGGCCGCATCGGGCAACTGACCACGGCCTGCAGGAGCCGCAATTCACCGGGACCGAGAGCCTCCGGCTCCGGAGGCTTGTCCTGGGCGTCTGTCACGACCCCGACGCTGGGCACCGCCGACCATGTGGTGAATTCGACCGGTTCGATCGGAAGATCCGCCAGCGACTTGAGACTCTCGTCCGCCTCCCCATCGCTCACGGGTTTGAGCTTGTTCAGCTTGGGGATCCTGAACAGGAAGGGATACCGCCAGGATCCCTCACTGACCTGGCCGACAAAGAGCCCGGGCACCATGTGGTGGACGCACCACATGACCTGATCCGGATTGAGGCCCATGAATCTGCCGGCTTCGGTGTATTCGCCGACCGAGCCGCATCGGCCGATGATCCTCGTCGAAGTCAGGCTCGGAATCCGGCCGGACAGATCGTCTGGGGTCAGAACCGACACATACAGACCAATCCCGGTCCCTCTGACCAGACCGGCCAGATCGGTGATCGAGTTGCCGCTGTGACCGGCCGACTCCTTCTTCTGCGAGAACAGCCTCTGGCCCTCGTCGATGTTCATCCAAAGATCCATCCCCGGATTGGAGATGCCTCTCGATACGCGAGAGATGAACTCCGACAGGACCAAGTAGTTCAGGATCAAATCCTTGCCCGCTTCCGGCTGGCCGGTCAGCTCAAAGACCATGTGCCTCTTGGCCAGTTCGTCCACCGGCCAGCCCCTGTAGTAACCAAGCACTTCCGGGCCCAACGCCACGAGCACCACCTCCAGATTATCGAGGATCGCCTGGCGGGCCTGGGCGTTGGCCCCACGGTCCTTACGCACCGCCTCGTACAGATGAAAAAGCGTCGGGTACTTGCGGCTTCCTCGAAAGACACCGTACTCCTCGTACAGCTTTACGATCGTGCTGGTCAACAGGACCGCGGCACGCGGCGGCAGATTGAGGACCTTGACCAGCGTGTCGGCCAGGACAGAGCCGAACTCGCGAGGGTCGGTGTCCCTGGCCACCTGCATCGGATTGACCCTGAACTTGCGGCTCCGGACGACCGTCAGGTCGACTCCCTGTTTGGCCAACTCCGATTGCAGGAGGCGGAACTCGTGTTTCCTGACGTCGGTCAGCCACATGCCGCGGACGCAATGGGCCATCTGGACGGCGTGAAAGCAGGCGAGCGTTGTCTTTCCGGACCCTGTATTCGCCACGGTGAGCGAACCGGCGTTCATCCATTGGAACGGGACGAGAATGGGGTTCCCATGATCATCGAAACCCAGGATGATCTCACCCCGGCGAAGTCGAGGCAGCTGGAATGGGATTGTGGCGAACGCCTCGTCACGCAGCTTCCCGTTGACCCTGCCGGCAATGTGGCCCACGACCCAGGAATCGAGGATGCCGTGGCGGTACAGCTTCAACAACACACGGCCAAGACGATCCTCAAAGACCCCCAGCCTCAGACCGTCGCGGACTTGCTGATCCAAGTCCTTTGGGGAACCGGATTCAGTCATGGCGGCCCTCTCCTTCCACCAGCGAATCCCGCAGCAACCTGCCCGCGAATTGCCATCGTTGCTTGCGGACGGCTTTTCCATGACACCGCCTGCAGAAGGGCACCGTCTGGCCCGACGGGAGGGTCAGCATATGGGCGTGTTCCCGGCACAGCGGCTTGCCACAGCCCATCGGGTGCGGGTTCTCTGTGCCGCCGCAGTGCTTATGACATTTCACGCAACTGATCGCGCCGCATTCGCTGCATCGGCCGCCCGGGGGTAGGAAGCAACCACAGGCGAGGTTGAACACCTGCTTGACATACGTGCTCTCGGCAGCGTCATCCACATCGGAGAGGCTGTGGATCTCGTCGTCGCCCTCGAGACGATCGACCGTATTGTCGTGCGGATTGGGACTGACGAGCCACTTCTGGATCTTCCTGAGGACACTCATCGCGATTCTCCCCATTAGTACCAAGGTCCATTGAAGAGCTTATGATTCAGCCATCCGCTCAGATGCCAGATGAACTTCGCGACAAACCAGAAGCTGAAGGCGGACAGAACGACTACGTCGAAGGCCAGAAACACATAGCCCGCAAAACGCAGCAGACCCGCCACCCCATCCGAGAATCTCACTTTCCACGGCATCGGTGTCCCTTTCACAAGCGTCATCAACCTGCCCCCCGACCGATGAGGGGGTTCTAAAGTACAGGTTCCAAGAAGGGGCCTCGGCGTGGGCGGCAAACGGGGATTTTTGTAAAAAAAATGTGACGCGGGCAGAGGTGTACACTCCGCGGGGCGCCTGCCGTGCGGCTATGCAGGAGGGCTAGAGGCCGAAGAGACTGTCTCTAGATTCGCAGGGCGGAGAGTTCTGCCTCGAGCGCCGCAGCAATCCTGGCGGCAAGAAGGTCCATTCGTTCCGGATGAAAGAGAGAAATGCCTCGCTGTTCGAGGATGTGGTATGCACAGACGGCATGGTAGATATTCCCGGCGTTGTGAGCGACGTGGGTCAGAAGGAGTCTGTCGAACTCCAAGGACAACCATCGGCCGGCGGAGTTCGTCATCTCATCGTCAAGGCCATGGAGCGTGTCTGCCGTCGCCAGGCAGTAGTGGAAAGCGTCCAATTGTCCCTTCTCGATGCCCTCGCGGACCAGGGTTTGCCTGGCATAGTCCAGACACAGGGCCCGGGCTTCTCCGTCGAGGTTCGAGCAGAGCATGTCCAATGAGGCGACGGCGAAGAAGGTATCCTCCCATCGAGACCTGTAACTCCAGGGCCCGCGGAAAGACCCTTGGGCGGTACGAAGTCCGAGGATCCAGCGAACGTGTCGGCCCGGATCGGTCAACTGGACCCCACCGGTCTTCTGGAGTATTTTCAGACACTGATGCGTCGAGGATAGCCGTGGGCCACTGCCGGGCCACGGACCAAAGCCTTCGGCGACCTCACAGGCGACTGCCCACTCGCGGGCTCGATCCCACAGCTCACAGGCCCGCGGCGGATCCGACAACGCGAACCTCGTCAGTTCGGAGACTTCCGTTGTGGTCACAGTCTTGTCGCCTTCGCCTGTATGCAGACGGTCACAGGCCGCCCGGATGAGTCGGTTCAGCAGATCCTCCACGCGAGGAGATCTACTGGCGCGAAGATGGACCTGGCAGCAGAGAAGAACTCCGATCTTGCGTCTACTGTTCTCGCGGATCCGTTTCGGCCACCGCCGGTCGAGCACGACAAGGGACAGGCAGCCTGATGCAATCAGGACCGCTGTCGCCATGAGATTGGCCGGATATCCTGTGCCCCAGGAACCCCATGCGCACAGGACGAAAGAAACTGCCGCCGCCGGCGTCAGGGCAAAGAGGAGAATATGGAGCCAAGCTGCGAATGGCGCCCAGCGTCGAAAGGCCCTGCCCTCCAGACGGAGGCTCAGGGGCGCAGGGGCAAGGACGATGTACTGCTCCGATCGTGAAATGCAGCTTCTCTTGGTAGTCAGGGCATAGGACACCAGCCCGAACAACAAACCCAACAAGGTGCCCATGCCAGCGACTACCACGCCTTTCCAGAGCAGGATCAGCCCAATCGCGAGATAGGCCGTGATACTGAGGATTCCCAGACCACATACGTAGAAGGCCCAGACAAGGTCGAGGATGCCGTCTCTCTGTTTGAAACGAAGTACCAACCAGAAGGACTGCATGACAATCTCCACGCACAGCCCTAAAGCCAGCATGGCGCAGATCCAGAATGCTTGCAGGATCAAGAGCATCTTGATCTCGACGTAGGACCAACCTCCCAAGAGGATCAAAGTCGAAACGCACGAGGCCCCGAGCAGACCATACAGGTATCTTTGCGCCAGATTCATCAGATTCCGCCGGGTAGGCAGATGGACGCCAAGAGAGGACCACACCGGCAGGACGAAGAAGAAGGCGATGGATGGGGCGACCAACGGGGCAATAGAGGCCCAGCAGTCATAGGATAGCAGGACAATCTGTTCGTCGTCCTCCCATCCCAGTAAGTACTTGCCCGTCCAGAATCCGCCGAGGGCGACGAGCACACCGAGAAGACCAAGTGTCAATCCGGCCCAGAATGCCTCTTGGCCCTTGACCGAGGAATCCTCATCATCGGCTGAATGCCTGGTGCGGATTGCTGCCAGTCGCGCGAAAACGGAAGGATGGGTTGGGATCGCCAGTTCTGCCAGTCGTGCGATTGCCTTCCATAGCTTCGCCCTCTTGGAGAACATCGCCTTGTCCATGAGCCCGTTTCTGATACGGAGAATCATGGTCGGAGAATCCGCGTCGCAGCGATCAGGGTATGTTGACGGGGCAAGCAGCATCTCATCGAAGGTCCGACCGATTCGGCCTAAGTCGATGAGCAGGGCCGCCGTCGAATCAGCCAGAAGTTCCCTGCCCCGCACCACGGTGTTCGTCAGAAACCACAGGATGAGCACGCATGCCACGTACAGCGCCGCCGCCTGTGGGAGGTATTCCTGGCGGCTGAATAACGACAGGAGCACAACCGCAGGCGACAGCAGGAGCAGCCATTTCAGGTCGCGGAGGAAGGCAGATGACCACGTCATGAAACCCACGTCACCGTTCCTGATGTGAGCGAGTTCATGGCACAACATGACCTGTCTGCTGTTGGCCTCCACAGCGCTCCACATCTCCGGAATGAGGATGCACGCTGCTCTGGAGCTGCGGCCGAACACAAACGGCGTTCGATGTCGCGGCGAAGACAGCATCCGCGGCGTCTGGACCCCCATCATCTCCGCCACAGCGGATAGTTCCGTGCGGTGCTCTTCTGTGCCAAGGGACTTGATGCCGGATTGCCGTGCTATCCTGCCCGGCGCCGTGGCGTAGTTCCATAGGGCTCTTGTGGGGAGGATCAGAAGGAACAGTGCCACCGCACAATCCACTACGTGAAATCCGCTTTGCGTCAGGGCGCCCCGGAGCCCCGCAGCGCCGAGCAACAGGAGCATCAGGGCGACAATCCCCGTGTTGATGACCGCGGAGAAGATGAGAATGCGACCGCCGTAACGCTCTACGCCGGCCTTGTGGACGCCGCGTCCAATATGCAGGCCCATCACGGTCGCAAGGAGGACCGAGACGAGGACGGGCCCTGCGTCAAGCAGGATGGCGGGCATCAGAATCGCCGTAGAATTTCAGCAATAGCGGCGGGACCGTCTCCACAAGCCTCCTGTGCAACTCCTTGCCGGCGCCAAACGCCAAGGCGGCCTCTCGGACAGCCGCCTCCACCGCCTCGGGGGTCGCCTTGATGTCGCCGTCGGTGATCCGCTGGGCTACGAAGAGCGATGTAACGAGAATGATGGATGTCGCCGTCGTCGTGGGGTCGGGGGCTCCTGCGAATCCAAGCGCGCCGACCAGTTGGCCGGAGAGCCCGAATTTCGGCCACTGTTCCACCGTCCTGGTCTTGAGGTCCAGGGCCAGTCGCCAGGCCGAATCCAAGATCCTGTCCAGGAGATCGAGTCCGATGGGTAGAAGGCTGGTCAGGCTCTCTCTCGCCACCTCATGCCCCACGGTCCTGGCCCGCTCCTGACGGTAGAGGCGTTCCTCTTCCGCCTGCCACCGGGCCACTTCCGCTTGCGAGGCCGTCAGGAACCAGATGGTGGTCCGACACGCGTGGCAGAATTCGATGTGCTCTCGGATGGCAGCCATTCGGTCGGCAGGAAGAGCATTGTCGGCATACTCCCTGAGCGTGGTATTGGCCGGGCAGGCATCTTCGGCTACCGCGGCCTGGAGCCCTTCGTAGATCGCCAGGACTGCCGAAAACTCCCGCCTGCACTTTTCACAAGACTTGATGTGCTCGACGGCTTGCGCCGCTTCGCGGTCGCCCAATTCCCCGTCGACGAGGTTCTCCAGGACTTCCCTCTGAATGCATGCCATACGCTGTCCTCACACAATTGACACAAAGCCAGTTACGGCTCACTATTGATCGTTGTCATCCACCCCAAAACGAGGTCCGATACTGTCGCGAATCAGATGGACGTCATGCCAAAACACCGCCTTGCACCGATCCGCGGTCCTGTCGAGTATCGCTGCGATCTCTTGATAGGACAGGCCCCTCGCCCTTTCGTTGACCGCAGTCCGGGAAGGCTCTTCATGCTTGGCCAACTCGTCGCGGATACTCTTCAAGACTTCGTTTTCCGCGGCTTCCTGATCGGGTCGGTTCTCTCGACAGGCACCTATGGTTCTTGGCGGACATGGGATTTCGCAATTCTCGATGGCCTGTCTGAGTTTCTGCTGACGGATGTCGCGGTCCACACGCCTGCAATGGTCGCGAAAGGCGTTCGAGAGCCAGACCGTGAAGGTCCGTCCCAATTGCTTCTGCCGGAAAATGGCATCGGCCACCGCGGCGGCGGCAAGTTCGTCTCTTATGGCCTTGTCCGTCACCCGGAAGAAACGATATCTCTGCTTCACAATCCTGAGGTACGGGATGCACATTTCGACCAGCACCTGGTACGAATCCCCGTTTTCACCCTTGATGATCCGATCCGCAAGCTCGTCGGCAACTCGGAAATCCACGGCAACTCCCCTTCGAAGACACCTGCACGGGATAGACCCGCACAAGCATATCACGTCGCACATCCTCATGGAAAGCCATTTTCTGATTTCCTGTCGTGGGAGCGCGTCGAAACCACGACGCGACGCTTCAGGAGTTCAACTATCCTCCTAATCCCTTGGATTATATAGATTTATGAATTCTCTATTCAGAATCGCGACGGCTAATAGTGTGACGGATAGAGAATAGACAGATGGGCATGGGCAACTGGTCCCACGGTTTGGGCCCAATCGCCAGTCCAAGCGGCGTGACGGAAGGCCGATGGTCGCGGATCTGCTTCCCACACACCGTGAATGGTACACCGCGAGCCCGAGGCTTCGAACGCCAGACGCTCCAGGGGGCGGTTGGAGGTTCCGCTCTCAACCGCCAAGAGCGAGCGGTATTCCGGTGGGAGGGCTTCTCCCGCGGGCATGGGGGCGGTAGTGGGGCCGTTGATCCTCTCGGCGAGTTGGAGCGAGAGGCGTTGTACCGGCTGGCTTCCGGCGGGAGGTCCGGAGCACGGCGGTAGTCGGCAGGGCGGCGGGGGAGCTAGCCCCCGGTCGCCGGGTGTGAGCATCTGGTGAAGATGAGGGGAGCGGGCCTCGCGTAGAAAACGAGGCACGCCGCGCCGAAATGGTATTTCGCCGCGGCTAGATCGCGCGGCGGCCTGGCGGCCGCAGCGGGTGTGTTTGGGTTTGGTCTGACCTGGGGGAGGTGGGGCGGCTTGCCATGGGCCACTCGGGGGCCGGGGACGGCCATGCCACCGCGATCAGCCGGGCCGGCTCGCGGGTACGGCGGAGGCGATCCATCCGGCGAGCGCCACGTTACGTCCATAGGAGAAGGGACTGGTCGGTCGCCATTCCATGATTGGGCTCCGCGCTCGGGTGGGCGGTCGCCTCGGAATCGCAAAACTTATAAACCCTCTCGTCCTTCTATTACCACTTCACAATTACAGCATGGCCTACCACGACATCACCCTACCCAAAGTACGATACCCCACTGATAGGCAGGACTATGGCCGGGAGGAGACCTTCTCCATCCCCCCATACGGCCCCCTCTTGGCCGAACCCCGGGGCGGTTACTTCGAGAAGTTCCGGCTCGATGCCGCCCTCTTGAAGGAGGCGCTATCCCCATACGCCGGTCGGCGGGACGCCACGCTCGCCGAGCAGGTCTTCGGCAGTCAGGCCCGGCAGGGGAGGATCAGCCTGGCCCATCTGGCGAACATCCTCCATGAACGGGCCCTCCTGCACCGCACCCGCCTGCGGGACATCAACCATCGTCTGGTGGATTGCCAGGACCGCCTCTCGGTCCTGAAGATGAATTCCCTGGGCGAGAGCAAAGCCCAACAGCATCTGGAGAAGCTGATCCTCGAACTGGAGAGCCAGCAGCACGAGGAGGAGATCAACTTCTGGAAGGACAGCACGGAGATCCGACAGCAGCTCTTCGAAAACGCCGCCACCTACGGCCAGGCCAAACATCGTCAGGACATGGTCGAAGGCGTGGAGGCCGATGGCATTTGACAGCAAGAGCAGCAGGGCGGAGTACGTCCGGCAACTCTGTCGGAGGTTGCGGCCGATCCTGGGGCCCAAGATGGATGAGGTTTTCGCGGCCTATCACGCCGAAGACCCCGACGGCAAACAGCAACTGGAGATCTACCTGGAGCTCCTGTCGGCCAAGCACCTGCCCCAAGGCCTCGACGACACCGAGCCCGGCCTGATCCCGCCGTCCCGGGAGCAGGCCCAGGGGCCGTACCCCATTGGCCAGGTCAGCTACTCCGGAAAGAGCCTCTACCCATTCGGCCTTCGCGAGAACGAGTGGATCCAGCACATGGCGATCCTGGGCCGGTCCGGCAGTGGCAAGACCAATATCGGCTTCTCGATCCTGAAGACCCTGGCCCAGCGCCGTAAGCCCTTCCTGGTTTTCGACTGGAAGCGGAACTACCGGGACCTGCTGGACCGGCCGGAGTTCGGAGATGTCGAGGTCTATACGATCGGCCGCAGCATCGCGCCCCTGACGTTCAATCCTCTGATCCCGCCGGCGGGGACGGATCCCAAGACCTGGCTCAAGAAGCTCAACGAGGTCATCGCCCACGCCTACTGTCTGGGCAACGGAGTCCTGTTTTTGCTCCAGCAGGCGGTGGACGCCGTGTACGATGAGGCGGGGGTGTACGAGAACCTCGTGGCGCGATGGCCGACCTTCAAGGACGTGCTGGCGAAAGCGCGGAGCATGGACACCCGGGGCCGGGAGGCGGGATGGCTGTCCTCTACGCTCCGGGCGCTTTCATCGCTGTGCTTCGGCGGCATGGGCGAACTGCTCAACTCCTCCAGCAATAAGAGCATCGATCACGTCTTCGATGGCAACGTGATCCTGGAACTCGACGGTCTGTCCCAGGCGGACAAGACCTTCTTCGTCCAAGCCTGCCTGCTCTATCTGCACCACAAGAAGATGGCGGAGAACGTGCGGGAGCGTTTCGACCGGTGCATCCTGATCGAGGAGGCCCACCATGTCCTCAGCGGCCAGCGGACTTCGCTGACTGGCTCGGAATCGGTCATGGACACCACGTACCGGGAGATCCGGGAGTTCGGCGTCAGTTTGGTGCTCCTGGACCAGATGCCTTCCAAGCTGTCCGGCTTCGCCTTGGCCAACAGCTATGCCACGATCTGTATGAGTATGAGCAACCGCGCGGATATCAACGCCATGACTCAGACCCTCCTGCTCGATAGCGGCAAAGATATCCTCGGCACGCTCGACGTGGGTCAGGCCGTGGTGAAACTGCAGGGCAGAATCCAGAGGCCCTTTCTGATCTCGATCCCGGAGTTCAACATTCGCAAGGGCCGGGTGACGGATGAGCAGATTGGGCAGTACATGAAGGGGAAGATCTGCCGGTTCGGCGCCGAGGATCAAGTGCTGGAGGTCTCATCGACTGAGGACGAGGGGGCCGCGGAAGATGCTGCCGGTGATTCCTCTGGTGGTTCGGAGATCTCCTTCCTTCAGGATGTGGCGGATAACCCCGACAGCGGGGTCGCCGCCCGCTACCAACGGAGCGGGCTATCCGGTCGGCAGGGCCAGAAGCTGAAGATGGAGCTTCTCAAACAAGGCCTGATCGCAGAACAACTGCAGAACACCCGCACGGGTAGGTTGATGAGGATCCGACTCACAGGGAAGGGCGAACAGATGCTCTCCAATGGCCACAGGGCGACGTAGATGTCCCTGTTGTCGTTTCCTACCTGAGCTTCTCCCGCAGACCATATATGATTGGTTGGTCGGCGTCCGGACTGTCGCATGGAGAAGTCCCGATCACGCAGACTGAGTGGAGTTTATGCGTCAAGTCGATCGGTGTGGCCTATCGCTTTGTGTAGTGTCACAGGAGTAGCGCACCGCCAGCTACGCCGATCGTTTTCGCTGGGTTGTGCCTGTACGAGACGCGGGCTCTTTATAAGCTTTTCCCACCACTGGCAAGTGA
>CALEZT010000110.1 GCA_937927975.1 uncultured Phycisphaerales bacterium
CTCTGCTTGGATGTCTCCTTCGCATCACCGTCCGGCTCGCCCTCATACTGCCGTCTATTGAGGGCGAGGTTTTCAGGAAGCACATACGCGGTAGCCTTGGGCGTCTGCCACGGCGCCGACCACGTGGGCGGGTCGTCATACCCGCCGTGGTAGATCTTGCCCATGCCCTGGACGAAATAGCCATGCTGCTTGAAGTGTTGACCGACCGTGACGACATCAGGCAGGGCCGTGCGGAAGTGGGTGACGAGATCCCACACCTTCGTGGTGTCCGGCCGCGTGCCAGTCATAAGACTCGAACGCGATGGGGAACAGACCGCCTGTTGGCAGTAGGCACGGCGAAAGACCATGCCCGTTCTGGCGAGGCGATCGATGTTCGGGCTCTTGATGTAGTCCTTGCCGTAGCAGCCCAACTCCGGCCGCAAGTCGTCCACGGCAATGAAGAGGATGTTGGGCTTGCCTTGTTTGTCTTCAGCTCGCGCGGGGATCGAAAGCCCCAATGCCGCCGCACCGGCGGACAAACCCGCCAGTTTCAGAAATGCACGCCTGTTGCACACACTATTCATTTGCCTACTCCTGATCGATATCTGCCAGAAACACGACACCCTGCCATTGACGCGGGTTGTCCTCGGGTATCTCAGTTGCCTGTGGAGGCGTCAGTCGCGGACGCCAGCTCATAGTGCAGGGTCCGGTCTTGGGCCGGATCGTCAAACGACGCCGGGGCGAGTTCCGTCGACGGGGGCTCCTTCCCCACTCCTACGAAACCAACCGGGTGCCGGCCCCCGGTGAAGTAATTCTCGATAGCGAAACGCACCGACGGCGTCATGCCCGCGGGATCCAGGATAGCCAGCGCCAGGATGTAGTCCCCTCGGACCAGATCCTCCGGTATTGCGAAAGAGCCGCCAATCTCATAGTCCGCGGCCTCGGTATCGTACTGCTTGGTCTTGCTGTTCCACTGGTCACCTGGCAGCCAGAAACGGATATCGACATCCTCGAAGGTGTCTTTCCACACAACCTCCCTGGACGCAGGATCGAGCAGGCTGACCTCGACCGGCCAGTTGTAGTAGAAGGGCGCCGAGCCGGTGTTCTGCACCGAGACGCTCACGTTGAACGCCTGCCCCGGCTGCACAACCGCGTCATATCGCACTTCGTCGATCACGAACCGATAACCGAACGCCTTCTGCACCTCCTGGGCCCCAGCCTGGACCAGCGGATCGCTGGCATCATAGTTCGCAACCCAGCCCAGGTCATTGCCATGCAGCCGGCGGATCGTGTCGATCAGCCAATCCCGGTGAACCGGATCACGCAGCGTGTCGTTCGGATTGTCACCCGGCTGCTCCTGGTATCGGCCCCAGTTGTACGCACATTCGCCATCCATCGGACAGATCTTCCAGCGGCCCCGTTCGGCGTTGAGCTTGGCGATCCCTTCGCCGTGTGTATCCATCTGCTGGATGTGAGCCCACGAGTCCCAGTAGATCCCGAACTCGTAGTCTGTGAATTCCCAGGGGTGGCGGACGGTCACCTTCTTGTTCTGGAACGCCGCGGTGAAAGCGTCCCCCAGCAACTGCTGCATCCGGGCGTTCGGCGACGGATTATGATGCTCACCCCAGTACCCGATGATGCCCATCTGGACCCACGCAACCCTGGGATCATTGTCCCAGCACTCCCCCAGCCGCTGGATCAAACGTCGAACCCGCTTGCGGAACTGGTCGCTGCTGTAATCGTGGGTCTGCATATCCGCAGGCCAGTATTCATTGCCCGGCTTCTCGTCCCAGTCGAGATAGACGCGGGGGATCACCTTGATATTGTGCTTTTCGACGTCCTTCCACCGCTGGTTGCAGACGCGGAGGATCCTGTCGATGCCGTCGCTCTCGCTATTCTCGAGTTCATTCCATTTGAGGTAGCACCGGGCGAGCGTCCCGTACTCGTGCGTGAACGCCCGCGGACCGGTGTCCGGACGAAATCCCTTGAGCGGGTTCCTCAAGGCACCCGGATACTCCTTGGGCTTGATCACCACCTGATGACTATCGGCCTTCGCGATCAACGCCCACGACAACACCACGATGACAAGGCACACGAATCGAGAACTGTAAATCTGCATACACACATCCCATCAATCCAGAACCCCGGGTTCTTCAATTGGCGCCTCGCGGGTCATTGCCTGCTCTGTTTCTCTGCGGCCAGATACTGCTCGCGACCCTGGCGCATCCACTCCCAGATCACACTACGCCATAGGGCGACTCGTTGCCTCTCTGTCTCGGTCCCAGCCAGTTCTTCTGCACGGGCAATGAGGGCTCCCAATTCCGCCATCCGCTCCGCAGTCCCCAGCCGTTCCCATGCGACGGCTTTCCAGTTGATGCCATCGCGGCGGTGATACGGAGACGGGTAGTTCGTCGGATCGCAGGCGATCTCCTCCAGATGCAGATAGAACCTCTTCATTGGCTCGGCCGCGGCGCCGAAATAAAGACGGAAGAACTCATCGATCAGTCCGTCCACGTCCACATCCGGATCGTCCCAGACCTTGGCCATGACGTACTGCTCGAGCTGAT
>CALEZT010000111.1 GCA_937927975.1 uncultured Phycisphaerales bacterium
TGCCCGTATTCTACAAAGCCCCCAAATTTCGCGCCAGAAAAATTAGTCACACCCGACAGAAAAAGCGACGTCCAATCTGGCTCGCCATCCCCCCTGCGGACGCGCCGTCCCCGACGACCTACGCCTTCACTTTGAAGCAATCGGTCCGCCAGCAGCACTGTGTCCAGGGGCAGTTGCCCTTGGACAGCCCGTAACAGGGCGTACACCCTTCGGCAACCTGGATCGCGTGGATCAGATCGGCCTTCTTCAGTTTGCCCGGCTCGATGCCCAGTCCCTTCGCCTTCGCCTTGATCTCGGTCATCGTCATACTCTTGCACACCATGCCCGTTGAACCCATCCTTGTCTCCTTCTGTACCGAGAGCCCGAAAGACATCGTTCGGCCCCCCGAGAAAACCCGCAATCACACTCACTTCCCAGCGTCCCCTTGCGGCCGCCGCCACTACTCTCCCCTGCCCTGTCGCCGCAACGTGGATCTCGCGATGCGATGCACCGCGACCCGCCGGTCGATTCACTGCAAGTGCGCTATTTTGCGCGTTTCTTCAGTTCAGGCAAGAGCTTTTCCATCACTTTGTCCAGTTTTTTTCAGGACCTGCGACGCCTCTGCGTGAGACCGACGACGCCGGTTTTTGTGTTGCCGCCCAGCGACGGTTCTGATATGAATGCCTACGACCACTCACAGTCGGAGAAAGATCATGAAGGTTCGTACCCCATCGCCGTCGACATTCGCCGTAAACCCCGGTTGCACAACAAGTTCCGGCGCAGCCTCTCAACGCCTCGCGTTGATGACGGCTATCTGGCTGGTCCTTCTGACCGGACTTGCCGCCCAGGGGCAGGACTTCGTGCCGTTCGCCATCCCCCTGCGGGTGGATACCGAGCAGGCAATCTGGCTGAAGGACTACAGGCCTATCCCCGTTGATTCCGAGCGGATCATCGCTCGCGGCGGGCACTTCTATCAGGGCGAGCTAAGAGTGCGAATCTGGGGCGTCAATCTGTGCTTCGGCGCGAACTTCCCCACCCACGAGGACGCCCCCAAGGTCGCGGCCCGCCTGGCCGTCGCCGGCGTCAACTCCGTCCGACTCCATCACATGGACACTTCCCGCTGGCCCGCCGGCATCTGGAGCCGAGATGGGCGGACCCTCGAACCCCAAGCCCTCGACCAACTGGACTTTTTCATCAACGAACTGGCCCAGCGCGGCATTTTCATCAACGTCAACCTGCACGTGGGCCACAAGCACAGCGAGGTCCTGGGCCTGCCGGCGACGAATCGCGAGTTCGACAAGATCTACGGCATCTTCACGCCGGCCCTGGTCGAGGCCCAGAAAGGATTCGCCCGCGACGTTCTGACCCGCATGAATCCCTATCGAAAGGTCCGCTACGCAGACGACCCGGCGGTGGCCTTCGTCGAGATCACCAACGAGGACAGCTTCTTCATGTGGGATGCCGACGACACCCTGCGGACTCTCCCGCCCTACTACGCAGACATCCTGCGAGGCCGGTTCAACTCCTGGCTGGGCAAACGATACTCCTCGGATGAAGCCCTGGCGGCCGCCTGGGGCAAGGGCACGGAACCCCTTGGCGAGCAAATGCTGCAGAGCGCCACATTCGCGGATTGGCAAGCAGGCCAGTCCACACCCGCACGCTGGAATCTCGAACAACATGAGGGATGCAGCGCGGCGCTGTCGCGCCCCGAGGGGTTGCCCGGAGGCACGGTGCAGGTCGAGATCACGAGATCGAACGGGACCCAGTGGCATCTGCAACTCACCCAGGGGGGCCTGAAGCTGAGCGAAGGCCGCTACTACACGCTTTCTTTCGAAGCGGCCGCAAAGGCGCCCCGACGGATCGGCTGCACCGTTTCCCAGGCGCACAGCCCCTGGGCAAACCTCGGGCTTTCGCGAAATGTGGACCTGACCACAGAGCGTCAGACCTTCAGATTCGGTTTCGTCGCCACGGCCGGAGACGACAACGCGAGGGTCAGTTTCGCCTTCAGCGGCGACTCGACTCCGTTTCAGATCGGACGCGTGGAGCTTCGTCCCGGCGGGCAGGTGGGCCTGGCGCAGGATGAATCGCTCAGCGGCAACAAGGTCCTGTTGTTCCAGGACAACGAAAGCACGCACCGGATCCTGGACCGGATGATCTTCCTGGCCGAGACGGAAAAGGCGTATTTCGACGGCATGCGGTCATTCATCAGGCAAGACCTCGGCTGCAAGGCCCTGGTGACCGGGACAATCGTCTTCGGGCCGCTCGGCCAATACGCCCAGAGCGACATGGACTTCATCGACAGTCATGCCTACTGGCAGCACCCGACCTTCCCCGGCCGGGCGTGGGACTCGAACAACTGGCTCATCGAGCAGAAGGCCATGACCGACCACCCCCAACAAGCAACGCTCTTCCGCATTGCGGCCGAGCGGCTGGGCGGCAAACCGTTCACGCTCAGCGAGTACAACCACCCTGCCCCGCTGGACGCACAGGCAGAATGCGTGCCGATGGTCGCGTCGTTCGCCGCGGCGCAGGATTGGGACGGGATTTGGCTGTTCACCTATTCACACGCAACGGACAACTGGGCCCGCGAGTCGATGAGCGGCTTCTTCGACATGGACACCAATCCCGCCAAGTGGGGCTTCATGCGGGCCTGCACATCGATCTTCCGCGAGGGGGCCGTGCCGCCCTTGGCGGCGGTCAAGACGATGCGAGTGGTGGAGGCGTCCGACGCACTGGCGTCCCTGGCCCGGTTCCATGCCAAGCATGGCTCCAACATGCTCAACGTGCTGCGGGAGGCACGCGGCGTCCGTCATGAGGACATGCTGCGAACCCGGATCGCCTCCAGCCACGGAGACATCGAAGGCGGCCTGGGCGGCGGGAGATCCGTGAGTGTGATGTGGACTGTGGACGCGGGCGGCAAAGGACTCTATCAGGTCGTCGGCCGTCAAGCCCAAGTCTACTCCGGCCACGCAAGCCGATTCGAGGAAGCGACGAAGGGAACCATTCGACTGGCGGGTCCAGAACTGGTGACCCTGACGATGACTCCTCTCCATAGCGACACACAGATCCTCGTGACGGCCTGCGGGCGGTGCGAGAATGTCGGGATGCAGTTCTCGCCGGATCGGCGGACGGTCGGTCGCAACTGGGGCAAGGCGCCGGCGCAGATCGAGGCCGTGCGGGGCGTCGTCGTTCTGCCGGAGGGGAAATGGACCTGCCATGCATTGGCTCCGGATGGCTCGCCGAAGCAGCAAGTTCCCCTGACCCATGAGAACGGGCGAGGCGTGCTCGCGATGTCGCCGGAATACGGAACGATGTGGTACCTGCTTGAACGACAACCGAAGTGATGGGCCAGAGTCTCGCATGAGAAACAGGATCGAAGTCCAAAGCCGCTCGTCGGTCTCAGGGGCTCTGCCCTTGAAACCCCGGCATTTTACGCCTTGGGTCAATGGCATGGGGGAATTGCATGCCTGCAATTCGAGCCATCTCGTGGAAGTATCCAAGGTTCTCACGCGACCATGCGGGCACGCTCCAGTCTCGGCTCGGCTCTGCCTTCCATTTCATGCTGCTGGCTCAAAGCGAAAAATGCCGGGGGTCTGGGGGCAGAGCCCCCAGGGAGTCACGCTGACGTGGGCCTCTGTCGGGCTGATCCTAGTTGTTGCGATGTGGATGGCGCACCCGGCGATGGCGTTCGACGGACATACGGCCACCGAGGGGCCGCTGGTCCTTTCGATCAGCGAGCTGGCTAAAGTGACCACGGCGAATCAACCTGTCTACGTTGTGGTGACTTTGGAGAATACCGGCTCGGCCCCTCTCGAAGTAGATGTTCGCATCGATGATCTCGTGGACGAGTGGTATGCGATCGGCGAAGCGAACCGGCGCGCTACTGTCGACGCTCAGACTAAGACGCAGGTGACCTTTCAGATCGCAGCATCTCCCGGCGTGTTGTCCGCGTTGTACCCCGTCCACGTGTACGCCTCCTTCTCTCCCGGCAGGCAAGAGAGGACGGCCCACGCCGTCCGTATTTTTGAGACCAGTTTCGAAAAGCCCGTCGCATCCGCGACCCAGCCGCCGGACCTGTCGGTCAACGTCGTATCCGCTTCGGGGGCCCTGCCCCTATGGTCGCTCAGGACCCATCGCATGGCCTGGCAGTTCTTCGATCAGCCGCTGATGTACATGCCGCAGGGTTGGCAGGGCTCATCGCCGGAGTCGTTCGCGTTTCTGGGTATCGGGCCTGTCGCACGAGGCGACACCAAACAGGCGATCACGATGCACCCGCCGTGGAGGCCCGCCGCCGGGACGGTGTTCGCGGAGTATCGCGTTCAATTGCCCGATGTCGCGCCGCTGACGCTGGCCTTCGCCAACGCCATCCGCGACAACACCGCCTCCGAGCCCCCCAGCGACGGCGTGACCTTCCGCGTTTGGGTCGGCAATCAAAAGCTCTTCGAAAGACATACCGACAGCAAGGTATGGGTGCAAGGCGAGGCGGACCTCTCGGCATATCGAGGGAAAACCGTGTTCCTGCGGTTGGAGAGCCACCCGGGCCCCAAACGGGACACGACCTGCGATTCGTCGTTCTGGGGTGAGCCGGTCCTGATCGCGGGCCCACGGCCCGAGCCCGCGCCTGAGAGCGCAAAGCAGCACAGGCGGGACGCCGCTGCGACTCTCGCGAAGACCGGCCAAGGGCTCGGCACGATCCTGCCGCTTGCCGACGGGTATCGCATCGGCATCGCGAGAGGCGACGCCGGAATCCTCGACGCAGCCATCGCGATAGCCAGCCGGGATGCGTGCGTGGTATTCGATGGTCTGCGGATCTCCGTGCTCGGATACCCGCTCGGATCAGGCCCGTCGGTCGTCGCTCTGGCAGGCGATGCGACGTGGGCCGTCGATGCCGGCGGGCTGCATGTCACTCAGCCCCTGGAACTCGCAGGCGAGCGGTTCGACCTGACGGTACGGATGTGGCCCGAGGGCAGCGGACTGCGAATCAAGGTCGATTGCCCCAAGCGGATCACGGACTTCGCCCTCGGTGCAGCGGATCGGAAGGCCCCTCGCGTCTACTATGGGCACGGCTACTGCATCGTCGAGCCGCAGGCTTTCCGCGCCGATTTCGGCGGGCACAACCTGTCCACCAGCCATGTCGGCTTTGACTTCGACGGCGGCCTGTCGCTTCTGGTCGCCAGCGACCACCCGCCGGACTTCCTGGAGGTGAACCCGGACAGCCGCACGTATGCGCTGCACACGCATTTGGATGCGACGATGACGCTGGTGCCGAGCACCGAGGGCGCGTTCGACTGCGCGAAGAAGTATCGCCCGCTGTACGACAAGCAGGCATTGCCCGGCTTCGCCCGCAAGGCGGGCCGGTTCGTCTTCGACATCTGGGGCGGCCGCTACGCCGAGATCGCACAGACGATGCAGCAGATGATCGACTACGGCCTGACGGACTCTCTGCTCACGCTGCACGTCTGGCAGCGATGGGGCTACGACTACCGCTTGCCGGACATTTACCCCCCGCTGCCTTCGCTCGGGACCATCGAGGACATGCAGCAGATCGCCAAGATCTGCGCCGCCCACGACATTCCCTGGGGCCTGCACGACAACTACATCGACTTCTATCCCGACGCCCAGGGCTACAGCTACGATCACATCTGCTTCACCGAGGACGGCCGGCCCATTCAGGCCTGGCTCAACGAGGGCCGCGACGCGCAGAGCTACCGATGGCGACCCGATCGGTTCATGCCCTGGCTCCAGCGGAATCTCGGACTGATCGGTCCCAATCTCAAGCCCACGCACTACTTCATCGACGTCTTCACCTCGATCGGCTGCATCGACTTCTACGACCGGTCGGGCCAGTACCACTCGATGCTGGAGACCCGCAAGCACTGGGGCGAGGCCTTCGCCTGGATTCGCGACACGCTCGGCGGCCATGCGCCGATGACCTCGGAAGCCGGACACGACCAGTTGATCGGCTACCTCGACGGCGCGGACTGCCAGCACCTGCAACTCTCGTCGGAGGGCAAGTCGTTCTGCATCCATCTGAACTGCCAAGACTGGGAGCGCGTGCCCTGGTATGACGCGGTGCTGCACGACAAGTTCAGCCTGCACGGCGTCGGCTACTCCGACCGCTACCAGGGCGGTCGGAGCCGCCAGGGACACGGCATTGAGAGCGACGACTATCTCAGCGCCGAGATCCTCCAGGGCCACGCGTTGATGATCGACGCCCAGGCCTTCGGACGCGGCGCGGTGCGAAAGTACTGGCTGGCCCAGGACCTCGTTCGCAGCCTCGCTCTCGACGAGATCACCGACGTGCGGTTCGTCGAGAATGACATCCACCGGCAGATCGTCACGTGGAAATCGGGCGCGGCGGTCCACGTGAATCGAGGGCGGAGCGACTGGCAGACGGCCGGACGAATCCTGCCGCCGTATGGGTACTGCGCCGTCAATGGCCAGATCGAATCGAGCGTCGAGAAGGTTGCCGGCGTCGTGGTCGAGCAATCTCGCGGACCGAACCGATGGTACTTCAGCGCCAGGGGCTTCGGACCCGAAGGCCAATTGGCGATTCGACCGCAGGCCGAGAGCATCGAGGTTCTCGGCGACCGACGGTTCAAGCTCATCACGACCTGGCAAACTCACGAGCCTCCCCCGAAGGATTTCCACGTATTCATCCACTTCACGAGCACGCAATCGACCCGCTCGGACCACATTGCATTTCAGAGCGGTGGACGCCCCTCGCCCGACACGAGCCAGTGGGCAGGCACGGTCCGCCTGGGCGACAACTGGATCGTGCAGGTCCCCGCCCAGTACGGCCCGGGCGAATACGAGATCATGGTCGGCCTCTGGGACCCGGGCACGGGACGACGCTACAGCCTGCTCGGCTCCGACGACGGCTCGATGCGGTATAGCCTGGGAGCGCTGATCGTTTCGGATTCCTCCGACAGAAATGGGGGTCTGCATCTGGTCAAGGCCAACGCTGCGAGCGAATACGCCCCCGGCTGGAACCTCGATCGGGTCGCGGTCGATTTCGGACCGGCGATCACCGAGGGAGCGTTCCGCTGCGAACGGGCCGGGAATCGGCTCGTGGTCACTCCCCTGCCGCAACTCGGTCCGTTCTCGATCGCGCTGCGACCGGCGAGACTGGGCATGGCGGAATCGGAGCGGGCAGAGTCGGTCACAGCCGTTGACGCCCAGGGACAGGTGATTCGTCGCGTCGCGTTCGACCAGACGGACGGTCTCGTACAGTTCCTGACCCGCCGGGGCGAGTTTGCATATCGAATCGAATGGGATGCCCAGGAGCGATCCCCAAGCTCATTTGAGAGGTAGATCCATGAGAGACCGTTTGATGCTCTTGATCACCGTGATGACTCTGGCGGCGGCGCGACCGGCGTTGTCGAGCAACCCCGCCTCGCCTGCGGTCCTGTTCGACTTCGGATCGGAGTTCGATGTCGGCGCAGTCGCTACGACCGACGCCAAAGTCCAGGTGACGCCGGGGGGCACGCTGCGGGTCGATCTGGGCCATCAGGCGCCCTGGCCTGGCGTGACGCTCAAAGCCCCCAAGGGCAAATGGGACCTGTCCGCCTGTGAGTACATCTCGCTCGATGTGACCAATCGCAGCGACCGGCGACTGACCGTCTCCTGCCGCGTGGACAACCCCGGCGCCGACGGTACGAGCCATTGCGTCACGGATCAGGTCTCCCTCGACCCGGGGGCCTCGCAGACACTGACCGTCCGCATCTTCCCGGTCCCCTGGAAGCTCGACGAGCCCCTGGAATTGATCGGCATGCGAGGCAATCCCGTCCACGCGGGCAAGCTCGACACCGCCAACGTCACGCAGTTGCTCGTCTTCGCGACCCGCCCGACCCAGAACCACGTGATCGAGATCGACAACATCCGCGCCGGCGGCCAGGTGCAGGTCTTGGACGCCTCGTCCTTCCTGCCCTTCATCGACGAGTTCGGGCAGTACCTCCACAAGGAATGGCCCGGCAAGACCCACACGGTCGCGTCGATGCTCCTGCAGAACCGACAGGAGCAGGAAGACCTCCAGACCCACACCCGCCCACAGGGCTGGAACAAGTACGGCGGATGGACCGAGGGACCGCGGCTGAAAGCGACGGGCTACTTCCGCGTCCAGAAACACAAGGGCAAATGGTGGCTCGTGGACCCCACCGGCAGGTTGTTCTGGTCGCACGGGATCGATTGCGTCCGCAGCGCCAACCCGACGCCGATCACCGACCGCGAGCGGTACTTCCGCAACCTGCCCGCCCAGGATTCGCCGCTGGCGAGGTTCTACGGTCAGGCGAGTTGGGCCCCTCACGGCTACTACAGCACGCACACGCCCTACCGAACCTATGACTTCAGCCTGGCCAACCTGCTTCGCAAGCACGGCGAGGAATTCGAGACCGCGTTCGCCGACATCACGCACCGGCGTCTGGAGAGTTGGGGCATCAACACGATCGCGAACTGGTCCGACGAACGAGTGTCCCTGCTGAGGCTCACGCCATACGTGGGAACGATTCACTTCGAAGCCAGGAGACTCGAAGGCTCGGAAGGCTACTGGGGCAAGTTCTACGACGTCTTCGACACCAGCTTCCAGGAGAATCTGCGCGCGAGGCTCGAAACCGAGCGAGGCAAGTCCGCCGGCGATCCCTGGTGCCTCGGGTACTTCGTGCATAACGAGTTGTCGTGGGGCGACGACACCTCGCTGGCGGTGGCGGCGCTGGTTTCCCCCGCCGACCAACCCGCAAAGATCGCCTTCGTAGACGATCTCGAAGCCAAGTACGAGAGTATCGAAGACCTCAACGAAGCCTGGGGAACCGCCTACACATCCTGGGACGCAATGCTCGCGAGCCGCCAGGCGCCGGACAAGGCCAGGGCCCGCGAGGATCTTCTGGAGTTCTACCGAAAGACCGCGGAGACCTACTTCAGCACGATCCGCAGAGAGTTGAAACGAGCGGCGCCGGATCAGCTCTATCTGGGATGCCGATTCGCGTGGGTGAACGATCCGGCGGCGCAGGCCGCCGCGAAGTTCTGCGACGTGGTCAGCTACAATCGGTACGAATACGGCGTCCAAGACCTCAAGCTGCCCGGGGGAGCGGACGTGCCACTGATCATCGGCGAATTCCACTTCGGCGCCCTGGATCGCGGCCTGTTTCACACGGGCCTTCGCAGGGCCGACAGCCAGCAGGACCGCGCGGACAAATACAAACGATATGTGCAGAGCGCCCTGGCGAATCCCGCGATCGTCGGAACGCACTGGTTCCAGTACAAGGACCAACCGACGACCGGTCGCGGAGACGGGGAGAACTACCAGATCGGTTTCGTGGACATCTGCGACGTGCCGCACCCGGAGATCGTCCAGGCGGCGCGTGAGGTCGCCCTGTCGATGTATCCATACCGTTTCGACGAGGTCGATTGATGGCTGGATAGGACCCATGGGACGAATGGGACGGATGAGCTCTATCCGCTCTGCGAATCTTCTGGAGCCGCCCGATGCTTGATGACAAACCCTGAGGGCTTGTAGCTTTCCTTCGCCTGGCGAAGACCCGGATCGCCCAGATCCTGTTCGCGATTGATCAGCTCGTACTTCTGGGGCAGCACCGACGCGAACGCCTGGTTAACGTACTGGTAGATCCCCTTGTGGCGATCCTCGAAGATCGCCTTTTCGAAGTGGATGACGAACACCTGGCCCAGGGCGAGTTCCTCCCCCAGCGTATAGGCGATGGGCTCGTCGTTGACGTAGAAGATTCCGCCGCAAAGCTGAAGATACTCCATGTTCTCGATGGCCTCGCGGGCGGCTGCATAATCGCCCGGCGTCGCCTGCCCCTCTCGCCACCGCTCCAGGACCCGCAAGGCGTCGGCCGCATACTCCTCCAACAAGGGCTTGGCAGCGCACTCGTTGTTGCGGAGGAACAGGTTGACGAGATTCTTCTTCTTGTGAAGCTTGCGGCCCGAAAGGTCCGCCATCTTGTCTCGCGGATAGAGATAATCGAAGTTGTCGCGGTCCTCCCAGACGTTGAAACCCATCTTGGCGAGCCGCTCGGCCTGAGCCGGCGTGACAGCCTTCATCGTCTTGTGCCGCTCGAACAGAGAACCCAGGATCGCCTCGTCCGGCAGGCCGAACGGCAGCATGAAGAACGGTTCTGCGTCCTGGCCTGCGATGATATAGAGGTCCTCGTCCAGGCGGGACACCCGGTATTGATGGGCGTCGCGGAACAGGTAGATGCCTGCGAAGGTCAGTTCGGACAACCCCTCGGTCAACCGTTGAAAACGAGGATGCAGCTCCGTCCTCTGGTCCAGAGCGAGCGACGAGAACTCAGGGTATTTCTTGATCATAGGCGAATGTCGTGCGATACACACCATTCCTGCGAATCGTTAGGCCACCGCGCCGCGCACCACACATTCTTGCGATGGTCGATCTCTATCCTGCCACAGGTCCTCGCTCGATTCAATGCTTCTTTCGACACAGACGCCTGCGAAGAGCCCAGGCCACCGGCTGATTGACCGCGCCGCCGACAGCTTCTATAATGCACACGTTCTTTTCAAGGAGCTACAGATGGATTCAGAGCGAAACGACTCTTCACAATCCGGCTTTTCGCCCCAGGAAAGGCAGCCGGGACAGCAGCCCGTTCCAAGTCCCTCCCCCCGAGCGAATCCTCCCTATTCGCCGCCTCCGCAGAAGCCCAGAACCAGCGGATGGCGAATTCTCTGGGGCGTCTTCTTCGGCCTGTCCGTCCTGGCGAACGTCGGGTTGTTCCTTCTGCTGTTGGGCGCCGTCTTCCTCCTGGGAGGCGCCGGCGGTGGACGCGGCGCCACCGTCCTGCGGGAAGGCCCGCGAAGCAGCCGGATCGCGGTGGTGAACATCGAAGGCATCATCGACGACTCGCAGGCCAATGAACTCCACCGTCAACTCAAGGCCGCTCGCGAGGACGCCTCGATCAAAGGCCTCATCGTCCGGGTCACCTCGCCCGGCGGAACCATCTCCGCCAGCGACCGCATCTACCGCGAGATCGTCAACTACCGCAACGAGCAGGACAAACCGGTTGTCGCCTTCATACAGGGTATGGCCGCTTCCGGCGGCTATTACGCCTCCGTCGCCTGCGACGAGATCGTCGGCGAGCCGACCGCCATCACCGGATCGATCGGCGTGATCCTGTCGCATTTCGTCTTTCAGGAGCTGCTCGAGAACAAGCTGGGCGTCCAGCCGGTGTTCATGACGAAGGGCCAGAAGAAGGATTGGCCCAGTTCCTTCCGGGCCCCGAGCGACGCGGAACTCGCCTACCTCAACGACCGCCTCCTCGAACCGGCCTATCGCAGGTTCATCGACGTCATCAAGGAAGGACGCGGCAAGGTGCTCACCGAGGACGAAATCCTCAAGCTGGCCGACGGCGGCATCTACGTCGCCGAGCAGGCGGCAGCGGTCGAGCTGATCGACAGGACCGGGTTTCTGGACGACGCCATCGCGGCGGTCCAGACCCGCGCCGGCATCGACAAGGCCCAGGTCATCGAGTACCGAAGGCCGCTGTCGTTCATGGACCTGCTGACCGCCGAGAGCCGCAAGACGAGCCTCCTGCACCTGGATCGGACCAAGCTGTTCGAACTGGGAACGCCCCAGGTCCTGTACTTGTGGCATGGGTATTGAAACGGCCAGGGAGGAAGGACCATGAATCGGCTTCTGATCGGACTGACGGAGGACGAACAGGCCCGCTGGATCGTCGCTGAGATCGAAGCCTCGCGACCGGTGGCGGCCGGCTGGCTCTCCTGGCCTTTCGCCGACACGCCCGACTCGACCGACATGAGCAAGTTCGGCGGGCTCGTGCGTTCGGACTTGACGCTCAAGCCGTGGGGCGAGCGGTTCAAGAGCTACGCGTCACAACCGACAACCCTGCCCCGGCCCACGCCGAGACTGCAGGGCTTCGACTTCGCGCAAGCTCTGACCTTGCCTACGGACAAGCTGACGCCTCTGCACGAGCAATTCGCCGATCAGATCCGCTCAGCGATCCGGGAGTAAGGCATGGGTCCTATTGGTCCTCTCCGTCCCATAGGTCCCATCTGCTTCAGTCTCTCGCCAGTTCCCCAAACAAAGTCAGCGGCGAAGTCCGAGTGATCCGCACCTGCGCGAAGTGTCCCGCCAGCGACGGCGGACCGTTGAACACCACGATGTGATCGGTCTGCGTGCGTCCCACCAGTTGGGGTCGATCGGGGCACTCCGTCGGGTTGACGTGAGCTTTCTTGCTGAGCCCCTCCACCAGGACCGTCACGTCGCACCCCAGGAACTCCCGGCTCAGTTCCTCGCTGATCTGCTCTTGCACAGCGAGCAGTTCGACGTTGCGTCGCTGCTTGACTTCCTCGGGGATCGTGTCCGCCAGACGCTTATCGGCTGTCGTGCCCGGGCGGGGCGAATACTTGAACACGAAGCAATTCTTGTATCGGGCCTGCCGCACAAGCTCCACCGTAGCCTGGAGATCTTCCTCGGTCTCGTCGGGGAAACCGACGATGAAGTCGCCTGCGATCGCGATATCGGGCACGATCGATCTGGCCTTGTCGAGCATCTCCAGGTAGTGGGCGGCCGTGTAGTGACGGTTCATCGCCTTGAGGATGCGGTCCGACCCGCTCTGCGCAGGCATGTGCAAATACCGGCACACCTTCGGCGAATCCGCCATCACGCGGAGGATGTCCTCGAAGTATTCGTCGCAGGGATAGCTCGTCACGAACCGGAGCCACTCGACGCCGGGCACTTCGGTCGCCATGTCGAGCAGATCGGCCAGACTGTAGGTGCGCTCGCCGTTGGGGTACTTGTACGAGTTGACGGTCTGGCCCAGAAAGGTGATCTGCTTGACTCCGGCGTCCGCAAGACTCCTCACCTGCGACAGGATCGCCTTGGGCGAACGGCAGGCCTCCGGGCCGCGGACATAGGGCACGACGCAATACGTGCAGAAGTAGTTGCAGCCTCGCATCACGCGGACGAACGCCTGGCCGGGAATCTGCTGATCCTGGAGGCTGTGGACCGTTTCGAAGTCGTCGAGCGCCGCATCGCCGCCTTCGACCGGCCGGCGAATCGACTCGGTGACAGCCAGACGCTTCTCATGTTGATCCAGGGTCTGCGAGATCAGTTCCGCCAGTTGCGGAATCTGGGCGGGTCCGCAGACGATGTCCACAGCCTCATGTCCAAGCAGCGTATCGCCAAGCCGCTGGGCCATGCAGCCGATGACCGCGACGACCATGCCGGGCCGATGTTGCCTGAGGTGCTTGAGATGCCCCAGGTTGGAGAGGACCCGATCCTCCGCATGCTGCCGGACCGAGCAGGTGTTGATGACGACCGCGTCGGCCTCCTTGACGCTCTCGGTCAGCCGAAAGCCCGCCTCCTGAAGCGCAGAGGCGACCAGCCCTGTATCCAGCTTGTTCATCTGGCACCCGAAGCTCTTGATATGGACGGCGCGTTGTTCCATAGGGACCGCAGGATAAGGCAAACAGGTCCCAAAAGCAAATCTGAAGATAGTCACAGGCCAGGACGCATACCCCTTGCCCACTGCGGAGGATTCGCATATACTCCCGGCGTCTTGGGAGCCAATCGAGAGATGGTCAAGAACCAAAAGAGAATCGAGCAGATCGCGGGACTGATCCTGGTCGGTGCGATCGTCCTGGGCTGCGGACTCGTGCTGCGACCGTTCGTCTCCGCCATTCTGTGGGCGGCCATCCTGTGCTTCGCGACCTGGCCGTTACACGAACTGCTGCTCAAATGGCTGCGCGGCCGACGGAACGTCGCGGCCGGACTGATGACCGCGTTACTGTCGCTGATCCTGATTCTCCCGTTCCTCATCGTCGGGTTGACGCTCGGCGACAACATCCGTTCGGCCCTGGCACAATTCGACGCCTACCGCGAGACGGGAATCCCTGAGCCGCCTGCGTGGGTCGAGCGAATTCCGCTCGTCGGCCAGAGAGTGAAGGACTCCTGGCTCAATTTCACCGTGGACGCCAAACCCGCCATGGACTGGCTCAAGCCCAGGATCCAAACGGCCGGCCTGTGGCTGCTGAGCCACAGTCTCGATTTCGCGCGGGGCGTTTTTCACCTTGTGATCAGCGTGCTGATCGCATTCTTCTTCTATCGGGACGGCGTCGGGCTCGTCGCGCGCCTTCGCGAGGGCTTCCAGCGAATCAGCGGCGACTACGGCCAGCGTCTGATGGAGATCGTCAAGACGACGGTCCAGAGCGTCGTCTACGGCGTGATCGGAACCGGGCTGGCCCAGGGCTTCGTCGCGGGAATCGGGTTCGCCATCGCCGGGGTGCCGTCCCCGCTGGTGTTGGCGGTGCTGACCTTCTTCCTGAGCTTCGTCCCGATGGGCCCGCCGATCATCTGGATCGGCGCGTCGATCTGGCTGTTCGCCCAGGACCACATTGGCTGGGGCATCTTCATGGCGATCTACGGCCTGCTGGCCATCAGCAGCGTGGACAACGTGATCAAACCGATCATCATCAGCCGGGGCTCGAGACTGCCCTTTATCGTGATGTTCATCGGCGTCCTGGGCGGCATCGCCGCCTTCGGCTTCATCGGCATCTTCATCGGCCCGACCCTCCTGGCAGTGGGCTTCGGCCTGGTCCAGGAGATCCTGGGCCAGCGACGTCTCATCGCGAAATCGAACCCGTTTCCGACGGTCACGCCTGCGACAGAACCTGCGGCGCCCGCCGAACAGAGTCCCGAGCCGACCAGCGAGGAAGCGTCGTCAAACTGACACGTCCGAGTCGCCTGCTGTGCCTCGCGGAACGGTCGAGGGCTCGCGTCAACTTCCGGCCTTCCCCGCCAGGGACCGGTTCAGCACACGCTGCATGTCTTTGAGACGATTGACCTGGTCGAAACCCAGTCGAATGATGGGGAATGCGGTCTTACTGTGCATCAGAGGCTCGTCCAGGTCCACCCACTTTCGACAGGCCTCGCCGTCCGGCGTGCCTGGAATGGGGGCGAAATCCGCAAGCATGCCGCGGATGCCGAGACTGTGGACGAACCGCATCGAGGCTTCGAGCTCCTGCGCGTCGCTGGCGGGGTGCCCGATGATCTGATAGGCCGTGACGTCCGCGGGGTCGGCCCCTGCAGCAAGCAGACATTCGACCGCCTGGGCAAGCTCCTCCGAGAAGACCTTGCCGCCTGTGCCCTCCTGCCATTGGCGAGATGCGCTCTCGAACCCCAGGTAGAACGTCTTGAAGCCCGCTCGAACCATCAGATCAGCCAGTTCGGCCGTCACGAAGCGAGCGTTCAGCGCATTGGGCGTGTGCAGGTTCACGCGGATTCCCCGCCGGATGACCTCATCCAGAAAAGGCGCCAGGACATGCTCGGCGTCGAACAGCAGCGCATCATCGTAGAAGGCGACATTGCGAGCCCCCTGCTCGATCAGCAACTCCAGTTCGGCCAGGGTCCGCTCCTGCGGCCGGGGTTTGAACCGCCCATAGACTTTGGGCACCGAACAGTAGCTGCACTGGAACGGGCAACCGTCAGCGAGTTTCAGGACGCCGGTCTCCAGTCCGCCGCAGGCTTCCCAGAGCGCGGGCTGATCCGGGTCCGGCGTCGTCTCCATAAACGACCACAAAGGCCCCAGGTCGATGCCTGAAACGACCAGGTCCGCATCCAAACGCCGGGCATGTTGATCGCACAAGATCGCGTAATTGCCGCCGAGGACGATCTTCGCTTCGGGGCGAAACCGCCGGAGGTCCTCGATCACCTCTCGCACGCCCGGGTACCAGTAGGTCATCATGGTCTGGACGAAGGCATAGTCGCAGGGCCCCTGCTCCCGGAGCCAGGATGTGAACCGATCCCGGGGCTGCCCGAACCGTCGGAAGTACCGCGGAATGTCCTTTAAGACCTCGGGCAGAGCCACTCGCTCGTTGGGAAACGACCCGCGTCCCCAGCGGTCCGAGGGGGATTCCCCCGGCCCTGTCCGACGGTCCATGTAGTCAAAAAGGCGAAAATCGGCCCGCCCCCGCAATTTGCCGGCGACGCTGAGCAGCCCGTAGGGCCTCATCCAGAAGTCATAGGCGGCAAAATCGTAAATTGGCGGGTTGACCAGGAGCACCTTCGGTTCCATTGCCACGGAGTATAGGCCGGACGATTCATATGTCAACCACTCGCGTTGACTTGGGAGCCCGTTTGTGCTAAAATAGGCAAATTGCAGCACTTGTGACGACATCGGTCGCGAGAAAAGTGCTGCCGCACGCAGGGAAAGAGCCAACATGAGATCGTACAGCGCGATTGTGTCCGCCATCCTCACGATGACCCTGTTCTGGGCCGGCTCCGTCCAGGCCGCCGGGCCGATCTGCATCAACGAGCTCCTGGCCTCCAATGCCACGTCGGCCAAAGACCCTCAGGGCCACTACGACGACTGGATCGAGTTGCACAACGCGTCGGATCAGGCGATCGATTGCGGCGGGATGTACCTGACCGACGATGCAGCCAACCCCGTGAAGTGGCAAATCCCACCGAGCAATGGGGCAATTACGACGATTCCCGCCGGCGGCTATTTGCTCATCTGGGCCGACGGCGACGTGGAGGCCACCGGTCTGCACGCGGGTTTTAGCTTGAGCAGCAGTGGCGAAGAAATCGCCCTCTACGACAAGGACGGCATCACCCTGATCGACTACGTCGGTTTCGACGCCCAGACGCCGGACGTGTCCTTGGGCCGATTCCCGGATGGCGGCGACCAGTGGGTGCTTTTCGGGCAGCCAACGCCCGGCCAGAAGAACGTTGCGGTCTATGCAGGAATCGTCACAAAGCCGGACATCACTCCCGAAGCTGGTTTCTATGAAGACGAGATTGTCGTGACCATCAGCACGACAACAGAGGGAGCGACGATCTACTACACGACCGATGGCAGCGAGCCGTACGTATTGGGCGGACGGATGCCTACCGGCAAGATCTATCAAGAGCCTTTGCGGGTCGCGCAGACCACATGTGTTCGAGCCAAAGCTATCAAGTCAGACTGGAAGAACTCGCCTGTCGCGACTCGAACCTACCTCTTTCTCCAGGACGTGATCAGGCAATCCAACCCAGGGCCAGGCTGGCCGACTGGCAGCGTGAACGGCCAAATGCTCGATTCCGGCATGGACCCGGACGTGGTCAACAACCCGAAGTACAAGGACCTGATCGACGAC
>CALEZT010000112.1 GCA_937927975.1 uncultured Phycisphaerales bacterium
TCGAAGATACTGATCCGCACGGACTATTTCATGCAGCCCTGCCGAAAGGACACCGTTTATCTCAGGGGCTCTGCCCCTGAAACCCCGGCATTTTGCGCCTTCCGCCAGCAGCATGATAAGCGTGCTCCGCACGCCTGACCCGTGATCCGTGGCTGGTGACCCGGATCACGAGTCACGGGGCACGAGCCGCCATCCCGCCCGACCTTTGTGGCTCTGTGGCTTTGTGTGAGATCCCGCCTGCGCGGGTCCCGCCGCAACTGCTTCCCGCTTCACGAATTTGCCCCTTGCCATTTCTGCCCTGTTCCCCTACACTATCCCCAGCGCGACACCGACGACGAACGCCAAGCGAGTTGGAGCCCCAGACGAGCTGTTCGTATCTGGAGAGGTCACAATGAATGCGACAGACGCAGAAGTTGGAGAGCCGAGAGAAAAGCCGGATGAAGGAAGCCGGGCCTTGAGGGCCACAATTTCACCGCGCCCTCCGTTAAAGCGTAAACGAAGCATTGACCCTGAGGTTCAAAAGGGATGGAATGACTACACATCGGGAAAGAGGTTAGACTGAATATGATGTGAGCGGTTGCACTCGGAGTGACAATCCATGTCAAGTAGCACAGCACAGCCATGTAATGTGAGGCTTAAGGCGATTTCCAATGTCGCGAGTCTGGCTGTATTAGGCTTGGTCGTTACCAGCCTATTGCTCGCATTATTCGTCATTCGCCCGATTGTTGTAGCACCCCGACAACGGTTGGTGCGACTGCTTTGTGAAACTGACTACCGCGCACTCTTGGAGGGTTGCAGAGAACTGTCATCTCGTGTCCGGCGCGGGGATCTCAAGGCGGGCAGGTACCCTGTGCGATTTGACCCCAGACAAGAGAACGCGAGCATCCCTCAGGCAATTCTGAATGTTCAGCCAAACCATGTGACTATAGAAGACGATGGGCGAGTCATTGTGGAGATGCTGGGTGCTCCGAGCTACGGAGTGGTTGCCTACCCCGAAGATTATCGCCTCGGTCATCAGGGTAAGGTTGAGCTTATCCCCGGATTGTGGTACTATGACGAGAACTATGGTATGTATGCTGATCGGAAGAAGGATATTGATGCGTTGATTGAACAGGGGAAGCGGCGAAATAACCTGGCGCATTGACACGGGCCAAGGGGCGAAGGGGGGCTTCCGGGGTCGGGCACTCGTTTACGCTTTAGCGGATTGTGGTCCTCGGAAGAACGTGACGGTGTCGGGTACTTGATCGGACGAAAGAGTGCGTTCGTCGCGTTATGGGGTACCGCCGGAACTGGCGGAGGTTCGGGCCGAGTCGCTCCTCTCTCCGCCGGCACCCGGCAAAGCGATAAACGCTCCTGGTTTCGGCCGAAGGCCGGGCTGCGTTCATCAGCGTTCATCTGCGGTTTCAACCCGTCAAGACCGGTCCGCCGTCGATTTCTCTTTGCCGCCGGAAGAAGGAGAGTGCGTGGAACCGCTGATAAACGCTGATGAACGCTGTTGGAGAAGAGACAAGAGGTGGTGTGGTTCTCTTGGCGTTCCTATGAGAAGGCATGTCGAGGGAAGACGCGACGGTGTCAGGTATGTCTTCCGGCAGGAATCCGCGTCCCCTCTCTCTCGGTCCTGCGTTCTTGCTTGGCGATCCTTGCGTCTTTGCCAGAGAAGGAGTCTTGGTTGGGGTCGGAGGCCACCCTGCGATGTTCGCATATTTCCCGGAAGAATGTTGATATGTATGAAACAAATCGACATCAAGAAGCGTCTATCTGTTGGTAGAGCGAGTTTCAAGTTTGAAGTGTCAAGTGGGAAGCACGAGAAGCCGGCGGCATCCGTTCTGCTGTTCGCTTCGTACGTGAGGGCTGATGTTCGGCTGACGATCACTTTTTGCGGAACGAACCCAATTGGGGCAGTTTGAAGTGTGAAGTTTGAAGTGTCAGGTTCGCAGGGAGATGGACGTGTGAAACGAACCCAATTCAGGCCACAGCCAAACGAAGGGCAAGTGCCTTGTGCAGAGGGAGTTACGGTGTATTCGGCCCGCAGGAGGCGAGGACAAGAACGAAGCCAATTCGCGGCTGGCCGTCTCTTCCAGTCCTGGCGCGGATTGGGTTCGTTTTGCGAGATTCTGTATTCAGCGTGTGTGGGGCGATGGTCCCGCCGGGGCAGAGGGTCCGAAGACCGCGTGAACGGCGCTTCTGGCTGTCTCACGATTGTGCGAAACGAAGCCAATTAGGGGATCGGGACGGACTGCCCGTGACGCCGAGGTTCCCGGATTCCGTCGCTCGATTGGGTTCGTTTGGTGCGAGCGGGCTAGCGGATCAGCTTGATGATCTCCTGGAGGTCGTTCGGGGCTTCGATGGGCGGGTTGCTGAACGGGCCCTGGCGGTCCTTGTGGTAGTTGACCGTGACGTTGGGGTCCTTGAGCGTGTGGCCGGTCAGGACGCAGGCGACGCGGGCGTCCTTGGCGATGGTGCCGTCCGCGACGAGGTGCTTGAGGCCCGCGACCGTCGCCGCCGAGGCGGGCTCGCAGCCCAGGCCGAACTTGCCGATCAGGGCCTTGGCGTCGCAGATCTGGGCGTCGGTGACGGCGCGGACGATGCCTTGCGTGACGTCGATCGCACGGAGGCACTTCTTGAGGTTCACCGGCCGGCTGATCTCGATCGCCGAGGCGCAGGTGTGCGGCGAGAAGTGGCGGGCCGTGAGGTCCGCGTAATAGTCGTCGATGATCTTCTGGTCCACGTGGCCGCCATTCCAGGCGAGCTTCTTGTTGTTGACCAGGTCCGTGAGCGTGTCGGCGCCGGTGGCGTTGATGATCGCCATGCGCGGGACGCGGTCGATCAGGCCGAGCTGCTTGAGTTCGTGGAAAGCCTTGCCGAAGGCGCTGGAGTTGCCGAGGTTGCCGCCGGGGACGACGATCCAGTCGGGGACCTGCCAGCCGAGGGCCTCGATGATCCGGAACATGATCGTCTTCTGGCCTTCGAGCCGGAAGGGGTTGAGCGAGTTGAGCAGGTAGAGGCCCAGCTCCGTGCAGACGTCCTGGACCTGCTTCATGCAGTCGTCGAAGTCGCCCTGGATCTGGACGGTCTGGGCGCCGTAGTCCATGGCCTGGCTGAGCTTGCCGAAGGCGATCCGGCCCGACCCGATGAAGACCGTGCACTTCAGGCCGCAGCTCTGAGCGTACAGGGCGACCGAGGCGGAGGTGTTGCCGGTCGAGGCGCAGGCGCAGCTCTTGGCGCCCACCATCATCGCGTGGCTGAAGGCGGCGGTCATGCCGTTGTCTTTGAAGGAGCCCGAGGGGTTGAGCCCTTCGTACTGGAGGAACAGGCAGTCGGGCTTCATGCCCAGGTGCTGGGCGATGGCGCAGTTCTGCTGGAGAATGGTCTGGCCTTCGCCAATCGTGATCTTGTGCTCGTCGGGGCAGAAGTCCAGCAACTCGCGGAAGCGCCAGACGCCGGAGAAGTCCAGGGGCTTGTTCCGCGTGGCCCATCGCTTGCCAAAGTCGGCCAGCTTCGTGGGGACTGGGATCTTGTCCCAGTTGTACTGGATATCGAGCAGATCTCCGCACTGGGGACACTTGAAGATCGACTCGGCGCAGTCGAACTGTGCCCCGCAGCCGGGATTGATGCACTTCTGAAACGCCGCGATTTTCGTCGCCATACCGTAAGCTCCGTCAAAACTCATTTGCCGGGGACGATTATACGGGATTTGGCCTCCACCGGCAACCTCATCTCAGGCAGTTTGAATCCACCGTGTGCCGGTGGGCTTGACGATGGCCAGGGTGTTGCGGAAGCTACGTTCCACATGGCGATCGAGGAAGGGAAGGAGCGTTTTCTGGATGTTTCGCGAATCGGTTGGGTTGACTTTGAGCCGGATGACGCCGGCATGCACCGTCAACTTCGCCGCCGTCCAGTCGCCAAAGTGCCCGTCCAGAGTCACGAGCACCCGGTCTTGTCTCGTGCAGTATTCGAGGATCTCCAGATCGTCCGTCCGCGCCATGCCCATCTGTGCGGCGCACTCAACGTTATGGCCTGCCTCCTGCAGGACATCTGCCACGCAGCGATCGATCATCTGGTCCAGGAAGAGGCGCATGCGGCATCTCTCACGCGGCTTCGGTTTCGAGGTCCGTGCGATCGATCACGGCGCGACAGTACCGCAGGGCGGCTCGGACCTGTTCTGCGGAGAGCTCCGGATACCGCCTCAGCACCTCCTGTACAGACCCGGTTTCGGCAAGTTGATCCAGCACCACAGTCACCGGTATGCGAGTTCCGGCGAGAACGGGCTTTCCATTGCAGATCCGAGGATCGATGGTTATCTGATCGTTCATCGTGCATCTCCTGCTCTCACTCCGAAGCCCTGTCTCACACCGTACGACATCGAGTGTACTAGGATCGATCCATGATAGCTGATTTCGCCGAACTTCTCAATTGTTCGCGCCTGCGTGGACAACGTCGTCTACGACATCGGGCTTTCGTCGAGGCGGGTCTCTTCCTGGATCTGGGTCAGTTGCAGGCCGAGGCGGTCGAGGCGCTTCTGGCCGTCGTCGTACTTGCCCCAGGCGTTGCGGAGGTGCGTGCCGAGGGTGTCCCAGGAGGCGACGAACTCCGCGAACGAGCTGTTGAGCCGGCCCAGATTCCGGCGGATCTCCGCGGCCTTCTGCTCGATCTGCAGGCCGTGAAGACCCATCGCGACCGTCATGAGATACGCGTACAGCAGGTTCGGCGAGACCGGAATCACCTTCTTCTCCAGGCAGTAGGCCAGGAGGTTCTGCGAGTCGCCGTCGCACTGGATCACCGTCTCGTAGTAGACGTTCTCCGCGGGGATGTACATCAGCGCGAAGTCCAGCGTGCCCTCGACCGGTCGGATGTAGTCGCCCGCGATCTTGTCCACGTGGGCCGTCACGTCGCGGATGAACTGCCGACGGAGCTTGGGCCGCTCAGCCTCGTCCGAGCCGCTCGCGATCCGCTCGAAACTCGGCAGCGGGAACTTGGCGTCGATCCCGACCGCAAAGCCTGTCATCTGCACGAGGGCGTCGACGATCCGACCGTCCTTGAACGCGTGCTGGCAACTGTAGCTCCCCTGGGGCAACGCCTGGGCCAGCAGGTTCTCCAGCGACCATTCGCCGATCTGGCCGCGGAGCTTGGGACTGGCGAGGATGTCCTGGAGCCGCTTGACGTCGGCGCCGAGCCGGAGCATCTGCTTGTTCGTGCCCTGAAGCTCGCCGATCTGGGCGTTGAGTTGCTGGAGGATCTGCTGATTCGACTGGAGGCTCTGGGTCAACGTGCTCTGCCCCGCCTGGAGCGAGCCGCTGAGCGTCTGCGAGGTCTTATCCTGTGCGGCCTTAAGCGCGTCAAGCTGCTGCTGAAGCAGAGCGATCCCCGCAACCTGTCCAGCCGCCTCCCGCCGAGTCGCCATGCTCGAAGCGACCAGCCAGCCCACAAGCGCCAGCACAACCAGCGTCAAGAACACAACTACAGCGATCAAACCTTGCAGCATCAGGAGATCCCCACAGAACCATCAACAACCGGATTCTACGCGATTCGGCGTCATTCGTCAAAGGCGGCGGATTACGGAGGCGAGGCCAGGATGGCCTCGCGACGCAAGGGCGGGACGCCCTCGCCACGTCGTTCCATTACAGTCCGGACGCCATCTGCGAAGACCTCCTAAGACGCGAGAAGGCCTCCGACCGGCCCACCGTCTCCCTGCCCCCCAAGCGGATCGCGAATAAGAAGGCCGTGTAAGACCGGCTAAGGCCGCCACCTCGGGCCCTGCATGGACGGACCGCCGCCTACGCATCCACACTTTCACGCGGCGTCCCTTGCCTATACCCCCAAACAGGCAAGCTGTCGGCGGTAACGGTCATCCCCGCCGCACTTGGTGTCGAGGCGCCGATTCCGAGGAATCACCGACAAACCAGGCAAAGGACTTGCCGGCACGGCTTCTGCAAGGCTATATTGGCTTGTGCAGGACAGAAGGGCCAGAATGTATCCGCCGTTTTGCAGGACAGGGATCGACAGCATGGGAATACGCGAAATCATCGGCGATAAGCGTGACGCAATTCTGACACTGGCGGCCAAGCACGGCGCCAGGAACGTCCGCGTCTTTGGATCCGTTGCCGACGGCAGCGCCGACGAGGCCAGCGACGTGGATTTCCTCGTGGAGATGGAGCCCGGCCGCAGCCTGCTCGATCTCGGCGGCCTGCTCATGGACCTCCAGAACCTCCTCGGCCGCAAGGTCGACGTCGTCACCGACACCGGCCTGCGAAACCGCATCCGTCAGCGCGTCCAGGAACAGGCCGTGCCTCTATGAGAAGCGATCGCGAACGACTTCTCGACATGCTCGAGGCCATTGAGGCCGTGAACAGGTACGCAGCCAAGGGCCGAACGGCCTTCGACAACAACGAACTCATACAGACGTGGATTGTCCATCACCTCATGCTCTTCGGCGAGGCCGCCACGGGACTCTCTGATGCCTTTTGTGACGAACACCCCGATGTGCCATGGTCCAAGATCGTCGGCATGCGCAACATCCTTATCCACGCCTACTTCAAGATCGACAACGAGATCGTCTGGTCGGCAGTCCAGGACGACCTGCCGATCCTGGAGCACCAGATCAGGACGTGGCTTGCCGAATAGCGACCCAGAGAAGAAGCAGCGGACTGATCCGGATTCCGCCGTACAGGCGGGAGTTTGACGCGTTCTGGCCACCAGCGAAACGGGTGCTCCGCACGCCTCTCGCACGATCTGAACAGTCCACGCAATCCCAAGCGAATGTCTCGCTCGCGTTCCGCACCGGAGGCCCTAAAGCGAAAAACTCCCCCGCCCGGCCGCCTTGGCCAAGCCTTCGCCGAAGCCCCTTGTTCTAGAAAAAGGTACCGGACACCGTCCCATTCCCTTGCCGTTCCCACCATCCGACCCTACAATCGAGATGTGGACGAAGGGTTCGTGTAGTACGGCTGATTAGAAGGGACATGGTTCGCTCGTAGTCGACAGCCGGTGTTTGAGATCACGTGGAGAGCTTGAATCGAAAGCGTACCTGATGCCGCTGAGTTCTGAGGCTATGCAGCAACTCTCGGATGGGACGTTACAGGCAGTGCGATGGAGCCAATGGGACTATACGTCAAGAGCGAGTTCATATCGCGATTGTCGCGTGAAGAATACATTCTGCTCCTTCAGTTGTGTCGCATCATCAATTCTCTTGAGACTTGGCTGCGATTTCACCACGTGGTGGGCAAGGAATCCAATGAATTGTTCGCCTTCAGGAACCGAATTGAACTGCATTTCGTGTCGATCAGTCTCTACAAAGAAGCAGTAAAAAAGTTCTGCCATGGGCTTGCCGACGGTCTCTTGACCATGGGTCTTTCGCCAACTGTTACACAGGAGATTTCGGAATACAAGGCATGGCTGGATAAATGGAAAGATGATGACTACTTGCGGGTTGTTGATAGGGTGCGAAACGATCTGAGATTCCACATGAGGTCGTCAATATATGACAGGTCTGTCAGAGATGGTGAGGTAAGCGAAGATCTCCTGATCGGCTACGCCATCGGAGAACGCTACATGGATCTTCTGTATATGGAGCCATACCCTCATGAGTTCTCGCACGTTGCCGAGATTGTGCCTGACAGTGTTGCCATTGGACAGGACAAGATAGCTTGGGTTCTGAACAGGTCAACAGAGGAGACTGACAGGTTTTTGGGAGTGCTGAGAGACGCACTACGTGAAATCTTGAAGGGCAACACGTACAAGAGGCGCGTCGACATGTAGATGGACGGCGGGCGGGGAACGGGACGGGTTCAGATACATTTTGTGGAGAAGATCTGCGTTGATCCCGTGGTAGTGACTCTCAAGAGTTGAAACGGATTTTCCATATCAGCGTCTGGTCGGACCATGGAGTGTTCGCGGACAGAGCCTTGGGATCAGGTGAAGGAGTGCGTTTGGGGCATGATGGGGTATCGGCGGGACTGGCGGAGGGTTGACCCGAGTCGCTCCTCTGTCCGCCGGCACCCCGCAAGCGATAAATGCTCCTGGTTTCGGCCGAAGGCCGGGCCTTGGCATTGATGATTGGTGAGTGACGATTGATGACTGCCGAAAGATCGGCGTGGTCGGCGGATCGATCGCGAGCTACGACAGGAGAAGAATTGGCTCTCGCACGGAGTCACGAAGCCACGAAGGCAGGAAGGCGTCTCTCTGGTTCTTCTTTGTGCCCTTGTGGCTTTGTGTGAGCGCCTCTTGGGATCCCGGCCTGGAGCCGGACTGTGCTTCGGGCAAGAGCATGGCGGAGAATTCTGCCTCTCGCGAAGACGCCAAGATCGCAAAGGCCCGCGGGCTTGACCTTCCCTACCTTCGGGCCTCTCTTCTTCCTTGGCGTTCTGTGCGTCTCGGCGGGAGAACAGGTCTTGGTCGCGGAAGCAGTCCGCGTTTTTCGGCAGAACAGGGTCTCTCTCGCCTCCGGGCTCCCGTCTCGCGCCTTTCGCCCTTCTTCGGGGCTGGGGTGCTGTCCTTGTTTTGGTCCGTCCTCCGAAATCACTGACACCAACACCCAACGTATGACCCCTTCCTCCAGAAAGAAGTAACGTAAGAAGGACAACGTCGTAACAAGATGGTAACATCTCGCGTGTACGAATACACCGTTCGAAACGATTGACTCAGAACAATCGAATGACAGGAGCATGGTTATGAACAACAAGCAGATGGCAACCGCAGGGTTTCTTGTGCTCAGCCTGCTTCTTGCCGGTTGCGCTCAGGTCACCACTCGCATCAGACAGGAAGACGGAACGTATCGCACCTCAAAACGCCTGGTCTTCCGCTCCGATCTGCCGAGCCGCTCTTTCACCAGCGAAGGGGATGACAGGGTCGCAACCGAGTTTCATGACGTGACATATTCGTTTCCGAAAGGAAAGGGGAGCTTCTCGAAGGACTTCGACAAGATCGATTTCGAAGGGTCCCAGATCAAGTGCCGCATCGTCGGGCGAGAACTCACCGTTAACGATGTGCGGTTCGCAGGATTTGAGAGAGGCGACCTCGTTCGCATAACCAGCGACGGCAGAGTCTTGGTTAACGGCGTCGAGCGGCAGCCGCTGGGAACTCGCTGAGTCAGTATTGGACCTTCTCGCCTCCCTGGAGGCGGAGCCATGTGGTGAAGGTTTCGCCGTTTTCTTCGAGCTGGATCACGCGGCCGCCTCGGGGGAAGCCGTCCCGGCCGTAGGTGTCGAAGCCGGTGGCTCGGCCGTAGATCAGACGGATGCCGCGATACTGGGCCTCGTAATCGCTCACGTGGTCGTGTCCGACGAAGGTGCCTTTGACGTCGCCGCGTTCGAGCATGGCCGCGAACAGTCCCGAGTTGATTCGCGGACAGGCGACGCCTTCGTGCCGATGCCCGACGACGTCGGCCTGCGCGTCGGTCAGGGCGTATTCGTATTCCAGCAGCGGGATGTGAAAGAACGCCAGAGCGGGGTAGGGCTTGCCGTCCCGCTCCCGCGCCAGGGTCCTGGAGGTCTGGCTGTACCAGGCGATCTGGTCGGTGCGGATCCAATCGTAGGTGCCGAGTTCCTTCTTGCTCGCGTAGGCGTTGGAGTCGAGCATGTAGAGGACCCACTTCTTGCGGGTCCCGTCGGCGTCGTGGATGGGCAGATAGTAGTTGCTGACGCCGAAGATCTCCGCCGGGCCCATCTTGGAAACGGAGTACGGCTGGCGGACGAACATCTCCATCAGGCCTCGGCGGTCCTTGGGTTTCTCGACCTCCTTGGGCCATTCATCGTCGTGGTTGCCCAGGACTACGGCCCAGGGGATCTTCCGCTCGACCATCGGGCCGGCGGCCAGCGCGACGGTCTCCTGCCGCTTGGCGGCGCCGGAGAGAATGTCGCCGGTCAGGACGACCAGTTGGGGTTTCTCGAGGTCGAGGACCTCGCCGATCAGGGCCAGCGTCTGACGGTCCTTGTGGCCGCCTTCGTGGAGGTGTAGATCGGTGAACTGAACGATCTTGAATCGGCCGGCGCGATCGAACTTCAATTGAATCTCCTCGGCGGATGCAGTGTTCGCGGCGGACAAGACCGTGGCAAGGGACATCAAGACTCCAAGCAGGATCGATCTGAGGCGTATTCCCATCATTGCATCCTTCCTTTCTCTGATTGTCACATCATCCGCCTGCCCGCGACCGGGCGAGAGCCTACCACAGTAACCGGTTGGCTGGGATGCAGTCAAGGCATCATCAAGACCCTCCAACAGCCGTTCGCTTGGGTTCTTTCGCACTACCAAGCCGCAACATCTCATTTTTTCGCAAGAAGGACCAGAGGAAAGAAAGGAGGTTCAGCCGAAAGAAACGAAAGAAGACGCAGAAGAAGATCATGATGCAGACCGACTTTGCTTTTCCCCTTTTTCGCCTTCTTTCGTTTTTTTCGGCTATGGCGGTTTCGGTCGCGGCCGGAGGCCGGGATGGGGCGTCCGGGTGTTTCGCGACAATTGAATTCGTTTGGCACAATCCCGATTGCGTCGGTCGGCCTGGCGGGTGATAATCCCGCCGGGGACAGATGCTCCCAAGACCGCGTGAACGCGGAACTCCGAACGACGGAAGAAGTGGAACGATGGAAACGAGAATCGAGGCGGTCCTGTTCGACTGGGGCGGCGTCCTGATCGAGAATCCGGCGCCGGGGCTGATGAGCTTTTGCGCCGGGGCGCTGGGCGTGCCGGTCGAGGACTACATTCGGGCCCACAACGCGTGCGGCGAGGCGTTTCAAAAAGGTTCGATCCCCGAGAGCGTGTTCTGGCAGCAGGTCTGCGAGCGGCTCGCCCGTCCGACGCCGAGGCAGGCGTCGCTCTGGGGCGAGGCATTCCGCGCGGTCTATTCGCCGCGCGAAGAAGTCTTTGCCCTGGCCCGAGGGCTGCGGCGGCAGGGCTACCGGACCAGCCTGCTCTCGAACACCGAAGCCCCGGCGATGGAGTTCTTCCTGGAACTGGGCTACGACGCCTTCGACGCCGCGACGTTCTCCTGCGCCGAGGGCGTCTTCAAGCCCGAACGGGAGATCTACGAAATCGCCGCGGGCAAGCTTCGCGTGCCGCTGGGAGCGTCCATTCTGATCGACGACCGGCTCGACTTCATCGAAGGCGCCCGGGCCGCGGGCATGAAAGGCATCGTATACGAGAACCTGGGCCAGGTGAAACGGGACCTGGCCGCGATCGGCGTCCCGGTGAAATGAGAGAGCTATGCCGGACTTCCTGCAACTGCTCAAGAGCAAACATGTCTTCCTGCTCGACGGAGCGATAGGCACCGAGTTGGACAGGCAGGGCCTCATGGGCCGGGGGCGAGTCAATCTCGACGCCCCACAGGCGGTGGTCGAGGTGCATCGGGCGTACGTGCAGGCCGGGAGCGGCGCCCTGATCACCAACACGCTGACGACGATCGTGTGCATCGTTTTCCAGACGGACGCCAACGGCGGGCGGACCATGATGGGCGACGCGGCGTCACTACGAACCTGCAACCGGCGGCGGAAAGACGCCACTACGGAAGTGAATCCTCATCCGATCATTCGGAAGAAGGCGTATCAGGACCTGGGCCAAACACAGCTTTGGGAGGGCAACTCATGAGTGTGACCCCGCAGAGGGAACTGTCGCTGTTCGATTCGACCTGCATCATCGTCGGCATCATCATCGGCGCGGGCATCTACCAAATGGCGCCCGCCATCGCCAGAGGCGCCGAATCGCCATGGGGCGTCATGGCGATCTGGGTGGTCGGCGGGTTGCTCTCGTTGGCCGGGGCTCTCAGTTACGCGGAACTGGCGACCGCTTACCCGCAGGCGGGCGGCGATTACGTCTATCTGACTCGGGCCTATGGCCGATGGGCCGGCTTCCTCTTTGGCTGGGCTCAGCTGACCGTCGTCCGCCCCGGCGACATCGCCGTCATGGCCTTCGCCTTCGCCACCTACGGCCGAGCGATCTACGATCCTCTGGCGGCATATCCCGGCCTCAGTCAGCGTGTCTTTGCCGGCGCCGCGGTGCTCGTGCTGACCATCATCAACATTCTGGGGGTCAAGCAGGGCAAGTGGACCCAGAACCTGCTGACGACCGCCAAGGCCCTGGGCCTGCTGGCCATCGTCGGAGTAGCCGTGGCGGCGCCGCGCGGGGCGGGGACGGTGGTTTCTTACGACGGTCTGATGCCCGTGACCGTTCCTCTGGCGCTGGTCTTCGTGCTCTTCACCTATGGCGGCTGGAACGAGATGGCCTACGTCGCCGCCGAGGTGAAAGACGCACGCCGCAATATCGTTCGCGCCCTTGCGGTCGGTACGGCGGCCGTGATGGGGCTGTACCTCCTGGTCAACGCGGCGTTCCTCTATACGCTGGGCTACAACGGGCTGGCGACGTCGCAGGCGGTGGCGAGCGATGCGATCGGAACGGTCTTTCCCGTCGTAGGGTCGCGTCTCATCAGCGTCCTGGTCTGCATCTCGGCCCTTGGGGCCGTGAACGGCCTGATCTTCACCGGCGCCCGCATCTCGTACGCCGTCGGAGAGGACCATCGCATCTTCCGTCCGCTCGGCAAGTGGGACCCGCGCACCGGCACGCCCGCTCGGGCACTGGCGGTTCAGGGCGCGATCGCATTGGCCATGATCGTGATCTTCGGCGGCTTCATCGAAGCGATCCTCGCCACGTCGGTCGCCGTCTATGCTTTCTACCTGGGAACGTCGCTCTCGGTGATCGTGCTGCGCTTCAAGGAACCCCGCGCGGAGCGTCCGTATCGGGTCACCGGCTATCCCGTAACGCCCCTGGTCTTCAGCGGCGTCTGCCTGTTCCTGATCTACAGCTCCATCGACTACGCCAGAAACTTCAAACCCATCAGCCTTGTCGTTCTCGGCGTCGCCCTGGGTCTGGGAATCGCGATCTACCTCGTTGCGAGCGTCCGAAAACCCCAGGCGGTGAAGTCCATCGAGCCATGTGCGGAGGAATAGGGCCTTTCTTCAGCGATCCGTTCAAAGGCGAAAACCGGGCATGCTGAGTTCGGGTGGCAGCCTGTGGGCGAATCATCGTCTTTTTTCTGCGCCGTGCAATAAGCGACTGCCGCCGGTCGTCTATACGGGTGAAGATCCGAAGATACGCGGCGGCCGAAACTTGGGTCTGTGAAAGAGCACAAGATTCGCTTGAGGGATGTGTTCTGCCTGCAAGGACCCTCGGGAACGCCGCCGCGAGGATTTGAACAAGGGCCGGATTACCCAGTTACGGCGAATCACATATGTGAACCAGAAGATCGGTGCCTTGCAACCAGACGCCCATGCGTCGTCATAGATGAGTGGCCCCTTGGCCACTCATCGCTTTTTTGGGCCAGTCCCCCTGAAGCCGCGGGGCTTTTCGGGCGACAATCGGGATAGTACCCTACGTGCTGCACGCGCACTGCGGCCATGACGTCGTCACGGCGCCGTGGCCGCAGTAGCCGTAGGGTCGCTGTGCGAGACGAAGGGAGTTTGCAGTTTGAAGCGGGAAGTCTGAGGCAAGAGACCGGCCCTGTGCTTGGGGCTTCTCGCGGCGTCCGCGGGCAGACTACCGCAGGTGTCGCTGCAAGGAGGGTGGGCGTGAACAGATGTTCAACGGCAGGGAACCGGCTCACTGGCAATCGGTGGGCAGGAACACCTGACTGGCAGGGATTCGGAACTTCCTGCACAGGGCTTCCAGGAGCATCTCGAGTCGTTTGAGCTGGTAATCGGTCGGCATCGTTTGGACGCCGTCGCCGATCAGGCAGATGCGAATGGTGGTGTTCGAGCCCTGCCACGTCCGGCTGGGCTGGATGGAATACTGGTTCTGCCACTGGTCGGTGGCCTGGATCTCGCCGTCGCCGGCCCCGGCTCCGTTGCAGATCACGAAGTGACAATTCGTGTCGGTCGGACCGGCCTGCGGGAGGCTGCGTCCCTTGGTGCCGCTGAAGAAGATCTCGATGCTGGTCCAGCGGTTGGGGGTCTGGCAGGCCTTCGACCGCACGGTCTGATCCACGGAGGTCAGCCGATAATAGGCCGACAGGCAGAACGGGCCCGCCGACGGAGGATTGTTGCCCAGCGCCATCAGGACAAACGCCCCCACCGTCATGGAAACCAACAACGCGCCTAAGACCTTCACAACCCTGGGCTGGTTTGCCATAGCATCAGTCGTCCACACACGGCCCCGCGGTTGCGCCGACCGCACCACACCAGTGCGAATCTCGGACCTTGCAACAGGGCACACAGTTATACCTTATTTCTTCGGCAGCCGTCAGGATGCGACTACAGAATTTATGCGAAATGTCACGCGCGTGTGCAAGTTTTTTTTCGGAGGATCGCCGAAACGCCGGTTCCGCCGTCCGAGCCGGACCGCCGAGCCCGAAATTAAATATTTTTGGGTCCATAATTCGTCGAGGCGAACGCCTTGACCGTCGCGGGCGATCCCGCTATATTCGTCGAAGTCTCATAATCCGGGACCGGGGAATCTCCCGATCGACGGCGGATTCCTCGATCCCTTCGGGATTCGCTTTCCGGCGCCGTCCACAGGCAGAAAGGGATTCGATGCAGACATCGTGGCGAGCACTATCGACCGCCGAGGTCGCTCGATTGTCGGAACAGGGATGCACCTGCGACGACTGGTCCCGCGTCCAGGTGGCCGACGCATTCCGGGCCGACCGCGTCCATGCCACCCGCTTCTGCGGAGACGTCCGGCTCGGCGTCTTCGACAAGACCGCCGCCTTCTTCGGCGGCGTCGTCAAACCCACCGGCATCAGCCACGCGACTCTCCACAACTGCACCGTCGGCGACAACGTCTTCATCTGCGCCGTCCGCAACTACATCGCCAACTACGTGATCGAGGACGACGTGGTGATCGACAACATCGATCTGCTGGCGGTCGAGGGCGAAAGCGCCTTCGGCAACGGGACCCGCGTCGCCGTCGTAAGCGAGGCGAGCGGCCGGGAAATCCCGATCTTCGACCATCTCAGCGCCCAGACGGCCTACGTCCTGGCCTTCTACCGCCACAGGCCCCGCACCATCGAGAGGCTCCACGCGATGATCGACGGCTACGCCGCGTCCGTCCGGTCGCCCATGGGCCTGGTGGCCAGGGGAGCGAGGATCATCAACTCCCGACTGCTCAAGAACGTCCGTATCGGACGGGCCGCCGTGATCGAGGGCGTCAACCGCCTCGAAAACGGCTCGATCAACAGTTGCGTCGAGGACCCCGTCCACATCGGGCCCGGCGTCTACGCCGACGACTTCATCGCGTGCAGCGGCGCCAAGATCACCGACGGCGCGATCGTCTGCCACTGCTTCATCGGCCAGGGCTGCGTCCTGTCCAAGCAGTACTCGGCGGAGAACTCCGTCTTCTTCGCCAACTGCGGCGGTTTCCACGGCGAGGCCTGCTCGATCTTCGCAGGCCCCTATACGGTCACCCACCACAAGTCCACGCTCCTGATCGCGGGCCTGTTCTCCTTCCTCAACGCCGGCAGCGGCACCAACCAGAGCAACCACATGTACAAGCTCGGTCCCGTTCACCAGGGCGTCGTCGAACGGGGCTCCAAGACCGGCAGCGACTCCTACATGCTCTGGCCCGCAAAGGTCGGCGCGTTCACCGTGGTCATGGGCCGGCACTATCGCAACTCCGACACCTCGGACCTGCCCTTCTCCTATCTGATCGAGCACGAGGACGAGAGCGTGCTCGCCCCCGGCGTGAATCTGCGAAGCGTTGGCACGGTCCGCGACGCCCGCAAGTGGCCCCAGCGAGACCGTCGCAAGGACCCTCGCAAGCTCGATTACATCAACTTCAAGCTGCTGAGTCCCTACACGATTCAGAAGATGATCAACGGCCGGGACCTGCTCCGAAAGCTCAAGGCGACCACCGGGCCGATCTCCGACTACTTCCTCTACCACAACGTGAAGATCCCAGGACCCTCCCTGGAGCGGGGCATCGCTCTGTATGAGCTGGGGATCGACAAATTCATCGGCAACTGCCTGCTCAAGCGGCTGGAGGGCAAACATTTCCGGACCGTGCGGGACCTGCGAGCGGCCCTTCGACCCGAAACCGACGTCGGTTTGAGCAAATGGATCGACCTGGCCGGCATGCTCGCGCCGGAGGAAGTGATCACCCGCCTGCTCGACGACATCGACTCGGGCGCCGTCGCGTCGCTGGACGAGCTGAACGCCCGGTTCGGGGTCATTCACGCGAACTATGGAAGGTACGAATGGACCTGGGCGGCCGACGTCCTGCAGAAGCTGCTGGGCAAGTCCATCGAAGAAATGACCGCCGAGGACGTCATTGAGATGACCGATCGATGGAAGACCGCCGTGGTGGACCTGGACCACCAGCTCCACGCCGACGCGAAGAAGGAGTTCTCGCCGACGGTCCAGACCGGCTTCGGCCTCGACGGCGACGAAGACACCAAGCAATCCGATTTCGCGGCCGTTCGAGGCACGTTCGAGGCCGACGGATTCGTCGCGGAAATCCAGAAACACATCAAGGCAAAAACCGCTCTGGCCAACGACCTGTTGAGTCGTGTCGAGCCTTTGCGGACCGACCCATGAGAGGGGCAACCATGAGAGTGATCATCGAACCGAACTACGAGAAAGTCTCACAGTGGGCCGCCAACTACGTCGCCCGCAAGATCCTGGATTTCGGGCCGACCATCGACCGGCCGTTCGTCCTGGGCCTGCCGACGGGTTCTTCGCCGGTCGGCATGTACCGCGAGCTGGCTGCGATGAACAAGGCCGGGAAGGTGTCTTTCGAACACGTCATCACATTCAATATGGACGAATACGTGAAGCTCCCGCAGGAGCACGCCGAGAGCTACCACTCCTTCATGTGGCGGAACTTCTTCGGCCATATCGACATCCCCAAACGCAACGTCAACATCCTGGACGGCAATGCCCCGGACCTCGCGGTCGAGTGCGCCGAGTACGAGGCCCGCATCCGCCAGGTCGGCGGCATTCACCTGTTCGTGGGCGGGATCGGCGCCGACGGGCACATCGCGTTCAACGAGCCGGGCTCGTCGCTGGCCTCGCGGACCCGCGTGGTGCGGCTGACCCCGGACACCCGCGTCGCCAACTCGCGGTTCTTCGAAAACGATCCGAACAAGGTCCCCGAGACCGCCCTGAGCGTCGGGGTCGGCACGGTCATGGACGCCCGGGAGGTCCTGATCATCGTCAACGGAGCCAACAAGGCCCGCGCCCTGCGCCACGCCATCGAGGAAGGCGTCAACCACATGTGGACCATCAGCGCCCTGCAGATGCACCCCAACGGCATCATCGTCTGCGACGACGACGCGACTCTAGAGCTGCGGGTCGGCACCGCGCGATACTTCAAGGACGTCGAGGCCCCCAACCTCGACCCGGCCGCGTTGCTGGCGTGAGAGAACAAAGAAAGAGGGTAAGAACGCGGGATCGTCCCTCGTTCTTACCCTCTTGGCGTCCTGCGTCCCTATCTTCTACTTCTTTTCCGGCGTAAGCTCGTCCGAGGGATACACGATCGCGGCCTTGTCCTGAAGCATTCCGATGTACTTGCGGAACGCCTCGTTCGTCTGAGTCCCCTTCAGATTGGCCATGAGCTGAACCTTGGCCTGCTCGAACGAAACCGTATTCGGATCTTGATGCGCGGCCACTTTGATGATGTGGTAGCCGAACTGCGTCTCGACCACATCGCTGACCTCGCCGACCTTGAGGCGGAAAGCCGCCTCCTCGAACGGCGGGACCATCTGGCCCCGGCCGAACGTTCCCAGATCGCCCCCCTGGGCGGCCGACGGACAGGCCGAGTGCTCCTTCGCCAGCGCTGCGAAGTCCCCGCCTTCCCTCACCTCTTTGAGCAATTCTTCAGCCTTCTCACGGGCCTTGGCCTTGACTGCGTTGGGCTCGCTGTTCGGATCCGTCGATTCCGCCGAGATCAGGATGTGGCTGGCGCGAACGGTCTCGGGAGTCTGGAACTCGTCCAGGTGCTTGCCATAGTACTCCCTGGCGCTGGCTTCGGTGACGATCTGGCTGTTGGGGTCCTTGAGCTCCAGTAGCTTGACGTACTTCATCTGCTTGGCGAACTGGGCCTTGAACACCTCGAAGTTGCCGCCCTGGGTTTCGACCATCTGCTTGTACGATTCGATCGTCTGCGGCGGCTGAAGCTCGGTCAGCTTCTGGGCCATCTCCGCGACGACCTGCTCCGGCGTAACCTCGATGCCTGCTTGCTTGGCCTCCCGATCCAACAGATGCTCGATCACCATCCGGTTGGTCATGTTCTGCAGGATAAGCTTCTCTTGCTGGGCCGCGAAGTCGGGCGACTGGGCCCTCATCCTCTCCAACTGCATCCCGTACTCGCTCTGGATCGCCTGCTTTACCTGGCTTTCTTTGATCTCGAAGCCGTCGACGACCGCCAGGACCTTGTCCGCGGACTGGGGCATCTCGACGGGAACCACAGTCTGCGGAGCCTTGGCGGCCGCAGGCTTGTTCGCATCGGGCGCCTCCGGCTGCTCCTTCCGGCACCCCATTCCACAAATCCCAAGCAAAACGACAAACGACCCGGCCGCCAGGACAAAACGACGGACCGAACCAGAAACGACGTTCTTCATCATGGTGCTCCGATACAAGGTTGGTTAGGCGGGCTCCCGCGGGCCGGTTTCGGCCGCATCCGGGGCCCCTCCAAGCGGAACGACGAAAGACCCCGTGCCGATTGGAAGCGATTGGCGTTCATTATTCCAGCGGCAACCCCCTGCGTCAAACAATTCCCGCCGGGCCCAGCGCGATCGGACCGACGAGGACCTTGAAGACCGACCCGATTTCGGGTATAGTCGTTCCCAAGCCGGTCCCACAGCAGGCGGCGCATCCGCCCAACGGCTCAACCCAAGACCAAGTCGAAGGGAGGAACCTCAGGGTCAACCCTTCGTTTACGCTTTGGCGGTGGTCACCGCGAAATTGTGGGACTCGGGGTCCGGTGTCCTTCATCCGGGCTTCCTCTCGGCTTTCCAACTTCTGTGTCTGTCGCACTCATTGTGACCTCTCCACATGCGAACAACTCGTCTCGGGCTCCGACTCGCTTGGCGTTTGTCGTCGGTGTCGCGCTGAGGATAGTGTAGGGGAACAGGGCAGACATGACAAGGGGGAATTCGTGAAGTGGGACTCCTGAAGCGGTTGCGGCGGGACGCCGCGCAGGCGGGATCTCACACGAAGCCACAGAGCCACAAAGGTCGGGCGGGATGGTGGTTGGTTTTCACTTCGTGGCTTTGTGCCTCCGTGTGAGCCGATTCGTTCGCATTCTCTGCCGTCTCCGGCGGCTGCCCCTCGTCGCCCGTCGCAATCTACGAGCGGCCCATTCCTCCCTTTCGCATGGTTCGCGCATTTCGCGGTTGCTTCAAGTAGGAGCGGTGTGCGGAGCACACCCTACCGCTATCGCTTCCCTTTTCGTCCTCGGCGACCTCTGCGGATTGCCGGACCTATCGGGGCACGGGCAGAAAAGGTCTCGCACGCGGACTGGCGGGGGGCTACAATGGGCCCCGCTTTTGAAGGAGCCCTATGGCCGAAATCGTTGCACCGAAGACGCATCGTCACGAGCTCAGCCGCGAGCTGGGTCTGATCGCCGCCATCGCTTGCGGGGTGGGCTCGATGATCGGGTCGGGCATCTTCAAGAAGCCCGGGTTGATGGCCGCCCAGTTGGGCTCGCCGGAGTTGCTCGTTCTCGTCTGGGTCGTGGCCGGCGTCATGACGCTCTTCGGGGCCCTCTCCATCGCGGAGATCTCCGGCATGTTCCGCGATCCCGGCGGCCAGTACATCTACTTCAACAAGGGCTACAACCGATTCGTCGGCTACCTTTACGGCTGGGCGGTCTTCGTCGTCATTCAGACCGGCTCCATCGCGTCGATCGCGTACGTCTTCTCGGATTCGCTGAACTACTTCGTCCCGCTGCCACGACTGCCTGCGGCCTGGGAGCAGTGGACGATTCCCATACCCTTCATCGGCGCGATGACGCCTTTCAAGTTCCTCGGCCTGAAGCTCTCGACCATCGCTTTGGTAATGTTCCTGACCGGGATCAACTACCTGGGCGTCAAGCTCGGCAGCGCAATCCAAGTCGTCTTCGCGGCGATGAAGGTCGCGATCATTCTGGGCATCGTTGTGCTGGCCTTCTCCCTGGGACAGGGCGACCTGGCGAACCTCACTCGCTCGGCGGCCGACGTCGAGTCCGGCCCGGTCGGCTCCACCTCGGTCTTCCTCCTCATCATCATGGCGATGGCGGGCGCCTTCTGGGCCTATGACGGGTGGATCAACGTCACCTACATGTCCGGCGAGATCCGCGACGTCCAGCGCAACTTGCCCAGGTCCATGGCCATCGCGGTCATGATCGTGGTCGGCGTCTACGTCCTGGTGAACCTGGCGTACATCTACGTGATCCCGGTCGACCGGATCGCGGAGAACTACCGTGCGGCCGAGGCGAGCGGCGGCGGCTACATCGTCGCCATCGACGTCGCCAACACCTTCCACGGCCGATGGGGCGGCGCGATCATCGCGGCGGCCATCATGGTCTCGACCTTCGGGGCCGTCAACGGAACGACGATGATGTCGGCACGGGTCTATTTCGCCATGGCGAGGGAGGGCCTGTTCTTCCGCAGCCTGGGCGAGGTGCACCCGCGGTTCCGCACGCCGGGCCGGTCGCTCCTGGTGCAAGGGGGCTGGGCGTCGGTCCTCATTCTCAGCGGCACCTTCGACCAGCTCACGGACATGCTGATCTTCGTGAGCTGGGTCTTCTACGGCCTGGCTGCCGCCAGCGTCTTCACGCTCCGCCGGCGGATGCCCGACACGCCGCGACCGTACAAGGTCTGGGGCTACCCCTGGACGCCGATCCTGTTCATCGTGTTTGCAGCGATCTACGTCGTCTTCACGCTCTATTCGGACATCCTGAGTTTCCGCAAGGGCGAGACGCCGCTGATCAATTCGCTGATGGGCCTGGTCTGGGTCGCCCTGGGCATCCCGGGCTACCTCTACTGGAGCTACAAGAAAGACCGCCAGCCCGCGTAGGATCTTCGGTCAGGGTTCCGGTCAGGTCTGTTCCTTCTCCCATGTGTCAAACTCCCCCTCCTGTGGGGGCTTGCGCTTGTATCCCTCCCTGTGCATCTGCTCCAGGTAGTTGGTCCTGAGTTGGCGCAAGCGATCTAGGATCTCGGGAGCGTCTTTGACCTGGCTCAGGGGCTCCAATTGATCGAAGACGTACTTCCAGTCGAGACGAGCTTGCTGGCGTATGATGATTGTCTCCACGTCCGCCCAGTCCCTGGGGCGGTTTGCGAATGACTTGAGGACAACCAGATCCTCCGCTGAACACGTCAGGAGAGACAAGCCAGGCAGGAACTCATGGCGGGTCGCTCTTGAAACAGCCAGCTCTTCGAAGGGAATCCCCCCAAGTGCTGCATCGATCGGAATCTCGTCGGGAGACTGGAGCAGGAGAGTTCTATGCTTCAGGGCAAACTCCCGGCCGTTGGGAATCCGTACGCGATACCGGGCCAGCAGCGCGTCGATGTAGGCAGCTTCGTTGCCGAAGCCAGTGAGGATCGTCAGGTCAACATCGTTCGTCAGTCGCGGCTGGCCCCACCGTTGCAGGGCAATGCCGCCGATGAAACAGTACTTCCAACTCTGTTCCACAAGAAAGGCTTCCAGTTCTGCGGCGGCATGGAATAGTGGTTTCACGGTCGTAACCTTGCGAACAAGCGTTGTTGCTCGACGAGGCCGGAGGTTGCCGGCGGTTTCCACTGACGCCGGGCGGATTCGAAGGCGTCGGACAGTTGCTCGATGGCGGCTGCGGTGTCGCTGTTGCGGATCTCCTCGGCACGCAACCGTTCGAGCTGCCGATCTGCCTGCCGCCAGTTCTCGACCCAGCGGCGTACGAGTTGTTCCTGCGCTTTGTCCATGGCTCCATTCTACCGGAAATTCACTCCCATGGATAGCGGAAGAGCGCGGTCTTCAGGGTGCATGGCGGCGGTTCTGGCCCACGACGGGTTTATCCGCATGGGTCCAAGCCCATCCTGCAAATCCTGCAGGGAAGAAGCGAGGCCAAGATGGCCTCGCGACGCAAGGGCGGGACACCCTGGCCACAGTGGAACCGCCCCCACATTCTGTCAGAGGCCGGCCCCTGGACGCCGTCGCTTCCGGCTTCACACTTCACACTTCGAACTTGACACTCTCTTATCCGACCAGGCCGGGGATGAGGAGGCCGCCGGCGAGGGTGAGGCTGCCGACGTTGTGCAGGAGGATCGTGAGCTGGTTGGCGCGGTACAGGCCCGGCTTGACGAGGTCCGCGGGGTTGGCCGCACGCATGGCGAAGATCGCGAAGGGCAGCGTCAGGAGGTAGAAGAGCCCTGCGAAGAAGGTCGCGTTTCGCGTGAGCATGAGGGTAGCCGCGATGTAGGTGGCGATCATCGACCAGCGGTAGATGACGACGCAGGCCGGGACGCCCAGGGCGACGACCATCGTTCGTTTGCCGACCTGGCGGTCGGCGGGAAGGTCCGGGAATTCATTGATCAGGATCACCAGGAAGATCAGAATCGCGACGATCACGGCCGGCAGAAGCGGCAGCCAGTCGATCGACTGCGCCTGGAGGTAGTACGAGCCGTAGACCGGCAGGACGCCGAACAGAAAGCCGATCAGGACCTCTCCGACGCCGCGATAGCCCAACTGGATGGGTTTGGCGGTGTAGAAGAACGCGCCGAGCACGCCGACGACGCCGATGCCGAGGACAAAGAGGCTCCCGGTCATGGCGACGATGATCAGTCCGATCGCGCAGCCGAAGGCCAGGTAGCCCAGACCCGCCAGGAGGGTGGCTTTGGGCGAGAGGATGCCTCGCTGGATGTACTGCCGGCCGCCGGAGAAGGGGGTGGGGTGCTCGTTCACCCAGTCGTTCCGCGAGAGGTGGTCGAAGTAGTCGTTGACGACGTTGGCCCCGGCGTGCAGGGCCATGATCGAGATCGTCGCCAGGAGGAACAGGCCCACGTTGAAGCTGCCGGTCACGGCGTACCCCAGCGCCGAGCCCACCAGCACGGGGGCGGCGCTGGCTCCCAGGTACTGGGGTCGGGAAGCCAGAAGGATCACGCTCAACTCAGCGGGCAACGCATGGATTCTCATGACGGTCTTTCCAACGGCGACTGCATTTCGATACCGGCAGGAGACCCGATTGTATCCGCCTGGGCGTCGGTGTCAACCGGGGGATCGAGCCTGTCAGGCGTCGGCCGCTCCTGCCACCCTGGCAGAATCGCGAGAGCCGCCTGCAATTTTGCCAGATGCCTGCGAAGGAGGAATGCTTTCGTAAGTACTTGTAAAATAAGTATTTGTGAAATGGTCGCAACGGACGGGCCCGGTGGCACGGCATTTGCAACATTCCTTCGATACGGTGTATCTATGGCTACTCAATGGTCACAAGTCGGTGATGTGAACGTGCTGGCCAGTCCGGCGGACTGGGCTTGGCCGGACGCGGTGCGCAACATCTTCAAGCCTCGCGGCGTGAACCTGCTGATGGCCGAGAACGCCGGGGAGTTCGTCAACATCATCGCGACGACGCGGATCCACACGGCCATCGTCGACGCGGATTCCCAGCGGTCCAGCGGGTTGACCACGATCAAGATCATCCGCCGGGATTACCCGCTGGTGCCTTGCATCGTTCTGACGCACAAGGCCGACAAGGAGCTTCTGGGCAAGGCCCTGCAGCTCGACGCCGCCGGGGTGATCGCCAAACCGGTGAACATGGACATCCTGCAGCAGTTGCTCAACCGCGTGTTCCTCAAGCGGTACAACAGCGATCTGTTCGCACGATGAAGACAAGTAGAGAAGTGGAGTTTTTGGAAAATGGACAATCAGGCCTACTTTGGGAGTGAAAGATCGCGATTCTTGATTTTTCATTCCCAAATCTTGGCCGTCGGATGGAGAACGATATGGACCGATTCTTCAAGGAAATCGTGAAACGGATTTCCTTGAAGAATATAGGCCTGATTGTCCATTTTCCAAAAACCGCATAGAAAGTGACTGATACCGTAGACCAATGGAAAGGAGCAAGGACACATGAAGATTCGACCCTTGGGAGATAAGGTGCTTGTAGAGCGCGTCGAGGCGGAAGCGAAGACGGCCGGCGGGATCGTGCTGCCGGACACCGCCAAGGAGAAGCCGCAGCGAGGCAACGTCGTCAGCGTCGGCGAAGGCAAGATGCTCGAAGACGGCACCCGCAGGCCCGTCCAGGTCAAGAAGGGCGACCTGGTGCTCTTCACCAGCTACGCCGGCAGCGACATCAAGGTCGACGGCAAAGAGTACCTGATCATGGACGAATCCGACATCATGGCCGTCATTGAAAAGTGAGATCGTAAGAAATGTGAAGTTTGAAGTGTGAAGTTTCAAGTGGAAGAGAGACGCCTGGCGTTTGTGACCTGCGGAGGGAGAAAACATGTATCGCTCGTACGAGGATCTGGAGGTATGGCAGAGATCGGTTGACGCCGAAGGTGCAGAGCGGGATTCAAAAAAGGATTTCGTTCGATTCCTCCGGATCTCAAAAGGGTCGGCAGCGGAGTTGCGTACGCAGCTTCACATCGCAGAAAGGGCGAACGTCGTAAACGCTCAGTCCTGCGTCGCTGTCAAATCCGAGGTGACGGAGATCTCAAGAATGCTCCAGGGCTTGATCGCAAGCCTGAGAAGAGGCAACAAGCGATAGGATCTCTCTGACTTCAAACTTTAGACTTGAAACTTCAAACTCAGAGAAAGAAGGAGTAGCGAAAACATGGCAGCTAAGAAAATAGCTTTCGGAACCGACGCCCGTGCGGCGATCCGGGACGGCGTGAAGAAGTTGGCCGCCGCCGTCAAAGTGACCCTGGGTCCGGCCGGCCGGGTCGTCATTCTGGAGAAGTCGTTCGGCTCGCCGACCGTCACCAAGGACGGCGTGACCGTCGCGAAGGAAATCGAGCTCGAAGACGCCTATGAGAACATGGGCGCCCAGATGGTCAAGGAAGTGGCTTCCAAGACCTCGACCGTCGCAGGCGACGGCACCACCACCGCCACCATCCTGGCCGAAGCCATCTTCGAGGAGGGGCTCAAGAACATCACCGCCGGCGCCAACGCGATGCAGGTCAAGAAGGGCATCGACCTGGCCGTCGGGGCGATCGTGGACGAGCTGCACAAGATGAGCACCGCGGTCGCGTCCAGCAAGCAGATCGAGCAGGTCGCGGTCTGCTCGGCCAACCAGGACTTCGAGGTCGGCAAGAAGCTGGCCGAGGCCATGGACAAGGTCGGCAAAGACGGCGTCATCACCGTCGACGAAGGCCAGTCGCTCGAGACCGAGGTCGAGCTGGTCGAAGGCATGCAGTTCGACAAGGGGTATCTGAGCCCGCACTTCGTGAACCACCTCGAGAGCATGTCCGTCGTGCTCGACAAGCCGTACATCCTGGTCCACGAGAAGAAGATCAGCTCCGTCAAGAGCATGGTCCCGGTGCTGGAGAAGGTGGCCAAGCAGGGTCGTCCGCTGCTGCTGATCGCCGAGGACGTCGAGGGCGAGGCCCTGGCGACCCTCGTGGTCAACAAGCTCCGCGGCGTGCTGCAGGTGGCTGCGGTCAAGGCCCCCGGCTTCGGCGACCGCCGCAAGGCCCTGCTCAGCGACATCGCGGTCCTGACCGGCGCCGAGCCCATCTTTGAGGACCTCGGACTGGATCTCGAGAGCGTTGAACTCCGCCAGCTCGGCCAGGCCAAGCAGATCACCATCGACAAGGACAGCACCACGATCATCGAAGGCGCCGGCAAGACCGACGCGATCAAGGGCCGGATCGAGCAGATCAAGGCCGAGATCGACAAGTCGACCAGCGACTACGATATCGAGAAGCTCCAGGAGCGTCTGGCGAAACTGGCCGGCGGCGTCGCCAAGATCAACGTCGGCGCAGCGACCGAAGCCGAGATGAAAGAGAAGAAGGCCCGCGTCGAGGACGCGCTGCACGCCTGCCGGGCCGCGGTCGAGGAAGGCATCCTTCCCGGCGGCGGCACCGCCATGCTGCGTTGCCTGCCCGCGCTCGATAAGGTCAAGACCAAGGGCGACGAGCAGATCGGCGTGGACATCGTCCGTCGCGCGGTCCTGGCCCCGATCAAGCAGATCGCGCAGAACGCCGGCCTGGACGGCTCGATCGTCGCGCAGAAGGTCATCGAGAGCAAAGAGAAGAACTTCGGCTACGACGTGATCAGCAAGCAGTACGGCGACATGATCAAGGCCGGCGTGATCGTCCCGACGAAGGTCGAGCGGACCGCGCTGCAGAACGGCGCCTCGATCGCGTCCCTGCTGCTGACGACCGACGCGATCGTCAGCGAGATCCCCGAGAAGAAAGAGAAACCCGCGATGCCTCCGGGCGGCGGGATGTACTAAAGATCCCAGGTCTTGCCTCCCGGCGGCTTTCCGCCGGCCGAGGCAAGGTTGGATATTCATAAGTGAACAGCGGGTCCCGGCAGCATGGGACCCGCTGTTCCTTCGTTCTTCACGCCCGTTCCGCAAAGGGTACATGACTACAGTTGCGCCGGCATCGTGGGCTGGCCGCATTCCCGGCGTGCGTTTATCGCTTTTGGGGTACCGGCGGAGGGAGAAAGCACAGGCAAGAACGGTCATGCACCCTTCCGCGAGGCTTCTTGTCTACATATCTTGATTTTGTCGGCAACCCGGTTAGAATGACTCTAGATTGTCGTAGCGGGAGGTTTTGCAGTCTTGTTGTTTCGTGACGGGAGTGGAGCTATGAGGCGGAGGTTCTGGCGAGCATGGGCGGCGACTCTGGCGGTTGTCCTCTTGACGCGATGCGACGGTGGGCAAGGCAATTCATACAGCTTCTCGTCGAAGGCCATTGAGCTCGTTCCTGATATAGCACGGCGAGTCGAGTCGCCTGATCTGAACGACAGAATCGGCGTTCTCGATGAACTGGTTGCGAGAGATGCGAGAAGCCGCGACTTCCTCCACTTCGTGTACGTTCATGATCTCTCCCGCGACGACTATCTGAGCGTCGCACGCTCCATCCTGGAGGCCAGGTTATCCCAGATCCAGGATCACGAGAAGGTGGGGATGGCACTGTTGAAGGTCCGTCAGTTGGCGATGGACTTCAAGCTGTCGGAGTTGGTTCCTCAAACGGCCGCTCTGCTACAGCACGACAATCCCGCCGTTCAGATCTGCTCCTTGATGATGCTGGAGCAACTCGGAGCCGAGGAGCACATCCGCGAGATTGCCAAGGCGGCCTCAAGTCGCAATCCGGATGTGCGTCAGCCCGCCCTCGAAATCCTGCTGAAGTCGAATTCCAGAGAGGCGGTCCCGGCCCTTCTGTCCTGTCTCAAGGACGAGAAGGGCGACATCAGGAGACGGGCCATTGAAGCTCTGGAAAGGATCGGGGACCGATCTGCCATTTCCGATCTCATTCCCTTGTTGAGAACCGATCTGAGCACGTGGGCAATTCACGCCCTGGTCCATCTGGAGGCTCGCGAAGCCATCCCGTACATCAAGGAATTGTACCGCCCCGGAGAAACGAACTCCGACAGCGTCCTCATTGCCTTGGTCTACTTCGGCGATGAGCAGGCGATTTCACAGGTCATGACCATGATGGTGGACGACGATCAAGGGCGGGGAGAGTACCTGCTCACGAGACTCGTAAGTATAAAGGCGCGTGCCGCGGTTCCGGCGCTGATCTGTGCTTTGGCAGAGGAGAAGACCCTCGGAGGTCGGTCGAGCAGAGGCCCCAATATCATCGGCCAGATCATGGTCGCTCTGTCGCGGCTTGAGGCGCAGGAGGCAGTGCCTGTTCTGCGACGCTATCTTGCATTCGCAAATGATCGCGATCTCAGCGGTCGGAACGGCTTCTTCGCTGGAAGAGCGATTGAGGCTCTGGGCATACTCAGAGCGAGGGAGGCAATCCCGGAGCTTGTGCACACCCTGAATTCCGGCGATTACTCGCTGCGACTCGATGCTCAAATCGCTTTGGCCCGCATCGGAGAGGCGAGCACGATAGAGAAGGTGATCGCTTCACTCAAGAAACACGGGGCGAACTCGAATCACGTGCAAGTTCTGGAGGAACTGGCGAACATCTCGGATCCAAACACCTACCGTGCGCTCTCGAAGACCGAGTTGTCGCGGATCGAATCGGCTTCTGTTGAGGAGTACCTCAGACAGATCACAGGACAGTCCGGCGTGAAGTTCGCCTTCAGCGACACAGTTCCTTTGCCGGCCGAGCAGAGACGCAAGGTAGTCGCAGCCCTGGCACGCTCCACCGGGCTGTCGGCTCTTGAGCGGGTCATCGGCGTTTTGAACTATTCCGCGCCGGACTATGCCCTCTTCATCCGCGATGGCGTGGTCCATGTGGTATCGGTGCAGGAGGCGTATGCACTGTGGGATAGGTGGCTCCGCGAGTACGCGGAGAACCGTCACACGCCCGGTTCGTAAACAATCTAATAAAGGACCAGTCGAAATGCCTTTACGCTTCTATACGAATATGATGTCGCAGGCCTCGCGGAGCATGGCGTCGGGGATCCTGGTCGTCGGTCTGCTGCTGATCGGCTTCGGTTTGCTGATCTTCGTGTTCCGCGACCTGTTCGCGTTCCTGGCGGCGGCGTTGTTCTTCATCGCCGGCGCAGGCTGCATGGTCTTCGCGGCCAAGGTCTTCTGGATGCAGTGGCGTCTGGACCGGATGACTTCCGACGACGGCTCGGACGTCCACAGGAAGAACGTTCGCATCCGTCTGAGAGACCGCTACGAGGAGTGAACGACGCACGTGGCTCTCCCGACGCGGCTCCATCTGTCATGGTGAGTGCAGCGAACCATCCGGCCTCGCAAGCGGAGGTTTCTCACGTTCGCGGCCCAGGTCCTTCGCCTCGCTCCTGAGGACACAAGTCTTGTGGGACGCCCCTGCCGTTCTTGTCATGCTGAACGAAGTGAAGCATCTGGGCTCCGCAGGAGACGTGTCGCCCGAAGTCGATACGCGTTTTTCACTCCCACGCCAGGTCCTTCGCTTCGCTCAGGACGACAAGGCTGTCCAGGACGGTCGCGGCGTCACTTGCCCGGCCAGTCGTCCCACGTCATGCGGGACAGGCGCCAGTAGATCAGACCGCCCAGGACCACGGCGCCGCCGAGCAGGAGCAGCCCCAGGTTCGTCTGGCCGAAGATCAGGTTGCCCGCGCCGAACAGGCACAGCATCACGCACGCCACGCCCGCGAGCCAGTCGATCAGGAGCCCCCAATATCCGCTGTCGCTCTGGACGTCGGGCAGTTTGTCGGAGATGGGCTTCCAGAGGGCGCCGCCGGGATGGACCCGGCGATAGAAGGCCAGCAATACTTCCTCCGAGGTCGGGCGGGTCAGGAAGGTCGCGGCCAGCCACGCGGCGGTCGAGCCGGCCACGATGATCAGCAGCGACTCGGGGAACTCCACCTTCAGCACGAACTTGACGATCGGGTAAATGGCGAACGGCGCGACCAGCGCCGTGATCTCCGACCACGCGTTGATCCGCCACCAGAACCACCGCAGGATCAGGACCAATCCGATCCCGCCGGAGCACTCGAGGATGAACTGCCAGGCGCCGGTGATCGTTTCGAGCTTGGCCGTCACGACCAGCGACAGGAGCATCAAAGCCACCGTCGTGATGCGCGAGACGCCGACATAGTACTTCTCGTCGGCGCCGGGCCGGAGGAAGGGGCGGTACAGATCGTTGACGATGTAGGAGCAGCCCCAGTTGAGCTGCGTGGCGATCGTGGACATGTACGCCGCGAGGAAGGCCGCCAGCATCAGGCCGACCAGACCCGCCGGCATGACCTGCCCGACCATCATGACGAACCCAACGCCCTTCTGGCTGGCATCGAGGTCGGGGAACATCACCAGCGAGCACAGCGCGACGATCACCCAGGGCCAGGGTCGGACCGCATAGTGCGCGATGTTGAACCACAGGGTCGCCAGCAGCGCGTGCTTCTCGTTCTTGGCGGACATCATGCGCTGGGCGACGTAGCCGCCGCCGCCGGGCTCGCTGCCCGGGTACCAACTGGCCCACCACTGAACGCCCAGATACGTCACGAAGGCCAGCACGGTCATTCGAAGCAGGCCGCCTGACCCTTCGGCGGCAGAGCCCGCCCCCTGGATTTGGGGCGTGAACTGGAACACCCATTCCGGCAGCTTGGCTTTGAGGCCCGCGATCCCTCCGATCACCGGGTGCCTGACCGCCAACACCGCCAGGACCACGCACGCGGTCATCGCCAGAATGAACTGGAAGGCGTCGGTGACCGAGACGCCCCACAGGCCCGACAGCGCGGAGTAGCCCGCGACCAGCAGCATGAGGAACCCGACCAACAGCAGGTGCGAGGTGAAATGGAAACCGAGCAGATCGATCGAGTGGCTGCCGAAGAACTCCAGACGCGGGAAGATCACCGTGAGGATCTTGACCATCGCCAGGTTCACCCAGCCCATGACGATGATGTTCATGAAGATGCCGATGTAGACGGCGCGGAAGCCGCGAAGAAGGGAGCCGCCGAATCCGCCGTAGCGGATGGCGACGAATTCGCAGTCGGTGAGGATGCCCGCCCGACGCCACAGACGCGCGAAGAAGAACGCGGCCAGGACGCCGCCGAAGACCATGTTCCACCAGAGCCAGTTGCCTGCGATGCCGTTCCTGGCGACCAGCTCGGTGACCGCCAGAGGCGTATCGGCGGCGAAGGTCGTGGCGACCATGCTCGTCCCCGCCAGCCACCAGGGCAGCGCCCGGCCGCTGAGGAAGAATTCCCCGGTGCTTTTGCCCGCCCGCCGGGAGTACGCCACGCCGATGGCCAGGCTCACGACGAAATACAACGCAATGACGATCCAGTCAATGGCGGTCAGTGTCATAGGCGTCTCCACAGGACACAAGGGTCGCACGTCTTCAACGCGTCCGCCATGCTACCGGGTGACCGCTGGCCGTGCAAGGTTGATCGGGCAAACGGCACGAAGTACCACAGCATCCGCTTCACATCTGTGGGTTGATTTATCAGCAGGCTGGGGCCGTCTGTCCCGCGCTGTTGAGATCGATTCGCCCGAAGCGGATGCGGACGGGAACGCGGGCCCTGAGACCTCCTCTGGGCTCTGTCCCAGACCGCGAGATTTGCCGCTTCATGCCGGCAGCATGGTAGACAAATCAAGGACGTTGCCGAGACAGCAGGATCGTCCGGACCGCCGAACGAGGCTCTGCCGGCATCATGCTTCTGGCCAAAGCGAAAAATCTCCCTCACACGCCCGCCGCGGGCGTGTCCATTCACTGGATTAGTTTGGGTGTCATGCTCTCGGCTACTCCGGAATCACTGGTGGTCTGTGTGTCGTGGGCCAAGGCTCCTCTGGCTTTTCAGCTAGTGGGAACCATCTCCGAGATTGTTCAACTCGGGATCATTTCGGTGATCTCAACGAAATGGTCTTCGATCTGCTGGCCGCTGTTGAAGCACGCGGTTTTTGCCCTCTTTATCACCTGCTCGACGTTGCGGTAGTCCGCGTACCCGAGGACCTGGGCGAAATTCCGGCTGGACCAGCATTCCGCTCCGGCGGCGTTGGTGCGTCGGATTCGCTCGAACGGCGAAACGCCGTTGGGAGCCGAGGGTCTTTCCTCTTCAATCATAGGGGCCTCCTGTCACTGTGGCCATTGTATCGCCGAGTCAGAGGACCGGCAAGCGAGAATCAGGTGCGTGTCTGTGCGGATTTCGGGGCATCGAGAGTCCCGCCGGAGGCACGCCCGAAGCGGTCGTGCAAGGGAGATTTACCGCTTTTCGCCAATGGCATGCCATGGAAGAGAACAATAGGCGCAAGCCCGTTCAAGGCGGTGCGTGGCACGCCTCTCATGCTCCTGGCCCAAAGCGCAAAATGCCCGTCGCCCCGCCGCGCAGCGGCAGGGCGGCGGATTCCGGATCAGTCCGTCCTCTCCTTTGGGAGGGTGTCCCTGCGGACACGCGATCGATCGGTTGTAGAGGCTGTTGCGATTCCTTGGGCGAGCGGGGGCGCTCGCCCTGCGAAGACGAACATAACGCCTTACGGCGTCACTACGAACGGGGATCAGCGGAGCTTGATCGTCGCCAGGGCGAGGGCCGCGAAGGCCGCGGCCATGAGCCAGAAGCGCACGACCACCTGCGGCTCGCTCCAGCCGGCCAGGTGGAAGTGGTGGTGCAGGGGGGCGCAGCGAAAGAGGCGTTTGCCATGCGTGTACTTGAAGTAGCCTACCTGCAGGACCACGCTCATCAGCTCGATCACGAAGACGCCTCCGATGATCAGCAGCAGGACTTCGTGGCGGGTGACCAGCGCGCCGTAGCCCATCGCGGCCCCCAGCGAGAGCGACCCGCAGTCGCCCATGAAGGTCTGGGCGGGGTAGCAGTTGAACCACAGGAAGCCCAGGACCGCGCCCAGGATCGAGGCGTAGAAGATGGCCAGTTCGCCCGCCTGGGGGATGTGGGGCAGCAGCAGATAGCTCGCCCAGGTCACCGGCGCCGTCCGCGACATCATCTCGGAGGCCACGAAGCACAGGATCACCAGCACCAGACTGACCATCGCGACGCAGCCGCCGGCCAGGCCGTCCATGCCATCGGCGAGGTTCACCGCGTTGCTGGTCGCGGAAATATAGACGATGGCGATCAGAATGAAGGCCCAGTTGCCCAGGGGCAGGCCGTGCTTGTGGAAGGGAATCCAGAAGAGCTTGCCGTCGGCGATCTCGGAGAAGTCGAAGAACAGGAATGACGCGATGAGCACCGCCCCGGCGATCTGGAAGATGAGCTTCTCCCAGGCAAGCAGGCCGTCGCGACCCCGCTGGCGGGCGGCGGCGGTCAGCTTGAGCCAGTCGTCGATGCCGCCCAGGACGCCGAACCACAGGAGCACGAAGATTGCCTTCTGGACGAAGGGGTTGTTGAGCTTGGCCCACAGGAGGGTGCTGATGATGGTTGAGGACAGGATGATCAGGCCGCCCATGGTCGGGGTGTTGGCCTTTTCCTTCGTCAGCTCGTTGAGGGCGGCGTGGTGGAACTCCGGCCGGTCGCCGATCTTCATCCGCATGAGCCAGCGGATGATCCGCGGACCGATCAACAGTGCGATTGCCAGGCTCGTCAGGATCGCGAGGACCGCGCGGAACAGGACGTGCTGATACGCGTAGAAATGCAGCGTATCCGAGAAGAAACCGCTGTAGTGCCGTAGCAGATGATAGAGCATCCTGTCTCCAAATCGCGATCCGCGAAGCGCATCGGCGGAGGGCATGTCCCATCGGTCCCATTCGTCCCATGCGTCCTATCCATTCGAATCAATAGGACCTATAGGACCAATAGGACTCATGGAACCTGCTTCGCCTGCCGCAGCGCCTCGACCACGCGTTCCAGCCGGGCCGTCCTTGAGCCTTTGACCAGTATTATATCGTCCTCTCGGACGAATTCCTGCACATGGTCACAGACCGAGAGAGTATCTTCAAAGCACAGAGTCTGCAAGTCCCGACGGGCGGCTTCGCGCGCCGCCTGGGCCGCGGTCTTGGGCGGCTCGCCCACCGCCACCATCAGATCGACCCCGGCCTCGGCTGCCGCGACGCCCAGTTCGGCGTGAAGAGACTTCGTCTGGGGCCCCAACTCGCCCATGTGGCCGCAGATGAAAACCAGTCGGCGGTTGCGGTTGGCGTCGCAGGAGGATCGCAGGTTGCGGAGCATCGCCAGGGCGTTCTTCATCGACGCGGGATTGGCGTTGTAGCAGTCGTTCAGGATGGTCAGCTTGCCGACCTGGAGGGTCTCGGCCCGCATTGAGACCGCCGGGAGGGTCTCGACCGCTCGGGCGAAGTCGTCCACCGACAGGCCGAACTGGTCGCAAACTGCCCAGGCGGCCAGGGCGTTGTCGACGTTGCCCGGTCCCGGCAGCGGCACGCGGACGGGTTTGCCCTGGATCGTGAAGGTGCTGTAGGCGCCCGAGCAGATGATATCTTGCGCCTGGTAGCGTGCGTTCGGTGCCTTGCCGAACGTGCGGAACGGACGTCCCCTGGCCCGACAGGCGGCCACCAGGGGCTCGATGTCGCCGTTGATGATGAACACGTCGCCGTCGCGGAGGCCCTCGGAGATCGAGAGCTTCTCGCGGATGATCGTTGCCAGGTCGCCGAAGCCTTCGAGGTGGGCCGGGTGGGCATTGGTCACCACCGCGACGTCGGGCAAGGCGATCCGCGTCAACTCGGCGATCTCGCCGGGATGGTTGGCTCCGAGTTCGGCGACGATCACCTGATCCTGCGGCCTGGCGCCCAACAGAGTCAGAGGAAGCCCGATGTTGTTGTTGAAACTCTTCTGGGCCTGGTGCGTGCGGAAGCGTTTGCTCAAGACGTGATGCACGATCTGTCGCGTAGTGGTCTTGCCGACCGAACCTGTGATGGCCACCACTGTGAAGGGGTTCATCAGGCGGTATGCGCGGGCGAGATCGCCGAGCGCCTTGATGGTGTCGGGCACTCTGAGAATCAGTCCCGACGCATTGGATACCGCCCGGCTCACGACGGCGCAGGCCGCGCCTTTCTGCATGACCTGGGCGACGTAGTCGTGTCCGTCGAAGTTCTCGCCGGCGATGGCGAAGAAGCAATCGCCCGGCTGGATCGTGCGGGAGTCGGTACTGACGCCGGTAATATAGGATGTCTTGTCTTCTGTCCCGGCAGGTCGGCCTTCGACGGTCGCTCCGAGGATCCGGGTCAGGACCTCTGTCAGGATGGGCTGCATTGTCTCTCTTTCAGACATTGACGGGCAATGTCCTGGTCGCTGAACTTGAAACTTTCTTTGCCGATGATCTGGTAGGTTTCGTGGCCCTTGCCGGCCAGGAGGACGATGTCGCCGGGGCGGGCACTCTCGATGGCCAGCTCGATGGCCTTCCGCCGGTCGGCTTCCACGGTGATCCGTTCGGAGCCGGGGTCGTCGAATCCGGTGAGGATCTCGCCGACGATGGCATCGGGGTCCTCGGTCCTGGGGTTGTCGCTGGTGACGACGATCGTATCGGCCAATCGCTCGGCCACCTGGGCCATCCGCGGCCGCTTCGTCCGGTCGCGGTCGCCGCCGCAACCGAAGAGGACCGTGAGCCTGCCTCGGCACAGGGGCCGAAGCGTCGTGAGGACGTTCTGCAATGCGTCGTCGGTGTGGGCATAATCGACCAGCACCGCGACGTCGCCATCGCCCACCTTCTCCAGGCGGCCTGGGACCCCCTGGAGCAAAGACAGCCCGGCGGCCACCGCCTCCAGGTCCATCCCGGCGGCAAGGCATAGTCCCCCGGCGGCCAGGTGATTGGCGACATTGTGCTTGCCCAGCAGGGGCGTTCTGACCAGGGCCGTTCGACCTCGGTGCTCCAGCGTGAACTCCGTTCCGGCGACGGTCATGGACCGGATGCGGGCGGTCAGGTCCGCCGACTCATCGATCGCATACCAGCAGATGCGAGCTCTCGTTGCGTCGGCGATGGATTTCGATTGGGGGGCTTGCTTGTTCAGCACTGCGACCGCGTCCGAGGCCAGACCGGTGAACAGTCGGGTCTTGGCGGCCAGGTAGTTCTCCACGGTCCTGTGGTAGTCCATGTGGTCGCCGGTCAGGTTCGTGAAGGCCGCGGCGCGGAAGTTCACGCCCGCCAGGCGGTCCTGGGACAAGGCATGGCTGCTGGCTTCGATGACCATGTGGGTTGTGTCGCCGGCGACCATCTGCTTCTGGGCGTCGGCGATGGTCAGGCAGTCGGGGGTGGTCAGCGAGGACTGCGTCGCGCCCGACCCGGTGTCGTAGACCACGGTTCCGATCAGGCCGCACTTGTGTCCTGAAGACTCGATGCAGGCCTTGACCAGGTAGGTGACGGTCGTCTTGCCGTTGGTTCCTGTGACCGCCAGGCACGTCAGGCGATTGCCCGGATTTCCATTGGAGGCCTGGGCCAGCAGGCCCGCCGCGACCGCGGGGTTTTCGACGGGAACAAACGTGACTTGGCCGTCGGTCGGCGTGCGGTTCTCGCACACGATATATCGGGCGCCCCTGGCGATCGCCTGGCCGATGAACTGGTGGCCATCGCAGGAGGCGCCCCGAATCGCGACGAAGACGTCGCCGGGCTGCACTTGGCGAGAATCGATCCGGACCGCGACCGCCGGGTTCGAAGAGACCAGACTGAGCAACTGATTCCATTCCATGTTGTGGCATCCTATCCGAGGAATCGGGCAAGCGGATCCAACCGTTGCAGGTTTGTCATTCTACGGCAAAACGCCCGGCGGTGCAACTGGGCAGAGCCACGCGTTTCGCCTGTGGCAATATCGGCATTCCGGGCGATTTCGGATGAAAAACGGTGCGACAAGAGAATCGATGAGGAAGACGGAAGTCGTGCCTCCTGGCACGATATTCTCAGTCCTGCCGAAGCGGGCCTTGAATCCGGTCCCCGCAGGCTGTAGGATGCTTGTGCTGGGCCGAAGGATAGGGCAACGCAGGCGTGCGACCCGAGCGTCGAGCCCAGTGGCTATACGGCAGAGGGCTCGGTGTCTGCCGGGCCCTGTCTGACCCCGCTGGTAGCCCCAGAAGCGAAGACGCATTAGATCCTCCGTACACAGTGTCGTAGGGAGATGGAAGGAATCGCCGAATGATTCGCCGCAGCTACTACGTGGTTCTGTTCGTATTGACGATCGTCTACGCCCCGGCTTGGGCCGAGACGGAAACGGATTATCTGGCGGTCTTCATGGAGGGCAAGAAGGTCGGCCATTCCGTCCACACCCGCAGCGTGGAGGGGGGGCGGGTCACCACGAGCGATCGAGTGAAAATCACTATCAGCCGGATAGGGATTCCGGTGACCATCGAGATGACCGAGACGAGCGTGGAGACCCCCGAGGGCAAGCCCCTGCGGTTCGAGTCGGTGCAGCTCCTGGGCGCCGTGACGATGAAGACCGTTGGCGTCGTGAGAGAAGGCGGCGCGGTCGACGTCGTGTCGAGCCAGTTCGGCGCCGAGCAGAAGAGCACGATCCAGTGGCCGCAAGGGGCCTTGATGTCCGAGGGCCTTCGGCTGCTGACCCTGGAGAAGGGGCTCAAGCCCGGCACAGAGTACTCGGCGACCGTCTTCAGTCCCGGCGTCATGCAGGGCATGACCGCCAAGATCGCCATCAAGGACAAGAAGGAAGTGGACCTGCTCGGACGCGTGGTGAAGCTGACGGAAGTGGTCACCACGATGAACATGCCCGGCGCCGGGAACGTCGTCACCACGAGCTACGTGGACGACGACATGCGGACGCTCAAGAGCGTTGTGCCCATGGCGGGCCTGTTGATCGAGATGGTCGATTGCCCCAAGGAGTTCGCCCTGGGCACCAATGACGTCCTGGACCTGATCGACCGCATGTTCGTCAAGAGCCCCGAGCCTATCAGAAACCTCCACGGGATCGCCGCGATCACGTACACGCTCAACCCCGGCAAGGCCGCGGACTTCACGATCCCCACGACGGACAACCAAAAGGCCACGCGGACGGCCGAGGGCAAGGTGATCCTGGAGGTCCGTCCGGTGGCGGCCCCCTCCGGCGGCGAGTTCCCCTACCAGGGGAGCGACCCCGCGCTGCTGGAGGCGATCCAGCCGACGCGGTTCCTGCAGAGCGACAACAAACAGATCGTGGCCCTGGCTCGCAAGGCCGTCGGCGATACGAAGGACGCGGCCGATGCCGTTCGAAGGATCGAGGCTTTTGTCGCGGAGTACATCGACGACAAGAGCCTTTCGGTGGGTTACGCCTCCGCGGCCGAGGTGGTCGAGAGCCGCCAGGGCGACTGCTCGGAGTTCGCGGTCCTGACCGCGGCCCTGTGCCGGGCGGTCGGCATCCCGTCGCAGGTCGTCGTGGGTATCGCCTACGTGGACGAGTTCGGCGGCCAGCAGGGTTTCGGCGGCCACGCCTGGACGCAGGCCTGGATCAGCGGCAAGTGGGTGGGTTTGGACGCAGCTTTCAAGAGCAGCAATCGCGGCGGCTACGACGCAGGCCACATCGCCCTGGCGGTCGGCAACGGCGACCCCGGCGACTTCTTCAACATGGCCACCGCCCTGGGCCAGTTCCAGATCGAGAAGATCGTGGTAGAGAGAGGCAAATAGGTCCTATGAGTCTCATAGGTCCCATCCGTCCTATGACCTACTCGAACTGAATGTCCACCGCGATGAACTCGACGGTGGTGTTGCCGTTGTAGTGGTTCAGACCCGGCTCGTAGGCGATGTTGAAGTACTCGTGGTCGATGAGCTTCTTCTCCAGGCCACCCATGCGAAAGCCGATGCAGCGGATCGTGCTGGTGGTGTCGGTGATCGCGAATTGCAGGTGCTCGTTCGTCGATCCGCACCGGCGCGGGGCCGCCGCCAGCCGCACGCCTTTGGTCGCGAAGACGGGCTTGGGATTGCCTTCGCCGTAGGGGCCGAGCAGGTCGAGCTGGTGGACGACGTCCCGCGTGAACTGTCGCAGCGGGACCATCGCGTCGATGTGCATCTTGGCGACGACGTCTTCCTGCTGGAGGTTGGCTGCGGCGTAGACCTCGAAATCCGCAGCGAACGCCTCGATATTCTCCGGCGGCAATGTCAGTCCGGCCGCCATCTTGTGGCCGCCGAAGCTCGTCAGGTGCGACGCGCACGCCTGGATCGCGTCGAGCATGGAGAAACCCGGGATCGACCGGGCGGAACCCTGGGCCAGCCCGTTCTCGTTGGGTGAGGCGTTGATCATGATCGCCGGACGGAAGAATCGGTCGACCAGCCGGGATGCGACGATGCCCAGGACCCCCGTATGCCAGTCAGGGGCGCCGAGCACGATGCTCCGCCGGTCGGGGTGATTGAACCCCCGCTCGACCACGATGTCGCAGGCCTGCTTGAGCATCTTGCGTTCGCACTGCTGCCGCTGCGTGTTCTGGTCCTTGAGGTATTCCGCGATCTGCATGGCCCGTATCTCGCTGGTGCTGGTGAGCAGCTCGACCGCCAATCGAGCGTGGCCCATCCGACCGGCCGCGTTGAGCACCGGCGCCAGGCGAAAGCCGATCGCGATGCTGTCGACGCCTTTGCCCGCCAGACCCGCCGATTGGATCAGGGCCCGCAGGCCGCAGAGCTTGGTGTCCGCGACGGATTGCAGGCCGAACTTGGTCACCACGCGGTTCTCGCCACGCAGATCGACGACGTCCGCGACGGTGCCGATGGCCGCCAGGCTCGTTGCGTTGAGCATGAACTCGCGGAGCTTGGGCTCCAGCTTCGGACCCCGGCTGAACTCCTCCGCGACCGCCCAGGCCAGTTTGTAGGCGACGAGCGCCCCGGCCGAATCCTGGTTCGGATAGGAAGGCTCCAGCGCCGGATGCACGATGGCCGCCGCAGCGGGCAGGGCCGCCCCCGGCTGATGATGGTCCGTCACGATCAGGTCCACGCCGAGCTCTTTGGCCAGATCCGCCGCTGCGATCGCGGAGATCCCGCAATCGACGGTGACCAGCAGTCGCGTGCCCCCCTCGGCCAGCGAGCGGACCGCGTCGTCGTTGAGGCCGTAGCCTTCGTCGATGCGGTGGGGGATGTAGTAATCGACCTGGGCGCCCAGGAGCGTCAGCAGTTCCCAGAGGATCGAGACGCCGGTGATACCGTCGACGTCGTAGTCGCCGTAGATGGTGATCCGCTCTTTCTTGTCGATCGCCTGGCGAAGCCGTACGACCGCCGGGCCGATCCCCGGCATCTGCGCCGGCCGGATCAGCTCCGTGAGCTTGGGCTGCAAAAAGACGCTCCCCTCGCGGGCCTCGACGATCCCGCGATTGATCAGGAGCTGCGCGATCAGCGTCGAAACCCTGAGCGATTGGGCGAGCTGCTCGGCGCGTCCGTCGGCCGGCGGTACCACCCACTCGGTCTTCTGCATCCCTGCCGGCGAAGGCATCTGTTTGGTGCGACCCATCCTTACCCTTCCAACGTCCTGGGAAAGCCTCACTTATAACACATGCCGTTCTCATTTCGCAAGGGTTCCGTCCGCACGATCGCTTCACGCGTGAGTGCGACGAGACTCTCAATGTCCGGAAATCTGCACAGATAGAGCTGTTTCTGGCCTGCGAAATTGAATGCCTCTTTCGCCGGCGGATCGGGTATAAGGGGCGTGAAACGTCCGGCCGCGGTTTGTCCCAAGGATCCGCCGGAAGCAGATGCGCAGACTCGACCGAAGGGAGAAGGAGATGGCTATGGACGCACGTACACGTCAACGACGGGTTCTCATCATTGCAGCGGTTCTTGCGTGTCTGTGGGCGGGCGTCCGGGCCGGAGCGACGAGCATCATTCCGGCAGCGGTCTCTTACGAGCAGCGCGAAGGCTCCTTCGTCATCACGTCCTCGACGCGGGTTGTCGCGGCAGGGGAGGCGGCCGGCGAAGTGGCTGGACTCGTCGATGCGCTGGCCCCTGCGATGGGGTTTCGGCTGGCTCAAACAGAGAGGCTCCCGCTGGAGGCAAACGCCATTGTGCTGCGGATCGATTCGGCGGTGAAGGAACGACTGGGCGAGGAGGGGTATGAGCTGGATGTCGCGGCCACGTCGGTCCAAATTCGAGCGGCGCGGTGGGCGGGGCTGTTCTATGGCGTTCAGACGCTTCGGCAGTTGTTGCCGGCGGCGGTCTTCAATTCGGAGAAGGTGGACGGCGTCGAATGGACCGTGCCTTGCGTACGCGTGACCGACTATCCACGATTCGTATGGCGTGGCCTGCTCATCGATCCGGCCCGGCACTTCATTCCCGTGCCGGACTTCGAGCGGTTCATCGATGTGATGGCCCTGCACAAATTCAATCGCCTGCAAGTCCACTTCACCGACGACTCGGGCTGGCGGATCGAGATCAGGAAGTATCCGCGTCTCGTGGAGGTCGGTTCGAAGATGGACTTCACCACGCTCTTCAAGTCGCCCGAGACGCGGGGCGACGAGAGTTCGCGGGCAGGCTGGTTCTATACGCAGGACCAGATCCACCATCTCGTTCGCTACGCCGCGGCGCGCCACATTACGATCGTGCCGGAGATCGAGATGCCCGCCCACACGGGGGCCGCGATCGTCTCGTACCCGCAGATCGGACTGTATCCCGAGAAGCTCGCCGCGTTGCCGGCGGACCGGCGATGGAGGGCCCACGAAGGGGTCCTGGCTCCACGGCCAGAGACCGTCGCCTTCATGCAGGACGTACTGGCCGAGGTGATCGAGCTGTTCCCGAGCAAGGAGATCCACATCGGAGGCGACGAAGCCAACATCGACCACTGGCGAAAGTGCCCCGAGATGAAAACGCTGATCGTGGAACTGGGCCTGGCGAGCGAGGAGGAGCTTCACAGTTGGTTCATCCGGCAGATGGACTCGTTCCTGACCTCCCGGGGTCGGCAGTTGGTCGGGTGGGACGAGATCCTGCAGGGCGGCCTGGCTCCCGGCGCGATCGTGATGAGCTGGCGGGGCGAGCAGGGGGGCATCACCGCAGCGCAGGCAGGGCACGACGTCGTCATGGCGCCGACCTCGCACACGTACTTCGATTATTACCAGGGTCCGCCGGCATCCGAGCCCAAGGCCATCGGGGGCGACGTGCCCCTGGCGAAAGTGTACGCCTACGAGCCGGTCCCAGCGGCTCTGACCGCGGAGCAGGCCAGGCACGTTCTCGGCGGCCAAGGTCAGCTCTGGGGCGAGTTCATCTCCACTGAGAGCCACCGTCAGTACATGACCTATCCGCGTGCGGCCGCGTTGGCCGAGGTGCTGTGGTCGCAGTCGAAGGCCCGCAACTACGACGGATTCCTCCACCGCCTGGCCGAGCACCTCAAGCGGTTGAAAGCCCTGAACGTTAACTATCGTCCTTTGAAGGACTGAGAATGGGTCGCGTCCTATGGGTCCTATGCGTCCCAGGGGACCTATGGGACGAATGGGACCTATAGGACTTCTCTCTCTCGCCGATTTGCCATTTACGAGACTTCGCCGGAAGGCTATGATTGCCGCCGTTGTTTGCGACGGTTTCGAGTTTGGCTTTGGCTGAAGGAAGGCATGGCGCGCGAAGAGCAGGTCCTGGTGGTGGAGCGGAAGGTCTTTGACGAATTGGGTTCGTTCCGCGGTTTGCAGTTCGATGTTCAGCGGTACCTGGACAGGCTCTTTGTCCCCGGGACTCTGCGGTTCATGCCGCGGCCGCTGGCGGAGAAGGACCCGGGCTTCAAGCAGCTCATCCCCTACGTCCTGATGACCTGCGAGGGCAGGTACCTCACCTACGTCCGCGGCAAGCGGGCCGGCGAGACCCGCCTGGTGGGCAATCGCTCCATGGGGATCGGCGGCCACATCAACCCGATCGACGACGCGGCCCCGCTGTTCGGCGATTTCCGCGCACTGTACGAGACGGCCGTGGCTCGTGAAGTGACCGAGGAGGTCGCGGTCGAGGCCGGACACAAAGACCACGTGGTCGCTCTGCTCAACGACGATTCCAACGAGGTGGGCAAGGTGCATCTGGGCGTCGTTCACTGCTGGGTCCTGGACGCGCCGAAAGTGAGCCGGCGCGAGCAGATGATCACGCAGATGGAGTTCATGACCGTGGACGAATTGCGGACGGTCCGCGACCAGATGGAAACCTGGTCGCAGCTTTGCCTCGACGGCCTGGACCCGATCCGCGCGAAGCTGTAGGTCGCATGGTACAAATGGGACCTATGGGACGGATAGGATTCGTTGCCCGCGGCCGGCGCTTGCACCCGAACGCTTTGCGGGTATGATAGCGTCAAAAAACCGCCGACCCCTGTGCAAGATACGACGGAGGATGCCCTGAACGACACGACTGCGACCACCCTGCCGCTGACGCGGATTCAACGCCTGATCGGCGCGCGGATGCTGGCCTCGAAACGGAACAAGCCGTGCTACTACATGGAGATCAGAGCCGACGTCACGGAACTGATGGGCATGCGCCACGGTCTGAGCAGAGCCCTCGGCGTGAAGGTCACGACCGGCACGTTCTACATGCGCGCCATGGCGGTGGCGGCAAGACAGCATCCTCTGATGGTCGGCCGGCTCGCTTCCGGAGGCCACTCCAACAACGGCGACGGCTACCTCGTCCAGGTTGCCGAGAACGTGAACGTCGGCTTCGCGGTCAACAGCCCCCAGGGCCTGGTCGTCCCGGTCGTTCGGTACGCCGAGGGGCTGTCGCTGGCCGAGATCGCGGAAGAGGAGAAAGTGCTGACGGACAAGGCACGAAGCAACAAGCTGACGCTCGAGGATATCGAGGGTGAAACCATCGCGTTGAGCAACCTCGGCGCGTACGACATCGACTCGTTTCTGGCGATCGTGCCGCCGCAGGTCAGCGCGATCGTCGCGGCGGGCAAGATCATTCCGGTCGTCGTGCCACAGGACGAAGGGCCGGTCGTCCGCAAGATGGTCAGCCTGACGTTGACCGCGGATCAGCGGGTCATCCCGTGCGACTACGCCGCCCGATTTCTCCACTGCCTGGCGGAGCAGTTGAGCGATCCTGAGTGGCTGGTTTAGACGAAGGCAAGACAGTTCGGTTGTGCAGATGGATCAGGAGGACAAACGATGGCTAACCGCATCAGCTCGATTCTGTGTCTGGGTTTCGTGGCGACGTTGTGCCTGTGCCCCCTGGCGGCGGCGCAGCCGAAGGTGGAATTGTTGTGGCCCGATGGAGCGCCGGGGGCCAAGGGGCAGGCCGAAGGCGACAAGCCCACCTTGACGATCTACTTGCCCGCGCAGGACAAGGCCACAGGCGCCGCGGTCGTGATCTGCCCCGGCGGCGGCTACGGCCACCTCGCCATGGACCATGAAGGCCACCAGGTCGGCCAGTGGCTCAACTCCTTCGGCGTTGCGGGTTTCATCGTCGCGTACCGTCACAGCCGAAGCGGCGCGGGCTACAATCATCCCGCTCCGATCCAGGATGCCCAGCGGGCCATCCAGACGGTGCGAAGCCGCGCCCAGGAGTGGGGCGTCGATCCCGATCGCATCGGAATTCTGGGCTTTTCCGCGGGCGGGCACCTCGCTTCGACCGCCGCGACGCACTTCAACGAATCATTCGTCGAGCCCCGCGATGCGATCGACCGCGCCAGCCGCCGGCCGGACTTCGCGGTCCTGGTGTACCCGGTGATCGCTTTCGGCGAACCCTTCACGCACTACGGGTCGCAGCACAATCTGCTCGGTCGCGACGCCGACAAGGCAATGGTCGAGAAGTTCTCGAATGAGAAACAAGTGACGCCGCAGACCCCGCCCACGTTCTTGTTCCACACGTGGGAAGACACGGCTGTCCCGGTTGAGAACAGCATCATGTTCTATCTGGCCCTCCGCAAGGCGAAGGTCCCGGCCGAGATGCACGTTTTCCTCAAGGGCCAGCACGGCATCGGTCTGGGCCAGAACCGCGGCGCCGCTTCCGCCTGGCCGGGTCTGTGCCAGAAGTGGATGGGAGAATCGGGGCTGCTCAAAGGCAAGACGGAGTAGGGGGATCGCCACCGACGCCTGGGCGCGCCTGTCATCCCTGCGGGTTGCTCAGTGTACGGGCTCTTTCGCCTGGCCTCGGGACGACGGGCCTTGTGGCGGTTGGACCTCGCGCGAAACGTCACACGCCGGAGCAATCGGGCGGCATTTCCAGCGGGGTCACGGGAGGTTCGAGAGCGGCCGGAGCGGGTTCCGGATAGACTGGGGCCGGCAGATGCACCTCGCGGATCTCGATCGGCGCGGGAGCAGGGATCGATTCCACAGGAGCTGCAAACTGAGGTTCGGCCTGCGACTGCGCAGGCTCATCCGATTCGACGGCCGGCGGCATTTCATCTTGTGAGGTCGGCGCGGCGACTTCGCGAATCTCGATCGGGACGGGAGCGGGAGCCGGCTCCGCCTGAACCTGGACTTCCGTCTGGACCTGGCTCTGCGATTCGACGACGGGCTCAACCGTCGTCTCGGGCTCGTCGGCGACGCCCAGGAAGAAGTTTCCCACCTTGCGGTAGTCCTCGGCTCCGTTGCAGGCGGGGTCGTATTCAAAGATGGTCCTGCCGTAGCTGGGGGCTTCCGCCAGCTTGATGTTCCTGCGGATGAACGACGGCAGCACGACCGCTCCGTCCCAGGCGCTGTTGGTGCCGCGGGCGCTTTCGAGGAAGCTCTCGATATCGGCGCGAACCTCGCTGGAAAGGGAGGCTCTCGTGTCGTGCATGCACAGGAGCACGCCGGTGACTTTCAATCGCGGATTGATCCGCTTGTTGACCAGATCGACCGTCTGGAGCAGCTTGCCGAAACCCTGGAGAGCCAGGAAGTGCGGCTGCAAGGGGATCAGGACCTCTTCGGCCGCGGCCAGGGCGTTGAGCGAGAGCAGCCCGAGCGAAGGCGCGCAGTCGATCAGGCAGAAGTCGAACTTGTCCCTGCAGCTCTGCATGGCCTCTCGCAGGATGATCTCGCGTCCGACGACGTTGACCAGTTCGGTCTCGGCGCCGACGAGATTGATGTTGGCCGCCAGGAGCCAGAGATTGGGGCGCACGAGCATGAGGCTCGATTCGAAGCCTGCCGATTCGGTGAGCACCTCATAGGCGCCGATCCGGACGGCGGTGGGCTCGACGCCCAGGTGAATGGTCATGTGCGCCTGGGGATCGAAGTCGATGACGACGACCCTGCGTCCCGCGGCGGCCAGCGCCGCGGCGGTGTTGACCGCGGAAGTGGTTTTTCCGACGCCCCCTTTTTGATTCAGGACTGCAATCGTTCTCAATCCGTAGCCCTCACTGCTCCTGCGTTCTTCGGCCTTCGGTCCGGAGCCTCTTCAGGACGGCGTCGAGCACGCCGTTGACGAAAGGCCCGGACTTCTCCGTGCTGTACTTCTTCGCCAGTTCGATCGCTTCGTTGATGATCACCTTCGGCGGGATGTCCGGACACGAGATCAACTGGTGCACGGACAGGCGAAGGATGCTTCGATCCACGGGCGAGAGCCGCGAGAACTGCCAGCGGATCGTCGCGCCGCCGATGATCTCGTCGTACTCGCCCACCTTGGCCCAGGCGCCGTTGGTCCATTCCCAGGCGAGCTGGCGGGTCCGCGAATCGCCCTCCATCTCGTAGAAGAACTCGGCCATCAGGCGCGGCAGCAGGACGGAGCCCTGCACGTCGAGTTGATAAAGCGCCTGCATCGCAAGCTCTCTGGCCCTGGTTCGCTTATCCATAGCATCTACTATCTACTATTGACGATTTACGATTTGACATCCTGCGTCGCTTACGAAACCCGGGTGTTCTTCTTCCCATTCCCAAACAGTAAATCGTAAATAGCAAATCCCTTATCCGATCTGCTGGACGACGTGCACCATTTCCATGGCGGTCATGGCGGCATTGGCCCCTGCGTTGCCCATCTTCGTGCCGGCCCGCTCGATGGCCTGCTCGAGGTTTTCGCAGGTCAGCACGCCGAAGATCGTCGGCACGCCGGTGTCGTAGTTGATCTGGCCGACCCCGCGGACGACCTGCTGGCAGACGGCGTCGTAGTGGCCCGTCTGGCCTCGGATGACCGCGCCCAGGCAGATGACCGCGACGTACCGCCCGCTCTCGGCCAGCTTCTTGGCCACCAGCGTGATCTCGCACGCGCCGGGCACCCAGGCGACGGAGATCTGTTCTTCCGCGGCGCCGTGGCGACGCAGGCAGTCGATCGCTCCTTCGACCAGCTTGGAGGTGATGAAATCGTTGAATCGGCTCACGACGAGGGCGTACTTGCCCTTGCCGGCCGCGATCTGTCCGTTGATTTGCTCGATCATAGTACAAGCTCTCCAAACACATGCGCCAAGCCGAAGGACCCATGGAATCGTGCCGGTCGCGCGGGTGGCCGCTTGGGCGTATTATAAGACCCCCGCCGCCCTCCATCCAGAAAAACCGCAACCGCGACGCCATCGACGCCCCAAAACCAGCGGCTCTACCGCACTAAGCACAAGCATTGTAGAGACTTAGCGGCTTTGCCGCCAGAAGAATCTGCCCTCCATGCGAAATCCGCATCCGCGACCGGCAAATGCGCTAAGGCAGTCCCGGCCGATGGGCGATAACGCTGTTGTGTCAGAACAGGCGTCAACCACTGGAGGTGCGTAGGATATATGACGTTCGAGGGCATGGATTCCGGTCCGTACGACAAGGCCGAGCGGAGCGCGCGCAAGGCATATGAGCTCTACGAAGACGGCAAGATGAAGCAGGCGCTGGCGGCCCTGGAAAGGGCCATCGAGGTCAACCCCAGCAACAGCGCCTGGCACTTCAACAAAGGGCTCACCCTGGACGCGATCAGCCGGTTCGACGACGCGATCGCAGAGTACGAACTGGCCCTGCAACTGAATCCCAACGACCTGGAGATCCTCAACGCCCTGGCGGTGGACTACACCCGCACGGGTCTCTACGACCGCGCCCTGAACACCTTCGAGTACATCCAGCAGCTCGACCCCGAGTTCGAGCCCGGTTACTGCAACCGGATCATCACCTACGCCGAGATGGGCCAGCACGACATGGCCGAGCAGATGTTCTATCTGGCCCAGCAGATCGACGAGGAATGTCCCCTGTGCTATTACAACATCGGCAACAGCCTCTTCGCCCGCGGGCAGTTCAAGAAGGCCGTCCGCTGCTGGCTGCGAACCGCGGAGTTGGAGCCGACCCACCCCCAGATCAATTACCGCATCGCGCAGGCCTATTGGTCCGACGGCGACCACGCCAAGGCCCGCGAGCACTTCCTGGCGGAACTGCGGACCAATCCCGGCGACGTCGAAGCGATCATGGACATGGCCCTGTTCTGCCTGCAGACGGGCGATCTGGACAACGCCAAGGAGAAGTTCCATCGGCTTCTGGAGATGGACCCGGACTTCGCGCCGGCCCTGCACTACCTGGGCGAGATTGCCCTCGATCAGGGCAATCCCCAGCGCGCCGCGGAGCTGTTCGACGAGGCCTTGAAAAGGGACTCGACGCTGGCCGGACCGCACTACCGCCTGGCCCAGTGCGCGCTGCTCGACGAACAGAAGGCTCAGGCCCGCGCCCACCTGATCGCGGAACTCGACCACGAGGTCGACGACGCCGGCACGCTGGTGTCGATGGCGTCGATGTTCCTGGCGATCGAGGATCCGGACCACGCCTCGCAGTGCCTGCTGCGTGCGGTCGGTCTGGATATGCGTAGCGCCGACGCGTACTACTACCTCGGCGTCAGCGCCGCCAACAAGAGCCAGTTCGCGGACGCCGAACGGTTCTTCTCTCGGGCCTTGGAGCTCGACCGGGACCACGTCGGCGCCCTGCGGGACTCTGCGTTCACCTTCCTGGCCGCCGGAAAGGCGTCCCAGGCGACGGCGCGGATCGCCCGCGCGAGGACCCTGCTTCCGAAGGACTGCGAGCTTCGGATGCTCGACTACAGCGTCCGCCTGGTCCTGCTGACGGGCCGACTGACGCGTCTGGTCTGCCGCCTGGACCCGAGACCGGCCCTTCGACGGTTGTGCCATCGCCTCCGAAGCCGCTGAGACGCATTCGTCCTGGTCTTCCATGTCCGGCCATACGCCGGCCTGTCCCTTCAAATTCCACACCCTCTTGGAGTATGTCCGTTTTCAAACGAACTAAGCCCGTGAATAACGGGTCGCACCGGCCGGTTTTCTCTTGCTTATTCTCCGGAAAAACTCCAAAATAGAAGTCTGGGAAATGACGCTGCCAAGAGGGGGTCGGGCGCCGCCTGGGCCTGACACAGGACAAGACCGCAGTGTCCGGAGGTAGGACAGATGGGATGCTCGCCCGATTGCGAGAGGCGAGGTGAAAAGCTTCTTTGGAAAGGGTGCTGCGATGAAGGCGAGAATGGCCATTCTCTTGGCGGCGATTGTGTTTCTTTGTGGTCCTGTCGGGGCTGCGACCGTCGGCTGGATCGACGGGATCGGGGCTACGGCTCCGACCCAATGGTCGATCAATCCATCGAGCCCGTCCACGACCGACGTGATTTCCTTCTCCGGCCCCACGGACAAGGTGTACGGAAACAGTTGTAACGCGGAGGCTTCCTACGGAGGCACGCCCTATCTGTCGATCAACAGCTCCACCAAGACCATCGAGCTGAAGTTCCAGGGCCCTGTGTCGGGAATATGCCCCTTGATTTATAAGCCCGCCGTGGGTTTCCGCGGCGAGTTCGGGCCTTTGGCCGCGGGCAACTGGACCCTCAAGTGTACCCAGTCTCTCATCGCGTTCCAGCTCACTTTCACCGTTGGCGGCGGGTCGCCCGGCGGCCAGATCCTTCGCGTGGACCAGAACGCTCCCCTGGCTATCTGGGTCCCCGACGGCAGCAGTTGGACGAGAGCCTATCGCAACCTGCAGGACGCCCTCGCGGCAGCAGGGTCCGGCGATACGATCCGCGTCGCCGACGGCGTCTACACGCCGGACGATGGAGCGGGAATCACGCCGGGAGACCGCACAGCGTCCTTTGATATCCCCGACGGCGTGACCGTCATGTGCGGATACGCCGGCTACGGCGCCGCCAATCCCGACGCACGGAACGTCAAGACTTATCCCACGATCCTCAGCGGCGACCTCAACGGCGACGACCTCTGGGGCATTCTGAACCTTTCGGACAACAGCTACCACGTGGTCTCGGCCTCCGGCTCCGGCACGCTCAGCGGCGCGACGATCACCGCAGGCAACGCTGACGGGTCGGGAAACCACCGCTACGGCGGCGGCGTCCTGCTGACCTCCTCGACCCTTCGGATCGAAAACTGCAAGATCAAGGGCAACAAGGCGGACTTCGGCGCCGGCGTCGCCTGTCTCGAAGGCATCGCGCCGGTCCTGATCAACACTGAAATCACCGGCAACTGGGCCTACACCTTCGGCGGCTGCCTCTACAACGACGACGCCAACGTCGAGATGACCAACTGCCTGGTCGTCGGCAACACCGCAGGCAGCGCGAACATCCTGGGCGGCGACGCCATCTTCAACGTCATGGGCAGTCTGGACATCACCAACTGCACCATCGCGGACAACCGTCCCGGCCACTCGGCCCCCGCCAACAAACGGGCGATCGTCAACCTCATCTGGGGACCGGGCTTCGTGGACACGATCTCCATCAAGAACAGCATCATCCGCAACGGCGGTACGGAGGTCTGGAGCACCGAGCCGGGCCTGGTCACCCTGCATCGCAACAACATCGAAGGCGGCGCCGCGGGCTTTGCCGGCTCGGGCAACATCAACCAGAATCCGCTCTTCAAGAATCCCGGCGCGTTCGGCATCGAAGGCCAGTGGTATTTCACCGACGACGGGTACACCCTCTTGGCGGGCTCGCCCAGCATCAACGCAGGCAATCAGGCTTTGCTGCCGCCCGGCCTGGCGGTGGACCTCAACGGCAACGCCCGTGTTCAGGGCGGACAAGTGGACCAGGGTGCCTACGAGGGCGGCGGTCTGCCTCCGGCGGTCGTCCTGGTCCCCAACGTGGTCGGCCAGACCCAGAGCGCCGCGCAGTCTACTCTCAACAGCGCCGGACTGGTCGTCGGGACGATCAGCAACGCCTACAGCAGCACGGTCGCGGTCGGCAGGGTGATCAGCCAGAACCCGACCAGCGGCAGCACCGCGGTCACCGGTTCTGCAGTGAATCTGACGATCTCGCTCGGGCCGGCTCCAGGGTCGTCCTGGACGCTGGAGAAGACTTCGGACATCTCCATGACGGTCCCGAACCCGGCGCCTGCATACCTCGTCTCCGTCAACGGGGCCGGGACGTGGACGTTTACCGCCGTCGGGACGACGGAGTACAAGATCGAAGCGACCAGCGTGGCCGGAGTGGGCGGAACGTGGTTCATCACTCCGTCCAGCGGCACAGTGTCTTCCGGCGTCCACACGATCTCCTTCACCATGAACGGCGTGAATCTCAACGTCAGCGGGCTGACCCCCGGCGACCACAAGATCGCGGAAATCAAGTTCTACACCCGCTGAGAGGGCCGAACAGGCAGCCGCAATCCGACTCCGAGCGGCAGCGGCAAGCTTTGAAGACTGCGCTTGCCGCTGCCACGCGGACAAACCTCGTTCTCCACGAACGCTTTCGGGGCTGTTTCTCCATCATGTAGAGGCAAGAAACCGCGTTCTGGCGTCACGGCGACGTTTTTTTCTTTTGTCGTCGCAGAGGCGACCGCTATAATAGCTCGTCCGGAAACAGGGGGCTGTGACCGCGGGTCCAAGAAAATCGGGTGTCCCAGCGAGTCCGGACGACAGGGCCGGTGGCCGAATCGGCGCAGTTGCGGTATGCCGGCTTCATCGGCCGAGTGGCGGAATGGCAGACGCTGGGGCCTTAAAAGCCCCTGCCCGCAAGGGCGTATGGGTTCGAGTCCCATCTCGGCCACTGACGTGAACCCTGGACCCCTGACTGTTGTAGATACAGCGTGTGTTTCGCACACGCTTTGAAGCCGAAGTTGACAGGAATATGGATCGTACCCTGTTCAGAACGGGGGCGTTTTGGAGGTAAGCTATGGCCAATCAGTCCATCAAGCTCGTGGAGACCGACAAGCCGAACTTGTACCGCGAGGTGTTCCCTTACACGGAGTTTCCCAAGGTGGCCTTCGACGGCGCTCAGGAGCCCTATGAGATCCCCGAGGACATCTGGATCACCGATACGACGTTCCGCGACGGCCAGCAGGCCCGTCCGCCTTATCGGCCCGAGCAAATCCTGCGGATCTACGACCTCCTGCACGAGATCGACGGCGGCACCGGCCTGATCCGCCAGTGCGAGTTCTTCCTGTACTCCGACAAGGACCGCAAGGCCGTCGAGCTGTGCAAGGCCCGCGGCTACCAGTATCCCGAGATCACCGGATGGATTCGCGCCGTGGCTGCGGACTTCAAGCTCGTCTCCCAGCTCGGCCTGCAGGAGACCGGCATTCTGACCTCCGCCAGCGACTACCACGTCTTCCTCAAGCTGGGCAAGACGCGGACCCAGGCCCTCAACAGCTATCTGGACATCGTCAAGGCCGCCCTCGATACCGGCGTGCTGCCGCGATGCCACCTGGAAGACATCACCCGCGCCGATTACGACGGATTCATCCTGCCGTTTGCAGCCGAGCTGCTCAAGATCCAGGAGCAGTATGGCAAGCCGATCAAGATCCGTCTGTGCGACACGCTGGGCTTCGGACTGCCCTGGCCGGGCGTTGCGCTGCCTCGCAGCATTCCCAAGCTGATCCAGGGTTTCCGCAAGCTCGGCGTCCAGCCCGCCCAGCTCGAATGGCACGGGCACAACGATTTCCACAAGGTGCTCGTCAACGCCAGCACCGCCTGGCTCTACGGCTGCAGCGCAGCCAACGCCGCGATCTTCGGCTCCGGCGAGCGGACGGGCAACCCGCCTCTGGAGGCGCTGGTCATCGAACACGCCCAGATCAAAGGCATGGTCCCTGGCGTCAACTACGCCGCGATCACCGAGCTGGCCCACTACGCCCACACGGAACTGGGCTTCGAGATCGCGCGGAACTACCCGCTGGTCGGCAAGGACTTCAACGTGACCCGCGCGGGCATCCACGCGGACGGTTTGCTCAAGAACGAAGAGATCTACAACTGCTTCGACACGAACAAGCTGCTGAACCGGCCCATCGGCGTCGCCATCGCCGACAAGACCGGCGCCGCCGGCATCAAGCACTGGGTCGAGACGCACTACGAGATCCAGATCGCCAAGCACGATCCTCGCATCATGAAGATCAAGGACATGATCGACGCGGAGTACGCCGCAGATCGCATCTCGGCCATCTCCGACGACGAGATGCACCAGTGGGTTCGCGACACGTTCGCGAACAACGTTCCGAAGGCGCGCAAGGAATAGGAGATTCGCGTCGTGGGTCGTGCGTCACGCGGGCTGCGCATCGCCGCTCGCATGACGCACGACGCAACGCGCGCGACGAACTATGGCTCACGACCGGATACAGGCCGTTCTGTTCGACCTTGGCGATACCATTCTCAATTTCGGCCAGGTCAGCACGACGAAGGCGTTTCTGGCCGGGGCCCGCCTCTCGCACGCGTTTCTCAAACAGCATGGCCAGCCGGCCGCCTGGTTCCCCTGGTACTTCGCGAGGAATCTCATTCGCCTGCGAATCAGGTACTTCCTCTCCGACTTCACGCACAGGGATTTCAATTCGCTGGAAGTGCTCCAGGCTGTCGGAACCAGGCAGGGGGTGGTCCTGACGCCGGACCAGTGGGACGAGTTCGCCTGGCTGTGGTACGAACCGCTCAGTCGCAGCGTCCAGGTCGAACCCGACCTGCGAGAGACGTTCGCCATCCTGCGGGACCGCGGCCTGAAGCTCGCGATCGTGTCCAACACGTTTGTCAGCCGCGCTTCGCTGGAGAAGCACCTGGGCCAACTGGACCTGCTCGAATTCTTCCCGGTGCAACTGTACTCCTACGAATACCACTTCCGCAAGCCCAGCACGGAACTGCTGCGAATCGCCGCCGACAAGGTGGGCGTGGCGCTCGCGAATTGCGTCTTCGTCGGCGACCGGATCGACAACGACATCGTGCCTGCCTTATCCAGCGGGATGCACGCGGTCCTCAAGGATGCCTACACCAACGCAGGCAAGGCGACCCCGCAAGGGGCCCGGCGGATCCGTCTGCTCTCGGAACTGCCGGCGCTCATCGAAGAGCTCGACCGGACGACCCAACCGGCCCAGGTCTGAGCCCCCGAACCCGGTGGTCGCAGACTCCCCCGCCGATCTGCGATCGATGCCGGAAGAAACCCCATTGACATGGCGGACCTCGCTCCGTACTATCGGCCCTTTCACTTGTCTTGGGCCGTACGCCTGCGTCGCATCACGCGCGACGGCGGGCGTACAGATCTTGAAGGAGAACAGGGATGGCAGGCAACACGATCGACGTAACCGATGACAGTTTCGCGAGCGAAGTGCTCGGATCGGATGTTCCCGTTCTGGTGGATTACTGGGCGCCGTGGTGCGGACCTTGCCGAATGGCGGCGCCGGTTCTGGAGAAGATCGCCGGCGAATACCACGGGCGACTGAAGGTCTGCAAGGTCAATATTGACGACAACCGCGAGATCGCGATGCAGTACCGCATCATGAGTATTCCCACGATGCTCCTGTTCAAGGACGGGGAAATGGTGGACCAGATCACCGGCGTGGCGCCGAACTTCGAGTCGGACCTCAAGCGAAAGATCGAGCCGTACGTGGAGTGACGCGGAGTCGGATTGGTCCTATGAGTCATATACGTCCTATGGGACGAATGGGACACATAGGACCGATGGGACAAGTCGCAAGAGAGGGCCTTTCCAGGAAAGCGTCGCCATGTCTGACACATCGTATGACGTAATCATCATCGGAGGCGGGCCAGCCGGTCTGGGCGCGGCCCTGTACAGTTCGCGGGATCGCTTTCGCACGGTCATTCTGGAGAAGATGATCCCCGGCGGCCAGATCTTCAACACCGACCGCATCGAGAACTACCCCGGCATCCCGCGGATCGACGGGCCGGGCCTGGTCGATCAGATGCAAAAGCAGGTCGAGACTTTCGGAACCGAGATCAAGACCGCCAGCGAAGTGACGGACATCCAGCGGACCGCGGACGGGCGGCTCGCAGTCTCCTGCGGCAAGGACCGCTACCTCGCCCGCGCGGTCGTGCTCGCGCCGGGCAGCAGCTACCGCAAGCTGGGCGTCCCCGGCGAGGAGGAGTTCCGCAACGCCGGCGCGGGCGTCAGTTACTGCGGCACCTGCGACGGTCCCTTCTTTCGCGATCGGGAGGTGGTCGCCGTCGGAGGCGGCAACACCGCGATCGAGGAGGCGATGCACCTGGCCAAGTTCGCCGACAAGGTGACGCTGGTGCACCGCCGCAACGAATTCCGCGCCGACAAGGTCCTCGTCGAGGAACTGCTGGCCAAGGTCGCAGAACCCAACAGCAACATGGCGATCCGCTACTATTCGGTCGTCACCGCGATCCAGGGCCAGGGCAGGGTGCAGTCGGTCCGGCTCAAGAACGTCAAGACCGGCGCGGAAGAGGACTATCCCTGCGACGGCGCATTCATTTTCGTGGGCACCGTGCCCAACACGGAATTTCTCAAGGGCATCGTCGAGCTGACCGACCAGGGCTTCATCCGCTGCGACTGCGCCCATCTGCGGACCTCGCTGCCGGGCGTCTTCGTCGCGGGCGATTGCCGGGTCGGTGCGACCATGCAGCTTGTCACCGCGGTCGCCGACGGGGTCAACGCCGCGATGATGATCAAGCAGTACTTCCGCGACCGGCAGTGGTGGAAGAAAGCGGACGCAGAGGCCGAGCGCTCCTTCGAGTGGTGACGGAGCGGGGCATGGGACCTATAGGACGAATCGGACCTGTAGGACGATCTCACCAGAAGACGACATAGAACGCCGCCACCGCCGCCAGGACCAAGCCGCCGGCGAGTTTGGCTGCGCCGCTGGTCTTGACCTCCACTCCCTCGCGAACGGGCAATGTCCTGGGCTTCTCCAACGGCCACAGGAACGTGATCAACCCCATGATCATCAGGACGAGCTGGAAGGCCAGGCCGACCTGGATCAGGAAGTGCAGTTCCGGCGCAAACTTCTGGAACAAGCCGTAGAGGACCGGGCCGCAGATCAAGGCCGCCACGCCCGCGGAGGCGGGGGCCTGGGGGACCAGCATGCCGAAGACGAAGGCCGCCACGACGCCGGGCCAGATATAGCCCTGGAATTGCTGGATGTAGTTGAAGACCCCGCCGAACTTGGGGTTGTCCAGCCGCGGCGCCAGAAGGCACCCCGCGACGACCACGACCCCTGTGGTGATGCGACCCAGGAGCAACAGTCGTTTCTGAGGGGCGTTGCGGTCGATCAGCCGGCCATAAATGTCCATCGTCAGGATCGTCGAGACGGAGTTCAGCATGGAGGCCAGCGAGCTGATGACCGCTCCCGCGATGGCTGCGAACATGAACCCTCGCAATCCCGAGGGGACCAGCTTCTTGATCAGCGTGGGGAACGCGGCGTCGGGTTTGCGTCCGGCCAGCAGTTCCTGCGTGGGCGTCCGCCCGGTCTCGGCTGCGATCTGTCCCACCTTCTGGTTGTAGCTCGCCATCTCGTCCGCCAGGGCGGGATGACGATCCGTCCACTCGGTGTCCGGCTTGAAGACGATGAGTTGCTGGGCGTTGGGTATTTCTTTGAGCCGGGTGAAGGCCGCCAGCTTCGATTCGTTGTCCTCGTCCGCCGCGGCTTGCAGGTCCGGCGCGTAAAGGGTGTTGGCCATGATGCCCGGCATGACGATCGCAAAGGGGATCAGCAGCCACAGGCCGCCGGCGAAGATGACGCCCAACTGGCCGTCGCGCAGGGTGCGGGCCGCGAGGTTTCGCTGCACGATGAATTGATTCAGGCCGCAATAGTAGAGGATGACGATCCCCATGCCGGAGACGACGCCGGTCCAGGGCAGGGCCTCATGGCTTGCTGGAAGGACCATATGGAGCCGGTCGGCGTTGACGGTCGAGAACTGCTCCCAGCCGCCGCAGGCGCGAAGGCCCAGAAAGAAGATGATGATCCCGCCGATCAGCAGCGCGCCTCCTTGAAAAAGGTCCGCCCAGGCGATGGCCTTGAGTCCCCCCCAGAGCGTGTACAGCGCCGCGACCGATCCGATCAGCCAGATGCTCGCGGTCAGGCTGATGCCGAACACCTTGTTCAAGGTCAGGCCGCCGGAGTAGAGCACGGCCGACAGGAGCACGGCCACGTAGATCACGACCGTCGTCACGGCCATGAGCGCCCGCGCGGTGGAGTTGTAGCGGTGTTCCAGGTACTCGGGCATCGTGTAGATCCCCGCCTTGAGGAAGCGGGGCAGCAGGGTGAACGCGATCAGGACGATGCCGATCGAGCCCGCCAGTTGCCAGTTGCTGACCGCCAGACCGACGCTGCCGGCGCCTTGGCCGCTCATGCCGACGAATTGCTCGGTAGAGATGTTGGCCGCGATGATGGACAGGCCGATCAAGGGCCAGGTCAGACCCCGACCCGCCAGGAAGTAGTCCTCGCTGGTCCGCTCCCGACGGCTCTTGAACATGCTGATCGCGACCACGGCGCCGATGAACGCGACGAAGACCGCAATATCGAAGACGCTCAATTCCATAGGCACATCCAACCCCAACAGGTATCCGTTCCCGGCTTCACGTTCGATGTTGTCACAATAACAGCCCCCCGGTCCCAGTGCCACAAGATTCCCGGCTCGGGCTTTGCACGTCGGCGTAGTTTCTGGTAAAAGGGGACTGTCGATGAACAGCGAACGGGCCATAGTAGAAAGGGTACGCATGTCCGACGTTCCAAGCCACAGCGGGATGAGCAGGCGACAGTTCCTCAACGTCTCTTTGGCGGTTGCCGGTGGGCTGGCCGTGCTGGCCCCTCGTCGAGCCTGGTCCGAAGCCGACCGCAAGGAGGCCCGCTGGGCGTTCCTGTCGGACACGCACATCGCGGCCGACCCCGAGGACAACTACCGGGGCTTCTATCCCTATCGGAACTTCGAGAAGGCCGTCGGCCAGCTCGCGGCCGACCTGCCCGACGGCATCGTCATCGCAGGCGACCTGGCCCGACTGACCGGCCAGATGGGCGACTATGAGAACCTCCACAAGCTGCTGATGCCCGTTCTGGGCAAGCGACCGACCTGCCTGGCTCTGGGCAACCACGACGACCGGGCGGTCTTCCTGGACGTGTTCGAGGACCGCGCGGGCCAGGCCCAGCCGATCAAAGACAAGCACGTCGTCGCGGTCGAAGCGGGACCCGTCCGATTCCTCCTGCTCGATTCGCTCTACGCGACCAACAAGACGCCGGGATTCCTCGGCAAGGCCCAGCGATCCTGGCTCCAGCGGTATCTGGCCCAGAGCGACGACAAGCCGGTGATTCTGTTCTTCCATCACACGCTGGGCGACGGAGACGGAGACCTGCTCGACGTCATGTGGCTGTTCGACCTGGTCAAACCGATCCGCAAGGTCAAAGCCGTCGTCTATGGCCACTCCCATGAGTACAAGACCTCCGAGCTCGATGGCATTCACCTGATCAACATCCCTGCCACCGCCTACACCTTCAACGACAAGGAGCCCGCCGGCTGGGTCGAAGCCCGGCTCACCGCCGACGGCGGCGAGTTCCTCCTGCACGCCCTGGCAGGCAACACCCAGCTCGACGGCCGGATCGAGGGCCTGAGCTGGCGATCTTAGGCAACAGGGCCCATCCTTTTCCCAGGTCCTGTTGTGCCCCTCATTTTCGGACCTGGTTGCTGATTCCTGTGGTGAGGGACCGCAAAAATCCGGTACTTCGGAGCCCGAACTCCGCGCTAACGGAAGATTAGCTATACTTTAGCGCAGGAACAGCGTCGCTTCACCGATAATGGAGGAAACGGGATCGCGGAGTGATCCCAAGGAAGACAGACCCACACGGATCGAGGTCGAGCGGAATAGACCCTGCTGTGCAGGCGGGGATGTGTTGGGGGTGATGACGAATGGTCGATGTGTCGGGGCGTGATCTGAACAGAAGGCAGTTTCTCAAGACGGGTTTGGCTCTGGCGGCAGGCGTTGCCACGCTCGGGCCGGCGCGGGTCTTCGGCGAGGATCGGGACGAATGCACGCGCTGGGCGTTTCTCTCCGATACGCATGTGGCCTCGGACCCCGACAACCGATATCGGGGTTTCTACCCCTATCGGAACCTCCAGGAAGTCTCGGGGCAGGTCGCGTACCGTCCGCCGGACGGCATCGTCATCACCGGCGACCTGGCGCGAATGCGGGGCCAAGTCGCGGCCTACGAAAACCTCAAGACGCTCCTGACGCCCATCACCTCCCAGCGGCCGGTCTATCTGGGTCTGGGCAACCACGACAAACGCGAGGATTTCTCCCAGGCGTTTGCGACCGACCCCGGCGACGTCCGCACGGTGGAAGAGAAGCATGTCGTCACCGCGGTGGCCGGTCCCATGAGACTGATCGTTCTCGACACGCTCCTGGCCGACCGGGCGGCAGGCCTGCTCGGGGGCGCGCAGCGGACCTGGCTCAGCTCCTTTCTGGCCACCACCGACGACCGGCCGACGATCCTGTTCTGCCATCATCGGCCTCGAATCGACCTGCTCGACACCAAACGTCTGTTCGACATCATCGAACCCGTGGCCAAGGTCAAAGCCGTGGTCTACGGGCACTCGCATCGGTTCAAGTTCTCCCAGTACAGGGGCATTCATCTGATCAACCTTCCGGCGACCGGGTACAACATGTCCGACAGCCAGCCCGTCGGCTGGGTCGAGGCCCAGCTCACGGATACGGGCGGACGGTTCACTCTGCACGCCATCGGCGGCAACCGCAAGCACGACGGCTGCTGCGAGCATCTGACCTGGCGATCGTAGATGTCCGAGAAAAGCGTTGCGATTCGTCCTGGGCTGTGATAAACAATACGGGATGTCCGATGTTTCGACTGTCCATATGAACAGACGGATGTTCCTCACGATGGGTCTGGCCGCCGCAAGCGGGGTCATTACGCTCAGGCATCGCGAAACCCTCAAGGACTTCGCCCGCTGGGCCTTCCTGTCCGACACGCACATCCACGCGGACCCGATGTATCGGTTTCGCGGTTTCTGCACCCACCTGAACCTTCGAAAGACCGTCGACCAGATCGGCGACGAGATACCCGAGGGGGTGGTCATCACAGGCGATCTGGCCCGATCCCGAGGCGGCGCGGACGCCTATGAGAATGTCAAGGCCCTGCTGGCTCCGATCTCGCGGGAGCGCCCGGTCCACCTGGCCATCGGCAATCACGACGATCGCGACAGCTTCCTGACGGCCTTCACCGGCTCGGCCCACACCGGCGGCATCAAGGACAAGTACATCACCACCGCGATGGCGGGTCCCATCCGATTGGTCCTCCTGGACACGCTCCTGTACGTCAACACGTTCCCCGGCATGCTCGGCAATCTCCAGCGGATCTGGCTGGAAACCTACCTCCGCATGAGCGACGATACGCCGACGATTTTGTGTTTCCATCACACGCCCCGCGCGGACCTCCTGGACATTCGGAGGCTCTTCGAGATCATCACGCCGGTGCGAAAGGTCAAAGCCCTGATCTTCGGCCACTCGCACAAGTACCAGTTCTCGCAGGTGGAAGGGATTCACTGCATCAATCTGCCGGCCACAGGGTACAATTTCACGGGCTCGCAGCCGGTGGGCTGGGTCGAGGCCCGCCTGACGGCGCACGCCGGCGAGTTCGTCCTCCACGCCGTCGGCGGCAACACGAGGCAGCACGGCGCCGTCCGCTTCCTCCGGTGGCGGGCCTAGCGTCCGAACTACCCGCAATCGCAGTCGGGGTTCTCGTATCGGTCGGGCAATCGCCAGGCGACAGGAGCAAGAAGATCATGCAACAACGGATTTGTTGGTGCGCGGGGGCAGTCGCTGTCTGTATGGCCTGCCTGACGGTCGCAGGTGCGGCCACAGCCATGCAAACTGCCTCGCAGGATGCCGCGCTGCCCGAAGGAGTTCGGGTCGTGTGGGACCTGTCCAAGGCATATCGACAGGCGACCGCCACCCGCGAGCGGATCAGCATCAACGGACTCTGGCGGTGGCAGCCGGCCGAATCGGGATCGCAGGAGACGCCCGCCGGGAACTGGGGCTATTTCAAGGTCCCAGGGTGCTGGCCCGGCATCACCGATTACATGCAGAAGGACAGTCAGACCGTCCACTCGCATCCGAGCTGGGCAGGCCGCAGGTTGGGCAACCTCTCAGCCGCCTGGTATGAACGGCAGATCACGATCCCGCATCAGTGGGCGGGCCGCCGCGTTGCGGTTTCCCTCGAGTACCTCAATTCCTATGCGGTGGTGTACCTGGATGGCAGGAAAGCCGGTGAAGCCCGCTTCCCAGGGGGCGAGGTCGATCTCACGTCTCTGTGCCGAGCGGGCGAGCAGCACAGGCTCAGTATGCTCGTGGTTGCCATGCCGCTCCAGGGCGTCATGCTCTCCTACTCAGACAGCGCCTCGGCCCGCGAGGTCAAAGGTTCCGTGGCTCGTCGGGGCCTCTGTGGCGACGTCTATCTGGTGAGCGGACCCGCGGGGCCATGCCTGACGGACGTGAGAGTGGACACCTCGGTGAGAAAGCAGGAACTCGCGCTCGATGTGGCTATCGACGGCCTTTCACGGGATGCACGCTGCGCTCTTCGCGCGCGAGTTCTCGAAAAAGGGCGCAGCATCAAGGAGTTCACGAGCCCGACGTTTCAGGGGAGCGATCTCAAGACAGGCCGCATCGCATTTACCGAGAAATGGATCCCGAACGGGCTCTGGGACATCCATACGCCCCTCAATCAGTACGGTCTCGAAGTCTCGCTCGTGGATGCCGACGGCGCGGTGCTGGACGCCGCCTGGCCCGTGCGGTTCGGGTTCCGTGAATTCTGGATCGACGGTCGGGACTTCTATCTCAACGGCACTCGCATCTTTCTGTCGGCTGTGCCGTTCGACAATGCCCAGATCGGCGCCGCCCTGGCGAACTACGAGGCCGCCCGCGAGAGCATGCAGCGCCTCCGGAGCCTTGGAATCAACTTCGTCTACACTCACAACTACGGCTGCGAACCGGGCTCGCATCTGAGTTTTGCCGAGATCCTGCGGGCCGCGGACGATGTGGGAATGCTCGTGTCGTTCTCGCAGCCGCATTTCAGCCATTACTCCTGGCAGGCCTCCGACGCCGATCTGAACAATGGATATGCCCGCCATGCGGAGTTCTTCGTTCGGGCCGCCCAGGGCCACCCGTCCGTCGTGATGTATTCGATGAGCCACAACGCCACCGGCTACGCCGAGGACATGAATCCCGACATGATCGACGGCGTCCGCGACGCCCGTGACACGTGGGCGCTGAGGAATGTGAAGCTCGCGGTCCGGGCCGAAGAGACTGTCAAACGCCTGGACCCCAGCCGCATCGTCTATCACCACGCCTCGGGCAATCTGGGCTCCATGCACGTGATCAACTTCTATCCGAACTTCGTGCCCGTTCAGGAACTGTCCGACTGGTTCGAGCATTGGTCCACGAAGGGGATCAAGCCCGTCTTCCTGTGCGAGTACGGCGCTCCGTTCACGTGGGACTGGGCCATGTATCGGGGGTGGTACAGGGGCAAGAGGGAGTTCGGCAGCGCGGTGGTGCCCTGGGAGTTCTGCCTGGCCGAATGGAACGCGCAGTTCTTCGGGGACCGGGCCTTCCAGATCAGCGAGATGGAGAAGAAGAACCTGCGATGGGAGGCCAGGCAGTTCCGCGAGGGTCGGCTCTGGCATCGATGGGACTACCCCCACCAGTTGGGGTCCGTCGATTTCCCCGAGCGGGAGCCGGTGTTCGACCTGTACTTCACGGACAATTGGCGGGCATTCCGCACCTGGGAAGTCTCCGCGAATTCCCCCTGGGAACACCACATCCTCTTCAAATTGCGACCGGGCATGGACAGAAATCGCCGGCAGGAGTATCGGGTGGATTGGGAGAACCTGCAACGACCCGGATTCAGTCCCGACTACCAGGAGCAGCGATACGAACGGATGGACCTGGCCTACGAACGCTCCGACTGGGTCCCCACTGCCGGCGCGCGGGCCCTGATCCGGAACAATCAGCCCCTCCTGGCTTACCTCGGCGGAAAACCCGAGCGGTTCACCAGCAAGGACCATGTCTTCACCGCCGGCGAGACGGTGGAGAAACAGATCATCGTGATCAACAATTCGCGTGTGCCGACGACCTGCGATTGCTCCTGGTCGCTGGCCCTTCCCGAACCGATCGCCGGTCACAGCCAAGTCACGGTCCAGACGGGTCTTCAGGCGAGGATGCCCATCCGTCTGGCTCTGCCTGTGCGACTCGCTCCCGGACAGTACAAGCTCAGCGCGACCGTGGCGTTCAACACAGGACAGACTCAGGAAGATGAGTTCATGATCCACGTGCTTGCTCCTCGGCTT